>NZ_CADFDL010000003.1:0-868666 GCF_902832865.1 Burkholderia sp. BCC0397 | reverse complement strand
AGGGTCGTTCGAGACCAGGACGTTGATAGGTCAGGTGTGTAAGCGCAGTAATGCGTTCAGCTAACTGATACTAATTGCCCGTAAGGCTTGATCCTATAACAAGTCTGCCTTGTAGATCGGCGCCGTGCGCAAGCACTGGCCGCGATCGAAAGCGACATGTTGGATTCTCGTGTGTGATACACACAACCTAAATTACTGCTTCTTCCAAGATTGGTTCTGTTGGCCACGCCAGCAGAACAACCCCCTTTGCCTGATGACCATAGCGAGTCGGTCCCACCCCTTCCCATCCCGAACAGGACCGTGAAACGACTCTACGCCGATGATAGTGCGGATTCCCGTGTGAAAGTAGGTAATCGTCAGGCTCCCTAAGCCAGAAACCCCCGCCCGACAAGGCGGGGGTTTTTGCATTTCGGCGCCCAAAAAAGCATGCGGCGAAGCGTCACCAAGGCTACGTCCGCTGGCTTCCCGCAGACGCAATCCATCGCAGTGCCGAGCCCTCGAGCACTCTGCGGCTGTGCCGTCCGGCATCTCGCCTGCTCCTTTCGCAATCAATCGCAGCATCCAATTCCCTCAATCGCCTCCATCTCCAGCGATTCAATCGATTATTGATCGTATCTTCGATCAAGACCGCAATTTGCTCTCCGCAACGTATCGACAAGTGCGATTGTGCGACCAGCTTTCCGCTTCCTGCAGCCCGCCACCTCGTCCCGTCTTCGATCAGGTGATTCAAAACCGGTGCGAAATGAACGCTTTATTCGGCGTGTCCACGTAAAATTTGCGAATCCCCATCTCTGCATTCAAAACGATGAACGCCGCCACCCAGGTAGCCCGGGCCGTTTGCCCGCATGATTGTCCGGACACGTGCGCAATGCGGGTGACCGTCGAGAACGGCAAGGCAATCAAGGTCACGGGCGATCCCGACCATCCGCCGACGCAGGGCGTGTTGTGTACGAAGGTCAGCCGATACGCGGATCGCGTTCATCATCCCGACCGCCTCACTGTCCCGCTCAAGCGTGTCGGCGCGAAGGGGGAAGGGCGCTTCGTGCCGATCAGCTGGAGCGAGGCGTTCGACGAGATCGGACGTCGCCTCGGTGAAATCGCCGCGCGCGCGCCGGAAGCGATCGTGCCGTACAGCTATGCGGGAACGATGGGGCTCGTGCAAGGCGAGGGCATCGCCCAGCGCTTCTTCCACAAGCTCGGCGCCTCGCGGCTCGAGCGCGCGATCTGCGCGGCAGCCGGCGCAGCGGGGCTGCGATACACGTACGGCGGCAGTGTCGGCATGCACCTCGAGTACTTCGAGGAAAGCGAACTGATTCTGATATGGGGCGCGAATCCGATTGCATCGAGCCTGCACTTCTGGACCCGCGCGCAGGAAGCGAAGCGCCGTGGCGCGCGTCTTGTCGCGATCGACCCGTATCGTTCGCTGACCGCGGAGAAATGCCATCAGCACATCGCACTGAAGCCCGGTACCGATGGCGCGTTTGCGCTCGGCATGATGCATGTGCTGATTACCGAAAACCTGCTCGATCACGATTACATCGCCGACCATACGCTCGGCTTCGACGCGCTCAAGGCGCGCGCAATGTCCTATCCGCCGGAACGCGTGGCGCAGATCTGCGGCATCGATGCGTCGGAGCTGGTCGATCTTGCGCGGCGCTACGGCGCCACCCGCAAGGCATCGATCCGCCTCAACTACGGCATGCAGCGCGTTCGCGGCGGCGGCAATGCCGTGCGCGCGATTGCCAGCCTGCCGGCGCTGACGGGGGCGTGGCGCGATCGGGCGGGCGGTCTGCTGCTTTCGTCGTCGGAATCGGCCCCCGTCAATCAGGCGGCGCTGCTGCGTCCGGACCTGATGCCGGGTTGGCCGCACAAGCTGCCGCGCATCATCAACATGAACGCGATCGGCGACGCGCTGCTGCATCCGGGCGACGCGACGTTCGGGCCGAAAGTCGAAGCAGTGATCGTGTACAACTCGAATCCGGTGGCGGTTGCGCCCGACTCGTCGAAGGTCGCCGCGGGCTTCGCACGCAACGATTTGTTCACGGTCGTTCTCGAGCACTTCAAGACAGATACGGTCGATTTCGCCGACATTGTATTGCCGGCGACCACGCAGCTCGAACATCTGGATGTCCATAAGTCGTACGGCCATACCTACGTGATGGCGAACCTGCCGGCGATTCCGCCGGTGGGCGACGCGCGGCCGAACACGGAGATCTTTCGCGGGATCGCGCGCAGCATGGGACTCGACGAGCCCGCGCTCTATCACAGCGACGAAGAGGTCGCGCGCGCGGCGCTTCGCTGGGACGATCCGGCGCTCGACAGCGACTGGGACACGCTGAAGCGGGCCGGCTGGCTGAAACTCAAGCTGCCGGAGGCGCCGTTCGCGAATGGTGGTTTCCGCACGCCCTCCGGCAAGTGCGAGTTCTACAGCCCGCGGCTCGAGCAGATGGGCATGGACCCCGTCCCCGACTACCTGCCGCCGTTCGAATCGGCCGAGGCCGCGCCCGAGCTCGCCGCACGCTATCCATTGGCGATGATTTCGCCGCCGGCCCGCCACTTCCTGAACAGCACGTTCGTGAACGTCGACAGCCTGCGTTCGACGGAAGGCGAGCCGCACCTCGACATGCATCCGTCCGACGCCAGCGCGCGCGGCATCGCAGAGGGCGACGTCGTCCGCATCTTCAATGACCGCGGCTCGATGCAGGCGCTCGCGCGAATTACCGATCGCGCGCGTGCCGGACTCGTCGTCGGGTTGTCGATCTGGTGGAAGAAACTGTCGCCGGACGGCAGGAACGCCAACGAGGTGACGAGCCAGGCGCTGACCGATCTGGGCAATTCGGCGACGTTTTACGATTGTCTTGTGGAAGTTGAGCGCATTTGATCGAATACCACCGTATGATCAGACGAAATTGATGCGCAAGTTCGAAGTGGACATCTAACCCTGTTGTCTCGGGGCGGGGGAGCCGTTACGATGCGTTTTAGCACGACCATTCGAAAATCTGTGAGGAGACGCGCGGTATGGATAAAATTTGGCTGAAATCGTACCCACCCGGCGTTCCAGCCGAAATCGACTCCTCTCCGTATCCGTCCGTCCCGGACCTGCTCGACGAGAGTTTCCGGCAGTACCGCGACCGTACCGCGTTCGTCTGCATGGGCAAGGGCATCACGTACGGCGAACTCGACAAGCTGTCGCGCCAGTTCGGCGCGTGGCTGCAATCTCGCGGCCTGGCTCGCGGGGCGCGCGTCGCGATCATGATGCCGAACGTGTTGCAGTACCCGGTGGCGATCGCCGCGGTCCTGCGCGCCGGCTACACCGTCGTCAACGTCAACCCGCTCTATACGCCGCGCGAACTCGAGCATCAGCTGAAGGACAGCGGGGCGGAGGCGATCGTCATCCTGGAGAACTTCGCGTCGACGCTGCAGGCCGTCATCGCCAATACGGCCGTCAAGCACGTGGTCGTCGCGTCGATGGGCGACCTGCTGGGCATCAAGGGGTGGCTCGTCAATTACGTCGTGCGCAACGTGAAGAAGATGGTGCCTGCGTGGCAACTGCCGTCGTTCACGCGCTTCAAGGCCGCGCTCTCGGAAGGCGCGCGTCAGGCGTTCAAGCCGCAGAAGATCGGCCCCGACGACGTCGCGTTCCTGCAGTACACGGGCGGTACGACCGGCGTCGCGAAGGGCGCGACGCTGCTGCACCGGAACATCGTGTCGAACGTGCTGCAGGCCGGCGCCTGGCATCAGCCGGCTCACGATAAGTACCCGGAGGTGAAACAGTTCGTGACGGTTGTCGCGCTGCCGCTGTATCACGTGTTCGCGCTGACCGTCTGCGGTTTCCTGACGATGCGCACGGGCGGCATGGGCATCCTGATCCCGAACCCGCGCGACATCGCCGGCATGATCAAGGAACTGAAGGGCTACCAGATCTCGACGATTCCGGCCGTCAACACGCTGTACAACGCGCTGCTGAACCATCCCGAATTCGGTCAGCTCGACCTGTCGAAGCTCGTGATCGCCAACGGCGGCGGCATGGCGATCCAGGAAGGCGTCGCGAAGCGGTGGTATGAAAAGACCGGTTCCGCGATCATCGAAGGATACGGGCTGTCCGAAACGTCGCCGGTGGCGACCTGCAACCCGGTGACGGCGACCGAATACAGCGGCACGATCGGCTTGCCGCTGCCGTCGACCGAAGTCGCGATCCGCGACGATGCCGGCAACGACGTCGCGCTCGGCGAGCCCGGCGAGATCTGCATCCGCGGGCCGCAGGTGATGGCCGGCTACTGGAACCGGCCGGACGAGACCGCAAAGGTCATGTTCGCGGACGGCTTCTTCAAGACGGGTGACGTCGGCGTGATGGATGCGCGCGGCTACGTGAAGATCGTCGATCGCAAGAAGGACATGATTCTCGTGTCCGGCTTCAACGTGTATCCGAATGAAGTCGAGGACGTGGTGGCGTCGCATCCGGGCGTGTTCGAGGTGGCGGCGGTCGGCGTGCCGGACGAGCATTCCGGCGAAGCCGTGAAGCTGTTCGTCGTGAAAAAGGATCCGGCGCTGACCGACAAGGACATCCTTGCTTACTGCAAGGAGCGGCTCACCGGGTACAAGCGGCCGAAGCTGGTCGAGTTCCGCACGGAGTTGCCGAAGACGAACGTCGGCAAGATCCTGCGGCGCGAACTGCGCGACGGACGCGCGTAACGCGCGCAACGATACGGTTGAACGAAAAGCCCGGCCCGTGCCGGGTTTTTTGTTTACGGCTGCGGGTGGATGATCGGAAGCGCTTGTTTCGTGCGGGAGGCGGCGGCAAGCCTTGTTCGAGTTGACGACTCGGGACGGCACAGGCGACGCGCGTCTACTGCCACCCGCCGACCCGCCGACCCGCCGACCCACCACCCGCCAACATCCCCGCTCCACCAGAAAAGAAAAAGGCGCCCGAAGGCGCCTTCAATATGCTGCGGCTTGTCAGGCAAGCTGATTAGAACTTGTGACGGATACCGACGCGTGCCGCGACCTGGTTGCTGGTGCTCGACCCGGCCAGACCGTTGATCGCTGCCGTTGCCTTCAGGACGTTGCCGTTCGAATCGAGCACGTTGCCCGATGCGTGCTGGTACACGCCGATCGCGTAGACGTCGGTGCGCTTCGACAGGAAGTAGTCGACGCCCAGCGAGCCCTGGTGGTACTTGGCTGCCGAGTTGCCGTCGATCTTGCTGCCTTGCGTGTAGTCGTACGCCGCGCCGAGGATCAACGCGGGGGTCAACTGGTACTTGAAGTTGATTTCGCCGTTGTTGAACGTCGCGGTCTGGTTCACGAACGGGCCTGCCGAGAAGCCCTTGAACTTCGTGTTCGAGTACGTCGCGCCGATCGTCGCTGCGCCGAACGTGTACGCACCGCCCGCACCGATGACCTGGTACGTGTTCGCGTTGTTCGCGTACGCGCCGTAGACCGGCGACGAGACCGACGACGATGCCGACCCGTTGTTGAACATGCCGCCGAACTGGTTCGGCGTACGTGCGTTCAAGTAACCGACGCCGAGGACGAGCGGGCCGTTGTTGTAGCCTGCGCCGAGCGACCAGACCTGGTTCTTCGAGAACTGGCCTGCTTGACCGCCGAAGCTGTACAAGCCGCCAAACGTGAGGCCGCCGTAGTTCGCGCTCGTGAACTTGACCGCGTTGTTCACGCGATACGCGTTGTTGAAGTTGTCGAGGTCGCCCGGGTGAGCGGCGATGTAGCCGCCCCACTGGTCGCCTGCCTCGAGCGGGCCGACGAAGTCGACGACGGAGTCGTACTGACGACCCAGCGTGACCGTACCGTACGGGCTCGACAGGCCGACGTAAGCCTGACGACCGAACATCAGGCCGCCCTGGCCGAGCCTGCCGCTGTTCACGTCGAAACCGTTTTCGAGGGTGAAGATCGCCTTCAGGCCGCCACCGAGGTCCTCGGTGCCGCGCAGGCCGAAGCGGCTGCCTTGCATCACGCCGCTGGCCAGGCCGTACAGGTGCTTGCCGCCCGCGTTGTTGTTGAAGAGGAAGCCTTCATCGATGATGCCGTAAAGCGTCACGCTGCTTTGCGCCTGGGCAGCGCCAGCGAACGCGCCCAGCGCGACGAGCGCGAGAAGCGACTTTTTCATTAACGGATCTCCAAGAATCACTGAATTTTTTTGGCGGGGCGGATAGTTATGTTCTGTTGACGGGCCCCTTCAACTTCGCAAGAAGTCGCACGTAATGTAGCAAAGCCGGTTTTTGCCACAAAGCGAAATGCTGCAGCTCAACGCCGCCATGTTTCCTTTATGCAACAATGGTTAAAATCACGGGTTAACCGCAATTTCCGCTGAATAATCAAGTCGGTTACGCAGCGGACTCGTGCCCTTGCCGCGCGCAGCGGCACCTGCAGCCAGGAGAACAGGATGGTGTTGGATGAACTGATCAGCGAATTCGATCGTGGCCTGCGATCGCTGACCGGCATTAGCCGGATGAGCCGGCCGGTGCCCGTGCCGGCCGATACGCCGGACGTCGAACTGACGCCCGCCGAGCGCACGCACGCGGCCGGCCTGATGCGCGTGAATCACGTCGGCGAGGTCTGTGCGCAGGCGCTCTACCAGGCGCAGAAGCTCACCGCGCGCACGGCGTCGGCGAAGGCGATGTTCGAGGAGGCCGCGCGCGAGGAGGAGGATCACCTCGCGTGGACCGCGCACCGCCTGAAGGAACTCGACTCGCGCCCGAGCCTGCTGAACCCGCTGTGGTATGCCGGCGCGCTCGCGATCGGCGTGGCGGCCGGCACGCTCGGCGACAAGGTCAGCCTCGGCTTCATGGCCGAGACGGAGCGGCAGGTCGAGAACCACCTCGAAGGCCACATGTCCGAGCTGCCGGCGACCGACACCGCGTCGCGCGCGATCGTCGACCAGATGCGGATCGACGAGGTGAAGCACGGCAAGGCCGCGACCGACGCCGGCGGAATCGAGCTGCCGCTGCCTGCACGGATGCTGATGCGTGCCGCGTCGAAAGTCATGACGAGCACTGCGTACTATCTCTGAGATTTGCGCCGGGGTGGCGTGGGACGCCGCCCCGGTTCGCCGCCCCCGATACCGCCCGCTCACTCCTCGTTTTCCCGCCCCCGAAAGCCCCGTCCGTACGCCCGTCTGGCCCATCTTTCTCACGTATCACCTTCACAAGTTGCACTAGCTCATTCATTTATAACGGTTTTTAGAATGAGGGGCCGTATGAGCATGTGCGCGTAAGTCCTTGTTCTAACTAACAAAATTCGTCAAAAAAGCGGGCCGCTCCCTTGACCGTGCCACACCCTTCCTCTAAAGTGGGAGACAGTGTGAGAAAGTGTATTTTTGTGTGATTTAGCAGGCTGTTCCGGCTAAATTCTCAGCATTGAGCGGGTGCTTCGGTGCCCTGAACGGGAGAGCGGAAAGTGTTCCAAGGGGCGTCGGCGCTGACGCTCGATGCGAAAGGGCGGATGTCGGTGCCGGCTCGCTATCGCGAAGCGCTGCAAGGACAGGCAGAAGGACGGGTGACTGTGACCAAGCACCCGGACGGCTGCCTGTTGCTGTTTCCGCGCCCCGAATGGGAAGTGTTCCGCGCCAAGATCGCCGCGCTGCCGATGGACGCGCACTGGTGGCGGCGAATTTTTCTCGGCAATGCGATGGATGTCGATCTCGACAGCGCGGGCCGGATTCTTGTATCGCCCGAGCTGCGCATGGCAGCCGGACTGGAAAAGGAAGTCATGTTGTTGGGAATGGGTAGTCACTTCGAGCTGTGGGATTCGCAGACCTACAACGCGAAGGAGCAGGCAGCGATGGCGCAGGGCATGCCCGACGCGCTGAAGAATTTCACGTTCTGATTGCGGTGACGGAGACGCCCGCGATGGGAAATGAATTGCGGCATCGGACGGTGCTGTTGGATGAAGCGGTCGAGTCGCTCGTGACGCGGCCGGACGGCGTGTATGTCGACGGCACGTTCGGGCGCGGCGGCCACAGCCGCGCGGTGCTCGCGCGGCTGGCGTCGGCCGGGCGGCTGATCGCGTTCGACAAGGATCCGAGGGCGATCGAGACGGCGCAGGGCATCGAGGATGCGCGCTTCTCGATCGTGCATGACAGCTTTGCATCGATGCGCGACGCGCTTGCGGCGCGCGGCATCGAGAAGGTGTCGGGGGTGTTGCTGGACCTGGGCGTGTCCTCGCCGCAGGTGGACGATCCGGCGCGCGGCTTCAGCTTCCGCGCCGATGGTCCGCTGGACATGCGAATGGATCCGACGCGTGGCGAGTCGGCGGCCGAATGGCTCGCGCGGGCTTCGGTGCAGGAATTGACGGAGGTGATACGGGATTATGGGGAAGAACGGTTTGCTTTTCAGATTGCAAAGGCGCTTGTTGCTCGCCGGGCAGAGTCCGACCGTCTTGGGCCTCTCGACACCACGGGCGAGCTTGCCCAAATCGTGGGTCACGTCGTCAAAACCCGTGAGAAGGGCAAGGATCCGGCAACCCGCACCTTTCAGGCTATACGGATTCACGTCAATCAAGAGCTTGCGGACCTGCAAGTCGTACTAGGCGCGGCACTGTCGCTGCTGGAGCAAGGGGGGCGGCTGGTGGTCATCAGCTTTCATTCACTCGAGGACCGGATCGTCAAGCGATTCATGCAGGCGCACGCGAGTGCGCCTGCGGTCGATCGTCGCCTGCCGATCCGCGCCGTCGACCTCCCGAGCCCGCCGCTCAAGATCATCAGCCGCCAGTTTCCGAGCGAAGCGGAAGTCGCCGCGAATCCGCGCGCCCGCTCGGCCGTGATGCGCATCGCGGAGCGCGTCACGCCATGAGCCGCCTCAACATCTTCCTGCTGATCATCGTGATGGGTTGCGCGCTGTCGGTCGTCAATTCGACGAACCAGCAGCGCCAGATCTTCATCCAGTTGCAGCGCGCGCAGTCGCAGGAGCGTCAGCTCCAGCAGGACTACGCGCAGCTTCAATATCAGCAGAGCGCGCTGTCGAAGACGTCGCGCATCGAGCAGCTCGCGAACGATTCGCTGAAAATGCAGCCGATCTCGACCGGCCGCACGCAATACCTGACGCTGCCGCCGGGCGCCGCGAAGGCGATCGACGCGCCGATCGCGGCATCGGCCGATACGGCCGGCAAGGGCAGGGGGGGCGCGCGATGAAGCCGTCCCCGAAGCGCCAGAACGTGAAGTTCTCGTCGAGCCCCGTGCTGGGCGTTCATTTGCCGATGTGGCGCTCGAAGCTCGTCGTGTTCCTGCTGTTCATGGCGTTCGTCGCGCTGGCCGGTCGGGCGTTCTGGATCCAGGGGCCCGGCAACGCGTTCTATCAGAAGCAGGGCGAAAGCCGCTACCAGCGCACGCTCGAGCTGCCGGCCACGCGCGGCAAGATCCTCGACCGTAACGGGCTCGTGCTCGCGACGAGCCTGCCGGTGCGCGCGATCTGGGCGATTCCGGACGCGGTGCCCGACGATCTCGATGCCGACAAGATCAACCAGCTCGGCAAGCTCCTCGGCATGACGTCGAAGGAACTGCGCGTGAAGCTGTCGCAAGACAAGGGTTTCGTCTACGTGAAGCGCCAGGTGCCGATCGACGTCGCCGACAAGGTCGCCGCGCTCGACATTCCCGGCATCTATCAGCGCAACGAATACAAGCGCTTCTATCCGGAAGGCGAGATCACCGCTCACCTGATCGGCTTCACGAACGTCGAGGACGAAGGGCAGGAAGGCGTCGAACTGGGTGACCAGAAGATGCTGTCCGGCACGTCGGGCATGCGTCGCGTGATCAAGGACCGGATGGGGCACATCGTCGAGGACGTCGCCGAGCAGATCCCGCCGCACAACGGCGCCGACGTCGACCTGTCGATCGACAGCAAGATCCAGTACATCGCGTACGCGAACCTGAAGGCCGCCGTCGAGAAGTTCAAGGCGAAGGCCGGTGCGGCGATGGTCGTCGACGTGCGTACCGGCGAAGTGCTCGCGCTCGTCAACTACCCGACGTACAACCCGAACGACCGTTCGCGCATGACGGGCGAGCAGTTGCGCAACCGGATCATGACCGACGTGTTCGAGCCGGGCTCGATCATGAAGCCGTTTACGGTATCGCTCGCGCTCGATCTGCACCGCGTGACGCCGAATACGCTCGTCGAGACGGGCAACGGGCATTTCGTGCTCGACGGCGCGCCAATCACCGACGACGCGGGTTTCGGCACGCTGACGGTCGGCGGCGTGATCCAGAAGTCGAGCAACATCGGCGCGACGAAGATCGCGATGACGATGCGGCCCGAGGAAATGTGGAATATGTATACGAGCATCGGCCTCGGCCAGGCGCCGAAGGTCGGGTTCCCGGGCGCGGTGGCCGGCCGTCTGCGTCCGTGGAAGAGCTGGCGCCGCATCGAGCAGGCCACGATGTCGTACGGCTACGGCCTGTCGGTGTCGCTGTTCCAGCTCGCACGGGCGTACACGGCGATCGCGCACGACGGCGAGCTGATGCCCGTGACCATTTTCAAGACCGACCCCAATCAGCCGATCGCGGGCACGCAGGTGTTCAACCCGACCACCGCGCGCGAAGTGCGGGCGATGCTCGAGACGGTGGTCGCGCCGGGCGGCACGTCGCCGGATGCGGCCGTGCCGGGCTACCGCGTCGGCGGCAAGAGCGGTACCGCATACAAGCACGAAGGTCACGGCTACACGCGCAAGTACCGCGCGTCGTTCGTCGGGATGGCGCCGATGCCGAATCCGCGCATCGTCGTCGCGGTGTCGGTCGACGAGCCGACCGCCGGCAGCCACTTCGGTGGCCAGGTGTCCGGCCCCGTATTCTCGGCGATCGCCGGCGACACGATGCGTGCGCTGAACGTCCCGCCGAACATGCCAATCAAGCAGCTCGTCGTGTCCGACGATTCGCCGGAATCCGCTGCCGCAAAGGGCCCGCAAAAGCTGGCCGCAGGTGGCGGTGCGAAGCATATGATCGTGTCCAGCACGACGCGTAATTCACCAGGAGTTGTTCGATGAGCGCCGCCCGCAGTTCCCATCCGGCGCATCAGCAGATCGCAGCCGCGCTCGCGTGGCTGCGTCAGCATGTGGCCCCCGCGGCGCAACTGCATGCCGACACGCGCAGCCTCAAGGCTGGCGACGTGTTCGTCGCGTATGCGGTCGACGGGGCAGATAACCGCGCTTTCATGGCCGATGCCGTCGCACGTGGTGCGGCCGCCGTGCTGTATCAGCCGGAAGGGCTGGCCCACGCACCGGCCGCGCCGACCGTACCCGTTGCGCTCGCGGTGCCGGCGCTCGACCAGCTCGCCGGCGAGATCGCCAGTGGCTGGTACGGCGATCCGAGCGACAGCCTGCTCGCGGTCGGTGTCACGGGCACGAACGGCAAGACGTCGTGCACGCAGTGGATCGCCGCCGCGCTGACGGCGCTGCACCAGCCGTGCGCGGTGATCGGCACGCTCGGCAGCGGGATGCCCGGCCAGCTCGTGCCGACCGGCTTCACGACGCCCGACGCGCCGCAGCTTCAGCGCAGCCTCGCGCAATTGCGCGACGCGGGCGCGCAGGCCGTGGCGATGGAGGTATCGTCGCACGCGCTGCACCAGGGGCGTGTGAACGGGACGGCGTTCGACATCGCGGTGTTCACGAACCTCACGCAGGATCACCTCGACTATCACGGCACGTTCGACGCGTACGAGGGCGCGAAGGCGAAGCTGTTCGCGTGGCGCGGCCTGCGCACGGCGGTGATCAATCGCGACGATGCAGCAGGCCGCCGCCTGCTCGAGAAGCTGGCCGGCCGCGTACGCACGATCGGGTACGGGATCGGCGATGCACCGGCGCCCGACGCCGATCGCGAACTGGTCGCGCTCGACGTGCGCGCGACCGCGACGGGTACCGCCTTCCGCCTGCATTCGTCGTGGGGCGACGCGGACGTCGAGGTCGGCACGCTCGGCACGTTCAACGTCAGCAACCTGCTCGCCGTGCTCGGCTCGCTGCTCGCGGCCGACGTGCCGTTCGCGGCGGCCCTCGCCGAGATCGAACGGCTCGAGTCGGTCAACGGCCGGATGCAGCGGCTCGGCGGCCGGCTGCAGAACGACGAACCGCTCGTCGTGATCGACTACGCGCATACGCCCGACGCGCTCGAAAAGACGCTCGACGCGCTGCGCCCGATCGCCGCGGCACGCGGCGGCCGGCTCGTCTGCATGTTCGGCTGCGGCGGCGATCGCGATGCGACGAAGCGTCCGCTGATGGGCGCGATCGCGGAGCGGCTCGCCGACGAAGTCGTCGTCACGAGCGACAACCCGCGCAGCGAAGATCCGCAGCACATCCTCGATCAGGTCGTCGCGGGCATGACCGCGCCCGATCGCGCACGCCGTATCGAGGATCGCGCGAGCGCGATCCTGCAGGCGGTGCGCGGCGCCGTACGCGAGGATGTCGTCGTGCTGGCCGGCAAGGGCCACGAGGCCACGCAGGAAATCATGGGCAAGAAGCGCGCGTTCTCCGACCAGGATCACGCGCGGCTCGCGCTCGCAGCGCGCGCGACGCACGGCAAGGGAGGCGCCGAATGACGATGCTCAGTCTCGGCGAAGCCGCCCGCCTGATTCCCGGCGCCACCGTCCGCGGCGACGCGGGCGTCACGTTCGACCGCGTGTCGACCGATAGCCGCACGGCCGGCCCGGGCGACCTGTTCGTCGCGCTGAAGGGCGAGCGCTTCGACGCGCACGACTTCCTCGGCGACGTCGCCGCGCGCGGGGCTGCCGCCGCGCTCGTCGCGCATGCGCCGGCGGGCGTCGCGCTGCCGATGATCGAAGGCGGCGAAACGCGTGCCGCGCTCGGCGCCCTCGCGCATGGCTGGCGCAAACGATTCCCGCTGCCGCTCGTCGCGGTGACGGGCAGCAACGGCAAGACGACCGTCAAGGAAATGATCGCGTCGATCTTCGCGGCGGCGGTCGGCACCGACGCGCGGCTCGCGACGGCCGGCAACCTGAACAACGATGTCGGCCTGCCGCTGACGCTGCTGCGCCTGTCGGCCGCGCATCGTCTCGCGGTGATCGAGATCGGCATGAACCACCCGGGCGAAACCGACGTCCTCGCGCGCCTCACCGCGCCGACGGTCGCGCTGGTCAACAACGCGCAGCGCGAGCACCAGGAATTCATGGCGACGGTCGAGGCCGTCGCGCTCGAACACGCGGCCGTGATTCACGCGCTGCCGCCGGACGGCGTCGCGGTGTTCCCGGCCGACGACGCGTACGCGGGCATCTGGCGCGTCGCGGCGACCGGCAACCGGATCCTCGATTTCGCGCTGCACGACGCCGAACGGCAGAACGCCGCGCAGGTCGTCGGCCGCGTGCACGGAGGCGAACTCGCGATCGACACGCCGGTCGGCGCCGTCACGGTGCGGCTGCGTGCGCTCGGCGAGCACAACGCGCGTAACGCGCTGGCCGCGACGGCTGCGGCGCTGGGCGCCGGCGTCGCGCTGTCGGCGATCCGGCAGGGGCTCGAATCGTTCGAACCGGTCAAGGGCCGGCTGCAGGTGAAGCAGGCGAGCGTCGGCAGCCTCGCGGGCGCGACGGTCGTCGACGATACATACAACGCGAACCCCGATTCGATGCGTGCGGCGATCGACGTGCTCGCCGCGCATCCGGCGCCGCGCGTGCTGGTGATCGGCGACATGGGCGAAGTGGGCGACGAAGGGCCGGCATTCCATCGCGAGATCGGCGCGTACGCGCGCGAACGCGGGATCGACGCGCTGTTCGCGCTCGGCGACGCATCGCGCGACGCGTGCACCGCATACGGCGACACGGCGCGTCATTTCGATGACGTCGGCGCGCTCGTGGCGGCGCTGCTCGCGGCCGGTTACGGCGCGCAGGCGACGGTGCTCGTGAAGGGCTCGCGGTACATGAAGATGGAGCGCGTGGTCGACGCGCTGACGAACCAACCCGCGGCGGGCACCGTGCCCGCCGCACACTGAGTAGAAGGAAGGAAGCATGCTGCTGGCGCTGGCGCAATGGCTGCAAGGTGACGCAAGCTTTTTGCGCTTGTTCACGTACCTCACGTTCCGTGCGGTGATGGCCACCATCACCGCGCTCGGGATCGGGCTCGTGTGCGGACCGTGGGTGATCCGCAAGCTGACGCAAATGAAGGTCGGGCAGGCCGTGCGCAAGGACGGCCCGCAGACCCACCTCGTCAAGTCCGGCACGCCGACGATGGGCGGCGTGCTGATCCTGATCGGCATCGCGGTCGCGACGCTGCTGTGGGGCGACCTGACGAACCGTTTCATCTGGATCGTGATGCTCGTCACGTTCGGTTTCGGCGTGATCGGCTGGGTCGACGATTACCGCAAGGTCGTCCACAAGGACCCGCGCGGGATGTCGTCGCGCGAGAAGTATTTCTGGCAGTCGGTGATCGGGCTGTTCGCGGCCGTCTATCTCGCGTTCAGCGTGTCCGAGGCGAACAACGTGCGCGTGTTCGACCTGTTCATGGCGTGGGTGAGGAGCGGCCTGTCGATGGGGTTGCCGGCACGCGCCGACCTGATGCTGCCGTTCCTGAAGTCGATCAGCTACCCGCTCGGCGTCTGGGGCTTCATCGTGCTGACCTACTTCGTGATCGTCGGCGCGAGCAACGCGGTGAACCTGACCGACGGCCTCGATGGCCTCGTGATCATGCCGGTCGTGCTGGTCGGCGCGTCGCTCGGTGTGTTCGCGTACGTGATGGGCAGCGCGGTCTATTCAAAATACCTGCTGTTCCCGCACATCCCGGGCGCGGGCGAACTGCTGATCTTCTGTTCTGCGATGGGCGGGGCAGGGCTCGCGTTCCTCTGGTACAACACGCACCCCGCGCAGGTGTTCATGGGCGACGTCGGCGCGCTGGCGTTGGGCGGCGCGCTCGGCACGGTCGCGGTGATCGTGCGCCAGGAAATCGTGCTGTTCATCATGGGCGGCATCTTCGTCGCGGAAACGCTGTCGGTGATGCTGCAGGTTTCGTGGTTCAAGTACACGAAGAAGCGTTACGGCGAAGGGCGGCGCCTGCTGAAGATGGCGCCACTGCATCACCATTTCGAATTGTCCGGCTGGAAGGAAACGCAGGTGGTCGTGCGTTTCTGGATCATCACGCTGATGCTGTGCCTGTTCGGTCTGACCACCCTCAAGCTGCGGTAAAGGAAAGGTAACAAGGATGTCTGGCGAGATGTTTGGAGATCGGCAACGGCCGATGGTGCTCGTACTGGGGCTCGGGGAATCGGGTCTCGCGATCGCGCGATGGTGCGCGAGGCACGGGTGCCGGCTGCGCATTGCCGATACCCGCGAGGCGCCGCCGAACCTTGCCGCGCTGCAGGCCGAAGGCATCGATGCGGAATTCGTCGGCGGCGCGTTCACGCCCGCGCTGCTCGACGGCGGTATCGAGATCGTCGGGCTGAGCCCCGGGCTGTCGCCGCTGGAGCCGGCACTCGCGGCGCTGGTCGCGGCCGCGAACGAGCGCGGTATCGCGGTGTGGGGCGAACTGGAATTCTTCGCGCAGGCGCTGCGCGCGCTCGGCACGAGCGGCTACCAGCCGAAGGTGCTCGCGATTACCGGCACCAACGGCAAGACCACGACGACGAGCCTCACGGGCCTGCTGTGCCAGCGCTCGGGCAAGAAGGTCGCCGTCGCGGGCAACATCAGCCCGGCGATGCTCGACCGGCTCGCGAGCGCGATCGACGAAACGGCGCTGCCCGACGTATGGGTGCTCGAACTGTCGAGCTTCCAGCTCGAGACCGCGCGCACGTTTGCGCCCGATGCGGCCGCGATCCTCAACATCACGCAGGACCACCTCGACTGGCACGGCAGCTTCGACGCGTATGCGCAGGCAAAGGGCCGGATCTTCGGCGCGACGACGACGCGCGTGCTGAACCGCGATGACGCGGCCGTGATGAAGTTCGCGCCGGCAGCCGACGCGCCGCGCACGGTCACGTTCGGCCTGAACGAACCGACGCAGGACGGCGACTACGGGCTGTCGCGCGACAACGGCATCGCCTGGCTGGTGGAAGCCGTCGATCGCGACGCGCCGGATGAAGCGACGACGACCCGCCGGCGCAAGCGCGACGCGCATACGCCCGACATCGCGCAGAAGCGCCTGATGCCGGCCGACGCGCTGCGCATCCGCGGGCTGCACAACGCGGCGAACGCGCTGGCTGCGTTCGCGCTCGTACGTGCGATCGACTTGGCCGCAGCGCCGCTGCTGCACGCGCTGCGCGAATATCGCGGCGAAGCGCATCGCGTCGAAGTGATCGCGACGATCGACGACGTGGATTACGTGGACGACAGCAAGGGTACGAACGTCGGCGCGACGGTGGCCGCACTCGACGGGCTCGCGCAGAAGATCGTGCTGATCGCGGGCGGCGACGGCAAGGGGCAGGATTTCGCGCCGCTGGTCGCGCCGGTCGCGCGCTGGTGCCGCGCGGTGATGCTGATCGGCCGCGACGCGCCGGCGCTCCGCGACACGCTCGCCGAAACGGGCGTGCCGCTCGCCGACCATGCGACGCTCGAAGGCGCGGTGCATGCGGCGGCCGACCTGGCCGAGCCGGGCGATGCGGTGCTGCTTTCGCCCGCGTGCGCGAGCCTCGACATGTTCCGGAACTACGCCCATCGCGCGGAAGTGTTCCGCGCGGCGGTCGACGAAATCGCCATCGACAAAGGAGCGACGCCATGAGCTGGTCCGATCGCCTCGTCTCCCGTTTCAACGACCGGCGCGACACCGGCGGCAATGCCGCGGGCGGCCGCGTCGCATCGGCCACGCGCGCCGCGACGGGCGGCCTCGCAAGCGTCGTCAACGGCGTGCGCCCGAGCCGTTCGCGGATGCTCGATTTCGACTATTCGCTGCTGTGGGTCGCGATCGCGCTGCTCGGGCTCGGCGTCGTGATGGTGTATTCGGCGTCGATCGCGATGCCCGATTCGCCGAAATACGCGTCGTATCACGATTACGCGTTCCTGATGCGCCACTGCGTGTCGCTCACCGTCGCGTTCATCGCGGCGGTGATCGCGTTCCGCGTGCCGGTGTCGACCTGGGACAAATACGCGCCGCATCTCTTCCTGATCGCGCTGGTCGGCCTCGTGATCGTGCTGATCCCGCACGTCGGCAAGGGCGTGAACGGTGCGCGCCGCTGGATTCCGCTCGGCATCACGAACA
Source organism: Burkholderia sp. BCC0397 (assembly GCF_902832865.1). NCBI lineage: Bacteria > Pseudomonadati > Pseudomonadota > Betaproteobacteria > Burkholderiales > Burkholderiaceae > Burkholderia > Burkholderia sp. BCC0397. Next base: position 851,542 of record NZ_CADFDL010000003.1, on the reverse strand, counting down.
TGCAGCCGTCGGAAATCATGAAGCTCGCGGTGACGATCTACGCGGCGAACTACACGGTGCGCAAGCAGGAATACATGCAGAGCTTCGCGAAGGGCTTCCTGCCGATGGCGTTCGCGGTCGGCCTGGTCGGCGCGCTGCTGCTGCTCGAGCCCGACATGGGCGCGTTCATGGTGGTCGCCGCGATCGCGATGGGCGTGCTGTTCCTCGGCGGCGTGAACGGCAAGCTGTTCGGCGGCCTCGTCGCGACGGCGGTCGGCACGTTCACGATGCTCGTGTGGCTGTCGCCGTGGCGTCGCGAGCGGATCTTCGCGTATCTCGATCCGTGGGACGAGCGCTACGCGCAGGGCAAGGCTTACCAGCTCACGCACTCGCTGATCGCGTTCGGCCGCGGCGAGTGGTTCGGCGTCGGCCTCGGCGGCAGCGTCGAGAAGCTGAATTACCTGCCGGAAGCGCATACCGACTTCATCCTCGCGGTGATCGGCGAGGAACTCGGTTTCGTCGGCGTGCTGGTCGTGATCCTGCTGTTCTACTGGATCGTGCGCCGCGCGTTCGAGATCGGCCGCCAGGCGCTCGCGCTCGACCGCACGTTCGCGGGCCTGACGGCGAAGGGCATCGGCATCTGGTTCGGCGCGCAGACGTTCATCAACATGGGCGTGAACCTCGGGCTGCTGCCGACCAAGGGGCTGACGCTGCCGCTCGTGAGCTACGGCGGCTCCGGCATCCTGCTGAACTGCGTCGCGCTCGCGGTGTTGCTGCGGGTCGATTACGAGAACCGGGTGCTGATGCGCGGAGGGAAGGTATGACCGCGTCGCAACGCACGCTGATGGTGATGGCAGGCGGCACCGGGGGCCACGTGTTCCCCGGGCTCGCGGTCGCGCACCGGATGGAAGCGGCGGGCTGGCGCGTCGTATGGCTCGGCAATCCGGCCGGGATGGAAGCGACGCTCGTGCCGAAGCACGGCATTCCGATGGAGTACGTGCGGTTCGGCGGGCTGCGCGGCAAGGGCCTGAAGACCAAGCTGACGCTGCCGGTCAACCTGCTGCGTGCATGCTGGCAGAGCCTCGGCGCGCTGCGCCGCGTGCGGCCGGACGTCGTGCTCGGGATGGGCGGCTACATCACGTTCCCGGCGGGCGTGATGACCGCGTTGTCGGGGCGCCCGCTCGTGCTGCATGAACAGAATTCGATCGCGGGCCTGACGAACAAGGTGCTCGCGAAACTCGCGAAGCGCGTGCTCGTCGCGTTCCCCGGCGCGCTGCCGCACGCGGAATGGACCGGTAACCCGATTCGCGCGGAACTTGCGCACACCGAGCCGCCCCAAGCACGCTATGCGTCGCGCAGCGGCCCGCTGAACGTGCTGGTCGTCGGCGGCAGCCTCGGGGCGGCCGCACTGAACGAAGTCGTGCCGCGCGCGCTGGCGCTGCTGGCGCCGGGCGAGCGCCCGCGCGTCGTGCACCAGGCCGGCGTGAAGCATATCGAGGCACTGAAGACGAATTACGAAGCGGCCGGTTTCGCGGCCGGCGAAGACGTGCGGCTCGTGCCGTTCATCGACGACATGGCGGCCGCGTATGCGGCGGCGGATCTGGTGATCTGCCGGTCGGGCGCGATGACGGTGTCGGAGATCGCGGCGGTGGGCGTGGCGGCGCTGTTCGTGCCGTTCCCGTACGCGGTCGACGATCACCAGACGACCAACGCGGCGTTCCTCGCCGATGCGGGCGCGGCCGTGCTGGTGCAACAACGCGACCTGTCGGCGGAACTGCTCGCCGACTGGCTGCGCGGCCAGTCGCGGGCATCGCTCGCGGCGATGGCGGAACGTTCGCGCTCGCTCGCGAAGCCCGAGGCCACCGACGAAGTCGCGCGTGTCTGCGCGAAGGCGGCCGGCGCGAACCTGGAAACACTGCAATGAAACACATCGTCAAACACATTCATTTCGTCGGGATCGGCGGCGCGGGCATGAGCGGCATCGCCGAAGTGCTCGTCAACCTCGGCTACGAGGTCAGCGGCTCGGACCTGTCGCGCAACGCGGTGACCGATCGCCTCGAGGCGCTGGGTGCGCGGATCGCGATCGGCCACGACGCGGCGAACATCGCGGGCGCGAACGCGGTCGTCGTGTCGACGGCCGTGCGCTCGGACAACCCGGAAGTGCTGGCCGCGCGTCATCAGGGCGTGCCGATCGTGCAGCGCGCGGTGATGCTCGCGGAGCTGATGCGCCTGAAGCAGGGCATCGCGATCGCCGGCACGCACGGCAAGACCACGACGACCAGCCTCGTCGCGAGCGTGCTCGCGGCGGGCGGGCTGGACCCGACTTTCGTGATCGGCGGCCGGCTGATCAGCGCCGGCGCGAACGCGCGGCTCGGCACGGGCGACTTCATCGTCGCCGAGGCCGACGAGTCGGACGCGTCGTTCCTGAACCTGTATCCGGTGATCGAAGTCATCACGAACATCGACGCCGACCACATGGACACCTACGGCCACGATTTCGCGCGGCTCAAGCAGGCGTTCATCGAATTCACGCAGCGCCTGCCGTTCTACGGCAGCGCGGTCGTGTGCGTCGACGATCCGAACGTGCGGCAGATCATCCCATTCATCTCGAAGCCGGTCGTGCGCTACGGGCTGTCGCCGGACGCGCAGGTGCGCGCGGAAGACATCGACGCGCGCGACGGCCGGATGCATTTCACGGTGATCCGCGAAGGGCGCGCGCCGCTCGCGGTCGTGCTGAACATGCCGGGCCTGCACAACGTGCAGAACGCACTCGCGGCGATCGCGATCGCGACCGATCTCGGCGTGGCGGACGACGCGATCCAGCTGGCGCTGGCGGAATTCAACGGCGTCGGCCGGCGTTTTCAGCGTTACGGCGAAGTGCCGAGCACGGACGGCGGCCAGTACACGCTGATCGACGACTACGGTCACCATCCGGTCGAGATGGCGGCGACGATCGCGGCCGCGCGCGGCGCGTTCCCGGGCCGCCGACTCGTGCTGGCGTTCCAGCCGCACCGCTACACGCGCACGCGCGACTGCTTCGACGATTTCGTCAACGTGCTGTCTACGGTCGATGCGCTGGTGCTGACGGAGGTCTACGCGGCCGGCGAGGCCGCGATCCCGACGGCCAGCGGCGACGCGCTGTCGCGTGCGCTGCGCGCGGCGGGCAAGGTTGACCCGGTGTTCGTCGCGACGGTCGACGACGTGCCGGACGCATTGGCGAAGGTCGCGCAGAACGGCGACGTGGTGATCACGATGGGCGCAGGTTCGATCGGCGGCGTGCCGGCGAAGCTCGTGCAACACATTCAACAGAAGGCATGACATGAGCGGGATCGATCCGAAACGTTTCGGCAAGGTGGCGGTGTTGTTCGGCGGCGAATCCGCCGAGCGCGAGGTGTCGCTCACCTCCGGCCGCCTCGTGCTGCAGGGCCTGCGTGACGCGGGCGTCGACGCGCATCCGTTCGACCCGGCCGAGCGGCCGCTGTCGGCGCTGAAGGACGAAGGCTTCGTGCGCGCGTTCAACGCGCTGCACGGCGGCTACGGCGAGAACGGCCAGATCCAGGGCGCGCTCGATTTCTACGGGATCCGCTACACGGGCAGCGGCGTGCTCGGCTCGGCGCTCGGCCTCGACAAGTTCCGCACGAAGCTCGTGTGGCAGCAGACGGGCGTGCCGACGCCGCCGTTCGAGACGGTGATGCGCGGCGACGACCTGGCCGCGCGCGCGACCGACATCGTCGCGAAGCTTGGCCTGCCGCTGTTCGTGAAGCCGGCGAGCGAAGGCTCGAGCGTCGCGGTGCTGAAGGTGAAGACGGCCGACGCGCTGCCGGCCGCGCTCGCGGAAGCCGCGACGCACGACAAGATCGTGATCGTCGAGAAGAGCATCGAAGGCGGCGGCGAATACACCGCGTGCATCGCCGGCGATCTCGACCTGCCGCTGATCAAGATCGTGCCGGCCGGCGAGTTCTACGACTACCACGCGAAGTACGTCGCCGACGATACGCAGTACCTGATCCCGTGCGGCCTGCCGGCGGAACAGGAAGCGGAACTGAAGCGCATCGCGCGCCGCGCGTTCGACGTACTCGGCTGCACCGACTGGGGTCGCGCGGATTTCATGCTCGACGCGGCCGGCAATGCGTATTTCCTGGAAGTGAACACGGCCCCCGGGATGACCGACCACTCGCTGCCGCCGAAGGCCGCGCGCGCGGTCGGCATCGGCTATTCGGAGCTGGTCGTGAAGGTGCTGTCGCTCACGCTCAACGACTGACGCAGGAACGGAAACGACGTATGTGGAACAACGTTCGCCAACTCAACCTTGCCGCCAGCGCGCTGTACGCGCTGCTGCTGCTCGTGTTGGCGGCGGCCGGCTGCTACTGGCTGATCCAGCGCCCGACGTTCGCGCTGCGGGAAATCCGGATCGACGGCGACACCGAGCACATCAACTCGCCGACGGTGCGCGCGGGCGTGGTCGGCCGGCTGAAGGGCAATTTCTTCACGGTCGATCTCGATACGGCGCGCGCGGCGTTCGAGCAGATGCCGTGGGTGCGTCACGCGAGCGTGCGCCGGGTGTGGCCGAATGCGCTGGCTGTCACGCTCGAGGAGTACAAACCGCTCGGGACCTGGGGCAGCGATCAGCTGGTGAGCGTCGACGGCGAGCTGTTCACCGCGAACCAGGGCGAGCTGGAGCAGGCACTCCCGGCGTTCGACGGCCCGGAAGGCAGTGCGAAGGAAGTCGTCACGCGGTATCGCGACTTCGGGAAATGGTTTGCGCCGCTGAAGGCGGCGCCGGAAGAAGTGACGCTGTCGGCGCGGTACGCGTGGACGGTGAAGCTGTCGAACGGCATGCAGGTCGAGCTGGGCAAGGAACGCAACAGCGACACGCTGCATGACCGGAGCCAACGCCTGGTCGCCGCGTGGCCGGCTGTCACGGAGCGTTGGGGCAACGACATCGAGTACGCGGACCTGCGTTATCCGAACGGATTCGCGATTCGCGCGGCAGGCATGCGGTTCCTGACCGATACCGACAAGCGCAAGAAGTAACGAGAGATCACACGCAAGAGCACTTTATGAGCAAAGACTACAAGGATCTGCTGGTTTCCCTCGACATCGGCACGTCGAAGGTGGTGGCCATCGTCGCCGAGCTGAAGGGCGAGGGTCACTACGAGGTGATCGGTCTCGGCCAGAGCGAGTCGAAGGGTCTGAAGAAAGGTGTGGTGGTCAACATCGAGGCCACCGTGCAGTCGATCCAGCGCGCGCTCGAGGAAGCCGAGCTGATGGCCGACTGCAAGATCACCAACGTGTTCACGGGGATCGCGGGCAGCCACATCCGCAGCTTCAACTCGAGCGGGATGGTCGCGATCAAGGACAAGGAAGTCACGCAGACGGACGTCGCGCGCGTGATCGAGACCGCGAAGGCGATCAACATCCCGACCGACCAGCAGGTGCTGCACATCCTCACGCAGGAATTCATCATCGACGGCCAGGAAGACGTGCGCGAGCCGATCGGGATGAGCGGCATCCGGCTGGAAGTGAAGGTGCACATCGTGACGGGCGCGGTGAGCGCCGCGCAGAACATCGTCAAGTGCGTGCGCCGCTGCGGGCTGGAAGTGAACGACCTGATCCTGCAGCCGCTCGCGTCGTCGCTGGCGGTGCTGACGGAAGACGAGAAGGATCTCGGCGTGGTGCTGGTCGACATCGGCGGCGGCACGACGGACATCGCGATCTTCGCCGAAGGTGCGATCCGCCACACGGCGGTGATCCCGATCGCCGGCGACCAGATCACGAGCGACATCGCGATGGCGTTGCGCACGCCGACGCCGGATGCGGAAGACATCAAGGTCGGCTACGGGATCGCGAAGCAGGCGCTCGCCGATCCGGACGAAATGGTGGAAGTGCCGGGCCTCGGCGAACGCGGCCCGCGCACGCTGTCGCGCCAGGCGCTCGCGGCCGTGATCGAGCCGCGCGTCGAGGAACTGTTCTCGCTCGTGCAGCAGGTCGTGCGCGAATCGGGTTACGAAGAACTCCTGAGCTCCGGCGTGGTCATTACCGGCGGCGCGTCGATGATGCCGGGCATGGTCGAGCTCGGCGAAGACATTTTCCTGAAACCGGTGCGCATCGGCGCGCCGGAATATGCAGGCGGCCTCTCCGACGTCGTGCGCAATCCGCGCTACTCGACGGCGATGGGGCTACTCGTCGAAGGCAGTGCGCAGCGCATGCGCGGCCGCAAGGTCGCCGTGCAGTCCGGCAACGCGGGGCAGGTGTTCTCGCGGATGAAGGAATGGTTCCTGAGCAATTTTTAAGTACCCCCACGGCTCGGCATGCCGAGCCTGCCCCCCGAGGGGGCCAAGAAAACTTGGGGCGGCCCGGCGTTTTCTTGGTGACGTAACGAATCGAAATTCGCGCTGGTGCCGGCGGCTGGCGCGCGACAGGGGGTTGCCCGATCTCCTGCCGAATAACGGCCGAGTAGCAGTCATTCTCTTGACGGAGGCAACAATGGAATTCGAAATGCTGGAAACCGAAACCAACGGCACCATCATTAAGGTGGTCGGCGTTGGCGGCGCTGGCGGCAATGCCGTCCAGCACATGATCAACCGCGGCGTGCAGGGCGTCGACTTCATCGTGATGAACACGGACGCCCAGGCGCTGTCGCGTTCGCGCGCATCGTCGGTGATCCAGCTCGGCAACACGGGTCTTGGCGCCGGTGCGAAGCCGGAAATGGGTCGTGCGGCAGCGGAAGAAGCGCGTGAGCGCATCGCCGACGCACTGCGCGGCGCGCACATGGTGTTCATCACGGCCGGCATGGGTGGTGGCACGGGCACGGGCGCGGCACCGGTGGTCGCGCAGATCGCGAAGGAGATGGGCATCCTGACGGTCGGTGTCGTCAGCAAGCCGTTCGAGTTCGAAGGCGGCAAGCGCATGCGTGTCGCCGAAGCAGGCTCGCAGCAACTGGAGGATCACGTCGACTCGCTGATCGTCGTGCTGAACGACAAGCTGTTCGACGTGATGGGCGACGACGCCGAGATGGACAAGTGCTTCCAGTGCGCGGACGACGTGTTGAACAACGCGGTGGCGGGTATCGCGGAAATCATCAACGTCGACGGCCTCGTGAACGTCGACTTCGAAGACGTGAAGACGGTGATGGGCGAGCAGGGCAAGGCGATGATGGGCACGGCGACGGTCGCCGGCGTCGATCGCGCACGCCTCGCGGCGGAACAGGCCGTGGCGAGCCCGCTGCTCGAAGGCGTCGATCTGTCGGGTGCGCGCGGCGTGCTGGTCAACATCACGTCGAGCCGTTCGCTGCGCCTGTCGGAAACGCGCGAAGTGATGAACACGATCAAGAGCTACGCGGCGGAAGATGCGACGGTGATCTTCGGTGCGGTGTACGACGACGCGATGGGCGATGCACTGCGCGTGACGGTCGTGGCGACGGGTCTGGGCCGTGCGGCGAAGAAGCAGCAGTCGGCTCCGATGACGCTGCTGCGCACGGGTACGGACAACCAGCCGGTCAGCGCGGTGTCGCACGGCTATGCGCAGCCGCATCACGTCAGCACGGCCGACTACGGCGCGCTCGATACGCCGGCGGTGTGGCGCAATTCGCGCGAAACCGCGGCATCGCACGTGCAGGCGCTGCAGGAGAAGGGTGTCGACACGTACGACATCCCGGCTTTCCTGCGCAAGCAGGCTGACTGACGCAAACACAGGCGAAGCCGCGGCGAAACTGCCGCGGTATCGCCGGCGTGACGGATGCTACGGACCACGACAGGCCGCGTCGGATGCGACGCCGGGCCGGGAAAGGTGCCCTCTTCGCGTGAGCGGAGCGGGATGGGCCGTGCTGTCCGCAACACGCTGAAAAACCGTATCGCTATGAGGGACCAGCCATGATTCAAGTGGGCGACGCGCTGCCCGACGCGCAATTGTTCGAGTTCATCGACGACGCGCGCGAAGGGTGCACGCTGGGGCCGAACGCCTACAGCGTGCGCGACCAGGTTGCGGGAAAGCGGGTGGTGATCTTCGGATTGCCGGGCGCGTTCACGCCGACCTGCTCCGCGCAGCATGTGCCGGGCTACGTCGAGCACGCCGAGCAACTGCGCGCGGCGGGGATCGACGAGATCTGGTGCGTGTCCGTCAACGACGCATTCGTGATGGGCGCATGGGGACGTGATCTGCACACCGCGGGCAAGGTGCGCATGATGGCGGACGGCAGCGCGGCTTTCACTCATGCGCTGGGGCTGACGCAGGATTTGTCCGCGCGTGGCATGGGAATTCGTTCCCTGCGCTACGCGATGGTGATCGACGGCGGTGTGGTCAAGACGCTGGCCGTCGAGGCGCCGGGCAAATTCGAAGTGAGCGATGCGGCGAGTGTTCTCGCGACGTTGACGTCCTGATCGTGCGGTGCGCCGTTGCCTTCCGGCAACGCTGCTCACCGGCCTCAGGGCAGTTGTAACACGGGCCGATGACCGGAAACGCCTCCGTTCCGGGCATCGGCCCGTCCCGTATCGGCGCGGGTAAACTGTCGAAACAGATTGATACGCAGTTTCAGACAGCGGCGAATAGGGAATTACGCTATAATCCCGCCTATCGAATATAACTCCTGATTGATATCTTCAATCAAGACGAAGAAGACCATGTTGAAGCAGCGCACCATCAAATCCATCGTGAAGACCGTGGGTATCGGTGTCCACTCGGGCCGCAAGATCGAGCTGACGCTCCGTCCCGCCGCGCCCGGCACGGGCATCGTCTTTTCACGCGTCGACCTGCCCACGCCGGTCGACATTCCCGCATCGGCGATGTCGATCGGCGATACGCGGCTCGCGTCGGTGCTGCAGAAGGATGGGGTGCGCGTGTCGACGGTCGAGCACCTGATGTCCGCGTGTGCGGGTCTCGGCATCGACAACCTGTATGTCGACGTGACGGCCGAGGAAATCCCGATCATGGACGGCAGCGCGGCCACGTTCGTGTTCCTGATCCAGTCCGCCGGCATCGAGGAGCAGAACGCACCGAAGCGCTTCATCAAGGTGACGAAGCCGGTCGAGATCCGCGATGGCGACAAGTTCGCGCGTCTCGATCCGTATTTCGGCTTCAAGCTGAAGTTCTCGATCGACTTCCGCCACCCGGCCGTCGACAAGACGGGCCAGGAGCTCGAAGTCGATTTCGCGACCACGTCGTACGTGCGCGAGATCGCGCGTGCGCGCACGTTCGGCTTCGCGCACGAGGCCGAGATGCTGCGCGAGATCGGCCTGGCGCGCGGCGGCAGCATGGACAACGCGATCGTGCTCGACGAGTACCGGATCCTGAACAACGACGGGCTGCGCTACGACGACGAGTTCGTGAAGCACAAGATGCTCGACGCGATCGGCGACCTGTACGTGATCGGCCACCCGCTGCTGGCGTCGTACACCGCGTACAAGTCGGGCCACGGCCTGAACAACGCGTTGCTGCGCGAGCTGCTCGCACACGAAGACGCGTACGAGATCGTGACGTTCGACGATCCGCAGGCTGCGCCGAAAGGGTTTGCGTTCGACGCGCAGACTGCCTTCGCGTGACCGGCGTTCAGCGCAAGCGATAAAAAAGCGACCCTCGGGTCGCTTTTTTGTTGGCTGGCGGCCGGTGCGGTCAACGCGGCTTCGCGCCGTGCCGCGCCGCCATCCGCGCGAGCGCGGCCTGCAGCGGCGACGGTTCGAGGTGGTCGGCGAGGTCGCGCAGCGCGGCGGCGCCGGCCGAGGTCATCCGCGCCTGCTTCACGTGCGGCGGCTCCGGCGCGTCTTTCGGCCGCACGCGCACGCGCAGCGTCGTCACGGGCCAGCCGCGCTTCTGCAGATCGCCGAGCAGCCGCACTTCGACCTGTCGCAGCCGTGCGGCGAGCGCATTGTGCGCGGCAAAGAGGGTCAGGGTGCCGTCCTTGATGAAGCCCGGTTCGACGTGATTTGCCAGATAGTCGGGCAGGCACGCACCGAGGTCGCGCTGCAGCGACGCGATCTGCTCGACGCCGGCGCGCAGCGCCGCGAATGCGTCGGTACGACCGAGCACTTCGGACACGGGTTGCGGGCGATAGGCGGCGAGCGGGCCGAAACGCTTGGAAAATCGGTTCATCGAGGCTTTCTTCGAGCGCGCAAGCGCGCGGACGTTGCGGCCGATTGTACCCGTGCCGGCCCGCGCACGGGCGGCTTTCGCCCCTGTCCGCCCGGCCTAGGCACGCAATGCCCGTCCGGCCGGGACGCAGGCGCACGCGTTCCCGCGTGCTAAAATTCAACGTTTGAGTCCACTAATTCGCTAAGCCGCCGAGGCTCGGGCGCCGGGGCGCGCAACACGCGCCGGGCGCCGGTGCTGCGACGCAGGATCCGATCCGATGACAACCGGTTTTCTCCAGAAAATTTTTGGCAGCCGCAACCAGCGGCTCGTCAAGCAATACCAAAAGACCGTCGCGACGATCAATGCGCTCGAAACGCAGATCGAGAAGCTGACGGACGACCAGTTGCGCGGCAAGACGGATGAATTCCGCCAGCGGGTCGCGGCCGGCGAGTCGCTCGACAAGCTGTTGCCCGAGGCCTTCGCGGTCTGTCGCGAGGCGAGCCGCCGTGTGCTGAAGATGCGGCACTTCGACGTGCAGATGATCGGCGGCATGGTGCTCCACTACGGCAAGATCGCGGAAATGCGCACCGGCGAGGGCAAGACGCTCGTCGCGACGCTCCCCGTGTACCTGAATGCGCTGGCCGGCCGCGGCGTGCACGTCGTGACCGTCAACGACTACCTCGCGCAGCGCGACGCCGAATGGATGGCGCGTCTCTACAACTTCCTCGGTCTGTCGGTCGGCATCAACCTGTCCGGCATGGAGCACGACCAGAAGCAGCAGGCGTACGCGGCGGACATCACGTACGGCACGAACAACGAATTCGGCTTCGACTACCTGCGCGACAACATGGTCTACGAGACCGACGCGCGCGTGCAGCGGGCGCTGAACTTCGCGGTCGTCGACGAAGTGGACTCGATCCTGATCGACGAAGCGCGGACGCCGCTGATCATTTCGGGCCAGGCCGAGGATCACACCGAGCTGTACGTGCGGATGAACGCACTGCCGCCGCTGCTCGAGCGCCAGATCGGCGAAGAGAAGGCCGACGGCACGGGCGTCGAGAAGCCGGGCGACTACACGCTCGACGAGAAGGCGCGCCAGGTGTTCCTGACGGAGTCGGGCCACGAGAAGGCCGAGCGCCTGCTCTCCGAATGGGGCCTGATCGGCGAGGGCGAGAGCCTGTACGCGCCGCAGAACATCACGCTGATGCACCACGTGTACGCGGCGCTGCGCGCCCACACGCTGTTCCACAAGGATCAGCACTACGTCGTGCAGAACGGCGAAGTGGTCATCGTCGACGAATTCACGGGCCGCCTGATGGCCGGCCGCCGCTGGTCCGACGGGCTGCACCAGGCGGTCGAGGCGAAGGAGCACGTGAAGATCCAGAGCGAGAACCAGACGCTCGCGTCGATCACGTTCCAGAACTACTTCCGGATGTACGCGAAGCTGGCCGGCATGACCGGTACCGCGGACACCGAAGCGTACGAATTCAACGAGATCTACGGTCTCGAGACGGTCGTGATCCCGACCAACCGCCCGCCGAAGCGGATCGACAAGCAGGACCAGATCTACAAGACGGCCAAGGAGCGCTACGACGCGGTGATCCGCGACATCCGCGACTGCTACGAGCGCGGCCAGCCGGTGCTGGTCGGCACGACGTCGATCGAGAACTCCGAACTGCTGTCGCACCTGCTGAAGCAGGCCGGGCTGCCGCACGAAGTGCTGAACGCGAAGCAGCACGAGCGTGAAGCGGCGATCGTCGCGGAAGCCGGCCGTCCGAACCGCGTGACGATCGCGACCAACATGGCCGGTCGCGGTACCGACATCGTGCTCGGCGGCAACGCCGAGAAGCAGGCTGCGTTCATCGAGGCCGACGATGCGATCCCGGCCGACGAAAAGGCGCGCCGCATCCAGAAGCTGCACGACGAGTGGGAAACGCTGCACGAGCAGGTGAAGGCCGCGGGCGGCCTGCACATCATCGGCACCGAGCGCCACGAATCGCGCCGGATCGACAACCAGCTGCGCGGCCGTGCGGGCCGCCAGGGCGATCCGGGCTCGTCGCGCTTCTACCTGTCGCTCGACGATCCGCTGCTGCGCATCTTCGCGGGCGATCGCGTGCGCTCGATCATGGATCGCCTGAAGATGCCGGAAGGCGAGGCGATCGAAGCGGGCATCGTCACGCGGTCGATCGAATCGGCGCAGCGCAAGGTCGAAGCGCGTAACTTCGACATCCGCAAGCAGCTGCTCGAATACGACGACGTGTCGAACGACCAGCGCAAGGTGATCTACCAGCAGCGCAATGAACTGCTCGAAGCGCACGACATCACCGAGACGATCACCGCGATGCGTCACGGCGTGATCACCGAAGTCGTCCGCCAGTTCGTGCCGGAAGGCAGCATCGAAGAGCAGTGGGACGTGCCCGAGCTCGAGGAAGCGTTGCGCAACGACTGGCAGCTCGACCTCGCGATCCAGGAAATGGTGAACGAGTCGTCGTCGATCACGACCGACGAGATTCTCGACGCCGTGATGACGGCCGCCGACGAGCAGTACGAGGCGAAGGTCGCGATGGTCGGCCGCGAATCGTTCAGCGCGTTCGAGCGCTCGGTGATGCTGCAGACGGTCGACCGCCTGTGGCGCGAACACCTCGCGGCGCTCGACCACCTGCGCCAGGGCATCCACCTGCGCGGCTATGCGCAGAAGAACCCGAAGCAGGAGTACAAGCGCGAGGCGTTCGAGCTGTTCGCCGCGATGCTCGACGCGATCAAGCAGGAAGTCACGCGCGTCGTGATGAACGTGCAGATCCAGTCGCCGGAACAGCTCGAGGAGGCGGCCGAGCAGATCGAGGAGCGCAGCGGCCATCTCGAGAACGTCGAATACCAGCACGCCGACTACGCGGACGCCGGCGCGCCGGTGGCGAACGTCACGGCAGCCGCGGCGGCCGCGGCGACGGCCGACATGGTCGGCAGCGCGATGACGCACAGCGGCCCCGGCGGCGAAATGCCGAAGGTCGGCCGCAACGACCCGTGCCCGTGCGGCAGCGGCAAGAAGTACAAGCAATGTCACGGGAAGCTGTCATGATCGGCGGCGGCGCGCGTCACGCGTGCCGCGTCGTTCATCGCTTCGAGTCAGTGATGTGAGTTGTGGCGGCCCGCGCGTGCGGCCGCCGGTTCTTCCAATCGATGCCGGCCCATGCCGGCATTTTCCATCCGGCAGGTGTGCCCCATGGCTGTCAATTTTCCGTCGATCGATCCCGCCCAACTGCATCCCGTCGCCGGCGTCACGCTCGGCTGGGCGGAAGCGAACATCCGCAAGCCGAATCGCAAGGACGTGCTGGTCATCTCCGTCGACGAAGGCGCGACGGTCGCGGGCGTGTTCACCGAAAACCGTTTCTGCGCGGCGCCGGTCACCGTCTGCCGCGAGCATCTGGCGAAGGTGCGTGCGGGCGGCGCGGGCATCCGCGCGCTGGTCGTGAATACGGGCAATGCGAACGCGGGCACCGGCGAGCCGGGCCTCGTGAACGCACGCGAGACCTGCACGGAGCTTGCGCGTCTCGCGGGCATCGAGCCGGCGCAGGTGCTGCCGTTCTCGACCGGTGTGATCCTCGAGCCGCTGCCGATCGACCGCCTGAAGGCTGGCCTGCCGGCCGCGCTCGCGAACCGCAAGGCCGCGAACTGGTTCGATGCCGCGCAGGCGATCATGACGACCGACACGCTGCCGAAGGCCACCTCGCGCCAGGTGACGATCGACGGCCACACGATCACGCTGACGGGCATCAGCAAGGGCGCGGGCATGATCAAGCCGAACATGGCGACGATGCTCGGCTTCCTCGCGTTCGATGCGAACGTCGCGCAGCCGGTGCTCGACACGCTCGTGAAGGAAGTCGCCGACCGCTCGTTCAACTGCATCACGATCGACGGCGACACGTCGACGAACGACTCGTTCATCCTGATCGCGTCGGGCAAGAGCACGCTGCCCGCGATCACGTCGACCGATTCGCCGGCCTATGCGGCACTGCGCGACGCGGTGACGGAAGTCGCACAGGTGCTGTCGCAACTGATCGTGCGCGATGGCGAAGGCGCGACGAAATTCATGACGGTGCAGGTCGAAGGCGGCAAGAGTGTCGCCGAATGCCGCCAGATCGCGTACGCGATCGGCCATTCGCCGCTCGTGAAGACGGCCTTCTACGCATCCGACCCCAACCTCGGCCGGATTCTCGCGGCGATCGGCTATGCGGGCGTCGCGGATCTCGACGTCGGCAAGATCGACCTCTATCTCGACGACGTGCTCGTCGCGAAGGCCGGCGGCCGCAACCCGGCCTACCAGGAAGAGGACGGCCAGCGCGTGATGAAGCAGAGCGAGATCACGATCCGCGTGCTGCTCGGCCGTGGCGACGCGCAGGCGACCGTCTGGACGTGCGACCTGTCGCACGATTACGTGAGCATCAACGCGGACTACCGCTCCTGATCGGGAGCGCTCGAACGACATGGACAAGCTTGAACAGTTTCTGACGCGCGCGGAAGCGCTGCTCGGCCGTCTCGAAGGGATGCTGCCGCCCGCACCGGCGGCCATCGACTGGAACGCGGCCCACGCGTTCCGCTGGCGCAAGCGCCAGGGGCGCGGTTACCTGCAGCCGGTGCCGGCCGTGTCGTCGATCACGCTCGATGACCTGCACAACATCGAGCGCCAGAAAGCGCTGATCGACCAGAACACGCGGCAGTTCGTGCAGCGCAAGCCGGCCAACAACGTGCTGCTGACCGGCGCACGCGGTACCGGCAAGTCGTCGCTGATCAAGGCGTGCCTGAATGCGTACGCGAACGACGGGCTGCGCCTGATCGAAGTCGACAAGGACGACCTGCACGATCTCGGCGACATCGTCGACCTGATCTCGCAGCGTCCGGAGCGGTTCATCGTGTTTTGCGACGACCTGTCGTTCGAGGATGGCGAATCGGGCTACAAGGCGCTGAAGGTCGCGCTCGACGGGTCGATCGCCGCGCAGTCGGACAACGTGCTGATCTACGCGACGTCGAACCGCCGCCATCTGCTGCCCGAGTACATGAGCGACAACGAGTCGTACAAGCATCTGCCGGACGGCGAGATTCACCCCGGCGAAGTCGTCGAGGAGAAAATCTCGCTGTCGGAGCGCTTCGGCCTGTGGGTCAGCTTCTATCCGTTCAAGCAGGATGACTACCTCGACATCGTCGCGCACTGGCTGCATCACTTCGGCTGCCCGGATGCGGAGATCGAGACCGCGCGCGGCGACGCGCTGGTGTGGGCACTCGAGCGCGGTTCGCGCTCGGGCCGCGTCGCATGGCAGTTCGCGCGCGACTGGTCGGGTCGCAAGGAGCAGGCATGAGCGCGGATCTGGCACAGGGCGCCGTACGGGCGCCGGACGGCCGCAAGGTGACGGAAGTCGCGGTCGGCGTGATGGTGCAGCCGGACGGCAGGTATCTGCTCGCGCAACGCCTGCAGGGCAAGCCGTATGAAGGTTACTGGGAGTTTCCGGGCGGCAAGCTGGAGGCCGGCGAAAGCGTCGAGGACGCGCTGGCGCGCGAGCTGCACGAGGAACTCGGCATCGAAGTCACGGCCAGCCACCGCTGGCACACGCTCGAGCACGATTATCCGCACGCATACGTGCGGCTCTATTTCTGCAAGGTGACGGGCTGGACGGGCGAGCCGCACAGCAAGGAAGGGCAGGCGTTCGTGTGGCAGCAACTGCCGGTCGAAGTCGCGCCGCTACTCCCGGCGGCGCTGCCGGTGCTCGAACTGCTCGAGAAGGAAGCGGCGTCGCACTGACGCCGCGGCGGCCTGCCGGAAAGGCGGGCCATATCGCGGGTGGCCGGCGTTGCGCCGGTCAGCTGTCGCGACGGCCGTCCGTGCCGTCTTCTTCCGACGACGGGCCCTCGTCGGAGGCGCCCCCGATCCGGTACTTTTCCGCGGCCCATGCGCCGAGGTCGAGCTGCTTGCAGCGGGCCGAACAGAACGGGCGGAACTGATTTTCAGGCGTCCAGCGCACTTGGGCGCCGCACGACGGACATTTCACGACGGTAGTCATACGAAAGCATCGATCCGGCACGCGGCCGTTACAGATTACACAGTGTCAGATGGAACGGCACGTCGATGTCCACCGCGCGCGGCCGCACATCGCCGTCCTGCATGGTGAACCGCACCCACAGCATGTATTTGTTGGCGCTCGCTTCGGGAATGACGCGCAACTCCGGCGGCACCCGTACCTGCATCAGCTGGTAGCTGCGGCCGGACAGCATCTGCTGGTAGCTGCCCTGCATCGCCATGACCTTCGACGCCTGACCCGATTCGCGCGCGAGCCGCAGCACGATCGCCGCGGCGTCACGCAACGGCAGCATCGGCAGGATCCACTTCGCGATGTCCTGGCGCCGCTGCTCGGCGGGCCACTGCTGCCACGCGTAGTACGACGGCAGGTCGAACTTGCACGTCCCGCCCGGAATCACCGCGCGGCTGCGGATGCTGGCGAGCCACTCGTTGTCGACGAGGTGCTGGCCGGTCTTGCCCTGCATCTGCGCGAGATTCGCGAGCGTCTGCTCGATTTCACCGAGCACGGCTTCGAGCGCGTTCTGCTCGATGCCCGGATTGCCGCGAAAGGGGGCGAGCGTCTGACGTTGACGTTCGAGCTCCTTCATCAGATCCGATTTCAGGTCCGCGCGGCCCGTTACCTCGGCGATTTCGAACAGCGTCGTCAGCGCGACGTGGTGTTCACGCGGGTCCTCCTGAGCCAAAAAGAACGCGAAGCGCTCGAACAGATCTTCGAGACGCAACAGCGTGCGAATTCGCTCGTTGAACGGATACTCGTAAAGAATCAAGCGCGCTCGCCTCTTGGGTAGGGATTGAAACAATGAAGGACATTCTAATGCCCCCTCTCTACCCTAGCAACGCGCCAATTTCGTACACCATCACGATTGCGCGCGACGCTTAGTGCGCGGCGGCCGCGAATCCGACATAGCGTTGGTGCAGTGCATCGACCTGCGCGGCGAGCGCGGCGGGCGTGACCGCGTCGTTGACGATCACGTCGTCGGCCGCCGCGAGGCGGGCTTCGCGCGTCGCCTGTCGCGCGATGATCGCTTCGACCTGTTCGCGCGTGAAGCCGTTGCGCCGCATCACGCGCGCGATCTGCGTTTCGACCGGGCAGTCGACGACGAGCACGCGATCGCTGCGCGCCTTCCAGGTGCCCGACTCGACGAGCAGCGGCACGACGAACATCACGTACGGGCCCCGTGCTTCGTGCGCCTCGCGATCGGTCTCCGCGCGGATCAGCGGGTGCGTGATCGCTTCGAGGCGCCGGCGCGCGTCGTCGTCGCTGAAGATCAGCGTGCGCATCTTCGCGCGATCGAGCGAGCCGTCGGCGGCCACGAAGCCGCGACCGAACGCTTGCTCGATCGCCGGCATCGCGAGACCGCCCGGCGCGGTGATGCGGTGGGCAATCAGGTCGGTATCGACGAGCGATGCGCCACGGGCGCCGAACAGGTCGGCGACGGTCGTCTTGCCGCTGCCGATGCCGCCCGTGAGTCCTACTGAAAACATGTCAGCCTCCGAGCGCCGCATAGAAAGGCGTGCCGAAAAACAGCGTGGCGACGCCGCCGGCCGCGAGGAACGGGCCGAACGGAATCGGCTCCTCGAAGCGCATGCGGCCACGCCAGGTCGCGACGAGCCCGACGAGCGCGCCGGTCACCGCTGCGAACAGCACGACCTGCGGCAGTGCGGCCCAGCCCATCCACGCGCCGAGCGCGGCAAGCAGCTTCAGGTCGCCGAAACCGATGCCCTCGATGCCGCGCAGCCATTTGAACAGCCAGTAGATCGACCACAGGAACAGGTAGCCGGCCATCGCGCCGATCACGGCCGAACGCAGCGACGTGAAGGTGCCGCCGAGGTTCAGCACGAGCCCGGCCCACAGCAGCGGCAGCGTCATCGAGTCGGGCAGGTAGCCGGTCCGGATATCGATCGCGCTCATCGCGAGCAGCGCCGCGCACAGCGCGAACGCGGCAAGCGCGGCGACGGTCGGGCCGAATGCCGCGAGCGAGACGGCGGCGAGCAGTGCGCACGCGAGTTCGACGAGCACATAGCGGACGCCGATTGCATGGCCGCAGCGCCGGCAGCGCCCGCGCAGCATCAGGTAGCTGACGAGCGGGATGTTTTCCCACGCGCGCAGTACGTGGCTGCAGTGCGGGCAGGCGCTGCGCGGGCGCCACAGATCGTAGCGCGGTGGATAACCGTCGTCGGGCGGGGCGCTCGCGGCGCCCGTCGCTTCGTCGATCTCGGCCTGCCACGCGCGCTGCATCATCACGGGCAACCGGTGCACGACCACGTTCAGGAAGCTGCCGATGCAAAGGCCGATGGCGACCGCGAACGCATACTGCAGCGCGGGCGGCAGCATCGCCAGCGCGAGCAGCGTGCTCTCGGGCGAATCGGAAACGGCGGACAGGGGCGCTGGCGTCATGAGGCTCAAGGTTCGGACTAAAAGGCGACAGAATCGGTTGCGATGCTACACCACGTTGCCGAGTTGAAGGATCGGCAGGTACATCGCGATCACGAGGCCGCCGACGAGGGCGCCCAGGACGATCACGATCAACGGTTCGCCGAGCGCCGCGAGCGCATCGAGGCGCGCGTCGAGCTGGCGTTCGCACAACGCGGCGATGTCGGCGAGCATCGTGTCGAGGGAACCGGATTCCTCGGCGACGGCGATCGGTTGCACGACGTCGTCCGGAAAGCAGCCGGCCGAATGCATCGCATCGGCCAGACGCACGCCGCGCAACACGCGTGCGGCGATGTGCGCGGTGGCGTGCGCGAATACCGGATGGCCGGCCGTGCGCTCGAGCGTGGCGAACGCATCGGCGAGCGGCACGCCGGCGCCGAGCAGGGTCGCCAGCGAGCGGCACCAGCGTGCGGCCGCGAACCGCTCCAGCGCGCGGCCCGCGAGCGGCGCGCGCAGCAGGCGCCGCGCGAGCGCATGACGCAGCGCGGCCGAGCGCTGGAGCGCGTGCCGCGCGGCAAGCGCCGTGGCGGCCGCGCCGGCCAGGAGCACGCCGCCCCACGCCGACAGCGCGGCGGACAGCGCGAGCAGCACGCGGGTCGGTGCGGGCAGGGCGGCGCCGAAACCGTCGAAGATCTGCCGGAAGGTCGGCACGACCCATACCATCAATGCCGCCGAGATCGCGAGCCCGAACAGGATGACGGCGGCCGGATACGCGAGCGCGGCACGCAGCTTGCGCCATTGCGCATCGGCGCGCTCGCGGTGTTCCGCGATCCGCGTCAGCACGATGCCGAGCGAACCGGACGCCTCGCCGACCTCGATCAACTGGCGATACAGCGTGCCGAACTGCGATGGATAGCGTGCGAGCGCATCGGCGAAGCGCCGGCCGCCGACGATTTCGCGGGCGAGCCCCGCGGCGATGCGCGGCACGCCGTCGCGCGTGCGGGTGCGCGCGAGCATCTCGAGCGACGGCGCGAGCGGCAGGCCGGCCTGCAGCAGGCTCGCGAGCTGGCGCGTGAAGCGCGTGATGTCGCGCGCGGCCGCCGCAGGCGGACGGGCCGGCCCGCGAACGTCGAGCGACAGTACCGCGATGCCGTCGCGCGCGAGCGTGGCGCGCGCGGCCGCGGCGTCGAAGGCGATGACGATCCCGCGGCGCGGCGCGCCGTCGCGACGGCGGCCGCGCCATGCAAAGCGGGTTTCGCGCGGCGGCGTGCGCATGTTCACGCCGCGGGTGTGGCGGCGACGGCTTCCGCGATGCTCGTCGTGCCGTCCATGACGCGCGCGAATGCCGCGTCGCGCAGGGTGCGCACGCCATCGGCCGCCACGCATTGCGCAAGTTCGCCGACGCTCGCCCGCGCGACGATGCGCTCGGCCAGTGCGGGCGATACCGGCATCGTCTGGTGCAGGCCGATGCGGCCGCGATAGCCGATCCCGTGACAGGCGGAACAGCCGCGCGCGACGAACGGCCGCCATCCGGCTGCCAGCGCCGCCGGGTCGCAGCCGGCTTCCCGCAGCGCGCGCGCCGATGTGTCCGAATGCACGCGGCAGGCGACGCACAGGCGCCGGACGAGACGCTGCGCGGTGACGAGGTGCAGCGCGGCGGCGAGGTTGTACGGCGCGACGCCGATGTCGAGCAGCCGCGCGACGGCGGCCGGCGCGTCGTTGGTGTGCAGCGTCGACAGCACGAGATGGCCGGTCTGCGCGGCCTTGATCGCGACATCGGCTGTCTCCGCATCGCGAATCTCGCCGACCATGATGACGTCCGGATCCTGCCGCAACAGCGCGCGCAGCGCCGTCGCGAACGTGAGCCCCGCCTTGTCGGCGACCCCGACCTGGTTGATCCCGTCGAGCTGGATCTCGGCGGGATCCTCGACTGTGCAGACGTTGTGCGCGTCGCGATCGAGCATCTGCAGCGCGCAGTAGAGCGACAGCGTCTTGCCGCTGCCGGTCGGGCCCGTGACGAGCACGAGGCCATGCGGCGCGCGGATCGCGGCCTCCATCGCGGCGGCCTGCCGCGCGTCGAAGCCGAGGTTGGCAAGCGTGAGATCGGGCGGCAGCGTTTCGAGCCGCCGCAGCACGAGCTTTTCGCCGAACAGCGTGGGCAGCGAACTGACGCGATAGTCGCCGCGCGTGCCGCCGTCGATCGCGATGCGCAGCCGGCCGTCCTGCGGAAGCCGCCGCTCGGCGATGTCCATGCGCGAGAGCACCTTGATCCGCGTGACGAGCGCATCGCGCAGGTGCAGCGGCGGTCGCGCCTGTTCATGCAGCACGCCGTCGATGCGCAGACGGATGCGCCAGCCGGCTTCGAACGGCTCGACATGGATGTCCGACGCGTTGCGCACGCGCGCGGCGTGCAGCGTGTCCGTCAGCAGCCGCACGGCCGGGGCATCGTCGAGCTGGGCCGCATCGAGGGCATGGGGCGCGGCGGCGGGCGGCGCGTCGGCGTGTGCGGGCGCCGACTGCGTGTGCAGCGGCGCCCCGGAGGAAGGGAAATGCATGTGAGCCGGCACGCTGGCCGCCTGTTGACCGTGATGCGCAGATGATCGCGCGTCGCGGGCGGCGCCGGCAGTCGGCCGTTCGGCTAGCGCGGGGCGGCGCGGCCGGTGCGCGTGCCTCGCGGCTTGAAGAGCTTGACGGTGCGTACTGCCTGATCGTCGCTGCGCATCACTTCGAGCATCACGTCGCCGATTTTCACGCACACGTCGTCTTCCGGAATTTCCTCGAGGATCTCGAGTACCAGTCCGTTCAGCGTCTTCGGCCCGTCGGTCGGCAGTTTCAGGTGCAGCCAGCGGTTCAGTTCGCGCAGCGGCATGCTGGCCGAGACGATGCATTCGCCGTTCTCGTCCCAGCCGCCCGCGCGTTCGCTGCGCGGCATCGACGTCGTGAATTCGCCGATCAGTTCCTCGATGATGTCCTCGGGCGTGACGAGCCCTTCGAGTTCGCCGTACTCGTTGACGACGAGCGCGGTGCGCTGCCGGGTTTCCTGGAAGAACTGGAGCTGCTGGACCACCGGCGTGCCCGACGGCACGTAGTACGGTTCGGCGAGCAGCGTGCGCAGCGTCTCGCGGTCGAAATCCTGGTTGTGCAGCCCGGTGAGCGTCTTGCGCACGTGCAGCACCCCGAGCACCTTGTCGATGTCGCCTTCGTAGACGACCAGGCGGTTGTGATAGCAGGTTTCGAGCTGATGCAGGATGTCGTCGAGCGGCGCGTAGAAGTTGAGCGACTCGATCTGGCGGCGCGGCACCATCACGTCGTCGACCGTGATGTTCTCGAGATCGAACAGGTTGAGCAGGATGCTGCGGTGCTTGGTCGGCATGAAACTGCTCGATTCGAGCACGATGGCCCGCAGCTCGTCGGCCGACATCCGCTGGTCGCGGCCCTTCTTCGTGTTGATGCGCAGCACCCACAGCACGCCGTTCGCGAGCGCATTGACGAACCAGACAACCGGCTTGAACACGCGCATCAGCGGGGCGATCACGAGGCTCGCGGGCAGCGCGATGCGTTCGGGGAAGGTCGCGCCGACGATCTTCGGCGCGATTTCCGCGAACACGATGATCAGGAACGCGACGACGCCGGTCGCGATCGACAGCGCGAGGTTGTTGCGGCCGAACGTATGGAGCGCGAGCGAGGTCGTGAGGACCGGGATGATCGTGTTGAACAGGTTGTTGCCGATCAGGATCACGCTGAGCAGCAAGTCAGTGCGCGTGAGCAGCCCCTGCGTGGTTTTCGCGCCGAGTGCGCCCTGGCCGACGAGATGCTTCAGCCGATGGCGATTGAGCGCCATCATCGCGGTCTCGGAAATGGAAAAGAAGCTGGAACAGAGGAGAAGCAGGAAGACGGCGCCGATTTGCGCCCATAAGGGAATTTGGTCCACGCGTTGGAAAGGGCAGTGAAGGACAGGGATGGGGGAAATATAGCAGAGGCCGGCGACCGCGATGTGTCGCGCGCGACACGCGGGGCCCGCGGCGGCCGGACGAAAAAAAACCGTGCACGCGGTGCACGGTTTTTTTAAATCTGGTCGGGGTGAGAGGATTCGAACCTCCGGCCTCTACGTCCCGAACGTAGCGCTCTACCAGGCTAAGCTACACCCCGATTTTTGCTCTTCGGACTTCGCTGTCTTCGTGAAGATCGTTGCGTCGTCTCAAGCAAGAACGTAACTATAACGATGTTTTTTCTAAAAGGGAATACTTGGATGAAGAAAATTTTCGAGACAAGGCATCGCTTCCCGTTCGCGGCGTGTTTACGATTGCCGCGACGTCGAATATGAGCACAACCCGAGCAGGCTTTCCTTGTAGATCGAATCAGGAAACGCGGCAATCGCCGCTGCTGCCGCCTGCGCTTCCTGACGCGCGCATTCGAGCGTGTGATCGAGCGCGCCCGAGCGCGTGATCGCTTCGAAAATCGTGTCGAAGCGATCGGTGCCGCCGTGTTCGATCGCCTCGCGGGCGAGCGCCGACTGTTCGGGCGTGCCGCGCTCGATCAGATAGATGAGCGGCAGCGTCGGCTTGCCTTCGCGGAGATCGTCGCCGGCATTCTTGCCCATCGCCTCGGCGGTGCCGGCATAGTCGAGCCAGTCGTCCATGATCTGGAACGCGGTGCCGATCCGGCGGCCGTATTCGGCGGCGGCGGCCTCGGTCGGCGCATCGGCGCCCGCGAGCACCGCGCCCAGGCGCGCCGACGCCTCGAACAGCTTCGCCGTCTTGTAGCGGATCACCTGCATGTAGCGCGCTTCGTCGACGTCCGCGTCGTGCATGTTGAGGAGCTGCAGCACCTCGCCTTCCGAAATGATCGTCGTCGCTTCGGACAGGATCTCCATCACGCGCATCTTGCCGACGCCGACCATCATCTCGAACGAGCGCGAGTAGAGGTAATCGCCTACCAGCACGCTCGCCGCGTTGCCGAACAGCGCATTGGCGGTCTGGCGGCCGCGGCGCAGCTCGGATTCGTCGACGACGTCGTCATGCAGCAGCGTGGCCGTGTGGATGAACTCGACGACGGCGGCCAGCACGTGCCGCTGGTGCGACGTTTCGCCGAGCGCGCCGGCGACGAGCAGCAGCAACGCCGGACGCAGCCGCTTGCCGCCCGCGCCGATGATGTACTCGGCGATCTGGTTGATCAGCAGCACGTCGGACGCGAGGCTTTGCCGGATAACGCGATTCACCTGCTCCATGTCGCTGGTGATCGGGGCGAGCAGGTGGGCGGCGCTGAGGGTGGGGGAGGCGGTGGACGACGACATGATGATGGAATTGGGTGATGCCGCGGATTATAAGTCGAATCCGCGATATGCCGGTCTGTCAGACGCGCCGCGGCGCGATTTTGGCCGTCCGGCCGAGGCCCGCGCGCGGCAATTGTCGATCGGCTTTGACTTGGGTGCTAACCTCATGTATAATCACGTGTTTTCCGCGCGTGGTGTGCGGAAAAATTGGATCCAGAGTGAGGTTCTCAATGTACGCGGTCATAAAAACCGGCGGCAAGCAGTACAAGGTTGCCGTTGGCGAAAAACTCAAAGTAGAACAGATACCGGCTGACATTGACGCTGAAATCACGCTCGACCAGGTTCTCGCAGTGGGCGAAGGCGAATCGATTAAGTTCGGTGCGCCGCTGGTCAGTGGGGCTTCCGTCAAGGCCACCGTTGTGTCGCACGGTCGTCATGCCAAGGTCACCATCTTCAAGATGCGTCGCCGGAAGCACTACCAAAAGCATGGCGGCCACCGCCAGAACTACACTGAGCTGCGCATCGACGCGATCAACGCGTAAGCGCCTCGGTTAAGGAGCAATCAGATGGCACACAAAAAGGCAGGCGGCTCTTCCCGGAACGGCCGCGACTCCGAGTCGAAACGTCTCGGCGTGAAAGTGTACGGCGGTCAGGCGATCAATGCCGGCGGCATCATCGTGCGTCAGCGCGGTACGCGCATGCACGCAGGCGAGAACGTCGGCATGGGCAAGGATCACACCCTGTTCGCGCTGGTCGACGGTCACGTCAAGTTCGCGACGAAGGGCGCGGACAAGAAGCATCTGGTCATCGTTGTCCCGGCGGCTGCCTAAGTCAGGCACCCACGGGCTTCGTAGCCGAAAGGCCCCGCAGTCTTCGCGGGGCCTTTTTTTATTCGGTCGCCGGGCGCATGTGCGTGCCGGCGACCCTCGCGCAACCGGCGTACGATCGGCCGAACGGCAGATTGTTCAAGCGTGCCGGCGCGCGGCACAATAGCGGAAATACTGGGCGGAGTGACGAATGAAGTTCATTGACGAAGCACGAATCGAAGTCATCGCCGGCGACGGAGGCGATGGCAGCGCGTCGATGCGCCGCGAGAAATTCGTCCCGTTCGGCGGGCCGGACGGTGGCGACGGCGGCCGGGGCGGCAGCGTTTACGCGATCGCCGACCGCAACATCAACACGCTGATCGACTACCGTTACGCGAAGAAGCACCTCGCGCGCAACGGCGAAAACGGCCGCGGCTCGGATTGCTACGGCAAGGGCGGCGACGATGTCACGCTGCGCATGCCGGTCGGCACGATCATCAGCGACATGGATACGGGCGAGCTGATCGCCGACCTGACCGAGCACGACCAGCAGGTGATGCTCGCGCAGGGCGGCGCCGGCGG
The DNA here is from genome assembly GCF_902832865.1 of Burkholderia sp. BCC0397. Classification (NCBI taxonomy): domain Bacteria; kingdom Pseudomonadati; phylum Pseudomonadota; class Betaproteobacteria; order Burkholderiales; family Burkholderiaceae; genus Burkholderia; species Burkholderia sp. BCC0397. The sequence goes on along the minus strand of NZ_CADFDL010000003.1, from coordinate 826,400 downwards.
TCTCGGCAACCTGCATTTCAAGTCGAGCACGAACCGCGCGCCGCGCCAGAAGACGGACGGCAAGCCGGGCGAGCGGCGCATGCTGAAGCTCGAGCTGAAGGTGCTCGCCGACGTCGGCCTGCTCGGCATGCCGAACGCGGGCAAGTCGACCTTCATCTCGTCGGTATCGAATGCGAGGCCGAAGATCGCCGACTACCCGTTCACGACGCTTGCGCCGAATCTCGGCGTGGTGCGTGTCGGCCCGAGCAAGAGCTTCGTGATCGCCGATATCCCGGGGCTGATCGAAGGTGCAGCCGAAGGCGCGGGCCTTGGGCATCAATTCCTGCGCCACCTGCAGCGTACCGGCGTGCTGCTGCATCTGGTCGATCTCGCGCCGTTCGACGAAAGCGTCGATCCGGTCGCGGAAGCGACGGCGATCGTCGGCGAGCTGCGCAAGTACGACGAGGCGCTCTACGAGAAGCCGCGCTGGCTCGTGCTCAACAAGCTGGACATGGTGCCGGAAGACGAGCGCGCGTCGCGCGTCGCGGATTTCCTCGACCGCTTCGGCTGGGACGGCCCCGTGTTCGAGATCTCGGCGCTGACGGGCCAGGGCTGCGAAGCGCTGTGCTACGCGATCTACGACTATCTCTCCGAACATTCGGACGCGCATCGCGCGGCGGAGGCGGAGGATCTCGCAGCAGACGTGCGATTCCGCGATGCGCCGCCGGCGAAGGGCGGTGCGGCGCCGGACGACGCCGCGTGAACGTTCGGTAACGCGCCGGGCGTGCCGCCCGGCGTTGGCGTTCAATCGCGCCCGGCAGGCATCAGATACAGGAGGCAGTGCAGGATGCGTTCGATCATCGCGGATTCGAAGCGATTGGTGGTGAAGGTGGGCTCCAGCCTCGTGACCAACGACGGCAAGGGGCTCGATCATGCTGCAATCGGCCGCTGGGCAGCCCAGATCGCTGCGCTGCGTGCGCAGGGCAAGGAAGTCGTGCTCGTCAGTTCGGGCGCGATTGCCGAAGGCATGCAGCGGCTCGGCTGGAGCAAGCGGCCGCGGGAAATCGACGAGCTGCAGGCCGCCGCCGCGGTCGGCCAGATGGGGCTCGCGCAAGTCTACGAAAGCCGCTTCACCGAGCACGGCATCCGCACCGCGCAGATCCTGCTCACGCACGCCGACCTGGCGGACCGCGAGCGCTACCTGAATGCGCGATCGACGCTGCTCACGCTGCTGCGGCTCGGCGTCGTGCCGATCATCAACGAAAACGACACGGTCGTCACCGACGAAATCAAGTTCGGCGACAACGACACGCTCGGCGCGCTCGTCGCGAACCTGATCGAAGGCGATGCGCTGATCATCCTCACCGACCAGTCGGGGCTGTTCACGGCCGATCCGCGCAAGGACCCGAAGGCGACGCTCGTCGGCGAGGCCAATGCGGGCGCACCGGAGCTCGAGGCGATGGCGGGCGGGGCCGGCTCGAGTCTCGGTCGCGGCGGGATGCTGACGAAGATCCTCGCGGCGAAGCGTGCGGCGCACAGCGGCGCGAATACCGTGATCGCGAGCGGCCGGGAGTCCGACGTGCTCGTGCGTCTGGCGGCCGGCGAGGCGATCGGCACGCAACTGATCGCACGGACCGCGCGGATGGCGGCGCGCAAGCAATGGATGGCCGACCATCTGCAGGTGCGCGGCCATGTCGTGATCGACGCGGGTGCGGTCGAGAAGCTGACGGCCGGCGGCAAGAGCCTGCTGCCGATCGGCGTGATCGACGTGCACGGCGCGTTCGCGCGCGGCGAGGTGATCGCGTGTGTCGGCCCGGACGGGCGCGAGGTGGCGCGCGGGCTCACGAACTACAGCAGCGCGGAAACGAAGCTGATTCACCGCAAGCCGAGCGGCGAGATCGAGACCGTGCTCGGCTACATGCTGGAGCCCGAACTGATTCATCGCGACAACCTCGTGCTGGTGTGATCGCCGGCCGGGTTCTGTCGTTCAAATGAAAAAGCCCGCGCGATGCGGGCTTTTTCATGCGCGGGACGATGCGGGCAACCCGCATCGCGGGCCGTCAGCGCAACTGCGTCATCGCGGTGCGGTGGAACCGGATGTTTTCGAGAATCTGCCGGGTCGAGCCCTGCGGCATCTTGTTCGAACAGAAGTAGTCCTGGTAGAGCGCGGAGTGGTAGGCGTTCAGCTCGCCGTTCTCGATACGCCGCCAGTCGTTCTCGACGGTGCGGTCCCAGCCGTTGTGGTCCGAGTTCAGGCCGGCGTACTGGCGCCATTCGTAGGTGTCGCAGCGGATGCCTTCGTAGTTCACATTGCGCGCACCGGCCGGGCTCGTGACGACGACTGCGTAGCGCACGACGCCGTCGCTGCCGACGTCGAGCGACTTCGCATCGACGAAGAACTTGAGCGGCGTGTTCTGCGACACGTTGAACGGCAGCAGATCGCCTGTTTGCGGCAGCGGCGGCAGCGTGTCGACGGCGTTTTCCTTCCAGGTTCCCTGGCGGTCGAGCAGGTACACGAACTCGCTGTCATCCTTGTTGGACGGCGCTTTCGAGTTCGCGCAGCCGGCCAGGGCGGCCATCGCGGCGATCGATGCGAGCGCGAGAGCAATCGCTTTCAATATGCATTCCTCGTAAAAAAAGGGCGCGACACCAAGGTCGCGCCCGGTCATGCAGTCCGACTCGTCATTTGCCGACGATCACGTGGGGCGGCATCTCGTCGAGCGTGCTCGCTTCCACTTCGATCTCCGAACAGACTACCGATGTGTCGACAATCGTCAGCGTCTGGGCCTGTGCGCCAATGACGCGCGGATAGCGCGACACACGCGGCCCGCGCGGCTTCTCGGCTCGCTGCGCCGGGCGGCGCAGGAAGCGCGACAGTTCCGTCAGCGCCAACTGATAGACATCCCGCTTGAACTCGATCACCGCATCGAGCGGCACCCAATACTCGTTCCAGCGCCACGCATCGAACTCCGGGTGGTCGGTCGCGCGCAAGCAAATGTCGCAATCGCGTCCAACCATCCGCAGCAGGAACCAGATCTGCTTCTGGCCGCGGTAATGACCGCGTACTTCGCGTTTGATGAACTTGTCAGGCACCTCGTAACGCAACCAGTCGCGGGTGCGGCCGATTATCTTGACGTGTTCCGGATGCAGGCCCGTTTCCTCGTGCAGTTCCCGGTACATCGCCTGCATGGGGGTCTCGCCGTACTTGATCCCACCTTGAGGAAACTGCCAGGAATGCTCGCGGAGCCGCTTGCCCCAAAACACCTCGTTGCGCGCGTTCAAGAGGATGATGCCGACGTTCGGGCGAAAGCCTTCACGATCCAGCATACAACCACCTTCGAATCCTTTAAAATTGCTTTGATTATAAACAGATAACGGGCGCTGCGCACCGTGACGGAGCGAATCCGCACGGGGTACACCGGCTGAATTGTCCCTGATTAGTCTGCTACGTCATCTGCGCCATCGTCGTTCGCGGCGCGCAGCTTTTTCACCTTGAAACTTTTTCGGGCGCCCCGCCTGGGGCGCCGTATTTGGAACCGTCCGCATGAAAGCTTCCCGTTTCTTTATCGGCACCCTGAAAGAGGCACCCGCCGACGCAGAGATCGTCAGCCACAAGCTGATGGTCCGCGCCGGCATGATCCGCCGCGTCGCCGGCGGCATCTACAACTACCTGCCGGTCGGCCTGCGTTCGATTCGCAAGGTCGAGGCGATCGTGCGCGAGGAAATGAACCGGGCGGGCGCCATCGAGCTGCTGATGCCGGCCGTGCAGCCGGCCGAGCTGTGGCAGGAGTCGGGCCGCTGGGAGCAGTACGGCCCCGAGCTGCTGCGCTTCAAGGACCGCAAGGACAACGATTTCGTGATCGGGCCGACGCACGAGGAAGTCGTCACCGACATCGCGCGCAACCAGATCAAGAGCTACCGGCAGATGCCGGTGAATTTCTACCAGATCCAGACGAAGTTCCGCGACGAGATCCGTCCGCGCTTCGGCGTGATGCGCGGCCGCGAATTCATCATGAAGGACGCGTACTCGTTCGACAAGGACGCGGCGGGCCTGAACGAGTCGTACCGCAAGATGTACGACGCGTACGTGCGCATCTTCACGCGCCTCGGCCTCGAGTTCCGCGCGGTCGCGGCCGACAGCGGCTCGATCGGCGGCAACTTCTCGCACGAGTTCCACGTGATCGCCGATACCGGCGAGGACGCGATCGCGTACTGCCCGACGTCGGAATTCGCGGCGAACGTCGAAGCGGCCGAAGCGCTGCCGCTGATTGCCGAGCGCGCGGCGCCGGCCGAAGCGATCGAAAAGGTCGCGACGCCCGGCAAGGCGAAGTGCGAGGCCGTCGCCGAACTGCTGTCGATCCCGCTCGAGCGCACGATCAAGTCGATCGTGCTCGCGACCGACAACGAAGGCGCCGAGCCGACCATCTGGCTCGTGATGCTGCGCGGCGATCACGACTTGAACGAGATCAAGGTGTCGAAGCTGCCGGGCCTGAAGAACCACCGCTTCGCGACCGAGCAGGAAATCGTCGAGTGGTTCGGCACGCCGCCGGGCTACCTCGGCCCGGTCGGTACGAAGAAGCCGGTGAAGGTGATCGCCGATCGCACGGTCGCGAACATGAGCGACTTCGTCGTCGGCGCGAACGAGGTCGACTATCACATTGCCGGCGTGAACTGGGGCCGCGACCTGCCGGAGCCGGAAGTCGCCGACGTGCGCAACGTGAAGAAGGGCGACCCGTCGCCGGACGGCAAGGGCGCGATCGACATCTGCCGCGGCATCGAAGTCGGCCACGTGTTCCAGCTCGGCACCAAGTACTCGGAAGCGATGGGCGCGACGTTCCTCGACGAGTCGGGCAAGCCGCAGCCGATGCTGATGGGCTGCTACGGCGTCGGCATCACGCGTATTCTCGGCGCGGCGATCGAACAGAACTTCGACGACCGCGGCATCATCTGGCCCGAGTCGATCGCGCCGTTCGAGGTCGTGCTGTGCCCGATGGGCTATGACCGCAGCGACATGGTGCGCGAGACGGCCGACAAGCTGTACGCGGAACTCGTCGCGGCCGGCATCGACGTGATCCTCGACGATCGCGGCGAGCGCCCGGGCGTGATGTTCGCCGACTGGGAACTGATCGGCGTGCCGCATCGTCTGGTGATCGGCGAGCGCGGCCTGAAGGAAGGCAAGATCGAGTACCAGGGCCGCCGCGACGCCGAAGCGACGCTGCTGCCGGCCGACACGGCCGCGGCGGCGGTCGCCGAGAAGATCCGCGCCGCGCTCGCACACTAAGCGCGGCGACCGGGCGACACGATGGAATACACGTTTCTGTCGGCCACCGTGCTTCTCGTGCTGATCACGGATCCGCTCGGCAACATCCCGCTGTTCATTACGGCGATGCGGGATGTGCCGCGCGAGCGGCGCGTGAAGCTGATCCTGCGTGAAGTGGGGATCGCGTTCGTGATCCTGCTGTTCTTCATGCTGGTCGGCGACCGCTTCCTGCGGATGATGAGCCTCACCGACCTGTCGCTGCGGCTCGGCGGCGGGATCGTGCTGTTCCTGATCGCGCTGCGGATGATCTTCCCGCATCCGGACGGCGCGCTCGGCAGCGATCCGCGCGCGGGCGGCGAGCCGTTCATCGTGCCGCTCGCGATTCCGGCGCTGGCCGGGCCGTCCGCGCTCGCGACGGTGATGCTGATGACGTCGCAGGCGCCCGGCAAGATGCTCGAGTGGGTCGGCGCGCTGACGGTCACGATGATCGTCTGCGCGATCACGCTGGTGCTGGCCGAGCGGATCCAGCAGTGGCTCGGCGAACGGACGGTCGCGGCGTTCGAGCGGCTGATGGGCCTCGTGCTGGTCGCGATCTCGGTCGAGATGCTGCTGGCCGGCATCCGCGCGTTCGTGCACCAGTTATAGGGCAGGCGGCGCGCGCACAAAAAAGCAGCGCTCCGGGAAACCGGAGCGCCGCTTTCTATTTATATGGCGGGCAGAGGGCCGCGATCAGACGTTCGCGGTCAACGCGCGGATCGTCGGCAGGTTGCGCCAGTAGCCCTTCGCGTCCATCCCGCAGCCGAACACGTAGCGGTCCGGCACCGAGAAACCGCAGAAGTCGGGGTGCAGCGGTTTCGCCTTCGCGAGCGTCTTCTCGCACAGCACGGCCGACATGAAGCGCTGCGCGCCCATGTCGAGGATGCGGTCGCGGATTGCGGCCATCGTCTCGCCTTCGTCGAGGATGTCGTCGAGGACGAGCACGATGCGGTCCTTCACCGATTCGCGCGGCGCGACGCGCCAGTGCATCTCCGGGCTGCCCTGCGTCGTGTTGCGGTAGCGGGTCAGGTGGATGTAGTCGAATTCGAGCGGGAAATCGAGATGCGGCAGCAGCATCCCGGTAAACACCGCGGCGCCGCCCATCACCGAGAGAACGAGCGGGAACGCGTCGCCGATCTCGGCGCGGATCGCGTCGGCCATCTTCGAGATCGACGCGTTGACGGCGTCGGCCGAGACGATCTCTTCGGAGTGGTCGAAAATGTGGAGGGCTTCTTCGCGGTTCATGTGTTCTGGCGGGCAGTCGGTATACAAATAAGGATGAGGCAGAACGGCAGGCGCGCGCTACGGCAAAAACCCGCGCGCCGGCCGACGGGCGGAATCAGCGCATGCCGGGCATCATGCCCTTCAGGCCGCGCATCATCTTCTGCATGTTGCCGCCCTTCAGCTTCTTCATCATCGTACGCATCTGGTCGTACTGGTTCAGCATCCGGTTGACTTCCTGCACCGGCACGCCCGCGCCGGCGGCAATGCGGCGCTTGCGCGTCGCCTTGATGATTTCGGGTTTCGCGCGCTCGGCGGGCGTCATCGAGCTGATGATGCCTTCCATCCGGCGGATCGACTTCTCGGCCTGGCCCATGTCGGCGCCGGCCGCCGCCTGCTGGAACTGCGCGGGAAGTTTATCCATCAGCGACGACAGGCCGCCCATGTTCTTCATCTGCGAGATCTGCGCGCGGAAATCGTTCAGGTCGAAATCGCCGCCCTTCTTGACCTTGTCGGCGAGCTTCTGCGCGGCCTGGACATCGACGCCGCGCTGCGCTTCCTCGACGAGCGCGAGGATGTCGCCCATGCCGAGGATCCGGTTCGCCATCCGGTCGGGGTGGAACACCTCGAGGCCGTCGAGCTTCTCGGCGACGCCGACGAACTTGATCGGCTTGCCCGTGATGTGGCGCACCGACAGCGCGGCGCCGCCGCGCGAGTCGCCGTCGAGCTTGGTCAGCACGACGCCGGTGAGCGGCAGCGTGTCGTTGAACGCCTTCGCGGTGTTGACCGCGTCCTGGCCGAGCATCGCGTCGACGACGAACAGCGTTTCGGCCGGCTTCAGCGTGCCGTGCAGCGCGGCGATTTCCTGCATCATCGCTTCATCGATGCCGAGGCGGCCGGCCGTGTCGACGAGCAGCACGTCATGGTAGTGGCGCTTCGCCCAGTCGACGGCCGCGACCGCGATGTCGACAGGCTTCTGGTCCGGCGTGGACGGGAAGAAGTCGGCGCCGACCTGCTCGGTCACCGTTTTCAGCTGCATGATCGCGGCCGGGCGATACACGTCGCACGACACCGTGAGCACCTTCTTCTTGTACTTCTCGCGCAGCAGCTTCGCGAGCTTGCCGACGGTCGTGGTCTTGCCCGCGCCCTGCAGGCCGGCCATCAGGATCACCGCGGGCGGCGTGACCGCGAGGTTCAGCTCGGCGGCCTTGCCTTCGTAGTCGCCGCCGATCACGGCGGTCAGTTCCTTCTGGACCACGCCGACGAGCGCCTGGCCCGGCGACAGGCTGCTGATCACTTCTTCGCCGAGCGCCTTTTCCTTGACCTTGGCGATGAATTCGCGGACGACCGGCAGCGACACGTCGGCTTCCAGCAGCGCGAGACGCACCTCGCGGAGCATCTCCTGCGTGTTCGCCTCGGTGAGCCGGGCTTCGCCGCGCAGCGTCTTGACGACGCGCGCCATCCGTTGAGTGAGATTGTCGAGCATGGGGAGCGATGGACAGTGGGGCCCGAAGGCGCGGCGGACCGAACAAAGGGAGCCGTCGCGGGAAGGGGGCCTAGTGTAAACTTCGAACATGGATATTGTACTGTATGCCCTCACCGCATTCCTGTACGGCGGCCTCGCCGTCGCCGGCTGGCGCGCGCACCGCCAGGGCGCGACGCCGCTCGTCGCGAGCGTGCCGGCCGTGCCGGTTCCCGCGTCCGCAGCGTCCGGGATGAGCGGGGCCGGCCGCGCGCTGCTGTTCGCCGCGCTGCTCGCGCACGGCGTGCTGCTCCACATGACGATCTTTCCGAACGACGCGATGGTGTTCGGCTTCGCGTTCGCGCTGTCCGCGATGTTCTGGCTCGGCGCCGGCATCTACTGGATCGAGAGCTTCTTCTTCCCGCTCGACAGCCTGCGCCTGCTGGTGCTGCCGCTCGCGTGCGGCGCGTCGCTGCTGCCGCTCGTGTTCGGCGGCGTGCGGGTGCTTCCTTATGCCGCAGCGCCGCTGTTCAAGCTGCATTTCCTGATCGCGAACATCGCATACGGGCTGTTCGCGATCGCCGCGCTGCATGCGATCCTGATGCTGATGGTCGAGCGGCGCCTGCAGTCGCTGCGCAGCGGCGGGCGCGACGGCTCGACGGGCTGGATCGCGAGCTGGCTCGAAACGCTGCCGCCGCTGCTCACGCTCGAGAAGCTGCTGTTCCGCCTGATCGGCGCCGGCTTCGTGCTGCTGACGCTGACGCTCGCGTCGGGCATCCTGTTCAGCGAGCAGGTCGATGCGCGCGCGTTGCGGCTCGATCACAAGACCGTGTTCGCGATCCTGTCGTGGCTGATGTTCGGCGGCCTGCTGGTGGCCCGCAAGACGTCGGGCTGGCGCGGCCGCGGTGCCGCGCGCTGGGTGCTCGTGTCGTTCGCCGCGCTGCTGCTCGCGTATGTCGGCAGCCGGTTCGTTTTCGAGGTGCTGCTGCACCGCTCCGTGGTTTGACCGCAGGTTTCCGATGCGACAGATTCTTCTCCTGATCCTTCTCTTCTTCGCGGGTTCGTGGCTCGCGCGCAAGCTGCGTCACGCGCAGGAACAGGCGCAGGCACGCGCCGGCCGTGACGCCGGTTACGACGGTGCGTCCGGCGCGGGTGCCGGCGCGGGTGCCGCGCGCCCGAACGGCGACGCGCGGTCGCTGCCCGAGCCGATGGTGCGCTGCGCCGAATGCGGCGTGCATGCGCCGAAGGGCGACGCCGTCGCCGCGAGCGGCGAATACTTCTGCAGCGCCGAGCATGCGCGGCGCCACGCCGCGCGCGTGGACGGCCGCGACGCGCGATGAGCGACGCGCCGGTGTTGTCGGTCGACGCGAACGGCTGGGTGCGCGAAGCGCGCCATGCGCCGTCGCCGAACTTCGAGGTGCGGCCCGCGGGTGCGGTGCCGACGCTCGTGGTCGTCCACAACATCAGCCTGCCGCCCGGCGAATTCGGCGGCGACGCGATCGAGGCGCTGTTCCTGAATCGCCTCGACTGCGATGCGCACCCCTATTACCAGCGCCACCTGCGCGGCGTGCGCGTGTCCGCCCATTTCCTGATTCGCCGCGGCGGCGAGCTCGTGCAGTTCGTGTCGTGCGACGAGCGCGCGTGGCACGCGGGCTCGTCCGAGTACTTCGGCCGCACGCGCTGCAACGACTTCTCGATCGGCATCGAGCTCGAAGGCGCGGACGACGTGCCGTTCGACGATGCGCAATACGCGGTGCTCGCCGCGCTCTCCCGCGCGCTCGCCGCGCGCTATCCGGTCGATGCGTTCGCGGGGCACTCGGACGTCGCGCCGGGCCGCAAGACCGACCCGGGCCCGCACTTCGATTGGCAACGCTTCGCGAGCGATGCCGGTTTTTCCGCCGAATACTTTCCTTTCCGTCAGCACTGATCGCGGGGTTTTTTGAGCGGAGAAAGTTTTTTCTCCGACCAATGCCTTGCCGTGTCTGCGCGTGAGCGATGTCAAGACCTCTATCGCAAATTATCCGTTTGGACGTCCTCCGAATGTCCACTATACTTGGTGCCAGCTGAGCATTTCTGTACTAGATATAGTGTGTGTCGCAGGGGAAACCCGAGCGGCACCGGCCGGCGGGCAACGTCGGCGGACAGGGTTCTCAGGGCGGCGCGTCAGGCCGGGCGGTCCGGGCGTCGCGATCAGCGCAGCGAACATCGACGGGGCAGGGTATACATGATGAAGCACACGACCGGCCGGGTTGTCGCGCATCGACCGAACCGGCTTCCCCGGCGCATCGCTCGCCTCTTACCGCTCGCGCACCGCATTGCGCAGCGTTCGTTTTAATCCGCGGTTCTCTCCGCACCATCCAACACCAGGAGCTTTGCACATGCAAACCACCGACAACGCGACGTCCCAGTACGAGAGCGCCTCGAGCCGTCCGCTCGGCGGGACCGAACAGGGCGCGAAGGCGCTCGCGCCGCAGGCCACGTTCGCCGACTACAAGGTGATCCGCCGCAACGGCAGCGTGGTGTCGTTCGAACCTTCGAAGATCGCGATCGCGGTGACCAAGGCTTTCCTGGCCGTCAATGGCGGGCAGGGCGCGGCATCGGCGCGCGTACGCGAGCAGGTCGAACAACTGACGCACAACGTCGTGCGCGCGCTCGTGCGCAGCCGCCCGAACGGCGGTACGTTCCATATCGAAGACATCCAGGATCAGGTCGAACTCGCGCTGATGCGCGGCGGCGAGCACAACGTCGCGCGTGCGTACGTGCTGTATCGCGAGAAGCGTCACCTCGAGCGCCAGCATGCGGGCGAGGAAGCGGCGGCAGCGGGCGGCGAGTCGACCGGCATCAACGTCGTCGACAACGGCGTCACGCGCCCGCTCGACCTGAACGCGCTGCGCGCGCTGATCGTGTCGGCGTGCGACGGCCTCGGCGCTGCGGTTAACCCTGACCCGATCGTCGCGGAGACGGTGAAGAACCTGTACGACGGCGTGCCGATGAGCCAGGTCTACGACTCGGCGATCCTCGCGGCGCGCACGATGATCGAAAAGGATCCGGCGTACAGCCAGGTCACGGCCCGCATCCTGCTGCACACGATCCGTCGCGAGATCCTCGGCGAGGAAGTCGTGCAGGCCGATATGTCGACCCGCTACGCCGAATACTTCCCGCAGTTCCTGAAGCGCGGCGTCGACGCCGGCCTGCTCGACGACAAGCTGCTGCAGTTCGACCTGAAGCGCCTCGGCGAAGCCCTCGACGCGAACCGCGACCTGCAGTTCGGCTACCTCGGCCTGCAGACGCTGTACGACCGCTACTTCCTGCACGTCGAAGGCGCCCGCATCGAAATGCCGCAGGCATTCTTCATGCGCGTCGCGATGGGCCTGTCGCTGAACGAGATCGACCGCGAAACGCGCGCGATCGAGTTCTACAACGTGCTGTCGAGCTTCGACTTCATGAGCTCGACGCCGACGCTGTTCAACTCGGGCACGCACCGCTCGCAGCTGTCGTCGTGCTACCTGACGACGGTCGCGGACGATCTCGACGGCATCTATGAAGCGCTGAAGGAAAACGCGCTGCTGTCGAAGTTCGCCGGCGGCCTCGGCAACGACTGGACCCGCGTGCGCGCACTCGGCTCGCATATCAAGGGCACGAACGGCAAGTCGCAAGGCGTGGTCCCGTTCCTGAAGGTCGTGAACGACACGGCCGTCGCGGTGAACCAGGGCGGCAAGCGCAAGGGCGCGGTCTGCGCGTACCTCGAATCGTGGCACCTCGACATCGAGGAGTTCCTGGAGCTGCGCAAGAACACCGGTGACGACCGTCGCCGTACGCACGACATGAACACGGCGAACTGGATTCCCGACCTGTTCATGAAGCGCGTGATGGAAGGCGCCGACTGGACGCTGTTCTCGCCGTCGACCTGCCCGGACCTGCACGACAAGTTCGGCGCCGATTTCGAGAAGGCTTACACGGCTTACGAAGACAAGGTCGCGCGCGGCGAGATCAAGCTGTTCAAGAAGATCCCGGCGGCGCAGCTGTGGCGCAAGATGCTCGGCATGCTGTTCGAGACGGGCCACCCGTGGATCACGTTCAAGGATCCGTGCAACGTGCGCTCGCCGCAGCAGCACGTCGGCGTCGTCCACTCGTCGAACCTGTGCACGGAAATCACGCTGAATACGAGCGACACCGAAATCGCGGTGTGCAACCTCGGCTCGGTGAACCTCGTCGCCCACCTGGTGAAGCAGGCCGACGGCAGCTACGCGCTCGACCACGACAAGCTGAAGCGCACGATCAGCGTCGCGATGCGCATGCTCGACAACGTGATCGACATCAACTACTACGCGGTGCCGAAGGCGCGTAACTCGAACCTGAAGCACCGCCCGGTCGGGATGGGCATCATGGGCTTCCAGGACTGCCTGCACCTGCTGCGTACGCCGTACGCGTCGGAAGCAGCAGTCGAGTTCGCCGACCGTTCGATGGAAGCCGTCTGCTACTACGCGTACCACGCGTCGACCGAACTGGCCGAGGAACGCGGCCGCTACTCGAGCTACCGCGGCTCGCTGTGGGATCGCGGCATCCTCCCGCAGGACACGCTGAAGCTGCTGGCCGAAGCGCGTGGCGGCTACGTCGAAGTCGACACGTCGGAATCGCTCGACTGGACGACGCTTCGGTCGCGGATCGCCACGCACGGCATGCGCAACTCGAACTGCGTCGCGATCGCGCCGACGGCGACGATCTCGAACATCATCGGCGTGTCGGCCTGTATCGAGCCGACCTTCCAGAACCTGTACGTGAAGTCGAACCTGTCGGGCGAATTCACGGTGGTGAACGAGTATCTCGTCCGCGACCTGAAGGAACGCGGCCTGTGGGACGAAGTGATGGTCGCCGACCTGAAGTACTTCGACGGCATGCTGTCGCGCATCGACCGCATCCCGGCCGACCTGCGCGCGATCTACGCGACCGCGTTCGAGGTCGACCCGACGTGGCTGGTCGAAGCGGCATCGCGTCGCCAGAAGTGGATCGACCAGGCGCAGTCGCTGAACATCTACATGGGCGGCGCGTCGGGCAAGAAGCTCGACGAGACCTACAAGCTCGCATGGCTGCGCGGCCTGAAGACGACCTACTATCTCCGCACGATGGCGGCGACGCACGTCGAGAAGTCGACGGTCGCACACGGCGCGCTGAACGCAGTGCCGACGGGCGGTGCAGGCAGCGGCGGCTCGGGCAGCGGCGGCGCGCAAGGCGCAGCGGGCGGCTTCGGTGCGGCAGGCGGCGATGCATCGTCGGGTGCGCTCAACGCGGCGCCGGCACTCGCGCCGGTCGAAGCAGACGGTCCGGTGTGCACGATGCGTCCGGGCGATCCCGGCTTCGACGAATGCGAAGCGTGCCAGTAACGCAGCGCGCCTGACCTGAGAAGCAGGCCCGCGCGGCGCACACGACGACCGATCGAGGTTGAAGTGTGCGCCGCTCTCAACTAAAAAAATGATAAGGAATCTGTAACGCGACACCTGCGTTGCAGGCAGCGACAAGCGATCGAAACATCCCCGACGGCGTCGCGTTTCGATCAGCGTTCGATGCGTCGAGCGCACCTCGCGATACAAGCGCGACTCACATCGCGCGCTGCATGAACGACGATGCGTTGCTCAAAGTGTTGTATCGAGGTCGCAACGCGAATCGAAAAAAGGATTTTTCGTGAGCGAACCCTTTTATCGCTCAGGAAAAGATGGTACAAACCGTTCTAAATTGATGGTGAGAATTTATGCTCAACTGGGATGACGAGAAGACTGCCGTAACTCCCGCGAGCGGAGCGCAGCACAATGCGATGCGCGCCCCCGCAGGAGTGGCTGTCGGAATGCAGGCTGCGTCGCCTGCCGCCCATCAGGTCCGCGACATTTTCGAAGGCGATCTTGCGGTGCCGCCGCAAGCATCGGCTGTTCCCGCCGGCGGTACGGAAGCGCGGGTGAATGTCGCCGACAAGCGCATCATCAACGGCCAGACTGACGTCAATCAGCTGGTGCCGTTCAAGTACAAGTGGGCGTGGGAAAAGTATCTGGCCGGTTGCGCGAACCACTGGATGCCGCAGGAAATCAACATGTCCCGCGACATCGCACTGTGGAAGGACCCGAACGGTCTGACCGAGGACGAGCGCCGCATCGTGAAGCGCAACCTCGGCTTCTTCGTGACGGCCGATTCGCTCGCAGCGAACAACATCGTGCTCGGCACGTACCGCCACATCACGGCGCCCGAGTGCCGGCAGTTCCTGCTGCGCCAGGCGTTCGAAGAAGCGATCCACACGCACGCGTACCAATACATTGTCGAATCGCTCGGTCTCGACGAAGGCGAGATCTTCAACGCGTACCACGAGGTCACGTCGATCCGCGCGAAGGACGAATTCCTGATCCCGTTCATTCATACGCTGACGGACCCGGCCTTCAAGACCGGCACGCTCGAAGCGGATCAGAAGCTGCTGAAGTCGCTGATCGTGTTCGCCTGCATCATGGAAGGCCTGTTCTTCTATGTCGGGTTTACGCAGATCCTCGCACTCGGCCGCCAGAACAAGATGACGGGTGCTGCAGAGCAATATCAGTACATCCTGCGCGACGAGTCGATGCACTGCAACTTCGGCATCGACCTGATCAACCAGATCAAGCTCGAGAACCCGCATCTCTGGACCGCGGAGTTCCGCGCCGAGATCCGCGAGCTGTTCAAGCAGGCTGTCGAACTCGAATACCGCTACGCCGAAGACACGATGCCGCGCGGCGTGCTGGGTTTGAACGCGTCGATGTTCAAGAGCTATCTGCGCTTCATCAGCAACCGCCGTTGCCAGCAGATCGGCCTCGACCCGCTGTATCCGAACGAGGAAAACCCGTTCCCGTGGATGAGCGAGATGATCGACCTGAAGAAGGAACGCAACTTCTTCGAGACGCGTGTGATCGAGTATCAGACGGGGGGCGCGCTGTCCTGGGAATAACCCGCAGCAGCGAACCCGTTACATGATGGAGCAGCCGGTCGCCTCTCGGCCCCGGCCCAAGGTTTAGGAGCAAGAACGCCTGATGCAAAGCATGCCCGGTGCCTTAACGGCCCAACGATACGACAGGCACTTTGCGAACCCTTCAGTGGGATGGGCAAACTTCCCTCCGGAAAAAGCGGACGGCCGTGTGGCGGTCCGCTTGATCAAGCGATTAGGGGTAGCGGCGCGAGGTGCGCCGGCTACCGACTTGATTTGGCGCGCGAGGCCGGGTGGTCACGCGCGCCATACCGTATTCATTAGCGTAAGCGCGCGGTATCTGCGTACGCCGATGAATAGCCCGCTTCGAAGCGCACGTCCTGAACAGCGTCCGCGGGAAGCGGGTTTTGACGAAGGGTGTAGTTTGAACTGACTCTCATCTGAACCTGAAGGAGAACAACATGGCTACTGCCAAGAAGAAACCGGCTGCTAAGAAGGTTGCTGCCAAGAAGACCGTTGCGAAGAAGGCTGCTGCTCCGGCGAAGAAGGCCGCAGTGAAGAAGGTTGCTGCGAAGAAGGTCGCGGTGAAGAAGGTTGCCGCGAAGAAGGCCGCACCGGCGAAGAAGGCCGCTGCCAAGAAGGTCGCAGCCAAGAAGGTCGCAACGAAGAAGGTTGCAGCCAAGAAGGTCGCAGCGAAGAAAGTCGCGGTGAAGAAGGTTGCTGCAAAGAAGGCAGCACCGGCTAAGAAGGCCGCCGCGAAGAAGGTTGCAGCCAAGAAAGTCGCAGTGAAGAAGGTTGCTGCGAAGAAGGCCGCACCGGCGAAGAAGGCTGCTGCCAAGAAGGCTGCGCCGGCGAAGAAGGCTGCTGCCAAGAAGGCCGCGCCTGCGAAGAAGGCTGCCGCGAAGAAGGCTGCGCCCGCCAAGAAGGCTGCCCCTGCGAAGAAGGCTGCCGCACCGGCGAAGAAGGCTGCTGCGCCGAAGAAGGCCGTCGTGAAGAAGGCTGCACCGGCAACGACCGCGTCGACCGCATCGGTTGCGCCGGCATCGGGCGTGAAGACCGCGCTCAACCCGGCAGCAGCATGGCCGTTCCCGACCGGCAGCCGTCCGTAATCGCGGCTGAGCAGCATCACCCGGACACTCACGTGGTGTCCGTGGGTTGAGTAGCGCTACTCAATCAGTCCCGCCATCTGGCTCAGGTGGCGGGATTTTTTTCGTCCGCATGAGTCGTCGATGGGGCGCCGGTGGGCTGGCCGACGCGCGCGCGGACAAGAACGGGCGGACGAAAAAAAACGCATGTGCGGCTTCACACATGCGTTCGACTGCGGCTTGCGCCGCGTGCTGAGGATACCGGTTAGTGCGTGACGCGCGTGACGCCGCCGCTCGACAGCAGGCGTATGCGCTCGCCGGCGCGGAACGCTTCGCCGTTTGCCGCCTGCGTGATCGAGCGCAGATCGCCGTTGTCGAGGCGCACGGTGATTTCGACACCGTTCGCCGTGCTGAGGTTTTCGCCGACCGCGTTACCCGCGACCGCCCCGACGAGGCCGCCGGCGATCGCCGTCAGGATCGAGCCTTTGCCGCCGCCGATCGCGCTGCCCGCGACCGCGCCGAGTGCGCCGCCGCCGAGCGTGCCGATCGCGCTGCCGCCGCCGTCGGACTGGATGCGCACCGCACGGACACTTTCGACCGTGCCCATGCGGACCGTCTGTTCGCGCTGCGCCTGGCCGACGCTATAGACATCCGCCGAACCGGGTGCCGTGAAGCAGCCGGCGAGGGTCAGCGTGGCCGTCAGCATGGCCGCGAGCGTGAGGGTTTTTTTCGTCAACATCTTTGCTCTCCCACAATATTCATTTGAGACTGTAACCGAATGCAGTCTCGAAGCGTGCGTCGATTTCGGCGCGCGTCAGTACGTAAGTCTGGGGCCCTTGATGGGCGATCTTGAGCGAGCCCATCAGGCTTGCGAGGCGGCCGGTGGTTGCCCAGTCGAGGCCATGCTCGATGCCGTACAGCAGGCCGCCCCGGAAGGCGTCGCCGCAGCCGGTCGGATCGGCGATGCGCTCGGCCGGCACGACCGGAATCTGCTCCGTACCCTGCTTGTGGCGGATGGTCGCGCCGTGCTCGCCACGCGTGATGACGAGAGCGTCGACCCGGCTGGCGATTTCATCTTCGGACCATCCCGTCTTGTCGCTCACCAGCTTGGCCTCGTAGTCGTTGACCGCGACATAGGTCGCAAGTTCAATGCTGCGTCGCAGCGTCGCACCGTCGAACAGCGGTAGGCCCTGGCCCGGATCGAACACGAACGGCACACCGGCCTTGGCGAGCTCTTCCACGTGCTGCACCATCCCGTCGAAGCCGTCCGGGCCCACGATCGCGAGCTTGATGTCCGGCGCGTCGCCCGCGTGGTTCAGGTGCGACTGCATCATCGCGCCCGGGTGGAACGCCGCGATCTGGTTGTTGTCGAGATCGGTCGTGATCATCGCCTGCGCGGTGTACGTATCGGGCAGCACGCGAACGTGGTCGCGGCGCAGGCCGAGCTGGTCGAGCCGGTCGAGATACGGCTGCGCATCCAGCGCGCCCATCGTGCCCATGATGCGCGCGTCGCCGCCGAGCAGGTGCAGCGCGTACCCGATGTTGCCCGCGCAGCCGCCGAATTCGCGACGCATCGTCGGCACGAGGAAGCTCAGGTTGATGAGGTGCACCTGGTCGGGCAGGATGTGCTCGCGGAACCGCCCTTCGAAGGTCATGATGGAGTCGTAGGCGATCGAGCCGCAAATCAGCGTAGCCAAGGTGTGCGTTCCTGTAGAAATGAGGGGCCCTGCGCGACAACGCCGCGCGAAGGGCGCGGCGCGGCAGGGGAAAACGGAAGAAAGCTTACTTCAGTGCGGCGAGCGCTGCATCGTAGTTCGGCTCGTCCTTGATTTCGCCGACGAGTTCCGCGTGGATCACCTTGTCCTGCGCGTCCAGCACGACCACCGCACGTGCGGTCAGGCCGTTCAGCGGGCCGCTCGTCACGTCGACGCCGTATGCGTTCGCGAACGCGCGGCCGGTGCGGAACGTCGATGCCGTCACGACGTTCTCGAGGCCTTCGGTCGTGCAGAAGCGCGTGGCGGCGAACGGCAGGTCGGCGGACACGACCACCACCACCGTGTTGTCGAGCGACGACGCGGCTTCGTTGAACTTGCGGGTCGACGTCGCGCAGGTCGGCGTATCGAGGCTCGGCACGATGTTCAGCACCTTGCGCTTGCTGGCGAAGCTGGCGAGCGACAGGTCGGCGAGGTCCTTGCCGACCAGCTTGAAATCGGCGGCTTGTGCACCGACGGCCGGGAACGTGCCGGCGAGATCGATCGGGTTGCCACCCAGCGTAACTTTGCTCATGTTCGTGCTCCGAAATAGCGCGCCGCTCGGGCGCGCGGGTTGAGACGGCGCGCAGGCGCGCCGCGGCGCGTCACGGATAGAAGATCTGGACGCGGAAATTCGAGGCGGGCGTGCCGTTCGTTTCGAGGCGGACGACCATCGTCTGCGTCGTGCCGGGCGGCAGCCCGGCGTCGATCGGCGTGCCCGGGCGCACGTAGTCGCGCGGCGCGAGCACGCGGCGCACGGTGACGTGATTGGTGTCGTCGAGCAGCGTGAGTTCGAGCGACGGGTACGCGAGCGCGACGCGGTAGCGGTTCGTCAGCGGCACCTTCAGTTCGAGCTCGCGCGGCCCGTCGAGCTGGCGCAGGTCGGTCGCGTCGAGCCGCAGCCCGTCGATCGCGCGCGGCGGCGTGACCGTGCAGCCGAGCGGCGCGCAGGCCTGCCGGAACCAGCCCTGCGTGACGGGCCAGTAGATCATCAGCGTCTCGCGCTGCCACCACGCCAGTTGCACGACGAGCAGCCCGACCAGCGCGGCCGCGACGAGGCCCCCGAAAAAGCCGCCGAGCATCCCGCGTCGCTGCGGCGCGCGGGTCTCGCGCGTGACGGCGAAGGGCGGACGATCGTCGTCGGTCAGGGCGGCGGGGAACGGGACGACCGGTTGGACTACCGGTTGGGCGGCCGGTTCATCGGTTACCGCTGCGGCCGGGGCCATGTCGTGCCGGGCGAAGGTATCGGGTTCCGACGCGGTTTCGGCTTCGGCGATGGCCGGTGCGGGCGTGAACGCAAAGCGCGGTTCACGCGGTGCGCGTTCGTCGTCCGGCACGGCGAAGGGCGCGTGGCCGACGGGTTCGGCTGGTTCGGCGGCGATGTCCGTTTCCGACGGAAGGTGGGCGACGAAGCGGGGCTCACGCGGGTCGTGCTCGACGGGCGCGGGCGCGGCTTCTTCGGTTTCGTGCAGATCGTGCCGCGTTTGCGGCGAATGCGGTTCGGCCGGTTGCTCGACGGCAGCCGATGAATCGAGCTCGGCCGGAGAGGTCGCGAACGGCGCAGGCGTACCCGACAGGTGGACGACGCCGGCTTCCGTGGACGGCAGCGCGAGCGGTATCAGCGGCTCGGTGCGCACGGTCTCGACGCTGTGCTGCAGCGCCGGATCGACGCCGGCGTCGAGCCACGGCGCCCACATGTCCCAGCCTTCCGGCTTGTAATCGGTGCCGGTCGGCAATTCGGGCGGCGCGTCGATGGCGAACAGCCGAGCCGGGGCGGCCGGCTGGTATGCGTCGCCGCCATGCGGCGCGGCAGCCGGTTCCGTCAAGGCCGGCTCGGGCTGCTGCGCGTACTCGGGAACGAGCGATTCGGAGGCGTTGAAGACTTCGTGGCAATGCCCGCAGCGCACCAGCCCCTGATGCAGCGAGAGCTGTTCCTGCTGCAGCCGGAAGACGGTTTCGCAATGAGGGCAGCGCGTCGCAAGAAGCATGTCGAGCCGGGCGGCCTGCTGGCCAGAGTGAAGGACAGCGCTATTCTAATGGCTTTCGCGGCGGGTTCCGGCGAGGCATACCCAACCTTCGTGTTCGCGCCAGACCGAGATGTCGACGTAGCGCGCATAAACGGCCGCAACTTCGTCCGCCTGGCGCGCGAGCACGCCCGACAGCGCGATGCGCCCGCCCGGCTTGACCTTCGACGCGAGCATCGATGCCATCAGCTTCAGCGGGTTCGACAGGATGTTCGCGACGACGATGTCGAATTCGCCGTCCGGGCATGCATCGGGCAGCCCGTACGTGACTTCCGCCCGGTTGCGTTCGCTGTTCTGGCGCGCCGATTCGACCGCCTGCGGATCGATGTCGATGCCGATCACGGGGTTCGCCCCGCATTTCTTCGCGAGGATCGCGAGGATGCCCGAGCCGCAGCCGTAGTCGAGCACCGACTGGCCGGGCTTCACCGACTGTTCGAGCCACTCCATGCACAGACGGGTGGTGGGGTGGCTGCCGGTGCCGAACGCGAGGCCCGGGTCGAGCTCGAGGACGAGCGCATCGGGATCGGGCGCATCGTGCCACGACGGCACGACCCAGATCCGCTCGCCGATCGGGATCGGCTCGAACTGCGACTGCGTGAGCCGCACCCAGTCCTGCTCCTCGACTTCGCGCACGACGAACTTCGGCGTCTCGGCGATGCCGATTTCGTTCGCGGCCGCCGCGAGCAGCACGGCCGGCTCATGGTCGGCCGACAGCAGCGCGACCACGCGCGAGTGCTGCCACGCGGTGCGATCGGGCACGAGGCCCGGCTCGCCGAAGAGCGGCTGTTCGTCGGGCGTGTCGGCGTCGGCATCTTCGACGGACACCGACAGCGCGCCGAGATCGAGCAGCGCGTCGGACAGGGCCTCCGCATGCTCGCGGGCCAGTTCGACGACGAGTTCGCGATAACTCATGCTTACGCTTCTTCCGGTGCGACCTGCTGCTTCTGCGCGAGCCGGTTTTCGAGGTAATGGATGCTGGTGCCGCCTTCGACGAACTTCGCGTCGATCATCAGCTCGCGGTGCAGCGGGATGTTGGTCTGGATGCCTTCGACGACCATTTCCGACAGCGCGATGCGCATCCGGCTGATCGCCTGCTCGCGCGTCGCGCCGTAGGTGATCAGCTTGCCGATCATCGAATCATAGTTCGGCGGCACGAAATAGCCATTGTAGGCGTGCGAATCGACGCGCACGCCGGGGCCGCCCGGCGTATGCCACGACGTGATCCGGCCCGGCGACGGCGTGAACTTGAACGGATCTTCGGCGTTGATCCGGCATTCGATCGCATGTCCGCGGAACTGGATGTCGCGCTGGCGCAGCGTGAGCTTCTCGCCGGCCGCGATGCGGATCTGTTCCTGCACGATGTCGACGCCGGTGATCAGTTCCGATACCGGGTGTTCGACCTGCACGCGCGTGTTCATCTCGATGAAGTAGAACTCGCCGTTTTCGTACAGGAATTCGAAGGTGCCCGCGCCGAGGTAGCCCATCTTCTTGCACGCGTCCGCGCAGCGGTCGCCGATGCGGTCGATCAGGCGGCGCGGAATGCCGGGCGCCGGCGCTTCCTCGATCACCTTCTGGTGGCGGCGCTGCATCGAGCAGTCGCGCTCGCCGAGCCAGATCGCGTTCTTGTACGCGTCCGACAGCACCTGGATCTCGATGTGGCGCGGGTTCTCGAGGAACTTCTCCATGTACACCTGCGGGTTGCCGAACGCACGGCCGGCTTCCTCGCGGGTCATGTTGACCGCGTTGACGAGCGCGGCCTCGGTGTGCACGACGCGCATCCCGCGCCCGCCGCCGCCGCCCGCCGCTTTGATGATGACCGGATAGCCGATCGCGCGCGCAATCTTGACGATCTCCTTCGGATCGTCCGGCAACGCGCCTTCCGAGCCCGGCACGCACGGCACGCCGGTCTTGATCATCGTTTGCTTCGCGGTGACCTTGTCACCCATCATGCGGATCGTTTCCGGACGCGGGCCGATGAACGTGAAGCCCGACTGCTCGACGCGCTCCGCGAAATCGGCGTTCTCCGACAGGAAGCCGTAGCCGGGGTGGATCGCCTCGGCATCGGTGACTTCCGCGGCGCTGATCAGCGCGGGCATGTTCAGGTAGCTCAGGTTCGACGGGGCCGGGCCGATACAGACGGCTTCGTCCGCGAGGCGCACGTACTTGGCTTCCTTGTCGGCTTCCGAGTAGACGACCACCGTCTTGACGCCGAGTTCGCGGCACGCGCGCTGGATGCGCAGCGCGATTTCACCGCGGTTGGCAATGAGGATTTTTTCAAACATAGCGAGTATTCGTCTCTTCGAGGGGCGCGCGAACGGCGCCTGGCGAGCATCGGCGGCGCGCGGCCGGCAGGGCCGCGCGGCGGGCTTAGCCGATCACGAAAAGCGGCTGGCCGTATTCGACGGCCTGGCCGTTCTCGACGAGGATTTCCTTGATCACGCCGGCCTTGTCCGACTCGATCTCGTTGAGCAGCTTCATCGCTTCGATGATGCAGATCGTCTGGCCTTCCTTGACCGTGTCGCCGGCCTGGACGAACGGGTCGGCGCCCGGCGACGGCGCGCGATAGAACGTGCCGACCATCGGCGACGTCACGACGTGGCCCTGCGGGACGGCCGGTGCGGCTGCCGGCGCGGCGCCTTCGGTCGGCAGCGCGGCCGACGGAGCCGGCGCGCTGACTTGCGGGGCATACCCAGCCGTCGGCTGCACGTAGACCGGCGGCGCGTTCTTGACGATGCGCACCTTGCCTTCGCCTTCCGTCACTTCCAGCTCGGAGATGCCGGATTCGGAAACGAGGTCGATCAGAGTTTTCAGCTTACGAAGATCCATCGGGAATTCCCCTTTCAATACGTGAAAGCGCCGGTTAGGGGCCGGCGCTGAATCTAGATCGCGAAATCAGCCGCGCGACGCGCCTTGCAGCTTGTCCAGCGCGTACTCGAGCGCGTACAGATAACCTTTCCAGCCGAGCCCGCAGATCACGCCTTCGGCCTGGTCGGAAAAGTAGGAGTGGTGCCTGAACGCTTCGCGGCGATGCACGTTCGACAAGTGAACCTCGACGAACGGGATGCCAACGCCGGCGATCGCGTCCCGGATCGCAACGCTCGTATGCGTATAGGCGGCCGGATTGATCAGGATGAAATCGGTCTGTTCGTCCCGCGCGGCCTGGATGCGGTCGACCAGCGCGCCTTCATGGTTGCTCTGGAACGACGACAGTTCGGCGCCGGCTTCCCGGGCGCGCGCGGCAAGCGCCTGATCGATCTGCGCGAGCGTGACGCGGCCGTACACCTCCGGTTCCCGGGTGCCGAGAAGGTTCAGGTTGGGGCCGTGCAACACCAGCAATCGTGTCATGGTCGCTTCTATTTCTGCGGAATTGCGCGAACTTTAGCGCTATTTAGAGAAATTTGTCTAGTTTTGCCGAACGACCAGGCGCGCGGGACCTGCAAGAATTACCGGCGCGGGCGCAAAGTATCGGCGAATTCACGCGAAATTGCGGCGATCGAGCTGCAAATCGCCGCCAACGCGCGAATTGCCGTTCGGACAGGTTACAGCGCGTCGAGCGTCTTTTTCAGCTCGGCCGGTTGGATTTGTCCTAATTTTGTCTCGCGGATCTTGCCGGTTTCGTCGATGACGACGGTAAACGGCAGCGCGCCGGCGGTATTTCCGAAATTGCGGGCCAGATCGGCGCCTGCATAGCCGCTGACGAAGACCGGATAGTCGACCTTCACCTTCTGCAGGAAGTTCTTCACGTTCTGCTCGGAATCGACGCCGATCCCGACGAAACGGATGCCTTTCTGCTTGTACTGGTGCGACAGTGCGACCAGCTCGGGCATCTCCTCGACGCACGGGCCGCACCACGACGCCCAGAAATTGACGACGACTTTCTGGCCCTTGAAGGCAGCCAGCGTGGCCGGCTTGCCGTCGATGCCGGTGAGCGACGACGCCCATAGCTGCTCGACCGGATTGCCGTGGGCGGCCGGCGCGGCGACGGCGACGCCGTCGGCCGTACCGCGGAACCAGTGACCGGCGGCGAGCCCGCCGGCAACGGCGGCGGCCGCGACCACCGCGAGCGCCAACATGCGTTTCATCATCAGAATTTGCTCCGAGAAACCCCGCCATTGATGGTGGGAAGGGAAGGAGTGGGGTTGACAGGCCGCTTCTTCCACGGGTTAGGATCACCTTCGCCACACTTTCGACCGGCGAGAAGCTGCCCAATGACCCGTTCGGTCGACGAGCGGCGGAAAAGCTGGCGAAGGCGCAGCGTGCGCACAAGCACAAGCGGCATATCGCGAAGTTGCACGCCAAGATGGCAAATGCCCGTGCCGATTTCCAGCATAAGCTCGCGCTCGATCTGGTGCGGCGTTTCGATTACATCGCGGTTGGCAACGTATCTGCCGTCAAACTCGCCAGAACCAGGATGGCGAAGAGCGTCTACGACGCATCCTGGTCGTCCTTCCGAAACAAGCTCCGCTACAAAGCGATCGCGCACGGGGCCCTGTTCGAGGAAGTCGACGAAAGCGGTTCTACCCAGTTCTGCTCGGCGTGCGGGTCGAAAGACAGCACGACGCGGCCGAAAGGTATCGCGGGACTGAGAATAAGGGAGTGGGTCTGCAGTGACTGTGGTGTCGAGCATGATCGAGATACCAACGCTGCGCTGAACATTCTCCGATGCGGACGTGCATCGCCAGGTGTGGGAATCCTCTGCCTTTAGGCGGAGGAGGACGTCAATCCGGTTCGGAAGGAGCCTGGCCTGCGTCGACGAGCGCGCGCAGCGCCGCGGCGTCCGCGCGGGCGACGCGGCCGCGCGCGTCGGCCTTGACCGCGCCGCGCAGGTCGTCGCTCGCATAGAGCGCGAGATGGATGCCGATCGCGTCCACGTCGCGCCGCGGGCGCCACAGGAAACTGAGCGTCTCGACGTCGCCGCGGCCCGCGAAATGCCGCGTCTCCGACACGTCGTACTGGACGTTCTGGTTCAGCAGGTAGATCGCGACGTCCTTCGGGTTGTCGGTGAATGCCTGCAAATGGATATCCGAATGCGCGTTCGCGGTACCGTTCAGCACGGCGCCCGTCACATAAGGATGGAACTCGGCGAGCCGGCGCATCCAGTCGAGCGCGATCTCGCGCAGGCGGCGCAGTTCGTCCGGCTGCGTGTCGCTCTGGAACAGCGCGAGGTACTCGCGCAGTTCTTCCTCGATCTGGTCGTTATCCGGCAGCCATTCGCCGGCCACGCGCAAATCGCCCAGCAACTGGCGCGCGGCCTTGCGCTTCGCGCCGGCATAGTCCTGGCCGTCCTCCGCGATCAGACGGGCGGCGGACTGGGCGATTTCCTCGCGGACGCGCCGCGGGTCGACAAGAGGTTTGCGAGACATGATCCGGCAATCATACTCGATCGCCGCAGCGCCCGAGCACCGGTGCGGCGGCCTGCCGCCCGAGGGTGCGGGCACCGTTCGCACGCATCGTTCGGGCCGCCGGGCATCGCAGGCCGTCAGTTACAATACTGCTCTTTGTGTCGCGGCCAGGTCGTTGGCCGGGCGCCGGCCGCACGGCCTCGCCGGCGCGCCGCACACGCATCCTTTCCGAATCGACGGCGCCCGGCGGCGCGAAAGCATTCATCTATGCACATCCACATTCTTGGCATCTGCGGCACCTTCATGGGCGGTCTCGCCGTACTCGCGCGCGAGGCGGGCCACACGGTGACGGGTTGCGACGCGGGCGTCTATCCGCCGATGAGCACGCAGCTCGAGGCGCAGGGCATCACGCTGATCGAAGGCTACGGCGCCGAGCAGATCGACCTGAAACCGGACCTGTTCGTGATCGGCAACGTCGTCACGCGCGGCAATCCGCTGATGGAGGCGATCCTCGATCGCGGCCTGCCTTACGTGTCCGGCCCGCAGTGGCTCGGCGAGCACGTGCTGGCCGGCAAGTGGGTGCTCGCGGTCGCGGGCACGCACGGCAAGACGACCACGTCGTCGATGCTCGCGTGGCTGCTGGAAGACGCCGGCCTGAACCCGGGCTTCCTGATCGGCGGCGTGCCGCTGAACTTCGGCGTGTCCGCGCGGCTCACCGATTCGAGCTTCTTCGTGATCGAGGCCGACGAGTACGACACGGCATTCTTCGACAAGCGCTCGAAGTTCGTGCATTACCGGCCGCGCACCGCGGTGCTGAACAACCTCGAATTCGATCACGCCGACATCTTCCCCGATCTCGCTGCGATCGAGACGCAATTCCATCATCTCGTGCGCACCGTGCCCGGCGTCGGGCGGATCGTCACGAACGGTCGCTCGGACGCGCTCGAGCGCGTGCTCGCGCGCGGCTGCTGGAGCGAGGTCGAGCGCTTCGGTGTCGACGGCGGCTGGCAGGCGCTCCCGGCGGAGGACGGCGTGCCGGTCGACGAACGCTTCGCGGTGTATTCGCACGCCGAGCGCGTCGGCGAAGTCGCGTGGCAGGTGCAGGGCGACCACAACCGGATGAACGCGCTCGCGGCGATCGCCGCTGCGCGCCACGTCGGCGTGCCGCCCGCGCAGGCGGCCGAATCGCTCGCATCGTTCCGCAACGTGAAGCGCCGCATGGAAGTGCGCGGCAGCGTCGACGGCGTGACCGTCTACGACGATTTCGCGCACCATCCGACCGCGATCGACACCACGATCGCCGGCCTTCGTGCGCGCATCGGCCGCGAGAATGCCCGCATCCTCGCGGTGCTCGAGCCGCGCTCGAACACGATGAAGCTCGGCGTGATGAAGTCGCAATTGCCGGCGAGCCTCGCCGATGCCGATCTCGTGTTCGGCTACGGCGCGCCGACCGGGCGCGATGCGCTCGGCTGGAATCTCGCCGAAGCGCTCGCGCCGCTCGGCGACCACGCGCGCGCATTCGACGACCTTCATCTGCTGGTGAAGGCGGTGGTCGAGGCCGCGCGTCCGGGCGACCACGTGCTCGTGATGAGCAACGGCGGCTTCGGCGGCGTGCACCAGAAGCTGCTCGACGCGCTCGGGAGCCGGACGTGATCCTGTATCTGCACGGCTTCCGGTCGTCGCCGGAATCGCAGAAGTCGCGGCTGCTCGCCGCACGCATGGCCGAACTCGGCCGCACCGATGAGTGGCGGTGCCCGTCGCTGTCGGTGTCGCCACTCGAGGCGATCGCGGTCGCGGAAGCCGAGGTCGCGGGCGCACGCGACGTCACCGTGGTCGGCAGCTCGCTCGGCGGTTATTACGCGACGTGGCTCGCCGAAAAGCATGGCTGGAAAGCCGTGCTGCTGAATCCGGCGATCGTGCCGCAGCGCGATCTCGAGCAGCATCTGGGCGAACAGCCGCTGTGGCACGGCGGCGGTACGATCGTCGTCGAGCGCCGTCACCTGCACGAACTCGACGCGCTGTGTGTGCCGGCGATCACGCGCGCCGACCGCTACTATCTGTTCGCGGCGACCGGCGACGAAGTGCTCGATTATCGCGAGATGCTCGCCCATTACCCGGGCGCGAAAACCCGCGTGATCGACGGCAGCGATCACGGAATCAGCGAATTTGCCGACTATGTCGACGACGTTCTCGCGTTTTGCGACGGAAAGACGTCATAAACCGGCCGTGTGCCGATCGAATTCCCATCATCATGCGGCGCCGCCGACGCGGCGTCCGGCAGTCTGAACGAGAGTACTGAGTGAACGTTTTCTTCGAGGAATCGGGCAGTTTCAAGGCGGGCAGCGTGCTGTCGCGCCAGGGCGACGCATTTCAGGTCGAGTTGCCCGGCGGGCGGCGTGCGAAGGTACGCGCGAAAGACGTGTTGATCGAATTCGACAAGCCGGCCGCGGGCGAACTGATGCAGGAGGCCGACACGGCCGCGCAGCAGATCGACCTGGACTTCCTGTGGGAATGCGCGCCGGCCGACGAGTTCGCCTATACGGCGCTGGCCGCCGAATACTTCGGCGCGGCGTACGGCCCGGTCGAGCGCGCGGCGCTGGTGCTGCGGCTGCACGGTTCGCCCGTCTATTTCCGCCGCAAGGGGCGCGGCCAGTACCAGCGCGCGCCGGAAGAGCAGCTCAAGATGGCGCTCGCGTCGCTCGAGCGCAAGCGCCAGCAGGCGCTCGTGCAGGTGCAGTATGAAGAGGAACTGAAGGCCGGCAAGCTGCCGGAAGCGTTCGCGGGCAAGGTGCTCGGGCTGCTGACGCGGCCGGACAAGAACGCGATCGAATACAAGGCGATGGAAGCGGCGGCCGGCGCGCGTGGCGTGTCGCCGGCGCGGCTGATGCTCGACTGCGGCGGCATCGAGTCGCCGCGTGCGCTGCACGAAGCGCGCTTCCTCGCGGAATTCTTCCCGCACGGCACGGGCTTTCCGCCCGTCACGGTCGGTCCGCTGCCGGACGACCTGCCGCGCGCGAACGTCGAGGCGTTCTCGATCGACGACATCACGACCACCGAAATCGACGACGCATTTTCGGTCGAGCACCTGTCCGACGGCCGGGTGCGGATCGGCGTGCACATCGCGGCGCCGGCACTCGGCATCGTGCGCGGCGATCCGGTCGACGCGATCGCGCGCACGCGCCTGTCGACCGTCTACATGCCGGGCGACAAGATCACGATGCTGCCGGACGACGTCGTCGACGTGTTCACGCTGAAAGAGGGCGACTACCGCCCGGCGCTGTCGCTGTACATCATCGTCAACCGCGAGACGCAGGACATCGTCGCGAACGAGACGCGCGCCGAGCTCGTGTTCGTGAAGAACAACCTGCGCCACAACACGCTCGACGAGCTCGTCAACGAAGAGACGCTCGCGGCCGGCACCGGCGACTATCCGCACAAGGACGACATCGCCGTGCTGTGGCCGCTCGCGCAGGCGCTGTTCGAGAAGCGCCAGGTCGCGCGCGCGGGCTACGGCCTGAAGCGCGAGGTGCAGCGCAACACCGACTACAACTTCTACGTCGAAGGCGAGCACGTGTCGATCACGCCGCGCCGCCGCGGCTCGCCGCTCGACCTGATCGTGTCGGAGCTCGCGATTCTCGCGAACTCGACCTGGGGCGCGTTCCTGCACGATCACACGGTGCCCGGCATCTATCGCTCGCAGCGCGGCTTCGGCGCGCCGGGCCCGAAGCGCACGCGGATGCAGACGACGGCCGCGCCGCACGAAGGCCTGGGCGTCGCGCAGTACGCGTGGAGCACGTCGCCGCTGCGCCGCTACGTCGACCTCGTGAACCAGTGGCAACTGCTCGCGTGCGTGCAGCACGGCGTCACCGCGAAGCTCGCCGCGCCGTTCAAGCCGAAGGATGCCGACCTGTACGCGGTCGTGCAGGGCTTCGACGACACCTACACGGCCTACGCCGACTACCAGCGCCGGATGGAGTACTTCTGGTGCCTGCGCTGGCTCGCGCAGGAGCAGAAGAAGCAGGTGGTCGCGAGCGTCGTGAAGGGCGATCTCGTGCGCCTCGAGGAAATCCCGCTGCTGCTGCACGTGCCGGGGCTCGGCGTGCATGCGCGCGGCACGCGCGTGCTGCTCGACGTGATGTCGCTCGACGAACTGACGATCGAGGCATCGGTGCGCCTGCTGAACGTGCTCGACGCGCCGACCGTGACGAGCGGCGACGCGGCCGACGAAGAGGATGACGCCGAAGGCGGCGACGACACGCTGGTCGACGCGGAAGACACGTCGGCGCAAGCCGAGGCCGAAGCGCTGGCCGAATCGGGCGACGCGGCGGCAGAGGGCGGCGAAGCCGCGAGCGGCAACGACGGCGAAGAGGGGCGCGCATCATGAACGCAACTGCGTCGACGAGCGGCGCCGACCGCTATGTCGTGTTCGGCAACCCGGTGGCGCACAGCAAGTCGCCGTTCATCCACGCGCAATTCGCCGCGCAGACCGGCGAGCCGATCGAGTACACGCACCGGCTCGCGCCGGTCGACGGTTTCGAGGCCGCCGTGCGCGCGTTCGTCGCCGAGGGCGGTCGCGGCGCGAACGTGACGGTGCCGTTCAAGCTCGACGCGCATGCGCTTGCCGACACGCTGTCGCCGCGCGCGGCGGCGGCAGGCGCGGTGAACACGCTGCGCATCGACGCCGACGGCCGCCTCCACGGCGACAACACCGACGGCGTCGGCCTCGTGCGCGACATCGAAGCGAATCTCGGCGTGTCGCTCGCGGGGGCGCGCATCCTGCTGCTCGGCGCGGGCGGCGCCGCGCGCGGCGTCGTGCTGCCGCTGCTCGACCGCGCGCCGCTGTCGATCGGAATCGTGAACCGCACCGCGAGCAAGGCCGAAGCGCTCGTCAGCCAGTTCATGCAGGCCGCGCACGATGCAGGCTGCACGCTCGCGGGCGGCGGCGCCGGCGTCGTGCGGGCCGAACCGTACGACGTGGTGATCAATGCGACGGCCGGCAGCCTCGATGCCGCGCTGCCGGAATGCGACGCGGCCGCGTTCGGCGCGGGCACGCTCGCGTACGACATGATGTACGGCGCGCAGCCGACCGTGTTCATGCAGCACGCGGCGTCGCTCGGCGCGCGCACGGCTGACGGGCTCGGGATGCTGGTCGAGCAGGCGGCCGAATCGTTCTTCATCTGGCGCGGCGTGCGGCCGGACGGCGCACCGGTGCTGGCCGCGCTGCGCCAGGCGCTCGCGGCGAGCTGAACGGAGCGCGGCACGTGGTGGCGGTGAGCGGCACGCAGCGCACGCGGACGGTGAGCGTCGCTCGCTGGATCGTCTACGCGGGATCGGTGTTCGCGGGCGCATGGCTCGCGACGCAACTGTTCTATCTCGTGCAGATCGCGCTGTGGTCGTTCGTGAACCCCGGCTCGACCGCGTTCATGCGTACCGACGCGTGGTGGCTGTCGCACGACACGCCGCCCGCGCAGATCCGGCACCAGTGGGTGCCGTACGACCAGATCTCGCGCAACCTGAAGCGTGCGCTGATCGCCTCCGAAGATTCGACCTTCGCGACCAACAACGGCTACGACGTCGACGCGATCCTGCAGGCGTGGGAGAAGAACAAGGCGCGCGGCAGGATCGTCGCGGGCGGCTCGACGATCACGCAGCAGCTCGCCCGCAACCTGTTCCTGTCGCGCGAGAAGAGCTACATCCGCAAGGGGCAGGAGCTGATCATCACGTGGATGCTCGAAACGGTGCTCGACAAGGAGCGCATCTTCGAGATCTACCTGAATTCGGTCGAATGGGGGCGCGGCGTGTACGGCGCCGAAGCGGCCGCGCGCTATTACTACAAGATTCCCGCGAGCCGGCTCGGCGCGTGGCAGTCGGCGCGTCTCGCGGTGATGCTGCCGAAGCCGCGCTGGTTCGATGCGCATCGCGGCTCGGCCTACCAGGCGCAGCGTGCGGCGGTCATCGCGCGCCGGATGGGCGCGGCCGAGCTGCCGCAATCCGAGTAAGCGGCGCGCCCCGCGCCGCTGCATTGTCCGTTCCGCCGTCGACGCGCGATTGCTGCGCTGCAGCGCACACGTGTCGCCGCCATTTCGGGCCACATCCTTTAGACGAATCCGTCTATTTCGCTTTACTGAGCAATGCCGGCGACTGCGCGGTTTTATTGGCCGGCATCGCACGAAATCGGTGCTTTTTTAGGCGTCGCGGGTAAACGCGAAAGTCGATGAAAGCGACGTGAAATGCAACGTTTCGCGAATCGAAGCATTCCTGAAAGGTGTGCGCTGCACCGCCTGCGCGCCAAATATTTCAAAATTTTTCAAAGCTGACGGGCTCGCGTATATTGGCCAGCGCCTCGGCTTATCGGCCGCAATCGAGGCGGGGGGCGGCTTATCCGGCTGCTCGACACAAAAAACATCCGAGAGAAGGAACGCAACGATGCCAGCGAGCAAAGCGAAGCTGTTGTTGGGGGTGGTGTGTTCTTCGCTGATTCTGACGGCCTGCAACGACGACGTGACGTCGTCCGCTGCCGGGAGCGCCGCCAATTCAGCCGATCCCGCCGGTCAGGTCGACCGCGCGTACAACGATCCGAACAGTTATTCGTCGAGCGCGAATGCGTCGCTCGACGCGTCCGCCGCGCTCGAGAAGGCGGCCGTCACGCACCACCAGATCACGCTGAACGGCAAGACGATCCGGTACACGGCCACCGCCGGCCACCTCGTCGCACGCAATCCGCAGACGGGCGCGCCCGAAGCATCGTTCTTCTACGTCGCCTACACGGCCGACAACGCGCCCGCGGCGAAGCGGCCCGTCACGTTCCTGTACAACGGCGGCCCCGGCTCGGCCTCGGTGTGGCTGCACCTCGGCTCGTTCGGCCCGCGCCGGATCCAGACCGGCGACCCGAACGCGAACACGTCGACGTTCCCGTTCGTCGACAACCAGGAAACCCTGCTCGACACGACCGACCTCGTGTTCGTCGATGCGATCGGCACCGGCTTCTCGGAAGCGGTCGCGCCGAACACGAACCAGACGTTCTGGGGCGTCGACCAGGACGCCGGCGCGTTCCGCGATTTCGTGACGCGCTACCTGAGCGTGAACCAGCGCAACGATTCGCCGAAATACCTGTTCGGCGAGTCGTACGGCACGCCGCGCACCGACGTGCTCGCGAACCTGCTCGAGACGGCCGGCGTGAAGCTCGACGGCATCGTGCTGCAGTCGTCGATCCTGAACTACAACACGAACTGCGACATGGCGAGCGACTATGTCGGCAACTCGAACAACGGGTCGAGCCCGGTGAGCTGCGCGGGCTTCGTGCCGTCGTACGGCACGGTCGGCGCGTTTTACCAGCTCGACAACCCGAACCCGTCGAACCTGCCGCAGTATGCGGACCAGATGCGCCTGCTGACGGCCGGCAGCTACGCGCCCGCCGTGAACGCGTACCTCGCGAGCCACACGCCGCCGCCGCCGAATCTCGTCACGACGATGGCGAATTCGACCGGCGTGAAGCAGGCGCTGTGGAAGGCGGACTTCAACGTGGTCCCGACCTTCTTCGACAACAGCTTCCAGCTGTCGCTGGTGCCGGGCACGCTGATCGGCCGCTACGACGCACGCGTGAACGTCCCCTTATCGAGCCCGCTCGCGGCCGACGGCGATCCGTCCAGCTCGTTCATCACGAAGCCGTTCACCGACACGATCGGCAGCTACCTGCCGAACGAGCTGAAGTACACCGCGCAGTCGGCCTACTCGGTGAGCAGCAATGCGATCAACACGTGGGACTGGACGCACGACGGCCTCGCGATGCCCGACACGATCCCCGATCTGGCCGCGGCGCTGACGCTGAACCCAGCGCTGAAGGTGCTGTCGCTGAACGGGTATCACGACATCGCGACGCCGTTCTACCAGACCGAGCTCGACCTCGCGCGGCTCGGCACGCAACCGAACCTGACGATCAAGGACTATCAGGGCGGGCACATGGTCTATCTCGACGATACGTCGCGTCCGCAGGAGAAAGCCGACCTCGTGACCTTCTATAGCGCGGCCGCGCATTGATTGCGCCACGCCGGCGACAGGCGCCCCCGGCGGCGCCGCTCGCCGGCCGTCGACGACCTCATTCCAGACTGGAGCCTGACATGAAGAATCGTTTCATCGTCGTTGCCGCGGCGCTCGCATGCGTCGGCGCCGCAGCATCCCTCTCCGCGTTCGCGCAGGCGAGCGACGCCGCCGCGCCGGCGCGTGCGCGCCAGGCGCAGCTCGGCGATCCGTACGTGCCGCCGTCCGCGCGGCACGCGACCGCCGGTACGCAGACCACCGGCGCCGCGCTGCATGCGCAGGTGGTGCGCAAGCTCGCGCGGCAGTTCAGCGCGGCCGACACGCAGAACACGGGTTCGATCACCGAGTCGCAGGCGCGCGCGGCCGGCCTCGGCTATGTCGCGAACCACTTCCGGCAGATCGACGCGGGCGGCAACGGCCGCGTGTCGTTCGCCGACGTACAGCGCTACATGCAGGCGCGCAGCACGAGCCAGCAGTAAGCGCGGGTCGCGGTGAACGAAACGGGGGCGGAACCTGCGACACGGCGGGTTTCGCCCCCGTCCGCATGGCGCGCCTGTCGCGTCGAGCCCGCAGCCGGTTTCGCCTGAATTCTCATTATCTGGACAACGCATTCAAATATTGGAGGCGAATGCGTGCGCTCCTACAATCCGAAGCACATCGACAGCTTCGGACCCACGCATCGCGCGGCGCCCGTCGCACACGGAGACACCTTCCATGAAGTTCGCCGGGCGCTTTACTCGGTGCATCGACCGCCGCCACGCCGCAGCACCGGACGCAGTTCCGGCGCCGCGCGAACGGCTTCACCGATTCCGTTGAAGAAGCCCCGCCCCATGACCAAGATGCCAGACTCCCTTGCCCTCGACGCCCGGCGCGCGATGCCGGTCAATGCGTCGCTGACCGACAGCATCGGCGCCACCAGCACGCCGCTCGACCTCGCCGCGCAGCAGGCCGGCACGCAGACGCTGCTGCGCGGCCTCGCGATCCTCGAGGCGATCGCGAACGGCGCGCGCGACATGCGTGCGATCGGCGCCGCGCTCGGCACGACGCGCAGTACGACGCACCGTCTCGTCAGCAGCCTCGTGCAGGCGCGCTATCTGCGCCAGGTGCAGGGCGGCTACCTGCTCGGCCCGAAGCTGATCGAGCTCGGCACGATCGCGCTCGAACAGATGCCGCTCACCGCGGTGGCGCGTCCGCATCTCGAGGCGCTCGCGGAAGCGACGCTCGACACGATCCATCTCGGCGTGCGCGACGGCGACGACGTGTTGTACATCGACAAGATTCCCGGCACGCGCGGCCTCGAGATGCGCTCGCGCGTCGGCCACCGGATGCCGCTCGCGTCGACCGGCATCGGCAAGGCGATGATGCTCGACCTCGATCCGGACCTGTGGCGCTCGCTGTTCGAAGCCGCGCGGCGCGCGCTGGCCGGCGTCAATTTCAAGCCCGACAACCGGCCCGAGACGAGCGCGTTCCTGCAGCGCATGGCCCATTACGCGGCCGGCGGCTATACGTTCGATCTCGAGGAAAACGAGGCGTCGATCCGCTGCGTGGCCGCACCGATCCGCGACGCGTCGGGCGCGATCGTCGCGGCGGTGTCGGTTGCGAGCACGATTCCGTACATGCCGCACGACCGCATGGACGAACTGATTCCGCTCGTGCAGCGCGAAGCGCGAGCCATTTCCGCGGAGCTGGGCTGGAGCCCGCCGCAGGGTACCCGCAGGATCAAACGATGACGACTTCGACCCGGCCCGTTCCGGATGCCAGTTCCGCCTCCCCGTCGCTGATCGCGCTCGACTGGGGCACCACGTCGCTGCGCGCGTATCTGTATGACGCGCACGGCGTGCCGATCGACACGCGCAGCCGGGCGGCCGGTGTGATGCACGTGCCGGGCGGCGGCGCGCGTGCGTTCGACGCGGTGTTCGAGGAAGCGTGCGGCGACTGGCTCGACCGTACGCCCGGCCTGCCGGTGCTCGCCGCCGGGATGGTCGGCAGCGCGCAGGGCTGGCGCGAGGCGCCGTACGTCGCGGTGCCGGCCGGCGCCGACGCGCTCGTCGCGGGCCTCATCACCGTGACGACATCGCGCGGCGCGACGGTCTCGATCGTGCCGGGCGTGATCGCAACGGGCGAATTGCCCGACGTGATGCGCGGCGAAGAAACGCAGATCGTCGGCGCACTCGCGAGCGACCCGACGCTTGGCGCCGATCGTTCAGGGGTACTGATCGGCTTGCCGGGCACGCATGCGAAATGGGCGTGGGTGAAGGACGGGCTGATCGAGCGCTTCCAGACCTTCATGACCGGCGAGCTGTTCGCGGTGCTACGCGATCACACGATCCTCGGCCGCACGATGCGAATGGCTGCATCGCCCGACCGTGACGCGTTCGTGCGCGGCGTATCGGTCGCACGCGGCGCGCAGCACACGGGGCTGCTCGCGACGATTTTCAGCACGCGCACGCTGGGGCTGACCGACCGGCTTGCGCCCGATGCGCAGGGCGACTACCTGTCCGGCCTGCTGATCGGTCACGAGCTCAATGCGCTCGACGCGATGCTCGCGGAGCGCGGCATCGCGCTCGCGGACCAGCCGCTGCTGCTGATCGGCGACGACGGCTTGTGTTCGCGCTACGTCGATGCGCTCCAGGTATTCGGCCATGCGCATGCGCGTGTGGCCGCGCATGCGACCGAGCTCGGCCTGTGGCGGATCGCGTCGCGCGCCGGGCTCGTGCGCGCGGACGGCGAGCCCGTCTGCGCCGACCACTGAACTGCTTGCAGAGGAATCTTCGATGCCGTCCGACCTGACCTTGCCCGCGCCGTACACGCCCCACGCCGCATTGATGCGCGCGTTCGATGCGTGTCCGCTGATCGCGATCATGCGCGGCATCACGCCCGCCGAAGCGGCCGACCACGGCCGCGCGCTGTACGAAGCCGGCTTCCGGATCGTCGAGGTGCCGCTCAACTCGCCGGATCCGTTCGACAGCATCGCGGCGCTGCGCCGCGCATTGCCTGACGACATGATCGTCGGCGCGGGCACCGTGCTGCGCGCCGAGTACGTCGACCGCGTGCAGGACGCGGGCGGCGCGCTGATCGTGATGCCGCACAGCGACGCGGCCGTGATCCGCCGCGCACGCGAGCGCGGGCTGGCGAGCGCGCCGGGCGTCGCGACGCCGACCGAAGCGTTCGCGGCGCTGACGAACGGCGCCGACGTGCTGAAGATGTTCCCGGCCGAGCAGCTCGGCGTGACGGTCGTGAAGGCATGGCGCGCGGTGATCGACCGCGCGGTGCCGCTGATTCCGGTCGGCGGGATCGCGCCGGACAACATGCAGCCGTTCCTCGACGCCGGCGCGAACGGCTTCGGGCTCGGCTCGGCGCTGTACCGTCCCGGCCAGTCGGCGGACACGACCGCGGCGAATGCGCGCGCGTTCCAGGCCGGCTTGCGTGTCGCGCGCGGCGGAGCCGCATGATGGGCCGCCTCGCGGGCAAGGTCGCGATGGTGACGGGCGCGGGCCGCGGCATCGGCGCCGCGATCGCGCGCGCGTTCGTGCGCGAAGGCGCGGCCGTCGCGCTCGTCGATCTCGACTTCCCGCAGGCGCAGCACACGGCCGCCGCGATTGCACATGAATGCGACGGCGCGCGCGTGCTGCCGCTGCAGGCGGATGTCGCGCGGCAGCAGGCGGTGCGCGAGGCGCTCGCGCAGACCGAAGCGGCGTTCGGCCCGCTCGACGTGCTCGTGAACAACGCGGGCATCAACGTGTTCGCCGATCCGTTGACGATGACCGACGACGACTGGCGGCGCTGCTTCGCGGTCGATCTCGACGGTGTGTGGCACGGCTGTCGCGCGGCGCTGGAGGGCATGGTCGAGCGCGGGCGCGGTAGCATCGTGAACATCGCGTCGACGCATGCATTCAGGATCATCCCGGGCTGCTTTCCGTACCCGGTCGCGAAGCACGGCGTGCTCGGCCTCACGCGTGCGCTCGGCATCGAATACGCGGCGCGCAACGTGCGTGTGAACGCGATCGCGCCGGGCTACATCGAGACGCAGCTGACGCGCGACTGGTGGGACGCGCAGCCCGATCCGGCCGCCGCGCGCGCCGAGACGCTCGCGCTGCAGCCGATGAAGCGGATCGGCCGCCCGGAGGAGGTCGCGATGACGGCCGTGTTCCTGGCGTCCGACGAGGCGCCGTTCATCAATGCCACGTGCATCACCGTCGGCGGCGGGCGCGCGGCGCTGTATCACGACTGACACGATTGACGTAACGATTCGAAAGACCGCACGTGCGACGGCCGCGCGCACGCTGCGTCGAAACCAACAAGCGGCTGCATCCTGTTCGATGAAAACAAGGAGACACTGGAGATGAAACGCAGAACGTTCGTAACGCTGGCCGCTGCGGCGGCGGTGGTGATGGGCAGCCCGGTCGCGCACGCGGCCGACCCGGTCAAGATCGGCTTCCTGGTGAAGCAGCCTGAAGAGCCGTGGTTCCAGGACGAGTGGAAATTCGCCGAGATCGCCGCGAAGCAGAAGGGCTTCACGCTCGTGAAGATCGGCGCGCCGTCCGGCGAGAAGGTGATGAGCGCGATCGACAACCTGTCCGCACAGAAGGCGCAGGGCTTCATCATCTGCACGCCCGACGTGAAGCTCGGGCCGGGCATCGTCGCGAAGGCGAAGTCGCACAACCTGAAGATGATGACGGTCGACGACCGCCTCGTCGACGGCGCGGGCAAGCCGATCGACGCGGTGCCGCACATGGGGATCTCCGCGTACAACATCGGCAAGCAGGTCGGCGACGGCATCGCGGCCGAGATCAAGAAGCGCGGCTGGGACATGAAGGACGTCGGCGCGATCGACATCACCTACGAGCAGTTGCCGACCGCGCACGACCGCACGAGCGGCGCGACCGACGCGCTGGTCGCCGCCGGCTTCCCGAAGGCGAACGTGATCGCGGCGCCGCAGGCGAAGACCGATACGGAAAACGCGTTCAACGCGGCGAACATCGCGCTCACCAAGAACCCGCAGTTCAAGCACTGGGTCGCGTACGGCCTGAACGACGAGGCCGTGCTCGGCGCGGTGCGCGCGGCCGAAGGGCGCGGCTTCAAGGCCGACAACATGATCGGCATCGGCATCGGCGGCTCCGATTCGGCGCTGAATGAATTCAAGAAGCCGCAGCCGACGGGCTTCTACGGCACCGTGATCATCAGCCCGAAGCGCCACGGCGAGGAAACCTCGGACCTGATGTACACGTGGATCACGCAGGGCAAGGCGCCGCCGCCGCTGACGCTGACGACGGGCATGCTCGCGACGCGCGACAACGTGTCGAAGGTGCGCGAGGAGATGGGGCTCGCGTCGAAGTAAGCGGCCCGCCGGCTGCCGCGGCGACGCGGCGGCCGGCGGTCGATCGATCTGGAAGTGGGGAGACGACGTGTCAGCGGCACTGCGTTTTGACAATATCGGCAAGGTATTTCCCGGCGTGCGCGCACTCGACGGTATTTCGTTCGACGTGCATGCGGGCGAGGTACATGGCCTGATGGGCGAGAACGGCGCGGGCAAGTCGACGCTGTTGAAGATTCTCGGCGGCGAATACCAGCCCGATGCGGGCAGCGTGCTGGTCGACGGCCAGCCCGTGCAGTTCGCGAGTGCGGCCGCGTCGATCGCGGCCGGCATCGCGGTGATTCACCAGGAATTGCAGTACGTGCCCGACCTGACGGTCGCGGAAAACCTGCTGCTCGGCCGCCTGCCGAACGCGTTCGGCTGGGTGAGGAAGCGCGAGGCGAAGCGTTACGTGCGCGAGCGGCTCGCGGAGATGGGTGTCGATCTCGATCCCGACGCGCGGCTCGGGCGGCTGTCGATCGCGCAGCGGCAGATGGTCGAGATCTGCAAGGCGCTGATGCGCAACGCGCGCGTGATCGCGCTCGACGAACCGACGAGCTCGCTGTCGCATCGCGAGACCGAAGTGCTGTTCAAGCTGGTCGACGACCTGCGTGCGCAGGGCCGTGCGCTGATCTACATCTCGCACCGGATGGACGAGATCTACCGGCTGTGCGATGCGTGCACGATTTTCCGCGACGGGCGCAAGATCGCGTCGCACGAAGCGCTGGCCGACGTGCCGCGCGAGCGGCTCGTCGCCGAGATGGTCGGGCGCGAGATTGCGGACATCTACCATTACGCGCCGCGCGCGCTCGGCGACGTGCGGTTCTCCGCCGAAGGCGTCGACGGCCCGGCACTGCGCGAACCGGCGAGCTTCTCGGTGCGCGCGGGCGAGATCGTCGGCTTCTTCGGGCTCGTCGGCGCGGGGCGCAGCGAGCTGATGCGGCTCGTGTACGGCGCGGACCGCCGGCGCGCGGGCGTGCTGACGCTCGACGGCAAGCGCATCGACGTGAAGCGCACCGGCGACGCGATCCGTCACGGCATCGTGCTGTGCCCCGAGGACCGCAAGGAAGAAGGGATCATCGCGATCGCGTCGGTCGCCGAGAACATCAACATCAGCTGCCGCCGCCATTCGCTGCGCGCGGGGCTGTTCATCAACGGCAAGACCGAAAGCGAAACGGCCGACCGCTTCATCCAGCGGCTGAAGATCAAGACGCCGAACCGGCGCCAGAAGATCCGCTTCCTGTCGGGCGGCAACCAGCAGAAGGCGATCCTGTCGCGCTGGCTCGCGGAGCCCGACCTGAAGGTCGTGATCCTCGACGAGCCGACGCGCGGGATCGACGTCGGCGCGAAGCACGAGATCTACGACGTGATCTACCGGCTCGCGGAGCGCGGCTGCGCGATCGTGATGGTGTCGTCGGAACTGCCGGAAGTGCTCGGCGTGTCCGACCGCATCGTCGTGATGCGCGAAGGCCGGATCGCCGGCGAGCTGCCGCGCGCCCAGGCGAACGAGCACGCGGTGCTGAACCTCGCGCTGCCGCAGACGAGCGCGGTCGAGGCGGCCTGACGCGGCCGGCTTCGTCCGGACAAGCCCGGGACATTCGAATCGAACACGCGCGGCGCGGGCCGCGCGATGCAGGAGCAGGAGACACACCATGCAAGTCAACGAAAACCTTGCCAGCGCCGCCGTGAAGCCATCGGCCGACGCGCTGGTTCCACAGCAGAGCGACCGCCAGAAGTGGTGGCAGCATCTGACCGAATACAGCCTGATCGCGATCTTCGCGGTGATGTTCATCACGATGTCGCTGACCGTCGATCATTTCTTCTCGATCGACAACATGCTCGGCCTCGCGCTGTCGATCTCGCAGATCGGCATGGTCGCGTGCACGATGATGTTCTGCCTCGCGTCGCGCGACTTCGACCTGTCGATCGGCTCGACCGTCGCGTTCTCCGGCGTGCTGTGCGCGATGGTGCTGAACGCGACCGACAACACGTTCGTCGCGATCGTCGCGGCGGTCGCGGCCGGCGCCGCGATCGGCTTCGTGAACGGCGCGGTGATCGCGTACCTGCGCATCAACGCGCTGATCACGACGCTCGCGACGATGGAGATCGTGCGCGGGCTCGGCTTCATCGTGTCGAAGGGGCAGGCGGTCGGCGTGTCGTCGGATACCTTCATCGCGCTCGGCGGGATGTCGATGTTCGGCGTGTCGCTGCCGATCTGGGTCACGCTGCTGTGCTTCATCGGGTTCGGCGTGCTGCTGAACCAGACCGTCTACGGTCGCAACACGCTCGCGATCGGCGGCAATCCGGAAGCGTCGCGGCTCGCGGGGATCAACGTCGAACGCACGCGCGTGTACATCTTCCTGATCCAGGGCGCGGTGACGGCGCTCGCGGGCGTGATCCTCGCGTCGCGCATCACGTCGGGCCAGCCGAATGCCGCGCAGGGTTTCGAGCTGAACGTGATCTCCGCGTGCGTGCTCGGCGGCGTGTCGCTGATGGGCGGGCGCGCGACGATCTCGGGCGTCGTGATCGGCGTGCTGATCATGGGCACCGTCGAGAACGTGATGAACCTGCTGAACATCGACGCGTTCTACCAGTACCTCGTGCGCGGCGCGATCCTGCTCGCGGCCGTGCTGCTCGACCAGCTGAAGAACCGCGGCGTACGCGACTGACCAACCAGTTTCCACGGAGACGATCCGCATGACCATCGACACTTCCGCGCCCGATCCGCACGCCGAGCGCTTCGCGCGCTACCCGAGCCTCGAGGATCGCGCGGTGCTGATCACGGGCGGCGCGACCGGCATCGGCGCATCGTTCGTCGAGCACTTCGCCGAACAGGGCGCGCGCGTCGCGTTCGTCGACCTCGACGCGGCGGCCGGCGCCGCGCTGGCCGAACGCCTCGCGCACATGCGCCATGCGCCGCTGTTCCTGTCGTGCGACCTGACCGACATCGACGCGCTGCGCCGGGCGATCGACGCGATCCGCGCGCGCATCGGCGCGATCGCGGTGCTCGTGAACAATGCGGCGAACGACACGCGCCATGCGATCGGCGACGTGACGCCCGCGTCGTTCGACGCGGGCATCGCGGTGAACCTGCGTCACCAGTTCTTCGCCGCGCAGGCGGTGATCGACGACATGAAGCGGCAGGGCGGCGGCGCGATCATCAATCTCGGCTCGATCAGCTGGATGCTGAAGAACGGCGGCTATCCCGTCTACGTGATGGCGAAGGCGGCCGTGCAGGGCCTGACGCGCGGCCTCGCGCGCGATCTCGGCCCGTTCGGCATCCGCGTGAATTCGCTGGTGCCCGGCTGGGTGCTGACCGACAAGCAGCGCCGGCTGTGGCTCGACGACGCGGGCCGCGCGGCGATCAAGGCCGGCCAGTGCCTCGATGCCGAACTGCTGCCGGCCGATCTTGCCCGGATGGCGCTGTTTCTCGCGGCCGACGACAGCCGGATGATCACCGCGCAGGACGTGATCGTCGACGGCGGCTGGGCCTGACCGTTCGCACGACCCGCATCGTTTCTTCGACGAAGGAAAGGAGCTCACCATGACCGCCACGTCCTCGCGCGCATC
Source organism: Burkholderia sp. BCC0397 (assembly GCF_902832865.1). Classification (NCBI taxonomy): domain Bacteria; kingdom Pseudomonadati; phylum Pseudomonadota; class Betaproteobacteria; order Burkholderiales; family Burkholderiaceae; genus Burkholderia; species Burkholderia sp. BCC0397. Next base: position 784,346 of record NZ_CADFDL010000003.1, on the reverse strand, counting down.
GTCGTCCACCAGCCAGTCGCGTCGCGCGCGCCTGGCCGCCGCCGCCCAGCCGGTCAGCCCCGGCCCGCAGACGGCCGCGTTCGCGCAGGGTGTCGGCGCCGCGCATGCGGCGGCCGTCACGCTGTCGAACGCGTCGCTGTGGCTCGACGTGCTGCCGCACCTCGGCGGCGGCATCGCGCGCTTCGACTGGCGCGGCGACAACGGCGCGCTGATGCCGGTGTTCCGCCGCTGCGAGCACCCGGAGACGGCGACGGACCCGAACGAGCTCGCGTGCTATCCGCTGCTGCCGTACTCGAACCGGATCGGCGATGGGCGCTTCGAATGCGACGGGCGCAAGGTCGCGGTGCCGCGCAACCGCCGCGACGAGCCGCTGCCGATCCACGGCGACGGCTGGCTCGCGCCGTGGCAGGTTGACGATGCGACCGACACGTCGCTGCAACTGTCGCTCGACCGTGCCGCCGGCGCGCCGTACGCGTTCCGCGCGATCCAGTCGTTCGAACTCGACGACGCGACGCTGTCGATCGCGCTGACGATCGAGAACGCGGGGCGCGCGCGGCTGCCGTTCGGGCTCGGCGTGCATCCGTTCCTCGTGCGCGATGCGGTGACCGAGCTGGCCGCGGCGGCGGGCGGGTTGTGGCTGTCGGGCGCCGATTTCCTGCCGGTGCGGCACGTCAGCGTGCCGCCGGCCTGGAAGTTCGGCGTCGCGTATCCGCTGCCGGCCACGCTCGTCAATCACGCGTTCACCGGCTGGGGCGGCCACGCGACGGTGAGCTGGCCGCGCCGCCGACTGTCGCTGACCGTCGCGGCCGACGCCGACGCGTACGTGCTCTATACGCCGCCGGGCGAGGATTTCTTCTGCTTCGAGCCGGTCGATCATCCGATCAATGCGGTGAACCTGCCGGGCGGCGCGACCGCGCACGGGATGACGCTGCTCGCGCCCGGCGAGCGGCTCACGCGGCGTTTCGCGTTCACCGTCGAGCGCGCCGATGCGCGCGGCAATGCCGCGGCACGCGAGGGCCGCCCGCGACGCGGGTAAAATACGCGGTCTACCAACGGTTTGCCGCGAGTACCCGCCATGTCTTCCCCGCTTACTTTCATTGAATCGCTGCGCGCCGCGTGGCAGCGCACGAATTCGCTGCTGTGCGTCGGCCTCGATCCCGAGCCGTCGCGCTTTCCCGTGCAGTTCGACGGCCAGCCCGACGCGATCTTCGAATTCTGCCGGCAGATCGTCGACGCGACCGCGGAGTACGCGAGCGCGTTCAAGCCGCAGATCGCGTACTTCGCCGCGCATCGCGCGGAAGACCAGCTCGAGCGCCTGATCGCGCACATCCATCTCCAGCATCCGGGCCTGCCCGTGATCCTCGACGCGAAGCGCGGCGACATCGGCAGCACCGCCGAGCAGTACGCGCGCGAAGCGTTCGAGCGCTATCGCGCGGACGCCGTCACGGTGAACCCGTACATGGGCTACGACTCGGTCGAGCCGTACTTCGAGCATGAAGGCAAGGGCGTGATCGTGCTGTGCCGCACGTCGAACCCGGGCGGTTCGGACCTGCAGTTCCTCGATACGAATGGGGCCGGCCATCCGGGCCGGCCGCTGTACCAGGTCGTGGCCGACCTCGCGGCGAACAAGTGGAACGTGAAGAACGGCCAGCTCGGCCTCGTGGTCGGCGCGACGTTCCCGAAGGAAATCGAGGTCGTGCGCGGGATCGTCGGCGACATGCCGCTGTTGATTCCCGGCATCGGCGCGCAGGGCGGCGACGTGCAGGCGACCGTCAACGCAGGCCGCACGGCCGACGGCACCGGGATGATGATCAACTCGTCGCGCGCGATCCTGTATGCGAGCAACGGCGAGGATTTCGCCGAAGCCGCGGCGCTCGCCGCGCAGAAGACGCGCGACACGATCAACGCGCATCGCTGATCGAATCGCACGACGCCGTATCACCATACCGTCTCGCATCACACCGCCCGGCCGGCCCGCTGGGCGGTTGGCACCGGCCCCGCGCCCGCGGGCCGGCGCTGCATCCTCCCGTTCCCCCGTTCGCTTTCCTCGATCCTCCCTGGCGCGCGCCGACAACTTCCCGTCGCTTCCGCACCGCATGTCCACAATTTATTCGCGCGATGCTGCCCCTTGTCACCGATCCGTCACGAAAATGTCAAGAAAAGGGAGCGACGCCATGCCCAAGCTGTCCCGCCGTCTTCTGAGCGCGTTCGCCGCGTCGCTGTGCATGACGTTCGCCCATGCGGCGGATCTGTCGCACTGGCCGGCCGACAGCGCGAAGGCGCTGAACGCGATGATCGCCGCGCACGCGAACCGCGGCGACTACGCGGTGTTCGACGCCGACAACACGACCTACCGCTACGACCTCGAGGAATCGCTGCTGCCGTATCTCGAGAACCGCGGCGTGCTGACGCGCGATTCGCTCGACCCGTCGCTGAAGCTGATCCCGTTCAAGGATTCCGCCGACTACAAGGAATCGCTGACGAGCTACTACTACCGGCTGTGCGAGATCGACGATCTGGTCTGCTATCCGTGGATCGCGCAGGCGTTCGCCGGGCAGTCGCTCGCCGACCTGAAGCGCCACGTCGACGCGATGCTCGCCGACGGCAAGCCGATCCCGATCCGCTACTGGCAGGGCGACAAGGTCGTCGACGGCACGGTGAATCCGCCGCGCTTCTTCCGCGGGATGCAGGAGCTGTACAACGCGCTGCGCGAGAACGGCATCGACGTCTACGTGATGACGGCCGCGCACGAGGAGCTCGCGCGGCTCGTGCTGTCCGACCCGAAGTACGGCTACAACGTGAAGCCGCAGAACGTGATCGGCGTGACGACGCTGCTGCGCAACCCGGCGACCGGCGCGCTGACGACGTCGCGGCTGCAGATCAAGGCCGGCAAGTACGACGAGGCCGCGAACCGCAACCTCGTGATCACGCCGTTCCTGATGAACCCGATGACGTGGTACGAAGGCAAGCTCGGTTCGATCGTCGGCTGGATCGACCAGTGGAAGAAGCCGGTGCTCGTCGCGGGCGACACGCCGACGTCCGACGGCTACATGCTGCTGAACGCGACCGACGTCGCGCGCGGCGGCGTGCGCGTGTGGGTCAACAAGAAGGACAAGCAGATGGCGCAGATCCGCGCGTGGTCGGACGAATCGGCCGCGAAGCAGAAGTCGCTCGGCCTGCCGGTGACGGCGGACAAGAACTGGATCGTCGTGAAGCCCGACGCGATTCAGTAAGCGCTCGGCGGGCGCGGCACGCGCGCCCGGCCCGATCAGCGTTCGCGTTCGTCGAGCAGCTTCAGCAGCCCGCGCAGCGCATGCGCGGCCGCCTGCGTGCGGATCTGTTCGCGGTCACCCTTGAACACGAGCGTTTCGACGTCGGTATGCAGCCGGTTGCTCCAGCCGAACGACACGGTGCCGACCGGCTTCTTCTCGCTGCCGCCGGCCGGGCCCGCGATGCCGGTGACGGACAGCGCGACCTGCGCGCGGCTGTTGCGCAGCGCGCCTTCGGCCATCGCGCGCGCGACGGGCTCGCTGACGGCGCCGTGCTTGTCGATCAGGTCGGCCGGCACGCCGATCATCTCGATCTTGGCCTGGTTCGAGTACGTGACGAAGCCGCGCTCGAACCACTGGCTGCTGCCGGAGATGTCGGTGATCGCCGTGGCGATCATGCCGCCGGTGCAGGATTCGGCGGTGGCGAGCGTCAGGTGCTCGTCACGCAGCTTGTTGCCTGCGCGGATCGCAAGCTGGTGGACGACGGAATCGGTTGGCATGCGCGTCGGGAAACGGGAGTCGGGAAATCGGTCAGCCGGCGACGGAGCGCCACAGGGCGATCACGAGCAGCGTCATGAACGCGGCCACCAGGTCGTCGACCATGATGCCGAGCCCGCCTTTCAGACGGCGCTCGAAATAGCGGATCGGCGGCGGCTTGAGCATGTCGAAGAAGCGGAACGCGACGAACGCCCACAGCTGGCCGACGAAGGTCGCGGGCGTGACGAACAGCATCACCAGCCAGATCGCGACGATCTCGTCCCAGACGACGGCGCCCGGATCGGCCGTCCCGGCCTTCTTCGCGGTGAAACCGGTGACCCACGTGCCGGCCACGAAGCCGACGGCGATCAGCGCCCACCATTCGGGTACCGTCAGGTAGCGGTTGAGCACGACGAACGTGAGCCAGCCGAACAGCGAGCCGAACGTGCCGGGCATGATCGGCGCGAGCCCGCTGCCGAAGCCGAGCGACACGATATGCGCCGGGTGCGACAGCATGAAGCGGGCCGTCACGCGGGTCGGCGCGGGCTGCGCGGCGCCGGGCTCGGCCGCGGCGTGCGCGGGCGTCGGATCAGTCTGCATGGAAGTGGTCGAAGCCGTGCAACGTGAGAGCGAGGGGCGCGCCGGCGGTGTCGCGCCACGCGATGGCGGGTTGCGCCGACGGCGCGGACAACGCGCGTATTGTACCGATTCGCGTGACCGGCACGCCGGCCGTGGCGCCCGCCGCCGCGACCGCCGCACGGGCCGCAACCGGCGCGGTGAAGCACAGTTCGTAGTCGTCGCCGCCGGCCAGCGTGCAGCGGCGCTGCACATCGGCTGGCAGCGTCGCGAGCGCGGCCGAGCGCGGCACCGCGTCGGCGTCGATCTCGGCGCGCACGTTCGAGCGCGTCAGGATGTGCTGGAGGTCGCCGGCGAGGCCGTCCGAGAGGTCGAGCGCCGCGTGCGCGACGCCCGCGAGCGCCAGGCCGAGCGCGACGCGCGGTTCGGGGCGCTCGAGCGCGCGCCGGAACGCGGCGGCTTCATCCGCGCCGGCCGTCCATTCGCCGCGGGCGACGCCGAGCCCCGCGCGCGCATCGCCGAGCGTGCCGGACACCCACACGTCGTCGCCGTCGCGCGCGGCATCGCGCCGCAGCGCCGCGTCGGGCGCGACTTCGCCGAACACGGTCACGCACAGGTTCAGCGGCCCGCTCGTCGTGTCGCCGCCGATCAGCTCGCAGCCGTATCGCTCGGCGAGCGCGAAGAGGCCGTCGCTGAACGCCTCGAGCCACGCCGCGTCGGCACGCGGCAACGCGCACGCGAGCGTGAACGCGCGCGGCTCGGCGCCCATCGCCGCGAGGTCCGACAGGTTGACCGCAAGCGTCTTGTGGCCGAGCGCGTCGGGCGCGACCTCGGGGAAGAAATGGCGGCCTTCCACCAGCATGTCCGTCGAAATGGCCAGCAATTTCCCGGATCGGGGCGCAATCAGTGCGCAATCGTCGCCGATGCCGAGCGTCGACGCGCGGGCGCCCTGCGCGGCGCGGCGCGTGAAGAAGCGTTCGATCAGCGAGAACTCGGAGAGGGCGGCTGGCACGGCGGGCGATCCGAAACGGTTGAAGGAACGGCATTGTACGAGGCGAGCGGCGGCGCTCCTGCACCATCCAGTACATTTTGGTCGCGGCTGTCGCACCCGAATCGCCGGTCTGGCGGCCGATGATTGGCGCTACAATGCCGTCGAACAGTTATTCTAATCCGCCCGTCACGAGACACATGTCCACCCAAGCCTCCTCCAAAGCCAAGCTCCGCGAAGCCGCGCTCGACTATCACGAATTTCCGACCCCCGGCAAAATCGCGATCGCCCCGACCAAGCAGATGATCAACCAGCGCGACCTCGCGCTCGCGTATTCGCCGGGTGTGGCGTACGCGTGCGAGGAGATCGTCGAGAACCCGCTGAACGCGGCGCGCTTCACCGCGCGCAGCAACCTGGTCGGCGTCGTGACGAACGGCACGGCGGTGCTCGGTCTCGGCAACATCGGTCCGCTCGCGTCGAAGCCGGTGATGGAAGGCAAGGCGGTGCTGTTCAAGAAGTTCGCGGGCATCGACGTGTTCGACATCGAGCTGAACGAATCGGACCCGCACAAGCTCGTCGACGTGATCGCCGCGCTGGAGCCGACCTTCGGCGGGATCAACCTGGAAGACATCAAGGCGCCGGACTGCTTCATCGTCGAGCGCGAAGCGCGCAAGCGGATGAAGATCCCGGTGTTCCACGACGACCAGCACGGCACCGCGATCGTCGTGGCCGCGGCCGTCACGAACGGTTTGAAGGTCGTCAACAAGGACATCAAGAAGGTGAAGCTCGTCGCGTCCGGCGCGGGCGCGGCCGCGCTTGCGTGTCTCGACCTGCTGGTCGACATCGGCCTGCCGATCGAGAACATCCTGGTGACCGACCTGGCCGGCGTGGTTTACAAGGGCCGCACCGAACTGATGGACCCGGACAAGGAGCGTTTCGCACGCGAAACCGAAGCGCGCACGCTGGCCGAAGTGATCGACGGCGCGGACATTTTCCTCGGCCTGTCGGCCGCGGGCGTGCTGAAGCAGGAGATGGTGAAGGGCATGGCCGAGCGCCCGCTGATCCTCGCGCTCGCGAACCCGACGCCGGAAATCCTGCCGGAACTCGCACTCGAAGTGCGTCCGGACGCTGTGCTGGCCACCGGCCGCACCGATTACCCGAACCAGGTCAATAACGTCCTGTGCTTCCCGTTCATCTTCCGCGGCGCGCTCGACGTCGGCGCGACGACGATCACGCGTGAAATGGAGATCGCAGCCGTCAATGCGATCGCCGAACTCGCGCAGCACGAGCAGAGCGACATCGTCGCGACCGCGTACGGCATCCAGGATCTGTCGTTCGGGCCCGAATACCTGATTCCGAAGCCGTTCGATCCGCGCCTGATCGTGAATATCGCGCCGGCCGTCGCGCAGGCCGCGATGGACGGCGGCGTCGCGACGCGCCCGATCGAGGACATGGACGCGTATCGCGTTCACCTGCAGCAGTTCGTGTATCACAGCGGTACGACGATGAAGCCGATCTTCCAGATCGCGCGCGCCGCGCCGGAAGAGAAGAAGCGCGTCGTGTTCGCGGAAGGCGAGGAAGAGCGCGTGTTGCGCGCCGTTCAGATCATCGTCGACGAAAAACTCGCGAAGCCGATCCTGATCGGCCGCCCCTCGGTGATCGAGCATCGTATTCAGCGCTACGGCCTGCGTCTCACGCCCGGCACCGATTTCACGGTCGTCAACACCGAGCACGACGAGCGCTACCGCGACTTCTGGCAGACGTACCACAAGATGATGGCGCGCAAGGGCATCAGCGAGCAGCTCGCGCGCGTCGAAATGCGCCGCCGCACGACGCTGATCGGCTCGATGCTGGTGAAGAAGGGCGAAGCGGACGGAATGATCTGCGGCACGATCAGCACCACGCACCGCCACCTGCACTTCATCGACCAGGTGATCGGCAAGCGCCCGGGCTGCAGCGTGTACGCGGCGATGAACGGCCTCGTGCTGCCGGGCCGCCAGATTTTCCTCGTGGATACGCACGTGAACGTCGATCCGACCCCGGAGGAACTGGCCGAGATCACGATCATGGCCGCGGAAGAAGTGCGCCGCTTCGGCATCGAGCCGAAGGTCGCGCTGCTGTCGCACTCGAATTTCGGCACGAGCAATGCCCCTTCGGCGAAGAAGATGCGCGATACGCTCGCGATCCTGCAGGAAACCGCGCCGGAGCTGAAGGTCGACGGCGAAATGCACGGCGACGTCGCGCTCGACGCGGCGCTGCGCAGGGAAATCCTGCCGGAATCGACGCTCGAAGGCGATGCGAACCTGCTGATCCTGCCGAACATCGACGCCGCGAACATCGCGTACAACCTGCTGAAGACGGCCGCCGGCAACAACATCGCGATCGGTCCGATCCTGTTGGGCGCCGCGCAGCCGGTGCACGTGCTGACCGAATCGGCGACCGTTCGTCGCATCGTCAACATGGCGGCGCTGCTGGTCGCCGACGTCAACGCCGCGCGCTGAGCCGAAACGAACGCGCGGCGCCGGTCGAACCGGGGCCGCGCGTCGGGCGAAATTGTAAACAAAAGCAAAAAGAGGCGTGCCCGCAATGGGCACGCCGCGGGCAGGGCGCAACCGCGCTTCCCATAAGCAACAGCAGCATCCCTCCACTCCGGGTAGCGAGTGTGGCAAGGAGGCAGAGTCTTGCCATACGAGAGACGCCGCACGCATTTTATCTTATGTAAGATAAATGTAGTGTAATTTCGGTAAGAAATACGGAATTAGGGGCGGCGCAAGGCTTTCGATTCCCAAACGGACATTGATTCGCGCGGCCAATAACGCTACGCTAACGCCTTTGTTGGTCGTCAACTACTTGATTTAACAGCGGGAACCCTGGTTCATGGCACGCAAGTGGCTCCGCAACGGCGCGCTCGCGTCCGTCTTCGCGATGTTCGCGATGGGTATCGTCGGCACGCCGACGGGCAGTCTGGTTTCCGCCGCTTACGCACGGGAGGCCGTTCCAGCCGACGTGGCCGCGAGCGGGCTCGATACGATCCCGACCGCCCGTCTTCCGCGCGAGGCCGTGACCACGCTGGGCCTGATCGGCGCCGGCGGCCCCTATCCGTACGAGAAAGACGGCGTCGTATTCGGCAATCGCGAGCGGATCCTGCCGAAGGCGAAGCGCGGCTACTACCATGAGTACACGGTGCCGACGCCGCGTGCGCGCAATCGCGGCGCGCGCCGGATCGTCTGTGGCGGGCCGTTGCGCCGGATCGACAACTGTTATTACACGGGCGACCACTACAACAGTTTTAAACGTATTGTTGAATGACTTCGGGACGAATGGCATGAGCGACTCCATCTACGCGCACGATACGGCGGCGGCGACGACGGAACTGTTCGCGGCCGGCGACGGCAATCTGTTTCAGCGTGTGATCCAACTGCACGCGGCGGCGCAGGCCGGCGGCACGCCGGAGCAACAGGAAGCCGAGCCCGGGCTTTCATCGAACGAGGAGCCTATGAGCCTTTTCACGACCGTGCGACCCAATCTCGTGCAGTCGATCCGCGCGTTCCGCGTGCAGGATCTCGCCGACGAAGCCGGTCGGCTCGGCCAGCATTTCCTGTATGCGTATTGCGGCGCCGCGCAGTCGAAGCAGGAAGTAATGGAAACGATCGCGACCTCGTTCCTGTTTCCGAAGCATTTCGGGAAGAACTATGACGCGCTGTACGACTGCCTGACCGACCTCGTCGCGAAGGCCGGCGCGCAGCCCGGTTTCGTGATCGTCCTCGAAGGGCTGCCGATCGCGCAGAAATTCGACAAGGAAGGCCGCGAGACGCTGCTCGACGTGTTCCGCGAGGCGGCCGAATTCTGGGCCGAGCGCAAGGTCGCGTTCCGGGTGTTCTACTCGTTCGCGTAAGCGCACATATCGGCGGCCCGGTACGCAGCGTCATTGCAGTTTCCGGCCGCACACGCTGCGGGCACCGGAATCAGGTCCGCAACTTCTCGAAAACCCGCCTTTGTGCGGGTTTTTTGCTTTGAGGACCCAATCTTCGGGCACGCGTGGCACCCCCGGACTTACTCGACATCGTCGCAGCCGCGCCAGCGATAAGCAGATCAAGACAATAGGACAACGCAGATTTTGCCGGTTTGTCGCTTACATCCGACGGGTCGCGGAAATCCGCGCGAGCAGCGAAATACAATTTTCGCTCGTTCACTCGTCCGATGAAATTCATGAAGCGAATTGCAGGGGTTCTTATGATTGCGACGGCTGTGACGCCGGCAACAGGGTTCGCGGAAGCCGCGCACATTTGCTGGATTACTCAGGTAAGCCGCGTCGACGAAGGGGTAAAAGTCGATTTTTCGGGTAACTTGCTCGTCCTTTCCACCCGTCGAGCCGACACGTCCGCGCCGGGCTCGGGCGTGTCGGCTCGACGGGAGAGCCGATCAGCCGGTTCCATGCAAGAGCGCTCGCTAGTGCTGGCAATGGGCGACACGGCGGCCGGCACCATGTCCATTCCGGAAGATTATTGCCAGTACAAGGCGGAAGTGCACGATGGGCGAGTGGGTGTCACGGCACGCTCGATAATGCGCTTGCACGGATTGCCTCCTACCACGACAACGAAATTTATCGCCGCGGAATGAACCCGAGGCGATCTACGCGTTGAAGTAGAGCCGGATCGAATCGCTCGCGGCTGCCGGTCACCACCCGCCCCATCGCGCCGCCAACGCGGCGAGCACGGCCGCGCCGGCCGTCTCGGTGCGCAGCACGCGCGGCCCGAGCGACAGCGCGGTGAACCCGCGGGCGCGCGCCGCGTGTTCCTCGTCCGGCGACAGCCCGCCTTCGGGCCCGATCAGCAGCGTGACGGTGGCCGCGGGCGGCGCGTCGGGCAGCGACGCGAACGGGATGCTCGCGCGCGGCGACAGCAGCAGCCGCAGCTCGCCGTCGGCCGGCGCGGCCGGCAACGCGTCGAGCCATGCGTGGAAGCCGGCGACCGGCGCGACGTCGGGCACGCGGTTGCGCCCGCATTGCTCGCACGACGCGCGCACGACGCCGCGCCAGTGCGCGACGCGCTTGTCCGCCCGTTCGCCGGACAGCTTCACGACGCCCCGCGCGGTCGACAGCGGCACGACCGCCGCGACGCCGAGCTCGACGGCCTTCTCGATCACCCAGTCCATCTTGTCGCCGCCGGCGATCCCCTGCGCGAGCGTCACGCGATAGGGCGGCTCGGCCTCGGCGGGCTCGAACGTCTCGATCTGCGCGAGCGCGCTGCGCTTGTCGACTTCGACGAGCCGTGCGCGGTACTGGCCGCCCGTGCCGTCGAACAGCGCGAGCACGTCGCCGGGCTGCAGGCGCAGCACCTGCACGTGGCGCGCGACGTCGGCCGGCAACGCGAGCGTGGCGTCGGCGCGCAGTGCGGCGTCGACGAAAAAGCGCGGCACGGCCGCGGTGGTGGTGGCTTCGTTCATGCGTGTGGCGGTTTCGGTCATGCGTCGAGACGGCACCCGAGCGCCCAGCGGTAGCCGTCGAGATCCTCGATCTGCGCGAACCGGTCGCCCCAGAACTGATCCTGCGGCGCGCTCAGCGATTTCGCGCCCGCATCGAGCGCGCGCTGCCAGGTGGCGTCGACGTCGTCGACATACAGATAGAACGATTGCGGCGCGGTGGCGTTCGCGCGCTTCGGCGTGAGCGCGGGCGAGCCGAACGCGCCTTCGGGCGCGAACATCACGATCAGCTGGCCGCGATAGGCCATCTCGACGTGCATGATCACGCCGTCCTCGTCGTGCATGTCGCGCACCGTGAAGCCGAATGCGGCCTGGAAGAAATCGATGGCCGCGCGCGCGTTGCGTACGGCCAGGTAGGGCGTCAACCAAGGCACGTTGGCCGGACGTGGATCGGTCATGAAAATCTCCTGTTGCACAGTGTCGGCGCTTCGGCGCCTGCGCCGGTCTCATGCTGGAACAGCGGAACGTTGCGACCGTCCGGATATTCAGCGGCGAACGCCCAGTGTATCGCGCAGCGCGCGCGGCAGGGCAAAGAGGGACGCATGCAGCCGCGCATCGTAGTAGCGCAAGCCGTCGACGCGGCGGGCCGCGAGCCGTTCGTCGACGTCGTGCGCGAACAGCGCGGCCGCATCGAGCGTGTCGCTCGCGATCGCCATCAGCCACTGCGAGCCGTACAGCGGCACGTGCGCGGACAGCGGATCGACGACCGCGAAGCTCGCGCGCAGGTCGTCGAGCAGCGCGGCGATGCGCGCGGCATGGAACACCGGCGAGCCGAGATGCATCGAGATCGCGCCGCGCGGCGTCAGGATCCGCTTGAGCCGTGCGTAGAACGCACGCGTATAGAGGCCGGCCGCCGGCGAATCGGGTGGCGTGAGGTCGAACACGACGAGATCGAAATGCTCGACCGTCGAATCGACGAAGTGTGCGGCGTCGCCGATCACGACCTCGACGCGCGGGTCGTCGAGCGCGCCCTGATGCACGTCGTCGAGATAGCGGCGCGCCATCCTGACCACCTCGTCGTCGAGTTCGGCGATCACGATCCGCTCGAGGCACGCGTGCTTGAGCAACTGGCGCGCCGCGCCGCCGTCGCCGCCGCCGAGCACGAGCGCCTTGCGCGGCGACGGATGCGCGAGCGCGGCCGGGTGCGTCATGCACTCGTGATAGACGAACTCGTCGCCGACCGACGTCATCGGCCGGCCGTCCAGCGTGAACAGCCGGCCGAGCTGCGGGGTTTCCCAGACCTCGATCTGCTGGTGCGGGGACGCGACGTGCGCGAGCCGCCGCGCATTCGGGAAGCCGTAGGTGGCGTCGGGCGTCGGGTGAAAGAGAAGGGTGGTGCTCACGGGCGGGCCGCTGGGGCAGGCAGTTCCGACGCCTGAATTATAGGAGGCAGGCGGTTTCGCGGAAAACCGTGCCGGAACACTGCGCGCCGACAAGGGAAATGTCGGGCCATCTGCTAAAATGACGAGCTTTGCAGCCCCGTCCGTAGGCTCCGTCCGCTTCGCGTCCGTCAGGCGCCGCACCGCGCGCCGGGAACGATTGACGCTCGAGCTTCCGGATGCCGCCGTGCCCCCGTTTCCTCGACTCGTTCTCCGGACTCGACATGACGACTTCGTCTCCCGCCTCCACCACCCTGATGGCCAACGCGATCCGTGCGCTCGCGATGGACGCCGTCCAGCAAGCGAACTCCGGCCACCCCGGCATGCCGATGGGCATGGCCGAAATCGGCGTCGCGCTCTGGTCGCGCCATCTGAAGCACAACCCGACGAACCCGCACTGGGCCGACCGCGACCGTTTCGTGCTGTCGAACGGCCATGGCTCGATGCTGCTGTACTCGCTGCTGCACCTGACCGGCTACGACCTGCCGATCGAAGAGCTGAAGAACTTCCGCCAGCTGCACTCGAAGACGCCGGGCCACCCGGAATACGGGATCACGCCGGGCGTCGAGACGACCACCGGCCCGCTCGGCCAGGGTCTGGCGAACGCGGTCGGCATGGCGCTCGGCGAAGCGCTGATGGCCGACGAGTTCAACCGTGACGGCGCGAAGATCGTCGATCACCACACGTACGTGTTCCTCGGCGACGGCTGCCTGATGGAAGGCATCTCGCACGAAGCCTGCTCGCTCGCGGGCACGCTGAAGCTGAACAAGCTGATCGCGCTGTACGACGACAACGGCATCTCGATCGACGGCGACGTCGTCAACTGGTTCCACGACGACACGCCGAAGCGCTTCGAAGCATACGGCTGGAACGTGATCCCGAACGTGAACGGCCACGACGTCGATGCGGTCGACGCGGCGATCGCGAAGGCGAAGCTGTCGGACAAGCCGACGCTGATCTGCTGCAAGACGGTGATCGGCAAGGGCGCGGCGACCAAGGCCGGCGGCCACGACGTGCACGGCGCGGCGCTCGGCGCGGAAGAAATCGCGAAGACGCGCGAAGCGCTCGGCTGGAAGTGGGAGCCGTTCGTGATTCCGCAGGAAGTCTATGCGGCATGGGACGCGAAGGAAGCCGGCAAGCGCGCCGAGACCGAATGGGACGCGACGTTCGCGGCCTATCGCGCGAAGTTCCCGGCAGAAGCCGCCGAATTCGAGCGCCGGATGGCCAACCAGCTGCCGGCCGACTGGGCCGAGAAGGCTGCCGCGATCATCGCCGGCGCGAACGAGCGCGCCGAGACGGTGGCAACCCGCAAGGCGTCGCAGCAGGCGATCGAGGGCCTCGCCGCCGCGCTGCCCGAGCTGCTCGGCGGCTCGGCCGACCTGACCGGCTCGAACCTGACCAACTGGAAGGCGTCGAAGGCGGTGCGCGCGAATCCGGAAGGCGCGGGCGTGCTGCTCGGCAACCACATCAACTACGGCGTGCGCGAATTCGGCATGAGCGCCGCGATCAACGGCCTCGCGCTGCACGGCGGCCACAAGCCGTTCGGCGGCACGTTCCTGACGTTCTCCGACTACAGCCGCAACGCGCTGCGCGTGGCCGCGCTGATGAAGCTGCCGTCGATCTTCGTGTTCACGCACGATTCGATCGGCCTCGGCGAAGACGGCCCGACGCACCAGTCGATCGAGCACGTGTCGAGCCTGCGCCTGATCCCGAACCACGACGTATGGCGCCCGGCCGACACGGTCGAGACGGCCGTCGCATGGACCCACGCGGTGGCCGCCGACCGTCCGTCGAGCCTGATCTTCAGCCGCCAGAACCTCGCGTTCAACCCGCGTACCGATGCGCAGATCGCCAACATCGACAAGGGCGGTTACGTGCTGAAGGACTGGGACGAGGAAATCGTCGCGCGCAAGATCATCCTGATCGCGACGGGCTCGGAAGTCGAACTCGCGATGAAGGCCGTCGAGCCGCTCGCGCAGCAGGGCATCGCGGCGCGCGTCGTGTCGATGCCGTCGACCAACGTGTTCGACCGCCAGGACGCCGAATACCGCGAACGCGTGCTGCCGCACGGCGTGCGCCGCGTCGCGATCGAAGCGGGCGTGACGAGCTTCTGGCACAAGTACGTCGGCCTCGACGGCGGCGTCGTCGGGATCGACACGTTCGGCGAATCGGCGCCGGCCGGCGTGCTGTTCAAGTACTTCGGCTTCACCGTCGAGCACGTCGTCGAGACCGCGAAGGCCGTGCTGGCCTAAAAGCATACGCGGCGCGCGCCACCCGTTGCGCGCGCCGCACCGTGAAGCTGCACGAAACGAATTTTTTCAGCCATCAGGAGATAGACCATGACGATTCGCGTCGCAATCAACGGCTACGGCCGTATCGGCCGCAACACGCTGCGCGCGTTTTATGAAAACGGCAAGAAGCACGATCTCGAGATCGTCGCGATCAACGACCTGGGCGATGCGAAGACCAACGCGCACCTGACCCAGTACGACACCGCGCACGGCAAGTTCCCGGGCGACGTGTCGGTCGACGGCGACTACCTCGTCGTGAACGGCGACAAGATCCGCGTGCTGGCGAACCGCAACCCGGCCGAACTGCCGTGGGGCGAGCTGGGCGTCGACGTCGTGATGGAATGCACGGGCTTCTTCACGACGAAGGAAAAGGCGAGCGCGCACCTGAAGGGCGGCGCGAAGAAGGTGATCATCTCGGCGCCGGGCGGCAAGGACGTCGATGCGACGATCGTCTACGGCGTGAACCACGACGTGCTGAAGGCCGAGCACACGGTCATCTCGAACGCATCGTGCACGACGAACTGCCTTGCGCCGCTCGTCAAGCCGCTGAACGACAAGATCGGCCTCGAAACCGGCCTGATGACGACGATCCACGCGTACACGAACGACCAGGTGCTGACGGACGTCTATCACGAAGACCTGCGCCGCGCGCGTTCGGCCACGCACAGCCAGATCCCGACGAAGACGGGTGCGGCTTCCGCCGTCGGCCTCGTGCTGCCGGAACTGAACGGCAAGCTCGACGGTTACGCGATCCGCGTCCCGACGATCAACGTGTCGATCGTCGACCTGTCGTTCATCGCGAAGCGCGACACGACGGTCGAGGAAGTCAACGCGATCATGAAGGAAGCGTCGGAAGGTTCGCTGAAGGGCATCCTCGGCTACAACGACGCACCGCTGGTGTCGATCGACTTCAACCACAACCCGGCTTCGTCGACGTTCGACGCGACGCTGACCAAGGTGTCGGGCCGCCTCGTGAAGGTGTCGAGCTGGTACGACAACGAGTGGGGTTTCTCGAACCGCATGCTGGATACGGCTGTCGCATTCGCGAACGCGAAGTAATCCCGCACGTCGCGCGGCCGCCGCGAGGCGGCCGGCGTGGCGGACGAACCCGGCCCGGGGTTTCCCGGCCGGGTTTTTTATTGCCCTCCGTTCGCCGTCACGTGTTCGATCGCATCGACGAACGCGCGCTTCAGCGGGTTGTCGAGATCGGTCCACGCGAGGCCGATGCCGCTGCGGTGACCGGCCAGGTCGAGCGGCCGCGCGAGCACGTTCGGCGGCAGCGCGCCGGCGGCTTCCGCCGGCATCAGCCCGATCCCCATGCCCGCCGCGACGAGCGCGAGCATCGTCGTGAATTCGCCGAATTCCTGCGCGATCTCGAGCGTCGTGCCCGCGCGGCTCAGCGCGAGCAGCATGTCGTCGTGAAAGCCGGGCGCGTAGCGGCGCGCGAGCACGAACGCCGGGTGGCCGCGCAAGGCGGCCGGCGCGATCGTATCGTGCACGGCGAGCGGATGGTCGAGCGGCAGCGCGACGACGAAGCCTTCCTCGAGCACCACGCGTAGGTCGATGCCCGCATACGCGGCCGGCAGCCGGATCATTCCGAAGTCGATCCGCCGGTCGCGCAGCGCGGCGATCTGGTCGGGCGTCGGCAGGTCCTTCAGTTCGAGCGCGATCAACGGATAGCGCTCGCGCATCGTGCGCAGCACGGCCGGCAGCAGCGCGGGCAATACCGACGACACGAACGCGATCCGCAGCGTGCCGATTTCGCCGCGGCTCGACAGCCGCGCCATCTGTTCCGCGCGCGCGGCCTGCTGCAGCGTCGCCCGCGCTTCGGGCAGGAACACGCGCCCCGTGTCGCTCAGCCCGACCTTGTGCCGGTCGCGCTCGAACAGGCGCGCGCCGAGTTCGGCCTCGAGCGCCTTGATCTGCATGCTCAGCGCGGGCTGCACGATGCACAGGCGCTGCGCGGCGCGCCCGAAATGCAGCTCTTCCGCGAGCGTGACGAAGGCGCGCAATTGCTTGAGTTCCATGGGCGGCGGGCACGAGAGGGCGGTAATCAGTTTTCATGATAACCGGATCACGAAAGACCATTGGCGCGGACCCGGCCGGCGGCCGAAGATACCATCGACGCGAGACCGGCCGCGACGGGCAGCCGGCTCGACTGGCACGAGGAGACATCCATGACCCACGCGCTTGACCGGTTCCGCCTCGACGGCCGCCGCGCGCTGATTACCGGTTCCGGCCGCGGGATCGGGCTGACGCTCGCCCGCGGGCTCGCGGAAGCGGGCGCGGCGATCGTCATCAACGATCGCAATGAGGAGAAGGCCGCGACGCTCGCGCGCCGTTTCCGCGACGAAGGCTTCGCGGCCGACCTTGCGGTGTTCGACGTGACCGAGCACGCGCAGGTACGCGCGGCGATCGACGATGTCGAGGCGCGCGTCGGCGCGATCGACATCCTCGTGAACAACGCGGGCATCCAGCGCCGCGCGCCGCTCGACGAATTCGACCCGGACGACTGGCATGCGCTGATGCGCGTGAATCTCGACGGCGTGTTCAACGTCGCGCAGGCCGTCGCGCGGCACATGATCGCGCGCGGCCACGGGAAGATCATCAACATCTGCTCGGTGCAGAGCGAGCTCGCGCGGCCGACGATCGCGCCGTATGCGGCGACCAAGGGCGCGGTGCGGATGCTGACCAAAGGGATGTGCGCCGACTGGGCGCGCCACGGCATCCAGGCGAACGGCCTCGCGCCCGGCTATTTCGAAACCGAACTGAATCGCGCGCTGGTCGACGACGCGGCGTTTTCGGACTGGCTGTGCAAGCGCACGCCGGCCGGCCGCTGGGGGCAGGTCGACGAGCTGTGCGGCGCGGCGATCTTCCTCGCGTCGGCCGCGTCCGATTTCGTGAACGGCCAGACGCTGTTCGTGGATGGCGGGTTGACCAGTGCCGTCTGACAAGGAGCGTGTCATGCGTATGCGTTGCATGTGTGTCGTGATCCACGGGCCGAACGACCTGCGGGTCGAGGAGCAGGACGCGGGCGAGATTGGCCCGGGCCAGGTGCGCGTCGACGTCGCGATGGGCGGCATCTGCGGCTCCGACCTGCATTACTTCCGGCATGGCGGCTTCGGCGCGATCCGGCTGCAGCAGCCGATGGTGCTCGGCCACGAGGTCGCCGGCACGGTCGCGGAAGTGGCGCCGGACGTGACGTCGGTGAAGGTCGGCGATCGCGTCGCGGTCAATCCGAGCCGGCCGTGCGGCGCGTGCCGCTACTGTCTCGAAGGACTGCCGAACCAGTGTCTCGACATGCGCTTCTATGGCAGCGCGATGCGGATGCCGCACGTGCAGGGCGCGTTCCGCAATGCGCTCGTGTGCGACGCGGTGCAGTGCGTGAAGGTCGCCGAGCACGTGCCGCTGTCGCTCGCGGCGCTCGCCGAGCCGTTCGCGGTCGGGCTGCATGCGGTGTCGCGCGCGGGCCCGCTGATCGGCAAGCGCGTGCTCGTGTCGGGTTGCGGGCCGATCGGCGTGCTGGCGGTCGCGGCGGCGCGCGTGCACGGCGCGGCGGAGATCGTCGCGACCGACGTCGTCGACGCGCCGCTGGAAGTCGCGCGCGCGCTCGGCGCGGACCGCACGATCAACGCGGCGGCCGATGCCGGCTGGGTCGAGCGCTACAGCGCCGACAAGGGCACGTTCGACGTGATGATCGAGTGTTCGGGCAATGCGCGCGCGCTGCGCGACGGGCTGGACGTGATGCGTCCGCGCGGCGTCGTCGTGCAGCTCGGGCTCGGCGGTGACGTGAGCCTGCCGCAGAACGTCGTGGTCGCGAAGGAGCTGTCGATCTGCGGCTCGTTCCGCTTTCATGCCGAATTCGCGCTGGCGGTGCAGCTGATCAACGCGGGGCGCGTCGACCTGCGGCCGGCCGTCACGCGCGTGTTCCCGATGCGCGATGCGAACCTCGCGTTCGAACTGGCGGGCGATCGCCAGCGTGCGATGAAGGTGCTGATCGATTTCGCGAACGAGGCCGCGTGACGGTGCGGCGTTAGCGCGTCGCGACGGCAGCGGCGCCCTTGGCAAAAAAGGCACGCCCGCGATGCGCAGCGCGTGCCTTTTTCGTCGCGCAGCGAAAACGAACTACCGCATCATTGCGTGACCTGCCGCGCGCCTATGCGCTGCGACGCGAGCCACAGCGCGATCAGCACGCCCGACAGCGCGGCACCGGCGACGCACACGCCGCGCCAGCCGTCGAGGCCGTACGCGACGCTCGCCGCGAACGAGCCGAGCGCGCCGCCGATGAAGTAGCTCGTCAGGTAGATCGTCGTCACGCGGCTGCGGGCATGGCCGGCGAGCGCATAGATCACGCTCTGGTTCGAGATGTGCATGCCCTGCACGCCGACGTCGAGCAGCAGGATGCCCGCGATCAGCGCCGCGAGCGAATGCGAGCCGGTCGCGATCAGCGCGAACGATCCAAGTACGGCCGCCGCGAACAGGCCGGTGGCTGCATTGCCGTGACCGCGATCGACCAGCCGGCCGGCCGACGTCGCCGCGAGCGCGCCGACCGCGCCGACGATCCCGAACAGGCCGATCCGTCCTTCGGAATAGCTGTACGGCGGCTGGCTCAGCAGGAACGTGAGGCCCGTCCACAGCAGGCTGAAGCACGCGAACACGAGCGCGCCGTAGGTCGAGCGCAGCGCGATCAGCGGCTGCGCGCGCACCAGCGCGACGAGCGACTTCATCAGCGCCGCATAGTCGACGCGCGTGTCGCGGCGATCCTTCGGCAGCTTCACGGCGAGCACGGCGGTCAGCGCGAGCACCATCACCGCGGCGATGCCGTACACCGCGCGCCAGCCGAACCCGTCAGCGATCGCGCCGGCCGCGACGCGCGCGAGCAGGATGCCGAGCAGCAGCCCGCTCATCACGGTGCCGACCGCGCGGCCGCGCGAGCGCGCATCGGCGAGCGACGCCGCGAACGGCACGAGCAGCTGCGTCGAACAGGTGACGAAGCCGACCGCGACGTTCGCGACGACGAACATCGTGAAGTTCGTGCTGAACGTGACCGCGACCAGCGCGACGACGTTGAGCATCAGCAGCCGCACGATCAGCGTATGGCGATTGACCGCGTCGCCGAGCGGGACGATCAGCAGCAGGCTGGCCGCATAGCCGAGCTGCGTCAGCGTGACGAGATAGCCGAGTTCGGTCGGCGCGCGCCCGAAGCTGTGCGCGATCGCGGCGAGCAGCGGCTGCGCGTAATAGATGTTGCCGATGACGATGCCGCACGCGCACGCGAACAGCAGCGTCATGCCGCGGGTGAGGGGAGGGTGGTTGTCGTGATGCGGTTCCATGGTCGCGAAAAACGGCGGCGCCGGCCGGCGGCACGGGGCCGTCGGCTGCGCGGGGTGACGGAAATCGGGGGCCGGCGTCGACGGATCGGCGGTGAGCCGATGCGCGCCGGGCGGATCGCGGCCGGGCCCGGATCGGGCGGGCGGCGGATCGCCGTGCGGCGGGCAGAGGCAGGGCGGGCCCGGGCGTGCCGCTCCGGTGCGGCGACAGCGGCGCTGCACGGAAGCGGATGTGCGTATGATGCGGAAATCGACCCATAGCGTCCAAGACTGGATCGTTATGGTCCCTATTGGCAAAACCAATACGTTGGCCGCGATGCTTCTCCGTCACATCCGCTATTTCCTGGCCGTCGCCGACGAGCGCAGTTTCACGCGCGCGGCCGATGCGCTGCACGTATCGCAGCCGACGCTGTCGCAGCAGGTCCGCCAGCTCGAGGAAACGCTCGGCGTGCAGTTGTTCGACCGTTCGGGCCGCACGGTGCGGCTCACCGAATTCGGCGAGGTCTATGCGCGCCATGCGCGCGCCGCACTGCACGCGCTGGATACCGGGCAGCGCGCGCTGCACGACGTCGCCGATCTCGGCAGCGGCTCGCTGCGGCTCGCGATGATGCCGACCTTCGCGGCCTACCTGAGCGGCTCGCTGATCGACGCGTTCCATGCCGACCATCCGAACGTCGCGCTGACGATCGATGCGATGCCGCAGGCACGCATCGAGGCACTGCTCGCCGACGACCAGCTCGACGCCGGCTTCGCGTTCATGCCGCCGCGCGCGCCGGACATCGACGCGCTGCCGCTGTGGGACGAGCCGCTCGCGCTGGTGACGGGCCGCACGCACCGCCTCGCGCGCCGTCGCCGCGCGCTCACGCCGGCCGAACTCGGCGGCGAGCCGCTGGTGCTGCTGAGCCGCGCGTTCGCGACGCGCGAGCGCATCGACCGGTATTTCGTCGAGCATGGCGCGCGGCCGTTGATCGCGATCGAGACGAATACGGTCAGCGCGGTGCTGGAGCTCGTGCGGCGCGGCCGGCTCGCGACGGTGCTGCCCGACGCGGTCGCGCGCGAGAGCGGCGACCTGTGCGCGCTGGAGCTCGATCCACCGCTGCCGACGCGCACGGCCGCGCTGCTCACGCGCAAGGGCGCGTACCGCAGCGTCGCGGCGCGCGCATTCATCGAGCGCGTGCTCGCGTATCGCGATCCGTCGGAACGGTGACCGGTACGGCCGGGCGGAAGTGAGGGCGGCGGCGCCGGAGAATTACGCGCCGGGCGTCGGGAAGAAGACACCCGCGCGCTGCGCGGCGTTCGCGATGTGCGTTTCGATCGCGGTGCCGGCGGCGGCCGCATCGCGCGCGATCAGCGCGTCGACGATCGCGCGGTGCTCGTGCCACGTCGACAGCAGCAGTTCGCGCCGGTAGAACGGCATGCGCTGGCTTTCCTTCATGATGTCCGCGCTGCTGCGCAGGATGGACTCGATCGCCGCGTTGCCGGCCAGGTGGATGATCCGCATGTGGAAGTCGAAGTCGAGCCGCGATGCTTCATCGAGCGCGTTCTCCGTCAGCGCGACGTGCAGGTCGGCGAGATTGTCCTCGAACCACGCGATGTCTTCGTCGCTGACCACGCGCGCGGCCATCCGCGCGGCGAAGCCTTCGAGCGCATAGCGCATCTGGTAGGTGTCGGGCGGCGACGACTGCTCGGCGAATTGCCACGCCTGCGCGGCCGACGCCTGCGCGCTTTCGACGTACACGCCCTTGCCCGCGCGGATGCGCAGCATCCCGAGCGCCTCGAGCGTCGACAGCGCCTCGCGCAGCGACGCGCGGCTGATCTCCAGCTCCTCGGAGAGCTGGCGCTGGGCCGGCAGCAGGCTGCCGACCGGGTACACGCCTGTCTCGATCCGGTCGCGGATCGTCGCGATGGCGGTGTCGGTCACGGTATGCGGAACATTTTTCATGGTGTGAACGATGGCCGGTCTGACCGGCATTGTAATCCGCACGCAGGCGCTGCACGACCGCCTACGGGAAAGCCACGATCCGCCCCCTTTCCGATGCACCGAAAACGCCGGCGAAGGGGCGGGAAATCCCTATTTTGTTGGTCCTTGACGCCACTATATCGGCTTCCTACTATCCACCATAACATCACTGGTCTTACCAGTATGAACAGACGAAACTGCAACCGTTGGATCGGGAGAGCGCCGTGTCGAAATTCTTGAATTCGCTGTTTGGCCGGGTAGTCGTCGCATTAATACTGGGGGTCGCGCTCGGCGCGTTCTTCCCGCATTTCGCCGAGTCGCTGCGTCCCCTCGGCGACGGCTTCCTGAAGCTCATCAAGATGGTCATCGGCCCGATCGTGTTCTGCGTCGTGGTCAGCGGGATGGCCAATGCGGGCGACCTGAAGAAGGTCGGCCGGGTCGGCCTGAAGGCCGTCGTCTACTTCGAGGTGATGACGACGCTCGCGCTCGGCATCGGGCTCGTCCTCGCCTGGGTCACGCGCCCGGGCGTCGGGATGAACATCGACCTGCGCTCGCTCGACGCGGCGTCGCTGTCGACGTACGCGAAGAATGCCGAAAGCCTGAAGGACACGGCCGGCTACCTGATGAAGATCATCCCCGAGACCGCGATCGACGCGTTCGCGAAGGGCGACATCCTGCAGATCCTCGTGTTCGCGGTGCTGTTCGGCTCCGCGCTGTCGCTGCTCGGCGACAAGGCGCAGCGCGTCAACTCGCTGATCGAGGAACTGTCGCACGTGTTCTTCAAGATCATCGGCTTCATCATCAAGCTCGCGCCGCTCGGCGTGCTCGGCGCGATCGCGTTCACGACCGGCAAGTACGGCGTTTCGTCGCTCAAGCAGCTCGGCTACCTGGTCGCGGTGTTCTACCTGAGCTGCTTCGTGTTCGTCACGGTCGTGCTCGGCGTGGTGATGCGGCTCGCGGGCTTCTCGGTGTTCAAGCTGATCCGCTACCTGCGCGAGGAACTGTCGATCGTGCTCGGCACGGCGTCGTCGGACGCGGTGCTGCCGCAGGTGATGAGCAAGCTCGAATACATGGGCATCAAGGATTCGACGGTCGGCCTCGTGATCCCGACCGGCTATTCGTTCAACCTCGACGGCTTCTCGATCTACCTGACGCTCGCGGTGCTGTTCATCGCGCAGGCCACCAACACGCCGCTGTCCACGCACGACCTGATCGTCGTGCTGCTCGTGTCGCTCGTCACGTCGAAGGGCGCGCACGGCATCCCCGGCTCGGCGATCGTGATTCTCGCGGCGACGCTGTCGGCGATTCCCGCGATTCCGGTGCTCGGCCTCGTGCTGATCCTGCCGGTCGACTGGTTCGTCGGCATCGCCCGCGCGCTGACCAACCTGATCGGCAACTGCGTCGCGACGGTGGTGGTCGCGGTGTGGGAGAACGACATCGACCGGGCCCGCGCGAAGCGCGTGCTGAACCGCGAGCTGCGCTACGTGGCCGATGCGCCGGGCAGCGCCGCACCGGTCGCCGGCGACCAGGCTCACGCACTCTGAACACGACGCTCACGCGGCGCGGCTTCCCCGGCCGCACCGCGCGACCGAACTTCATGCGACCGGTGCGATGACGCCCCGGCGCTTCTCAAAAAATAATGGAGACGACATGGCAGCCCCCATCCTCGATCCGAACGCGCCGGCTTTTACGCGGCGCTACATGAACCTCGCCGACCCGCGCCTGGGCGCGCAGGCGCTCTTCGCCAGCGACGAATTCTTCGCGCCGAAGGAGCGCATGCTCAATCCCGAGCCGGCCGTGTTCATTCCCGGCAAGTACGACGACCACGGCAAGTGGATGGACGGCTGGGAAACCCGCCGCAAGCGCACGACCGGCCATGACTTCTGCGTGGTCCGGCTCGCGCGGCCGGGCGTGATTTTCGGCGTCGATCTCGATACGAGCCACTTCACCGGCAACTTTCCGCCGGCCGCATCGATCGAGGCCTGCGCGGTGGACGGCGACACGCCGCCGGACGACGCCGCATGGCGCACGATCGTCCCCGCGACGACGCTGCAGGGCAATTCGCATCACTACGTGAGCGTCGACGATGCGCAGCCGGTCACGCACCTGCGCGTGAACCTGTATCCGGACGGCGGGCTTGCGCGGCTGCGCGTGTACGGCCAGCCGCTGCGCGACTGGCGCCACGTGCCGGCCGGCGAGCTCGTCGATCTCGCGGCGATCGAGAACGGCGGTTATCTCGTGGCCGCGAACAACCAGCACTTCGGCCCGGCCTCGCAGATGCTGATGCCGGGGCGCGGCGCGAACATGGGCGACGGCTGGGAAACGCGGCGCCGCCGCGAGCCCGGCAACGACTGGGCGATCGTCGCGCTCGCGCGGCCGGGCATCATCCGGCGCGTCGAGGTCGATACGGCGTTCTTCAAGGGCAATTTCCCCGACCGCTGCTCGCTGCAGGCCGCGCACGTGACGGGCGGCACGGACGATTCGCTCGTCACGCAGGCGATGTTCTGGGCCGAACTGCTCGGCGAGCAGAAGCTGCAGATGGACCACATGCATACGTTCGACCAGCTGGCGGCGCTCGGCCCCGTCACGCACGTGCGCTTCAACATCTTCCCGGACGGCGGCGTGTCGCGCCTGCGTCTGTGGGGCGAGCCGGCTTGAAGGAGGGCAGCGGCATGAGCGGAACTCCGATCCTGCGCGTCGAGCGCCTGACCCGCGAAGCGTTCGCGCCGTTCGGCGACGTGATCGCGCTCGAAGGCGCGCGGCATTTCCCGATCAACGGCGGCACGACCGAGCGCTTTCACGATCTCGCGACGATCGACGTCTGCGCGGACGGCGGCCGGCCGCTCGTCAGCGTGTTTCGTGCGCAGCCGCGCGCGCTGCCGGTCGCGGTCACGCTGATGGAGCGTCACCCGCACGGCAGCCAGGCGTTCATCCCGCTCGCGGCGGTGTCGCGCTACGCGATCGTCGTCGCGCCGGCCGGCGAATTCCGGCCCGACGCGATGCGCGCGTTCCTGGCCGAAGGCTGGCAGGGCGTCAATTATGCGAAGGGCGTCTGGCACCATCCGCTGCTCGCGCTCGACGCGGTCAGCGATTTCGTGATCGTCGATCGCGGCGGCCCGCAGCCGAACTGCGACGAGATTCCGCTGGAACGCGCGTGGGCGCTCGATTTCGAGCCGGCCTGCGCGGGCGCCGAAGGGCTTTCGTAAGCATTCCGGGCGCGCGGCACGCGCCCCGAAAAAACAGACGGCCCGGGCGGCGAGATGCCGGCCGGGCCGTGCTGCGTGCGCGGGTGGCGCGATTCAGTGCTTGCGGTGCGGGCAGTTCTCGGTCGTGCACGAACCGTACATCGCGAGCGAATGCTCCTGGAGCCGGAAGCCGCGCTCCTTCGCGATCGCCTGCTGGCGGCCCTCGATCTCGGCGTCGAAGAATTCCTCGACGCGGCCGCAATCGAGGCACACGAGGTGGTCGTGGTGCGAACCTTCATTCAGCTCGAACACCGCCTTGCCGGATTCGAAGTTGCTGCGCGAGAGCAGGCCGGCCTGCTCGAACTGCGTGAGCACGCGGTAGACGGTGGCGAGCCCGATGTCGAGCTGCTCGTTGAGCAGGTTGCGGTAGACGTCTTCGGCCGTCAGGTGGCGCACGGGGCTTTGCTGGAAAATCTCGAGAATCTTGAGGCGCGGTAGGGTGGCCTTTAGCCCGATATTCTTGAGATCCGTCGGATTGGTCATGGCTAGGCATCCCTAGAGTACAATGCAGGGCTTCAATGTTACCGGCTTTTCGCCGTTCCAGATATACGCGCGGCCTGCACGCGGGCCAGCACGGTGAAGGAAATGATCCCAGAATCGCTTTCGCACTTTCAGAGGAGTCGCATGCGGAGTGCCATCATCGCTGCCGCCGCCGTTGTCGCGCTGGCGGGTTGTTCGTCGTACGACAGCGTGACGCAGCGCATTGCGCAGAGCATCACGCCGTATCGGATCACCGTCGTGCAAGGCAACTTCGTGTCGCAGGAGAAAGCCGCACAGTTGCAGGTCGGCATGACGCGCGAGCAGGTCCGCGCGCTGCTCGGCACGCCGCTGCTGGCGGACATGTTCCACGCGGATCGCTGGGATTACCTCTTCTACTTCAAGCGCGGCTCGACGTCGATCGTCCAGCAGCGTGACCTCGTGGTGACCTTCTCGGGCGATCGCGTCGCGAGCTGGACCGGCGCCGACAACCTGCCGTCCGAGCTCGACCTGCTGGCCGACATCGACGGCGACCGCGGCGGCAAGAAGGCGAAGGCCGCTGCCGCGGCGAAGAAGGCTTCCGAAGCCGCCGCCGCCGCGAGCGCCGCAAGCGCCGCGCAGGCTGCCGCTGCCGCGAGCCCGTCCGCCGAGCCGGCGTCCGGCGCGGTGGTCGACCAGGATGCGAACGCCCAGGCGGCACGCGCGGCGAACCGCGCGACCAACCAGGTGTCGGGGCAGGGTTCGGGTTCGCGCCGGTTCACGCCGGCCGCGCAGGCCTCGGGCGGCGCGCCGGTGCCGGGCGGGCAGCCGCCGGGCGCCGCGCCGGCGATCCAGCCGCAGTTCCAGTTCCATCGTCCGCCGCAGCCGAACGTGTCGAACGAGGCATCGCCGCCGGTCGGCCCGCAAGGCTCGGACAACCTGCAGAACCAGCCGCTCACCGCACCGGCGCAGTAAGCGGCCGGCGTGCGGAAACGGGGCGGCATGCGCCGCCCGCCTTTAGACCTGTCGTGTAGAAAGCCATGAAGATTGCGATTGCCGGCGCATCGGGCCGAATGGGCCGGATGCTGATCGAAGCCGTTCTCAACGATGCCGACGCGCAGCTCGTCGGCGCGCTCGACCGCGCCGGTTCGCCGTTCCTCGGCCAGGACGCCGGTGCGTTCCTCGGCAAGGACACCGGGATCAAGCTGACCGACGACCTCGACGCCGTGTTCGCGCAGGCCGACACCCTGATCGATTTCACGCGTCCGGAAGGCACGATGGCCCACCTCGAGGCAGCGCTGCGCCACGACGTGAAGCTCGTGATCGGCACGACCGGCTTCACCGCCGAGCAGAAGGCCGAACTGCAGGCCGCGGCTGGCAAGATCGGCATCGTGTTCGCGGCGAACATGAGCGTCGGCGTGAACGTCACGCTGAAGCTGCTCGAATTCGCGGCGCAGCATTTCTCGCACGGCTACGACATCGAGATCATCGAAGCGCATCACCGCCACAAGGTCGACGCGCCGTCGGGCACCGCGCTGATGATGGGCGAAGCCGTCGCCGGTGCGCTCGGCCGCTCGCTCGACGATTGCGCGGTGTACGGCCGCCACGGCGTGACGGGCGAGCGCGATCCGTCGTCGATCGGCTTTGCCGCGGTGCGCGGCGGCGACATCGTCGGCGACCACACCGTGCTGTTCGCCGGGATCGGCGAGCGCATCGAGATCACGCACAAGTCGTCGAGCCGCGTGTCGTACGCGCAGGGCGCGTTGCGCGCGGCCCGCTTCCTGTCGGCGCGCGGCGCCGGCCTGTTCGACATGCAGGACGTGCTCGGCCTGCGCTGACCCCACGAGGAAACTCCGATGGCGATTCCCACCGGCGTTGTCCACTACCTCGAAAGCGGCGATGCGATCACGCATGCCGTCTCCTATGTGCTGCTGGCGATGTCCGTCGCCAGCTGGTGCTTCCTCTTGATGAAAGCCTGGCTGCTGGTCCGCGCGAAGCGGCAGGGGCCGCGCGCGCTCGCCGCGTTCTGGCGCGCGCCGTCGCTCGACGCGGGTATCGCCGCGCTCGCCGGCGCCGATCGCGAGCGCGTGTTCGTGCCGCTCGCCGAAGCCGCGCGCGACGCGGCCGACGACCACGATCCCACCGCGCTGGCCGCGCGCGTCGAGCGCAGCGAACGCGTGCTGCGCGCGTTGCGTCATGCGATGCTGCGCTCGCAGCGGCGCCTCGAATTCGGCCAGGTGCTGCTCGCGTCGATCGGCAGCACCGCGCCATTCGTCGGGCTGCTCGGCACCGTGTGGGGCATCTATCACGCGCTCGGCAGCATTGCCGCGAGCGGGCAGGCGCAGATCGAGAACGTCGCGGGGCCGGTCGGCGAGGCGCTGATCATGACCGCGTTCGGGCTGGTCGTCGCGATTCCCGCGGTGCTCGCGTACAACATCCTCGGCCGGCTCGTCCGGCAGCTCGCCGAGGAACTCGACGGCTTCGCACGCGATCTGCACGTATTCGTGTGCGCGCAGGGCGCCTGACGCGCCGGCTCCGGAGGAACGACCATGGCATTCGGCGGGCTCGAGCACCACAAGACGTCCGCGCCGATGGCGGAGATCAACATGACGCCGCTGATCGACGTGATGCTCGTGCTGCTCGTCATCTTCATCATCACCGCGCCGCTGATGACGCACGCGATCCGGCTCGACCTGCCGAAGGTCGCGGCCAGCGTCGCGCGCGACACGCCGCAATCCGTCACGCTGTCGATCGACGACGCGGGTAAGCTCTACTGGGACGACGCGCCCGTGGCGCTCGACGCGCTGCCCGCGCGCTTCCGGGCTGCCGCCGCGGGCGCCGCGCCGCCCGAGCTGCGGCTGCGCGCGTCGCGCGCGACCCGCTACGACGTGATCGCGCAGGTGATGGGCGCCGCGCAGGCCGCGGGCCTCACGCGGATCGGTTTCGTGACCGACGTGCCGCCGGCCGGTGGCGCCGGCGCAAAACCCTGATATGCCGTCGTCGTTGCGGGCCCCGGCCCGCGAGACCGGCCGTGCGGGCCCGCACGGGCGGTATAATCGACGTTTTTCCCGGCCCGGAACCGGTCAGCCCGTTCCTGCGCCGGGCACGCACGATTTCGATCCAATCCTGCGCGCGCGCCGTCGCGCCGCTTAAAGCCTAGCCCGAACCACACCATGCACGAGAGATACGTACCCGCCGACGTCGAAGCCGCCGCCCAGGGCGACTGGCGCGCAGCCGATGCCTACAAGACGAAGGAAGATTCGCAGAAGCCGAAGTTCTACTGCGTATCGATGCTGCCGTACCCGTCCGGCAAGCTGCACATGGGTCACGTGCGCAACTACACGATCAACGACGTGATGTACCGCTATCTGCGGATGAACGGCTACAACACGCTGATGCCGATGGGCTGGGATGCGTTCGGGATGCCGGCCGAGAACGCCGCGATGGCGAACGGCGTGCCGCCCGCGAAGTGGACCTACGACAACATCGACTACATGAAGGGCCAGATGCAGTCGATGGGCCTCGCGATCGACTGGTCGCGCGAGATCGCGACGTGCAAGCCCGACTACTACAAGTGGAACCAGTGGCTGTTCCTGAAGATGCTCGAGAAGGGCATCGCGTACAAGAAGACGGGCACCGTGAACTGGGACCCGGTCGACCAGACCGTGCTCGCGAACGAGCAGGTGATCGACGGCCGCGGCTGGCGCTCGGGCGCGCTCGTCGAGAAGCGCGAGATCCCGATGTACTACCTGCGCATCACGCAGTACGCGGATGAGCTGCTGAACGACCTCGACGGCCTCGGCTGGCCCGAGCGCGTGAAGATCATGCAGCAGAACTGGATCGGCAAGAGCTTCGGCGTGAACTTCGGCTTCCCGTACGAACTCGACGGCGAGCAGAAGCTGCTGCGCGTGTTCACGACGCGCGCCGACACGATCATGGGCGTCACGTTCTGCGCGGTCGCGGCCGAGCACCCGCTCGCCACGCGCCTCGCGCAGGACAAGCCGGAGCTGCTCGCGTTCATCGACGAGTGCAAGCGTGGCGGCGTCGCCGAGGCCGACGTCGCGACGATGGAGAAGAAGGGCGTCGCGACCGGCTTCTCGGTCAAGCACCCGCTGACCGGCGAGCCGGTCGAGGTGTGGATCGGCAACTACGTGCTGATGAGCTATGGCGAAGGCGCGGTGATGGGCGTGCCGGGCCACGACGAGCGCGATTTCGCGTTCGCGAAGAAATACGATCTGCCGATCAGGCAGGTGATCGCGAGCGAAGGGCAGACGTACTCGCTCGACGCATGGCAGGAGTGGTACGGCGACAAGGACACCGCGGTCTGCGTGAACAGCGGCAAGTACGACGGCCTGCGCTATACGGAAGCGGTCGACGCGGTCGCCGCCGACCTGAAGGCCGGCGGCTTCGGTGACAAGCAGGTCACGTGGCGCCTGCGCGACTGGGGCGTGTCGCGCCAGCGCTACTGGGGCACGCCGATCCCGATCATCCACTGCCCGTCGTGCGGCGACGTGCCGGTGCCGGAGCAGGATCTGCCGGTCGTGCTGCCGGAAGACCTCGTGCCGGACGGCTCGGGCAACCCGCTCGCGAAGTCCGAGGCGTTCCTGAACTGCACGTGCCCGAAATGCGGCGCGGCCGCGAAGCGCGAAACCGACACGATGGACACCTTCGTCGATTCGTCGTGGTACTTCTCGCGCTACACGGCGCCGGACGCCGAGACGATGGTCGACGCGCGCACCGATTACTGGATGCCGATGGATCAGTACATCGGCGGCATCGAGCACGCGATCCTGCACCTGCTGTATTCGCGCTTCTGGACCAAGGTGATGCGCGACCTCGGCCTCGTGAAGTTCGGCGAGCCGGCGAAGAACCTGCTCACGCAGGGGATGGTGCTGAACGAGACGTACTACCGCGAAGACGCGGCGGGCAAGAAGACCTGGTACAACCCGCTCGACGTGACGGTCACGCACGACGACAAGGGCCGCCCGGTCGGCGCGACGCTGAATGCGGACGGCCAGCCGGTCGTGCTCGGCGGCATCGAGAAGATGTCGAAGTCGAAGAACAACGGCGTCGATCCGCAACTGCTGATCGACCAGTACGGCGCCGATACCGCGCGCCTGTTCACGATGTTCGCGGCACCGCCCGAGCAGCAGCTCGAGTGGTCGGGCGCGGGCGTCGAGGGCGCGAGCCGCTTCCTGCGCCGCGTGTGGAGCTTCGGCGCCGGCAACCGCGAAGCGCTCGCCGTGCGCGCGGGCTTCGATGCCGCCGCGCTCGGCGACGCCGACAAGGCGCTGCGCCGCGAGATCTACAGCGTGCTGAAGCAGGCCGATTTCGACTACCAGCGCCTGCAGTACAACACGGTCGTGTCGGCCGCGATGAAGATGCTGAACGCGATCGACGGCGCGAAGGGCGCGACGCCCGCCGTGCTGCGCGAGACGTACGGCGTGCTGCTGCGCGTGCTGTACCCGGTCGTGCCGCACGCCACGTTCGAGCTGTGGAAGGCGCTCGGCTACGCGGACGAATTCGGCCCGCTGCTCGATGCGCCGTGGCCGAAGGTCGACGAGGCCGCGCTCGAGCAGGCCGAGATCGAACTCGTGCTGCAGGTGAACGGCAAGGTGCGCGGCGCGCTGAAGGTCGCGAAGGACGCGAGCCGCGACGCGATCGAAGCGGCGGCGGTGGCCGACGAGGCATTCGCGAAATTCAGCGACGGCAAGCCGGCGAAGAAGATCGTCGTCGTGCCGGGCCGCCTCGTGAACATCGTCGTCTGACGGCCGCCGGCCGTCGGACGTACCCAGAAGGAGCGAAGGTGATCCGCAGATCGTTTTTGATGCTCGTCGGCAGCGCGGTCGTGCTGTCGGCATGCGGCTTCCAGTTGCGCGGCCAGCAGGACTACGCGTTCAAGCAGCTGTTCGTGGCCGGTGCGCCGGCGCCCGTCGAGGCGCGGCTCACGCGCCTCGTCCAGGCCGGCAGCGACACGAAGATCGTCAAGTCGGCGGACGACGCCGACGCCGTGCTGCGCATGTGGGAGTCGCGTGGCCAGAACACGCTGACGCTCAACAAGTACGGCTCCGCGCAGGAATACGCGCTGTTCTACACGCTGAACTACACGCTGACGAGCAAGGACGGCACCGTGCTGATCCCGCCGAGCGCGATCGCGCTGAACCGCGCGATGACGTACAGCGACCAGTACACGAACGCGAAGGCGCAGGAAGCCGACATCCTGTACGGCGACATGCAGAACGACGCGGTCGACCAGCTGATGCGGCGTCTCGCGATCGTCCACTCGCTGACGCCGGCGCCGGAGGACGTGGTGCCGGGCGTGGCGCCGCGCGCGCCGCTGCCGCCGCCGCCGCTCTGATCGCGGGCGCACGCAGCGATGCAATTGCGACTTGATGCGCTGGAGCCGCACCTCGCGAAGGGGTTGGCCGGGCTCTATACCGTCTACGGCGACGAGCCGCTGCTCGCGCAGGAAGCGTGCGACCGCATTCGTGCGGCCGCGCGCGCGGCCGGCTTCACCGAGCGTTCGGTGCATACGGTCGAGCGCGGCTTCGACTGGAGCGTGCTGCTCGGCGCGACCCAGGCGATGTCGCTGTTCGGCGAGCGCCAGCTGATCGAGCTGCGCATTCCGTCGGGCAAGCCCGGCAAGGAAGGCGCCGATGCGCTGAAGACGCTCGCGGCCACGCCCAATCCGGACGCACTGATGCTCGTCACGTTGCCGCGCCTCGACGCGGCCACGCAGAAATCCGCATGGTTTACCGCGCTGCAGAACGGCGGCGTCGCGCTGAAGATCGATCCGGTCGACCGTGCGCAACTGCCGAACTGGATCGGCCAGCGTCTGTCGATGCAGGGCCAGCGTGCCGCGCCGGGCGACGACGGGCGCCGCGCGCTGCAGTTCATCGCCGAGCGCGTCGAGGGCAACCTGCTCGCCGCGCACCAGGAAATCCAGAAGCTCGGGTTGCTGTATCCGCAGGGTGCGCTATCGTTCGAGCAGGTGCACGACGCGGTGCTGAACGTCGCGCGCTACGACGTGTTCAAGCTGAACGAAGCGATGCTCGCCGGCGACGCCGCGCGGCTCGCGCGGATGATCGACGGGCTGAAGGGCGAGGGCGAGGCGATCGTGCTCGTGATGTGGGCCGTCGTCGAGGAACTGCGCACGCTGCTGCGGATCAAGCGCGGCACGACGGCCGGCAAGCCGCTCGCGACGCTGCTGCGCGAGAACCGCGTGTGGGGGCCGCGCGAGCGGCTGATCGCGCCCGCGCTGAACCGCGTGTCGGAGGCGGTGCTCGAACAGGCGCTCGCGTTCGCCGCGAAGCTCGACCGGCAGGTCAAGGGGCTCACGGCCGTCGTGCCGGGCCGCCGCGCGCAGGACGAACCGCCGCCCGACCCGTGGGACGGGCTGTTCCAGCTCGCGATGACGGTCGCGGGCGCCCGCGGCGAGCGACCGCCGACCGCGGGTCGCGTGCGACGCTAAGTCCCGTTCGGGCCTTCAGCGCGCACTGCGCAACCCGCTTACAATGTTTCGATGACCGGGGCGCCGCCCTACGCGGCGCGGCCTTGCGGCCGCCGCCCCGCACGGATGGCCGTCCACCCGGATAGCCGTTCCGGATGGCCGCCCCACGCTTCCCCACGAATTCATGCCGCTCCGCGCGGCTCGCTTCTCGAGTCACACGATGGATATCGATCAGTACATGACCGACCTGGGCCGTCGCGCCCGGCACGCTTCCCGCGCGATGGCGCGCGCCAGCACGGCCGCGAAGAACGCGGCGCTCGACGCGGTGGCCCGTGCGATCGAACGCGACGCGCAGGCGCTGAAGGATGCGAATGCGCGCGACGTCGCCCGCGCCCGTGAAAAGGGGCTCGATGCGGCGTTCGTCGACCGCCTGACGCTGTCGGACAAGGCGCTGAACACGATGGTCGAAGGGCTGCGTCAGGTCGCGTCGCTGGCCGATCCGATCGGCGAGATCGGCAACCTGAAGTTCCGCCCGAGCGGGATCCAGGTCGGCCAGATGCGCGTGCCGCTCGGTGTGATCGGCATCATCTACGAGTCGCGCCCGAACGTGACGATCGACGCGGCCGCGCTGTGCCTGAAGTCGGGCAACGCGACGATCCTGCGCGGCGGCTCCGAGGCGCTCGAATCGAACGCGGCGCTCGCGAAGCTGATCGGCGAAGGGCTCGAGGCGGCCGGGCTGCCGCAGGACGCGGTGCAGGTCGTCGCGACGGCCGATCGCGCGGCGGTCGGCAAGCTGATCACGATGACCGAATACGTCGACGTGATCGTGCCGCGCGGCGGCAAGAGCCTGATCGAACGGCTGATCAACGAGGCGCGCGTGCCGATGATCAAGCACCTCGACGGCATCTGCCACGTGTACGTCGACGATCGTGCGGATGTCGCGAAGGCGCTGACCGTCTGCGACAACGCGAAGACGCACCGCTACGGCACCTGCAACACGATGGAGACGCTGCTCGTATCCAGCGGCATCGCCGCGAAGCTGCTGCCGCCGCTCGGCAAGCTGTATCGCGACAAGCAGGTCGAACTGCGCGTCGACGCGGCCGCGCGCGCGGTGCTCGCCGACGCGGGCGTCGGCCCGCTCGTCGACGCGACCGAGGAAGACTGGCACACCGAATATCTCGCGCCGGTGCTCGCGATCAAGGTCGTCGACGGGCTCGACGCCGCGATCGAGCACATCAACCATTACGGCTCGCATCACACGGATGCGATCGTCACCGAGGATCACGACCGCGCGATGCGGTTCCTGCGCGAAGTCGATTCGGCGAGCGTGATGGTCAATGCGTCGACGCGCTTCGCGGACGGTTTCGAATTCGGCCTCGGCGCGGAAATCGGCATCTCGAACGACAAGCTGCACGCACGCGGCCCGGTCGGCCTGGAAGGGCTCACGTCGCTGAAGTACGTGGTGCTCGGGCACGGCGAAGGCCGTCAGTAAGTCAACCGCGAGGCGCACCACCATGGCAATGCTCTGGGTCAAGACGTTCCATGTCGTTCTGATCGCCGCGTGGTTCGCGGGGCTGTTCTACCTGCCGCGCATCTACGTGAACCTGGCCATGGAGACCGATCCGGCCGCGGTGCGGCGCCTGCTGCTGATGGCGCGCAAGCTGTTCCGCTTCATGACGATGATCGCGGTGCCGGCGCTCGCGTGCGGGCTGTGGCTCTGGCTCGTGATCGGCATCGGGCAGGGGCAGGGCTGGATCCATGCGAAGGTGACGGTCGTGCTGCTGCTCGTGATCTACCACGCGTATTGCGGGCACCTGCTGCGGGTGTTCGAGCGCGGCGAGAACCGCCGCACCGACAAGTGGTATCGCGTGTTCAACGAGCTGCCGGTGCTCGGCATGCTCGCGGCGGTCGCGCTGGTGGTGATCAAGCCGTTCTGAGCGGCGCGGCCAGTGGCATGTGCCGCCGTCGAATCATGCGCAACGGCGCCCCTCGGGGCGCCGTTGTTCGTTTACGCGCGGCGTTCCGCGACTGTTACTCCTTCGTCGGGTCGTCGATCCGGCGCCGCGTGATCGCTTCCTTCGCGCGGCCGACGCGTTCCATCAGCGCCGGCCCGCGCGACAGCGCGACGCCGACCGCGAGAATGTCGCCGATCGCGAGATGCGACATCCGCGACGTCATCGGCGAGAACACATCGGTTTCCTCGGCGACGTTCGACGCGAGGCTGACCGTCGCGAGCTTCGCGAGCGGCGAATGGCTCTGCGTGATCGCGACGACTTTCGCGCCGCACGCGAGCGCGGAGCGCGCGGCGTCGACGATGTCGCGCGTGCGGCCGGTGTTCGAGATCGCGACGACGACGTCGTGCGGCCCGAGCAGCGCCGACGACATCGAGAACGTATGCGGATCCGAATACGCGACGCTCGGCACGCCGAGCCGGAAGAACTTGTGCTGGATGTCCTGCGCGGCGATGCCCGAGCCGCCGGCGCCGTAGAACTCGATGCGCGACGCGTTCGACAGCAGCGCGATCGCGTCGGCGACGCTGCCCGCGGACAGGCTGTTGCGCACCTCGATCAGCGCGCCGATCGTGCGGTCGAACACCTTGCCGATGATGCCGGGCGCCGGTTCGTCGGGCTCGACGTCGCGGTACACCGACGACACGCCCGGCGCGACGCTCTGCGCGAGCCGGATCTTGAATTCGCGAAAGCCGCTGCAGCCGAGCGCCTGGCAGAAGCGCGCGATGGTCGGCTGGCTGACGCCCGCGCGGGTCGACAGCTCGGTCATCGCGAGGTCGAGCACCTCGCGCGGCGCGGCGAGAATGTAGTCGGCGAGCTTGCGCTCGGACGGGCGCAGCTCGGCGCGGATCGCTTCAATGCGAGGCAGCATGGGACGGCACGTGGAAATCGGGTTCGGATGAGGGAGTGTATCGCAATCGAATTGTAGAAAATCTACATGAAAATACTAGCGAAATAGCGACGGTTTCGACGTAGGGCTAACAAGGGGAATTAGGGTTTTCACTGATTAAAGCCTTGCTGGTGGCGGGAATGAGGGTTGCGGGCGAGTCGATCCGCATTGCATGCTTGTAGTTTTTCTACTAGACTGCCTTCGTTCGATCGACGAAGCTCGACCGTCCCCACGATTCCAACCGCCGGTGTCGGCCGGCATACAGGAGCGCCCAGCATGACGTCGCTGCACCCCACTCTGGCGAAGGTCACCGAACGCGTGATCGCCCGCAGCCAATCGACCCGTTCCGCCTATCTGCAGCGCATCGACGGCGCGCAAGGCAAGTTCCCGGCACGCGGCGCGCTGTCGTGCGCGAACCTCGCGCACGGCTTCGCGGGCCTCGAGGGCAACGACAAATTCGCGATCAAGGCGATCCGCGAGCCGAACATCGGCATCGTGTCCTCGTACAACGAGATGCTGTCCGCGCACGCGCCGTACAAGGATTTCCCCGAGATCATCAAGGCGGCCGCGCGCGAGAACGGCGGTGTCGCGCAGTTCGCGGGCGGCGTGCCGGCGATGTGCGACGGCGTCACGCAGGGCAATCCGGGGATGGAGCTGTCGCTGTTCTCGCGCGAAGCGATCGCGATGGGTACCGCGATCGCGCTCACGCACAACATGTTCGACGCGGCGCTCTGTCTCGGCATCTGCGACAAGATCGTGCCGGGCCTGCTGATCGGCGCGCTGCAGTTCGGCCACTTGCCGACGATCTTCGTGCCGGCCGGCCCGATGACGAGCGGCCTGTCGAACGACGACAAGGCGAAGATCCGCCAGCAGTTCGCGACCGGCCAAGTCGGCCGCGACGCGCTGCTCGAAGCCGAATCGGCCGCGTATCACGGCCATGGCACCTGCACGTTCTACGGCACCGCGAACAGCAACCAGATGCTGATGGAGCTGATGGGGCTGCACCTGCCGGGCTCGGCATTCGTTCACCCGCATACGCCGCTGCGCACCGCGCTGACGGCCGAGGCCGCGCGCCGTGTGCTCGACCTGACCGTCGAGCGCGGCCACTACACGCCGATCGGCCATGTGATCGACGAAAAGGCGATCGTCAACGGGATCGTCGCGTTGCTCGCGACGGGCGGCTCGACCAACCACACGCTGCACCTCGTCGCGATCGCGCGCGCGGCCGGCATCCTGATCGACTGGAACGACTTCGACGAGCTGTCGGCCGTCGTGCCGCTGCTCGCGAAGATCTACCCGAACGGCAAGGCCGACGTGAACCATTTCCACGCGGCCGGCGGTGTCGCGTTCCTGGTACGCAACCTGCTCGAAGGCGGGTTGCTGCACGAGGACGTGACGACGGTCGCCGGTAAGGGGCTCGCGCACTACACGAAGGAGCCGAAGCTGCTCGACGGCAAGCTGACGTGGGTCGACGGCGCGGCCGAGAGCCACGACACGAAGGTGCTGCGCGGCATTCGCGACCCGTTCCAGCCGGACGGCGGCCTGCGCCTGATGCAGGGCCGGCTCGGCCGCGGCGTGATCAAGATTTCGGCGGTCGCGCCGGAGCACCGCAAGGTGACGGCGCCCGCGATCGTGTTCGACTCGCAGGAAGCCGTGCAGGAAGCGTTCGATCGCGGCGAGCTGAAGCGCGATTTCGTCGCGGTGGTGCGCTTCCAGGGCGCGCGCGCCAACGGCATGCCCGAGCTGCACCGTTTGACGCCGCTGCTCGGCGTGCTGCAGGATCAGGGCTTCCATGTCGCGCTGGTGACCGACGGCCGCATGTCGGGCGCGTCGGGCAAGGTGCCGGCCGTGATCCACGTGTCGCCGGAAGCGCTGCTGGCCGGCCCGCTCGGCAAGGTGAAGACGGGCGATACGCTCGTGATCGACGCGGAAGCCGGCGTGCTCGACATCGAGGTCGACGACGCCGAGTGGCACGCGCGCCGGGTCGCGCAGCCGCAGCACCAGGCCGAGAACGAAGTCGGTTTCGGGCGCGAACTGTTCGGCGTGTTCCGCGCGGCCGCGGCGCCGGCCGAGCAGGGCGCATCGGTTTTCGGGACGCTGATCGGCGAAACGGCCGTCAGTGTCGCCGCATGAATTTCAAGGAGCCAATTCAATGAAGACGATTGCTGAAATCGTGAAGCTGGGCCCGGTCATCCCGGTGCTCGCATTCGACTCGGTCGAGCAGGGCGAAAACGTGTCGCGGGCATTGCACGCGGGCGGCGTGAAGGTGCTCGAGATCACGCTGCGCACGCCGGCGGGCCTCGAGGCGATCCAGCGCGCGAGCCAGCTCGCGGACGACATCGTCGTCGGCGTCGGCACGATCACGAAGCCCGAGCACTGCGCGCAGGCGAAGCGCGCGGGCGCGAAGTTCGGCGTGTCGCCGGGCCTGACGAAGGAACTGCATCTCGCGTCGCTCGACGCGGGCCTGCCGCTGCTGCCGGGCGTGATGACGCCGAGCGACATCATCCAGGCGCTCGAATTCGGCTACGACATCGTGAAATTCTTCCCCGCGCAGCAGGCGGGCGGCGTGCCGATGCTGCAGGCGTTCCACGGCCCGTTCCCGGCGCTGAAGTTCTGCCCGACCGGCGGCATCACGGTCGACACCGCGCCAAACTTCCTGAAACTGCCGAACGTCGTGTGCGTCGGCGGCTCGTGGCTCACGCCGAAGGCCGCGCTCGCCGCGCAGGATTGGGCCGAAGTCACGCGCCTCGCGCAAGCGGCGAGCCAGCTGCCCCGTTAAAACTTGTGTCCGATGACGGTTTGACCCTCGGAAAGCAAGCGTTAGTGCTTGTTTTACCGAGGGTTTTTGCTGATGGAACCGGTTCTATCCGCGGATCGCAAAGATAAGTAAAATTCAGCGTCCTGACGGGGGGTACCCCCGTGTTTCGGAGACCTGCATAGCCGGGCATACTCGCAACGACTCGCCCGGTTCGAACAATTCTAGGAGGAGTGCCACATGGGGGCCGTCCAAGGCAGCATGCTGCTCGTATTCACGCTGATCGCGATTGCCGCGCTGATCCTGATGATCGCGCGCTACAAGATCTACCCGTTCCTGGTGCTGATCATCGTTTCGCTCGGCCTCGGTCTCGTCGTCGGCATGCCGATGGACAAGATCGTCAAGTCGTTCGAAACGGGCACCGGCGGCACGCTCGGCCACATTGCGATCGTCGTCGGCCTCGGCACGATGCTCGGCAAGATGATGGCCGAATCGGGCGGCGCCGAACGGATCGCGACCACGCTGATCGACTGGTTCGGTGAAAAGAACATCCACTGGGCGATGATGTTCGTCGCGATCATCGTCGGCCTGCCGGTGTTCTTCGAAGTCGGCTTCGTGCTGCTGATCCCGATCGCGTTCAACGTCGCGAAGCGCACCGGCAAGTCGCTACTCGTCGTCGGCCTGCCGATGGTGGCCGGCCTGTCGGTCGTGCACGGGCTGATCCCGCCGCACCCGGCCGCGCTGCTGGCCGTCCAGCAATACGGCGCCGATATCGGCAAGACGATCGCCTTCGGCCTGATCGTCGGCGTGCCGACCGCGATCATCGCGGGCCCGCTGTTCGCGCTGATGATCTCGAAGTTCGTGAAGCTGCCGGAAAACAACCCGCTCGCATCGCAGTTCGTCGATACGCACACGGACGGTCGCAAGCGCGAACTGCCGAGCTTCGGCATCACGCTGTTCACGATCCTGCTGCCCGTCGTGCTGATGCTCGTCGGCAGCTGGGCCGACCTGGTGTTCGCACCGAAGTCGCTGCCGAACAACCTGCTGCGCTTTGCCGGCAACTCGGACGTCGCGCTGCTGATCGCCGTGCTCGTGAGCTTTTTCACGTTCGGCAAGCTGCAGGGCTTCAACCGCGACCAGATCCAGAAGTTCTGCGGCGAGTGCCTGGCACCGATCGCCGGGATCACGCTGATCGTCGGCGCGGGCGGCGGCTTCGGCGGCGTCCTGCGCGAGAGCGGGATCTCGCAGCAGATCGTCGAGACCGCGAAGCACGCGCATCTGTCGCCGCTGCTGCTCGGCTGGTTCGTCGCGGCGCTGATGCGTCTCGCGACGGGTTCGGCGACGGTCGCGATGACGACGGCCTGCGGCATCGTCGCGCCGATCGCTGCGGCGGCCGGCACGACGGCCCGCCCGGAACTGCTGGTGCTCGCGACGGGCTCGGGCTCGCTGATCTTCTCGCACGTGAACGACGGCGGTTTCTGGCTGATCAAGGAATATTTCGGGATGACGGTCGGCCAGACGTTCAAGACCTGGTCGCTGCTTGAAACCATCATCTCGGTGCTCGGTCTGAGCTTTACGCTGCTGCTGAGCCTGGTTCTGTAACAAGGGGTAGTCAATGATTCTGATCGCAATGGGCGTGTCGGGCGCGGGCAAGTCGCTGATCGGCGAAATGCTGGCGGAACGCCTGTCGTGCAGCTATACCGATGGCGACGCGTTTCACAGCGCGGCGAACAAGGAAAAGATGCACCACGGCATTCCGCTGACCGATGAAGACCGCTGGCCGTGGCTGCGCACGATTCGCGCGGCCATCGAGGAAAAGCAGCGCGCGGGCGAAACCGCCGTGTTCACGTGCTCGTCGCTGAAGCGCTCGTACCGCGACGTGCTGCGCGGCACCGATACCGACGTGCGGTTCGTGTATCTGAAGGGCACGTTCGAGGTATTGCACGAGCGCCTGAAGAGCCGCACCGGCCATTTCTTCGATCCGTCGCTGCTGAAGAGCCAGCTCGACACGCTCGAGGAGCCGGGCCCGGACGAAGCAATCGAGGTCAGCATCGAGCTGACGCCCGAGCAGATCGTCGATCAGGTCATGCTGAAGATCGGCCTCGCGCACCCGCACTGAGCGCGGTTCGCGGTCATCGTGATGGAAAAGGCGCCTTCGGGCGCCTTTTTCGTTGGCGGCGCGGACGCCGGTCAGGCCGTGCGCGCGCGTTGCGCGATGCCGTCGAGCAGCACGTCGAGCATCGTGTCGTGCACGACGGCCGGATCGAGCTGCGCGTAGAGCGGGGTGGCCGACTTGACGAGCGGATGCCCGGCGTCGGACAGCGCGTGCATTTCCGCGAGCTCGACGTCGTTCGCGGCGCGCGTGAGGCCGCCCGCTTCGGCGGCGGCGAGGCCGATCACGCTCGCGTACCAGCCGACGCATACCGACGGCAGCGCCGCGCGCGGGATGCCGGCGTCGGTCAGCGCGCGATGCACGGCCTCGATGTGCGCGAGATCGGCCGGCCCCGTGCTCATGTGCCGCTGCAGCAGCGCGAACGCGGCCGGGTAGCGCAGCGCGAGCGCGCGGTACTGGCGCGCGAGGTCGCGCAGCCGTTCGCGCCACGGCTGCGACGGGTCGACCGGCACGAGCGAGCGCGACAGCGTATTCGCGATCGCGCGGCTCAGGCCATCCTTCGACTTGAAGTGATACAGCACGCTCATCGGGTCGCAGCCGATCGATTGCGCGAGCTTGCGCACGCTGAACGCGGCTTCGCCGACGTCTTCGAGCAGCGCGAGCGCGGCCGCGACGATCGCGTCCTTGTCGAGGCCGCGCGGGCCCTGGGCGGGTTTGTCTTTCATCGAGGCGGGCTGGCAGGCCGGCACGGCGCCGGCTGTAAACTTGACGAAAGCTTATTCTACACTGTAGAATTATTTCTGCGGTGTAGAAATTGGGTGTCCCGGCACCTTTCAAGACGTGCTTTCGCACAGTCCGGGATCCAGGCGGCACGAGCGTGCCTGCCGTCAACACGGGCCATCGCGCCCCTTTTCTCGTTGACACCCATGTGGAACCGGCTGCCCCACCCGCGAAGCCAGCAGGCTCATCGACAGGCGGCCAAGACCATGCAAGTGCAATCATGAATTCCAATCACCCACCCCTGATCCGGGGCGAATCGCGTTTCGGGCAAACGCAACTGAACATCGAAAAAGACAACTGGAACTGGTGCGATCCGGCCCGCTACGACGGCGAGCGTCCCGCCAACTGGTACGAAGCGTCGTTGTCGCGCCATGAAAACACCGCGCCGCTCGCGCACGACGCCGTCTGCGACGTGCTCGTGATCGGCGCGGGCCTGCTCGGCGCATCGGCCGCGCTGCATCTCGCGGAAGCGGGTGTCGACACGATCCTCGTCGACAAGCATCACGTCGGCTCGGCCGCATCGGGCCGCAACGGCGGGCAGCTCACGCCCGGCCTCGCGCGCTGGGAAGCCGCCGACATGATCGAGAACCTGTCGCACGACGATGCGAAGCGGCTGTGGCGCTTCGCGTCGGCCGAGTCGATGGGCCTGATCGACGAGATCGGCGCGCGTTACGCGCTCGATCTCGACCGCAAGCGCGGCCACATCACGGCGGCGGTTCACCCCGGCCACATGAGCGCGCTGCTCGACGGCGCGGATGCGCGCCGCCATCTCGGCGACGCCGGCGTGACGCTCGTCGGTCGCCATCAGCTGCACGACGAATACGTGCGCTCGGGGCTGTATCACGGCGCGGCGATCGACGCGACCGGCGGCCAGATCCATCCGCTCGCGCTGGTGCGCGGCCTCGTGCACGGCTTTCGGCTGAACGGCGGCGCGCTGTTCGAGGGCACCGAGGTGCTCGAGCTCGACGAGACGCCCGCGGGCGTCGTCGCGACGACGCCGGGCGGCACGATCACCGCCCGCCGCGGCGTCGTGCTCGCGCTGCACAACACGACGTTCCGGCTGCTCGACGACGGCGCGGCGACCACGGTGCCGTTCTTCACGTACGTGAGCGTGACGGCGCCGCTCGACGTCGACGTCGCGACGCTGATGCCGGCCGGCATGCCGGTGTACGACACGCAGTTCCAGATCGACTACTACCGGCCGGTGCGCGGCAACCGCCTGCTGTTCGGCGGGCAGGGCACCGGCAGCTGCTGGGCGCAGCCCGACGTCAACGCGTATCTGCTGACGCGGTTGAACACGGTGTTTCCGCAGGCCGACGGCAGCTTCGCGCTCGACTACTGCTGGAGCGGCGTCAGCGACTTCACGCTGAACGGCGCCACCGACAGCCGCAAGACCGACGGCCACGTGCCGATGTACATGGTGCAGGGCTGGAGCGGCCACGGCGTCGCGCAGACGGTGCGGATCGGCAAGGCGATCTGCGACGATTTCGTCGGCCGCAACGACGATTTCTCGATGCTCACGGGCATCGACCATCGCGCGATTCCGCTTGGCCGGCAGTTGTCGCCGATCGCGATTCCCGCCGCGAAGGCCGCGATGAGCGTGATGAGCGCGCTGAATCCGGGACGGATGATCTCGTTCTGATCGGCAGAAAAGCAAAAAGCCCAATGCGATCGCTCGCATTGGGCTTTTTTCCATCCGGCGCCGGTGGTGCTTACGCGATCCGCTTCGCGAGTTCGACGGCCTTGCCGATGTACGACGCCGGCGTCATCGCGAGCAGGCGATCCTTCGCGTCCTGCGGGATCGCGAGCGTGCCGACGAATTCCTGCAGCGCCTCGCGCGTGATGCCCTTGCCGCGCGTCAGTTCCTTCAACTGCTCGTACGGGTTCTCGATGCCGTAGCGGCGCATCACCGTCTGCACCGGCTCCGCGAGCACTTCCC
The DNA here is from genome assembly GCF_902832865.1 of Burkholderia sp. BCC0397. Taxonomy (NCBI): domain Bacteria; kingdom Pseudomonadati; phylum Pseudomonadota; class Betaproteobacteria; order Burkholderiales; family Burkholderiaceae; genus Burkholderia; species Burkholderia sp. BCC0397. The sequence goes on along the minus strand of NZ_CADFDL010000003.1, from coordinate 740,959 downwards.
AGCAGTTGTCGAGATCGTCGTTCAGGCGCTGCGGGTTCACTTCGAGCTTGTCGAGGCCGCGGATCAGCGAGTCGTACGCGAGCAGCGAGTAGCCGAGCGCGACGCCCATGTTGCGCAGCACCGTCGAGTCGGTCAGGTCGCGCTGCCAGCGCGACACCGGCAGCTTGTCGGCGAGGTGGCGCAGCGTCGCGTTCGCGAGGCCGAGGTTGCCTTCCGAGTTCTCGAAGTCGATCGGGTTGACCTTGTGCGGCATCGTCGACGAGCCGATTTCGCCGGCCTTCGTCTTCTGCTTGAAGTAGCCGACCGAGATATAGCCCCACACGTCGCGGTCGAGGTCGAGCAGGATCGTGTTCGCGCGCGCGACGGCGTCGAACAGTTCGGCCATGTAGTCGTGCGGCTCGATCTGGATCGTGTACGGGTTGAACGTGAGCTTCAGGCGGTTTTCGATCACGTCGCGCGAGAACGCTTCCCAGTCGAATTCCGGATACGCAGACAAGTGCGCGTTGAAGTTGCCGACCGCGCCGTTCATCTTGCCGAGGATCTCGACCTTCTCGATGCGCGTGATCGCGCGGGCGAGGCGCGCGGCGACGTTCGCGAGCTCCTTGCCGAGCGTCGTCGGGCTGGCCGGCTGGCCGTGCGTGCGCGACAGCATCGGCTGTTCGGCGTGCGCGTGCGACAGCGCGACGAGGCGCTGGTAGACCGTGCGCAGCGCCGGCAGGATCACGTGTTCGCGCGCGCCGGCGAGCATCATCCCGTGCGACGTGTTGTTGATGTCCTCGGACGTGCACGCGAAGTGGATGAATTCGCTTGCCTGCTCGAGTTCGGCCTGGCCCTTCACCGATTCCTTCAGCCAGTATTCGACGGCCTTCACGTCGTGATTCGTCACGCGCTCGATTTCCTTGATGCGCGCGGCGTCGTGCGCGGTGAACCGCTCGGCGAGCTGCAGCAGGAACTGCTCGGACGCTTCCGAGAAGCGCGGGACTTCCGCGAAGCCGGCGCGCGACAGCGCGATCAGCCAGTGCACCTCGACGGTGACGCGGTGGCGCATGAAGGCGGCTTCGGAGAGCCAGTCGCGCAGCGCTTCGGTCTTGCTGGCGTAGCGGCCGTCGATGGGCGAGAGCGCGGTGAGGGCGAAAAGCGTATCGGGACGAGTGTCGGACATGATCGGGCGGGGCCTTGGGGCCGGGTCGAGCGAGGGGAAGGAGAATCCGGCATTTTACCATTGGCGCGGGCCAATCCCGGCCGAACCGGTCCGGCTGCGGTTGCCGCGGGCGCGCGCCGCCCGGGCGGCGCCGGGGCAGCGCGCGAATGGCGTGCCGATGGGCGCTCGCGCCGGCTCGCCGGGCCGTCCGCCAGGCCGCCGGCCGGGCCCGCCCGCCGGTAGAATGCAGGCTTCTTCCCGACCGCCGCCCGCCGCGCCCGCCTGCATGGAACTGAAATGGCTCGAAGACTTCGTCTCGCTCGCGGAAACGCGCAGCTTTAGCCGGTCCGCCGAGCTGCGGCACGTGTCGCAGCCGGCGTTTTCGCGGCGCATCCAGGCGCTCGAGGCGTGGCTCGCGACCGAGCTGATCGATCGTTCGGTCTATCCGACGCGGCTCACGCAGGCCGGGCAGATCTTCTACGAGCAGGCGCTGACGATGCTGTCGCAGGCGCACGAGGCGAGGACGCTGCTGCGCGGCCACGTCGGCGCGCCGGTGCCGACGATCGAATTCGCGGTGCCGCACACGCTGTCGCTCACCTATTTCCCGCGCTGGCTCGAGCGGATCGAGGCGAAGATGGGCCAGGTTCACACGCGGCTGCGCGCGCTGAACGTGCACGATGCGGTGCTATCGCTCGTCGAGGGCGGCTGCGACCTCGTGATGGGCTACCACCACCCGAGCCACCCGGTCGCGCTCGACCCCGCTCGCTACGACATGCTGATCCTCGGCAGCGAGCCGATCAGCCCGTTCTCGGCGCCCGGCCGCGCGGGCCGGCCGCGCCATACGCTGCCGGGCACGCCCGAGGCGCGCGTGCCGTATCTGTCGTATACGCCGAACGCGTATCTCGGCCGGATGACCGAAGTCATCATCGCGAACGCGCCGACGCGGCTGTTCCTCGATCGCGTGTACGAAACCGACATGGCCGAAGGGCTGAAGGCGATGGCGCTCGCGGGCCACGGCGTCGCGTTCCTGCCGCACAGCGCGGTCGACGATGCGGTCGCGGGCGGCCGGCTGATCCGGCTCGACCGGTCGGCGCGCGGCGGCGCGCATCCGTTCACGCTGACGATGGAGATCCGGCTGTACTGCGACAAGCTCGCGCTGCAGGGCGACGATCCGCGGCAGAAGCTCGTGCGCGGGCTATGGGACGTCGTGCGCGACGAACTGCGCGAGACCACAGGTTAACCGCCGACGGTTAATCCGGCCGATCGGCCCGGCCGGCTGACGGCGGCCTTGCAGCGCCTGTCGACCGGCTGTCCGGCGGCCGGCCCGCGTCTATCCAATCCGATTTTTCACGAACGCGATGCACGGCCGATCGCGGGCGTTCTTGCGCAAATCGACCGCGATTTTGCGAAAAATCGCGATCATGCAAGAAACGCATAATCGAATAAACAAACGGCATTGGATAAAAAAAACGGGTTTTTCGACAATGTGCGCAATCCGTTGAACGTTGGAGTTTCCATGTCTTCGCAACAGCAGTCCATCCCGTCCTACCTGCACGCCGACGATCTCGGCCCGTGGGGCAACTACCTTCGGCAGGTCGATCGCGTCGCGCCGTACCTCGGTTCGCTGTCGCGCTGGCTCGAAACGCTGAAGCGTCCGAAGCGCATCCTGATCGTCGACTGCCCCATCGAGCTCGACAACGGCACCGTCGCGCACTTCGAGGGCTATCGCGTGCAGCACAACGTGTCGCGCGGCCCGGGCAAGGGCGGCGTGCGCTACCACCAGGACGTGACGCTGTCGGAAGTGATGGCGCTGTCGGCATGGATGTCCGTGAAGAACGCAGCCGTGAACGTGCCGTACGGCGGCGCGAAGGGCGGCATCCGCGTCGACCCGCGCAAGCTGTCGCGCGGTGAGCTCGAGCGCGTGACGCGCCGCTACACCAGCGAAATCGGCATCATCATCGGCCCGAACACCGACATCCCGGCGCCGGACGTCAACACCAACGAACAGGTGATGGCGTGGATGATGGATACCTACTCGATGAACCAGGGTCAGACGTCGACCGGCGTCGTGACCGGCAAGCCGATCGCGCTCGGCGGTTCGCTCGGCCGCAAGGAAGCGACGGGCCGCGGCGTGTTCGTCGTCGGCTGCGAAGCGGCGAAGAAGAAGGGCCTCGAGATCGAAGGCGCACGCATCGCGGTGCAGGGCTTCGGCAACGTCGGCGGCATCGCGGCGAAGCTGTTCCAGGAAGCGGGCGCGAAGGTGATCGCGGTGCAGGATCACACGGGCACGATCTACCAGCCGGCCGGCCTCGATTCGAACCAGTTGCTCGACCACGTCGCACGCACGGGCGGCGTCGCGGGCTTCGAAGGCGCCGAGCCGATGCCGAACGACGAGTTCTGGACGGTCGAAACCGACATCCTGATCCCGGCGGCGCTGGAAAACCAGATCACCGAGAAGAACGCGGCGAAGATTCGCACGAAGATCGTCGTCGAAGGCGCGAACGGCCCGACCACGACGGCGGCCGACGACATCCTGAGCGCGAACGGCGTGCTCGTGATCCCCGACGTGATCGCGAACGCAGGCGGCGTGACCGTGTCGTACTTCGAGTGGGTGCAGGATTTCTCGAGCTTCTTCTGGACGGAAGACGAGATCAACCATCGTCTCGAGCGCGTGATGCGCGAAGCGTTCGCCGGCGTGTGGGCGGTCGCGGAAGAGCACAAGGTGACGGTGCGTACGGCGGCGTTCATCGTCGCGTGCAAGCGCATCCTGATGGCGCGCGAAATGCGCGGCCTCTACCCCTGATTGTCGACCATGAACGATTCATGACGCAATCCACCCGATTGCTGATATGAACCCTCGCGGGCGATGCCGGATCCGGCATCGCCCGCGCGCGCATTCGGCGTGCCCGAAGCCGAGAGGAAGGCTTCGCACCGGGCGATTCGTAGTGCGGTAAACAACCAGTACTTTCAAAAATATTACTTTGATACACTGGCGCGGGTTTTAGCCAAGGAGATGACCAAAATGAAATACCACAAGGCAGTCCTGATGGTCGCGGCGCTTTGCGCGTTCGCAAGCGGCGCGCACGCTCAGGAGACGGGCACGCTGAAGAAGATCAAGGACACGGGCGTGATCGCGCTGGGCCACCGCGAATCGTCGATTCCGTTCTCTTACTATGACCAGAACCAGCAGGTGGTCGGCTATTCGCGCGACTTCCAGATGAAGGTCGTGGACGCGGTGAAGAAGAAGCTGAACCTGCCGAACCTGCAGGTCAAGAATATCCCGGTCACGTCGCAGAACCGCATCCCGCTCGTGCAGAACGGCACGGTCGACATCGAGTGCGGCTCGACGACCAACAATACCGAACGTCAGCAGCAGGCTGCATTCTCCGACACGATCTTCGTGATCGGCACGCGCCTGATGACGAAGAAGGATTCCGGCGTGAAGGACTTCGCGGACCTGAAGGGCAAGACGGTCGTGACGACTGCCGGCACGACGTCGGAGCGCCTGCTGCGCAAGATGAACAACGACAAGCAGCTGGGCATGAACATCATCAGCGCGAAGGATCACGGCGATTCGTTCAACACGCTGGAATCGGGCCGCGCGGTCGCGTTCATGATGGACGACGCGCTGCTCGCGGGCGAACGCGCGAAGGCGAAGCAGCCGGGCGAGTGGGCGATCGTCGGCACGCCGCAATCGGAAGAGGCGTACGGCTGCATGATGCGCAAGGGCGATACCGACTTCAAGAAGGTCGTCGACGACGCAATCTCGCAAGTCGAGAAGTCGGGCGAAGCCGCGAAGATCTACGCGAAGTGGTTCGAGAGCCCGATCCCGCCGAAGGGGCTGAACCTGAACTTCCCGCTGTCCGAGTCGATGAAGAAGCTGTACGCGAACCCGAACGACAAGGCGCTCGACTGACCACACGGCTGTTGATGCAGAAATGACGCTAATGAGACGGAAGAGGCCACGCTTCTTCCGTTTCTTTTTGCTGGAGTCTTGCCCATGTCTTACCACTGGAACTGGGGCATCTTTCTGAGCCCCGTGTCGACCGGCGAGCCGACGACTTATTTCGGATGGCTGATGTCCGGCTTCTGGGTGACGATCGAAGTGTCGCTCGTCGCCTGGGTCATCGCGCTGATCGTCGGATCGCTGTTCGGCGTGCTGCGCACCGTGCCGAACAAATGGCTCGCCGCGATCGGCACCGTGTACGTGTCGATCTTCCGGAACATTCCGCTGATCGTGCAGTTCTTCATCTGGTACCTCGTCGTGCCGGAATTGCTGCCCGCGTCGATCGGCACCTGGATCAAGCAGTTGCCGCCCGGCACGCAGTTCTTTACCGCATCGATCGTCTGTCTCGGCCTGTTCACCGGCGCGCGCGTGTGCGAACAGGTGCGCTCGGGGATCAACGCGCTGCCGAAGGGCCAGCGCGCGGCCGGCCTCGCGATGGGCTTCACGCAATGGCAGACGTACCGCTACGTGCTGCTGCCGGTCGCGTACCGGATCATCGTGCCGCCGCTCACGTCCGAATTCCTGAACATCTTCAAGAACTCGGCGGTCGCGTCGACGATCGGCCTGCTCGACCTGTCCGCGCAGGCGCGCCAGCTCGTCGACTACACCGCGCAGACCTACGAGTCGTTCATCGCGGTGACGCTCGCGTACGTGCTCATCAACCTCGTCGTGATGGGGTTCATGCGCTGGATCGAAGGCCGCACGCGGCTGCCCGGCTACATCGGAGGCAAGTGATGCATCAGTTCGACTGGAGTAGTATTCCCGGCGCGATACCGACGCTGTGGACCGGTGCGATCGTCACGTTCAAGATCACGCTGATCGCGATCGTCGTCGGCATCGTCTGGGGCACGCTGCTGGCGCTGCTGCGGCTGTCCGGCGTGAAGCCGCTCGCGTGGTTCGCGAAAGCGTACGTGACGGTGTTCCGCTCGATCCCGCTCGTGATGGTGCTGCTGTGGTTCTTCCTGATCGTGCCGCAGCTGCTGCAGGGCGTGCTCGGGCTGTCGCCGACGATCGACATTCGCCTTGCCTCGGCGATGGTCGCGTTCTCGCTGTTCGAAGCCGCGTATTATTCCGAGATCATCCGTGCCGGCATCCAGGCGGTGCCGCGCGGGCAGGCGAATGCCGCGTTTGCGCTCGGCATGAATTACGCGCACGCGATGCGCCTCGTGATCCTGCCGCAGGCGTTCCGCGCGATGGTGCCGCTGCTGCTCACGCAGGCGATCGTCCTGTTCCAGGATACGTCGCTCGTGTACGTGATCAGTCTCGCGGACTTCTTCCGCACGGCCGCCAACGTCGGCGATCGCGACGGCACGACCGTCGAGATGGTCCTGTTCGCCGGCGCATGCTATTTCGTGATTTGCTCGTTGGCGTCTGCTCTCGTCAAGGGTCTCCAGAAAAAGGTCACAAGATGATTTCCATCAAGAACGTTTCGAAGTGGTACGGCCAGTTCAAGGTCCTCACCGACTGCACGACCGAGGTCAAGAAAGGCGAGGTGGTCGTCGTGTGCGGCCCGTCGGGCTCGGGCAAGTCGACGCTGATCAAGACCGTGAACGGCCTCGAGCCGTTCCAGCAGGGCGAGATCCTCGTGAACGGCCAGTCGGTCGGCGACAAGAAGACGAACCTGTCGAAGCTGCGCTCGAAGGTCGGGATGGTGTTCCAGCACTTCGAGCTGTTCCCGCACCTGTCGATCACCGAGAACCTGACGCTCGCGCAGGTCAAGGTGCTCGGCCGCGGCAAGGACGAAGCGAACGAGAAGGGCATGAAGCTGCTCGATCGCGTCGGCCTGAAGGCGCATGCGCACAAGTTTCCGGGCCAGTTGTCAGGCGGCCAGCAGCAGCGGGTCGCGATCGCGCGCGCGCTGTCGATGGACCCGATCGCGATGCTGTTCGACGAGCCGACGTCCGCGCTCGATCCCGAGATGATCAACGAAGTGCTCGACGTGATGGTCGAACTCGCGCAGGAAGGGATGACGATGATGGTCGTCACGCACGAAATGGGCTTCGCGAAGAAGGTCGCCCATCGTGTGATCTTCATGGACCAGGGCGCGATCGTCGAGGACGACCGCAAGGAAGAGTTCTTCGCGAACCCGAAGTCGGAACGCGCGAAGGACTTCCTCGCGAAGATCCTGCACTGAGCGCTGGTGCATCGCGCGCTTCATGTGCGCGGGATGCGAAAACCGCCCGGCCGAGCGCCGGGCGGTTTTTTTTCGTCCGCCGCCCACCGCCGGCGGACGGGTTCCTGTATCGGGCGTTACCAGCTGTACCGGTAGCCGACCTGCCCGACGATCCCGCGCCGGTAATCGCCGCCGATGTTGCGCGCATATTTCACGTTCGCGTACAACTCCCCCGACTTGCCGAAGCCGGCAGTCACGCCGACGCCGAGCTCGTACCAGGTGCGCCCGAGATGCGTCGCGAACGGCGTGCCGCCGACGACCGTCTGGCCCGGCGACAGGAAGTCATGCAGCACGTCGGCCGTGAAGTACGGCGTCGCGGCGCCGCCGCCCGCGTCCGACTGGAGGTTCGGCCGGAAGATGCGCACGCCGACGCGGCCGCGCAGCGCATTCGTCGTCGTGCCCGATACGGCCGACACGTTGTCGTTGAACCCGTTCAGCTTCAGGTACTGATACATCAATTGCGCCTGCGGCTCGACCGCGACCGGCAACGCGCCGATCGCGAACGGCTTGCCGACTTCCTGCGACAGCGCGACGCCGAAGCCGTTCTGCGACGCCTCGTTGCCGTAGCTGTCGCGATAGCGGTTGCCGTAGTGCGTGACCTGCCCGACGCTGTCGAAGTAGGTGCCGTCGGACAGGTAGCGCGTCCAGTAGCCGCCGACGCTCTGCGCGTGCGTCTCGACCGAGCCCGTCGACGTCGACAGGTTGGGTGAGCCCGCGCGCGCCATGTCGCTGAAGCTCGCATTCGACACGCCGATGCTGGCCGTCACGCCCGCGTGCGTGCTGCCGGCGCCGTTCGGCGCCTGGTCGAGGGTCCAGTCCTTGCCGAACTGCGCGAAGAACGTGCGTTCGTCGGCCGAGAAACGGCCCGCGTTCGCATCGAGGCTCTGGCCGCCGATGCGCCCCCACACGCCGTCGCGATTGCCGGGCTGCTGCTTCTCGACGTTGTAGATATCGCCGACGCGCTCGTGCAGCCTGCCGAGCGTCGAGAAGCCGTAGTCGGCGTTCAGCAGCGGCGTCATCGCGTAGCCAGAGACGCCCGGACGATACGCGAGCGCGCCGCCGCCGTTGCCATTTCCATTCCCGTTGTTGCCGCCGTCGCCGCTGCCCGACGGGTGGATCGGGTCGCCGGGGTCGGTCTGGTCGAGCTGCGAACGCAGGTACCAGCCGTTCGCATCGCTTTGGCCGCCGCGATAGAGTCGGTACTCGTACGCGCCGGCCTGTACCGGGCCCGCGAGATGGAACGCCGACGCGGCGGTCGTGCCGCCGTTGGCCGTGACGACCACGGGAATCCCGTCGCCGGTCGTCTGCGCGCCGGTGCCGGCCGTGTTGGCGATCTTCAGGCCGGTCGTGCCGCTCGCCGCGCCGCCGTTCACGATCAGCCGGTCGGTCGGCGACGCGTCGGCGCCCAGATACGTGTTCAGCGCGATCGTGCCGCCGTTGCCGACGTAGCCGCCGGTCGTCAGCGTCTTGTAGCTGCCGGTCAGCGTCGGCGAGCCGGTCGGCGCGGCGAACGCGACGAGGCCCGCGTTGTTCAGGCGGCTCAGGACCGAGCTGCCCGTCATGCGCCACGTGCTCGTGCCGTCGACGGTCAGCGCGACCGGGTCGATCTTCCCGGTCAGCGTCGTGCCGTTCGCGAGGAACACGTTGCCGGTGCTGGATGCGTCGGAAACGATGTCGCCCGCGAGGTTCACCGCCGATGCGTTGAACGTCACGTTGCTGCCGTTCGCGAGGTTCAGCAGCGTGCCGTTGCCGGCCGTCACGACCGTGCCGTTGCGCACCGCGATGTCGGCGGTGCCGCCGCGCGCGGCGAAGGCCGGCCCGGTGGCGGACGTCACGCTGCCGCCGTCGACGAGTACCGAGCTGGTCGCGCCGTTCGCGAGCGTGTCCGACGTCAGCACGCCGGCCGTCGCGCCCGTGAGCGTCGTGCCGGTCAACGCGAGCACGCCGCCGCTGTTCGCGGTGGCGCCGTTGCCGGCCGCGCTGGCGAGCGACGAACCCGTATCGGCGATGCGGCCGCCGTTTTGCGCGACGATGCCGTCGGCTGCATTACCTGATGCGGTGACTTTCGCGCCCGACAGCAGGGCCGTCGCGCCACCGTCCATGACGATCGCATGGGCATTCGTGCCGGTCGTCGCGACGGTCGTCCCGTTGGCCGTGAGCGTGGAATCGGCCCCCGACACGGACAGGCCGCGCGCATCGGCGCCCGCCGCGCGGACGACCGTGGCCACATCGGTCGCGATGCGCGCGCCCGCGCCGGTCGACGTGAGGCCGGCGGCGCCGTTGCCGGTCGTGGCGACCTGCGTGCCGGACAGCGCGATCGTTGCATTCGCACCGAGGTTGCGGATCCCGCTGCCCGATCCGCCGACCGCGATCGACGTCGCGCCGGCCGCGATACCGCCGCCCGTGACGGTCGAGTCGATCAGCACGCCGTCGGCGCTGCCGTTCGCGATGACGGTGCCGGCGCCCGACAGCGCGACCGATGCGCCGGCCCCCGTCAGGCGTACGCCCGCCAGGCCGTCGTCGGCTTCGATCGAACCCGCATTGGCGAGCGTGGCCGACGCACCCTGCACGAGCGCGCCCGTGCCGTTGGCGACGCGGATCGTCGATGCGTTGTTCACCGTGCCGAGCGTGCCGGCCACGACGCCCGTCGAGCCGGCGCCGGTCAGCAACACCGTGCTGCGGTTCTCGAGCGTGCCGAGGTTCTGCGCGATGAAACCGGTCACGCCGGCGGTCGACGACGTGACGGCAGCGTTGTTGGTCAGCGTCGTCGCGACCGGTGCGCCGGCATTCGCGCCGGCGAGGTCGTGCGCCTGCCCGTCGACGATGCCCGCGGTCGCGCCGGCCGCGTTCAGGTTGATCGTCGCGCCCGCGTCGATCGTGCCCTTCGCGCCGCCTTCCACCGCGATCGCGATGCCGTTCGCGCCGTTGACGTTGTAGATCGCGTTGCCGGTCGACAGCGTGGTGCCGGCGTCGGTCGCGAGCACGCCGCGCGCCCGCTGGCCGTTGACGTCGGTCGTCAGCGCGCCGGCCGTCGACGTGCCCGTGTAGGCCGCGCCGCCCGCGACGCGGAACAGCGTCGAATCGTCGGTGTCGACGCTCAGGTGCTGCGCGGCGACGTTGATTTTCGAGCCCGTGCCGTATGCATAGAAGCCGATCTGGTTCGTGCCGGACATGAAGGCCGGCACGGCGTTCGCGCCGACGTCGATCGTCGCGCCCGAACGCGCATGCACGCCGATCGCGCCGGCGCCCGTCAGGTTGAGCGCGCCGTCGAGCGTGGCCTTCGCGAGCGGCCCCTCGGCCCACACGCCGTAGTTGCGCGTGCCCGACGCGGGATCGAGGCCGCCGGCCACGTTGATCGTGCCGGTCGACGTCGCGGCCGTCGCGTTCGTGCCGGTCCCGACGACCATGATGCCGATGCCGTTCACACCATTCAGCGTGATCGTGCCCGTGTTGGTCACGGTCGCGGCGGTGTCGGCGGCGAGCATGCCGACGTTGGCGAGCGGCGTGCCGGGCGCGGCGCCGTTGACGACGATCGTGCCCGCGTTGGTCAGCGCGCCGGCGGTCGAGCCGATGCTCGCCAGCGCGGCGCCGTTCTGCGTCTGCGCGCCGATCACGATCGTGCCGAGGTTGCTCGCGGTGCCCGATGCGCCGAGCAGGATGCCGTACGCGTGCGCGGTGAGCGCGACGTCGTTTGCCGTCTGACCGGGCGCGTACTGCGCCGAGCGGCCGAGATAGATCGTGCCGCCGGCTTCGTTCGTGAAGCTGCCGCCGGCGACGAGGCCGCCGATCACCTGGCTGTCGAGCGTCGTCGCGTTGACGCCGACGTTGATCGTGCCGGCGTTCGACGCCATCGCGCCGCCTGTCACGGCGACCGCGTAGTTCTGCAGGTCGGGGCGGTTGCCGTCCAGCGTCCACGCGCCGACGTTCATCACGCCGTTGTTGACGAACGACGTGCCCGCACCGTTCGCAAACACGCCGTTGCCTTCGGTGTACGCGTTGTAGTTGAAGTTGTTCGGCGGCGCGCTGCCGCTCGTGTCGAAGTCGTCGCCGGATGCGTACCCGGACGAGATCACGCCGTTGTTGACGCCGCTCGCACCGCTCAGCAGGCGCACCAGCGTGAAGTCACCCGACAGGCGGCCGTCGTTGATGAAGTGCGCGCCGTTTTCCGCGAGGACGGCCGAGCTCGAGACGATCGTGTTGACGCCGCGGAAGTCGATCTGGCCGTCCTTGCCGATCTGCAGCGTCGCGTTCGCGCCCGTGCCGTGCATCACCGACAGGTGATCGATCGGCAGCGTGTTCTTGTCGCCGGCGGACACAGTGTTCTGATACTGGAAGGCCTGCTGCGAGAACGTGACGGCCTGGCTGAATGCGCTGTCGTAGGCAGCCTGCGAGCCGAGCGCGCCGCTCTGCACCGAGCGCACGAGAAAATCGTTGTACGCGGCGAGCGAGGCGGCGTCGGTCACCTGCCACGTGCTGCCGTCGAATGCGGTGAAGGTGCCCGCGTAGGTCGGCACGTCGAGCTGGCGGGTGCCGACCGCGCCGCCGTCCGCAAGATAGTCGCCGGTCGTGAACCGGATCTGGTTGCGCGAATTCCAGTTGACGGTGCTTGTCGCGGAACCCGTGCCGTCCGCGAGGGTAAGGTCGGTCGCCTTCGCGGCCATCGAGATCGCGTTGCCGGCTGCATCGGGGGCGTTCGCCGCATTGCCGATCGACACGTTGAGCGTACCGCCGGTGGCGGCGACGGTGCCGATGCGCGTGTTCACATACTGATCGCCGTTCACGTCGTGATAGACGGGCACTTCGGTCGCGCCGGCCGTCGACGTCGAGAACGCGGACGAATCGTAGGTCGCGACCGACGTGCGGGTGCCGGTGATCGAGTCGGGCGTGCTGACGCTGTGCGTCTTGCCGCCGAGTGACAGCAGCGGCTGGTTCGGGTTGCCCGACACGATGGTCGTGCTGCCGATCGGCGTGAGGGTGTAGCCCGGGTCGCCGCCGTCGGCGGTCCATGCGCCCGACATGCCGACGGTGTCGCCGCCCGACACGGTGGCGGAGCCGGCCAGGTTGTCGTTGACGGTCGGGCTGAAACTGCCGGGCACGCAGGTGCCGCCGTTCGCGACGGCCGTGCCGTTGCCGCACGTCGATGCATGCGCGGAGCCGGCCGACAGTGCCGCCAGTGCGGCGCCGAGCGCGGCGACGCGCAGCGGCGACCGGCGCGTCGTTGCGCGCGCGGTGCGGCGGCTTGCACCCGATTCGCTGCCCGAGCGTTTGCCGCGCGCCCGAGCCGTTTCCGCAACCGCGACCCAGCAGCCGGCGGCCTCGTTCCATATCGATCGAAATGAGTGATTCACGACTACCCCTCTTTCTTCTTTTGACGTGGCATTCGCCGCCATTCGGCGAATTCGCATTCCGCGGTGGGGAAATGATCCGAAGGGGCGTGCGGCGGCTATGGCTGCGTGTCGCGCCAATCGTGTTTCGTTACACCGAGGATGGGCGGAGTTTACTGATTCGGGTGGCCGTCGATTATCGAGAAACGGGAAACTGTAATGATGCGAACCGTAATGCGTGGTATTTTTGATTTGTGTGGTTAATCGAACCGAAAGCCATGGTGGTGGCGGGTCTGGGGGGATTTCGTGAAAATCCGGAGGGGCTGCCGGAGTAGGTGGGATAGCGCACGGTTCCGGCGGATGAGGCGCGCTAAAATGCGGTTCCGGGATTTCCGTTTTAATTGATGGTTGTTTCTTGCGTCTCGCCTTTTATTTATTTTCGCTCGTAAATAAATAAAATCAAGCGAATGTCGAGTGACGTCGATCGGTTGCGCCGGGTGGTGGTCAAAATGAAACCGTATTGGCCGGAGCGGGGCGATGTGCGCCGATGACGGGCGTCGTCGGACGCGTCGTATGAAGTTCGCGCAGCAGGCAGCCAGTGAGCAGGAAGCGGGCGCGGCCGATGCCGCGCGGGGCTTCAGAAATCGATCGCGTCGTCGGAATCGCCGTCGGCCGCGGTGGCGAGCGCTTCGCGAACCTCCGTGCGCGGCGCGGACGCCGACGCGTCGAGCGACGGGTTGCGCAGCTTCTCGAGCACGCGTTCGGGCACCGGAATCTGCATCCGCGCGGCGACGTCGCCGCACTGGAACATGATCAGCTCGCCGGGCTCGAATGCGGTCCAGACTTCGTTGTCGGTGAGCGGCTGCGTCGCGATCACCGCGACGCGATCCTCGGGCGTCGTGTATTTCGCGAAGTCGATCGACAGGTCTTCGTCGACGAGATGCGCGGTCGAGAACGGCCAGCGCCGCACGAGGTAGTGCAGCCGCGTCGAGCAGTGCGCGAAGAGCGCCTGGCCGTTCGACATCAGGAAATTGAACACGCCGTGATCGGTGATGCCGCGCGTCAGTTCGCCGACCCGCTCGAACAGCTCGGGCAGCGGCGGCTGCGCGCCGGGAAAGGCCTCGCGCAGCCCCTGCATCAGCACGCAGAACGCTTGTTCGCTGTCGGTCGTACCGACCGGATGGTAGACGCTGCCGTCCATGTCCGGCGCGTAGTCCTGCAGGTCGCCGTTATGCGCGAAGATCCAGTGCCGGCCCCACAGCTCGCGCATGAACGGATGGCTGTTCTCGAGCAGGATGTGCCCTTGCGTCGCCTTGCGGATGTGCGCGATCGTGTTCTTGGACTTGATCGGGTAGCGCTTCACCATTTCGGCGATCGGCGACGTGGCCGATGCCTGGTGATCGATGAAGAGGCGACAGGCCTTGTCTTCGAAGAACGCGATGCCCCAGCCGTCGGCATGGTGATCGGTGAGCCCGCCCCGGGCCGCGAAACCTGTGAAGGAGAATGTGACGTCCGTCGGCGCGGCGCAGTTCATTCCAAGGAGTTGGCACATTTTACGTGGGGCGGCAGGCCGAAGCAGGGGGTAACGAACCGGGCGAACCCCGGTACAATGCGACTTCTAGCATATCACCGAGCCCTGAGCGGTAAAAAGCGGATTCCGCTGGCCAAAGGCCCCGTGTTGCGGTTTGCCGTCAGTCGGCCCGCGCACGCGCGTTCCGGCCCCGCCGATGGCAAGCCCGTTCCTCACGACGCCTCCTATGACTGCCTCGAACGCTTCTTCCCCGGCGACGCTTTCGCTCGCCCGTCCCGACGACTGGCACCTGCACCTGCGCGACGGCGACATGCTCGCCGCCGTGCTGCCGCACACCGCCCGCCAGTTCGGCCGCGCCATCGTCATGCCGAACCTGAAGCCGCCGGTCACGACCACCGCGCAGGCGCAGGCCTATCGCGAGCGCATCCTCGCCGCGCTGCCGGCCGGGATGACGTTCGAACCGCTGATGACGCTGTACCTGACCGACAACACGCCGCCCGACGAAATCCGCCGCGCGCGCGAAAGCGGCTTCGTGCACGGCGTGAAGCTGTACCCGGCCGGCGCGACGACGAATTCCGACCATGGCGTCACCGATCTCGCGAAATGCGCGAAGACGCTCGAGGCGATGCAGGAAACCGGCATGCCGCTGCTCGTGCACGGCGAGGTGACCGACGCGTCGATCGACCTGTTCGACCGCGAGAAGGTGTTCATCGACCGCGTGATGACGCCGCTGCGCCGCGACTTCCCGGGCCTGAAGGTCGTGTTCGAGCACATCACGACGAAGGACGCGGCCGACTACGTGCGCGATGCGGACGCTGCGCCCGGCCTGCTCGGCGCGACGATCACCGCGCATCACCTGCTGTACAACCGCAACGCGCTGTTCGTCGGCGGGATTCGCCCGCATTACTACTGCCTGCCGGTGCTGAAGCGCGAGACGCATCGCGTGGCGCTGGTCGAGGCCGCGACGTCGGGCAACCCGCGCTTCTTCCTCGGCACCGACAGCGCGCCGCATGCGCGCGACGCGAAGGAAACCGCGTGCGGCTGCGCGGGCTGCTACACGGCGCTGCACGCGCTCGAACTGTACGCGGAAGCATTCGACACGGCCGGCGCGCTCGACAAGCTGGAGGGGTTCGCGAGCTTCTTCGGCGCGGATTTCTACGGGCTGCCGCGCAGCGCCGAGACGGTCACGCTGCGCCGCGAGGCGTGGGAGCTGCCGCGCGAGATCTTCGCGGGCGATACGCCGGTCGTGCCGCTGCGCGGCGGCGAGATGATCGGCTGGAAACTCGCGTGACCGGCGCGCCGCCGCGCGAACCCGGCCCTGCGGCCGGTCGTGCGGCGGCGGAGTTCGCGCGGATCGACTGGTCCGCGCCGTGGCTCGCGCATCATGCGGAGCCGGGCCGCGCGTGGCAGGCGGCCGCCCGCGCGGGCGAGGCCGCGCTGCTCGATGCGTTGAACGGCGCGTTGCGCGGCGGCGATCGCGTCACCGGTCGCGGCTGGCCGCTGCGCTTCGTGCCGCAGGCCGAACTGCCGCCCGGCGTCGCGTACGAGACCCATATTGCGGACACCGGCCGCGTGCCGACCCGCCACACGCTTCACGACTTCTTCAATGCGCTCGTCTGGTTCGCGTACCCGCGCACCAAGGCCGCGCTGAACGCGCGCCAGGCCGCCGCGATCGACGCGGCGGGCGGCGTCGGCCCCGTGCGCGGCGCGTTGCGCGATGCGCTGACGCTGTTCGACGAGAACGCCGCGCTGTTCGTCACCGCCGACCGCGCGCTCGCCGACGCGCTGCGCGGTTTCGACTGGCCGCGGCTGCTGGTGGCCGCGCGCGAGGCGTGGGGCACGCGCTGCGAAGCGCGGCTCGTCGGCCATGCACTGCTCGAACAGCTCGTCGCACCCTACAAGTCCTGCACCGCGCACGCGTGGATCGTCGACGTGAGCGCCGACTATTTTTCATGGCCCGACGCGCAACGGCGCGCGCATGTCGACGCGCGCATCGCCGCCGAACTCGCGACGCGCGCGCTGACGAGCCGCGATTTCGCGCCGCTGCCGGTACTCGGCGTGCCGGGCTGGTGCGCGGCGAACGCCGACGCCGCGTTCTACGACGATCCGGCCGTGTTTCGCAGCGGCCGCCGCTCGCGCGCTGCCGACGGCGGCGCGCAGTGCTAGAATGCGCGTCGCAAAGCAGGCCAGGCAGTCGCGGCCTCGCCGCCTTCGGGCGCGCGGGGGCGAGGAAAGTCCGGACTCCACAGGGCAGGGTGATGGCTAACGGCCATCCGTGGCGACACGCGGAACAGGGCAACAGAAAGCAAACCGCCGATGGCCCGGCGCAAGCCGGGATCAGGTAAGGGTGAAACGGTGCGGTAAGAGCGCACCGCGGCGACGGCGACGTTCGCCGGCACGGTAACCTCCACCCGGAGCAATTCCAAGTAGGCAGGCGCGCATTTTCGGATGCAGGACGGGGCCCCCGTCTCGTCTGCGGGTAGGAAGCTTGAGCGCGTCAGCAATGGCGCGCCTAGAGGAATGGCTGCCACGCGTTGTGCGCTTCGGCGCGCAGCGTGCACAGAATCCGGCTTATCGGCCTGCTTTGCCGTTCGAATGCGAAAGGGCCGGCGTCTCCCTTCGGAGCGCCGGCCCTTTTTTCATGTGTGCGTCGTGCGTTCAGGCGGCGACGATGTCGAACGAATGCGTGAGTTCGGCCGTCTTCGCGATCATGATCGACGCGGAGCAATACTTGTCGTGCGACAGGTTGATCGCGCGCTCGACCGTGGCCGGGTTCAGGTTGCGGCCGGTGACCGTGAAGTGGAAGTGCACCTTCGTGAACACCTTCGGATCTTCGCTCGCGCGCTCGGCCTTCAGCGTGACCGAGCAGCCGCTCACTTCCTGGCGGCTCTTCTTCAGGATCAGCACGACGTCATAGGCCGTGCAGC
Source organism: Burkholderia sp. BCC0397 (assembly GCF_902832865.1). Classification (NCBI taxonomy): domain Bacteria; kingdom Pseudomonadati; phylum Pseudomonadota; class Betaproteobacteria; order Burkholderiales; family Burkholderiaceae; genus Burkholderia; species Burkholderia sp. BCC0397. The sequence continues at coordinate 723,857 of NZ_CADFDL010000003.1, read as the reverse complement.
CGCCGGTGCCGAGCAGCACCATTTCCATCGGACGCGGCGCGAGATTGTGGCCGCCGCCTTCGGGCGCGCCGTCCATCGTGACGAGATGCCCGCTGCCGGTCTCGGCGGAAAACGCCATGCCGTCCTGACCCATCCAGCTTACTTTGCATTCCATGCTTGCACTCCAGCGTTGCCTGATTCGGATTCGATCCGGCATTGTAGCCCGCAGCGCAACGGTCGGCTGATGCGCTGCACGACGGGCAACGCCGGCGCCGCGCGAGCAGGGCGGCGAGCGGCGATTTCCCGGTTGAATTTAGGGGTTTTGCTCTAGGCGAGGGCGGTTTTAGGTCGTGTCCGATACGATTATGTAATTGATTTTAAAAGGAAAGTGATTCTCGGAAGTTTGCCGGCTGCAATCTCATATCGTGGGATTTGATTTCGCAATGCAAATTTTCTTGTGAAGTCCGCAGGGCATTCGTATAATGAGCCTCATTGGTTGTCGCGCTGCGGCAACCTCCGAATGTCTCCTCCACCCTCCTCCTAAGGTGGATTAAGCCCGAACCAGCCGTTCGGGCTTTTTTTCGTCCCATGCAAACATCGGCGCGCGGCTTGCGCGCGCCGGCAGTCACGCGGGCTGTCGCGCTGCCGGCTGCGAGGTCGCGTCGGGCGGCGTGCCGCGCGAGCCGGCATCGGGCGTCGGCGCGTAGGCGGCCGACGCGTGGCCGTGGCCGCGCGCGCAGAAGTGGCGGACGCGTTCGCGCACCGCGCGCAGGCGCGCGATGCGGTCTTCGGCACGGGCGGTCCGGGCTTCGGCGATGCGCGCGTCGAGTGCGTCGAGCTTGGCTTCGCAGCCGGAGCGGGCGGCGACGGCGGGCGCCGCGGCGGCCAGCAGCGCGGCCGCGAGGAAGGGCGTAAGTCGTTGTTTCATCATGCTAGTTTGTTGTTTTTCGGGTTCGGCCGGTCGGGCGCGGCAAGGTCATGTGCCGCGCGTCGATGGGTGCCTCCCCAGGCGCTCGGTTCGCCTGGCTGGTGGGGCACGACCGGATTTTGGCCCATTTCGGCCGCCGCGAACACGGGGCGTGGATTCTCTTTGACCACGCAACCGTATTTCCTTTATAATTCAGGGCTTTTCCGCATTCATGCCCACGGAAAAAGAACAGGGAGAGCCTGCACCGCGCCTCGAAGCGCACACAGACAAGCAGGACGAACACATCGGGCAAAGCATTTTTTTTGGATCGATCATGAAGACGTTTTCCGCAAAAGCCCATGAGGTGACGCGCGAATGGTACGTGATTGACGCGACGGATAAGGTTCTCGGCCGTGTTGCCAGCGAAGTGGCACGCCGTCTGCGCGGCAAGCACAAGCCTGAGTTCACCCCGCACGTCGACACCGGTGATTTCATCATCATCGTCAACGCGAGCAAGTTGAAGGTCACGGGCAACAAGACGCTGGACAAGAAGTACTACCGTCACTCGGGCTACCCGGGCGGTATCTATGAAACGACGTTCGGCAAGATGCAGGAACGCTTCCCGGGCCGCGCGCTCGAGAAGGCGGTCAAGGGCATGCTGCCGAAGGGCCCGCTCGGCTACGCGATGATCAAGAAGCTGAAGGTCTACGCAGAAGCGACGCATCCGCATTCGGCTCAACAGCCGAAGGCGCTCGAGATCTAAGGGGACCCACATGATCGGTAACTGGAACTACGGTACGGGCCGCCGCAAGAGCGCAGTCGCACGTGTCTTCATCAAGGCTGGCAAGGGCGACATCATCGTCAACGGCAAGCCCATCGCTGACTACTTCTCGCGCGAAACGTCGCTGATGATCGTGCGTCAACCGCTGGAACTCACGAACCACGGCCAGACGTTCGACATCAAGGTGAACGTCAACGGCGGCGGCGAAACGGGTCAGGCAGGCGCAGTGCGCCACGGCATCACCCGTGCACTGATCGACTACGATGCGACGCTGAAGCCGTCGCTGTCGACCGCAGGCTTCGTCACGCGCGATGCGCGTGAAGTCGAGCGTAAGAAGGTCGGTCTGCGCAAGGCACGCCGCGCAAAGCAGTTCTCGAAGCGTTAATTTCGCTTCATGGCCTCGCCGCTTTCGGGCGGCGTCCGCCGAAAAAACCGCCAGCTTTCATGCTGGCGGTTTTTTTATGGCCGCTTCCGGGCCGCTGCGGCGCCCGCCCGCGCGGGCGCCCTTGATGAAATCGACAAGAACCTATTGATTTCATGGACATCAGCACGATCTTCTGATCGGCCCTACAATAGCGGCTAAAGCTTTTTGGAGAGTTCGAATGAACGCTGTTACCGAATCCGCAGCAACGACGACCGATATGCCGCTGCCGTTCGTCTTCACCGACGCCGCGGCCGACAAGGTCAAGCAATTGATCGACGAAGAGGGCAATCCCGACCTGAAGCTGCGCGTGTTCGTGCAGGGTGGCGGCTGCTCCGGCTTCCAGTATGGCTTCACGTTCGACGAGGAAGTCAACGAGGACGACACCGTGATGAACAAGAACGGCGTCCAGCTCCTGATCGACTCGATGAGCTACCAGTACCTGGTCGGCGCCGAGATCGACTACAAGGACGACCTCAACGGCGCCCAGTTCGTGATCAAGAACCCGAACGCGACCACCACCTGCGGGTGTGGTTCGTCGTTCTCGGTCTGAGCGCACGCCAGATCCGCGCCGGCTCGCCGGAATAAAAAAACGGGGCTTCATGCCCCGTTTTTCATGCGCGCTCGCCTTGCAGCGCCCGCCGCGCGGCGGGTATCGCCTCAGCGCGGATAGAGCGCACCGAGCACGCGCTCGCCGGCGGCACCCGTCACGCTCGCGAGATTGCCGGGCTGGCGCGCGGTGAAGCGGTACGCGAGCCACGCGAACGCGAGCGCTTCGACCTGCTGCGGCGGCACGCCGAGCGCGGCCGTCGTATCGACGGTGGCCGGCACGCCGGCCTCGCGCAGCGCGTGCCGGAGCGCGTCGAGCAGCACCGGATTGCGTGCGCCGCCGCCGCATACGAAGACGGCCTTGCAGCCGGGTGCGTGCTGCGCGATTTCGCGCGCCACCGACACGGCGGTGAGCGCGGTGAGCGTCGCCTGCACGTCCTCCGGCGCAACCTGCGGGAACGCGGCGAGCTTCGCATCGAGCCATGCGGGATTGAACAGGTCGCGTCCGGTGCTTTTCGGCGGCGGCGCGGTGAAATACGGTTCGTCGAGCAGCGCGTCGAGCAGCGGCGCGTGGACGCTGCCGCGTGCGGCGAACTTGCCGCCGTCGTCGTACGGCTTGCCCAGATGGCGGGTCGCCCACGCGTCGATCAGTGCATTCGCGGGGCCGCAGTCGAAGCCGCGCACGTCGCCGCCCGCATCGGGCAGGATCGTGATGTTGCTGATCCCGCCGAGATTGCAGACGACGCGCGTTTCGCCCGGCGCGCCGAACACCGTCGCATGGAAGGCTGGCGCGAGCGGCGCGCCGTGGCCGCCGGCGGCCACATCGCGGCTGCGGAAATCGGCGATCACGTCGACCTGGGTCAATTCGGCGAGCAGCGCCGGATTGTTGAGCTGGCGCGTATAGCCGCGCTCGGGCCGATGGCGCACCGTCTGGCCGTGCACCCCGATCGCGCGGATCTCGTCGCGCGACAGCCCGGCCGTGCGCTGCAATTCATGGCAGCACACCGCATAGCGCGTGACGAGCGCATTCGCTGCGAGCGATTCGCGGTCGATCTCGTTGTCGCCGGGCTGCTGCAGCGCGAACAGCGCGTCGCGCAGCGATTGTGCGAAGCCGACGAACGCTTCCGCGAGCACGGCCGGCGCGCGGCCGGCCTCGAAACGCACGGCGACGCCGTCGACGCCGTCCATGCTGGTTCCCGACATCAGCCCGAAGTAGATGCCGTCTGCCGGATGGGCATGCTGCGGCTGTCGTTGCGGCACGTTGGGTTCTCCTGGATCGTGCGGCGCGGGCCGGTGCCGCGCGCCTTGCGCCCGATTATCCGCGCAACGTGACGCGTCGTTAAGCGATGCGCGCGCAAGTTATGGGAAAATCCCTGTTTTTGCGACATTCTTCCTGGCACCGATGAGCACCGAACCCAGTTCCAAGCCCGTTTTCCCGATCACCGACGAAGTCCGGCATGCGCTCGCCGTCACGAAGCGCGGCGTCGACGAGCTGCTGATCGAGGAAGAGTTCGCGCAGAAGCTCGCGCGCAGCGCAGCCACGGGCACGCCGCTGCGCATCAAGCTCGGCCTCGACCCGACCGCACCGGACATCCACATCGGCCATACGGTCGTGCTGAACAAGATGCGCCAGTTGCAGGACCTCGGCCACACGGTGATCTTCCTGATCGGCGATTTCACGTCGCTGATCGGCGACCCGTCGGGCCGCAACGCGACGCGTCCGCCGCTCACGCGCGAGCAGATCGAATCGAACGCGAAGACCTACTTCGAGCAGGCCGCACTCGTGCTCGATCGCGACAAGACCGAGATCCGCTACAACAGCGAATGGTCGATGCCGCTCGGCGCGGACGGGATGATCAAGCTCGCGTCGCGCTACACGGTCGCGCGGATCCTCGAGCGCGAGGATTTCACGAAGCGCTTCCAGGGCGGCGTGCCGATCTCGATCCACGAATTCCTGTACCCGCTGATGCAGGGCTACGATTCGGTCGCGCTGAACGCCGATCTCGAACTCGGCGGCACCGACCAGAAGTTCAACCTGCTGGTCGGCCGCGAACTGCAGAAGCAGTACGGCCAGGAACAGCAGTGCATCCTGACGATGCCGCTGCTCGAAGGCCTCGACGGCGTCGAGAAGATGTCGAAGTCGAAGGGCAACTACGTCGGCATCAGCGAGAAGCCGACCGACATGTTCGGCAAGCTTATGAGCATCTCGGACACGCTGATGTGGCGTTACTTCGAGCTGCTGTCGTTCCGCGGCCTCGACGAGATCGCCGGCTTCAAGCGCGAGGCCGAAGGCGGCCGCAACCCGCGCGACTTCAAGGTGCTGCTCGCGCAGGAAATCGTCGCGCGGTTCCACTCGCAGCCCGACGCCGAGCGTGCGCTCGAGGACTTCAACCACCGCGCGAAGGGCGGCGTGCCGGACGACATTCCGTCGGTCACGCTGGCCGGCGCGCCGCTGGCGATCGGTCAGTTGCTGAAGCAGGCCGGCCTCGTGCCGTCGACGAGCGAAGCGCTGCGCAACATCGAGCAGGGCGGCGTGAAGATCGACGGCGCGACCGTGTCCGACAAGGGCCTGAAGGTCGAGGCCGGCGAGTTCGTCGTACAGGTCGGCAAGCGCCGCTTCGCGCGCGTCACGCTGACTGCATGATCGCGCTGATCCAGCGCGTGACGCGCGCCGACGTGCGCGTCGGCGGCCGGACGACGGGCGAGATCGGCGCGGGCCTGCTCGCGCTGGTCTGCGCGGAGCGCGGCGATACCGAGGCCGCGGCCGACAAGCTGCTCGCGAAGCTGCTCGGCTACCGCGTGTTCAGCGACGCGGCCGGCAAGATGAACCTGCCGGTGTCGAACATCGACGGCGAAGGCCGTGCAGGCGGCCTGCTGCTCGTGTCGCAGTTCACCCTCGCGGCCGATACCAACAGCGGGCTGCGTCCGAGCTTCACGCCGGCCGCGCCGCCCGACGAAGGCGCGCGGCTGTTCGACTATTTCGTCGCGGCCGCGCGGGCGCGGCACCCGATCGTCGAGACGGGCGAGTTCGGCGCCGACATGCAGGTGTCGCTCGTCAACGACGGCCCCGTGACGTTCTGGCTGCAAGTGCGGCCCTGATTCTTCCCCGGAGACGCGCCGCGATGGCCACCACGCAGATTCTTTTCATCCGCCACGGCGAGACGGCCTGGAACCGCATCAAGCGCATCCAGGGGCATATCGACATCCCGCTGGCCGACACGGGGCTCGCGCAGGCGCAGCGGCTGGCGGCGCGGCTCGAGCGAGAGGTGCGCGACGGCGCGCGGCTCGACGCGGTGTATTCGAGCGACCTGATGCGCGCGCAACAGACCGCACAACCCTTTGCCGATGCGCTCGGGCTGCCGCTGCTGCTGCGCGAAGGGTTGCGCGAACGTTCGTACGGCGCGTTCCAGGGGCACGACAGCACCGAGATCGAGGCGCTGTTTCCGGACGCGTATGCGGCGTGGCAGACGCGCGATCCGGGGTTCGCGCCGGAGGGCGGCGAGTCGCAGCGGGAGTTTTATCACCGCGTGCTGCATGCGCTCGAACCGATCGTCGCCGCGCATCCGGGCGGCCGGATCGCGTGCGTCGCGCACGGCGGCGTGCTCGATTGCGTGTATCGCTTCGCGAACGGGATCGAGCTGTCGGCGCCGCGCAACTATCAGCTGCTCAACACCAGCATCAACGTCGTCGATTACGTGGATGGCCGCGCGCAGGTCGTGCAGTGGGCCGACGTGTCGCATCTCGAAGCCGCGAGCGACGATGACGACGGGTACCGCAAGGTGCTCTGAGCATGCCAACCCCGTCCGGCATGGCCAGCCCGGGGTTCGCTTTCTTCCGGTGTGACGCTTACTGCGGCAGCCCGTGGCGCGTCTTGTAGTCGAGCGCGTACGCGATCTTGCCGGGCTTGTCGGCCGTGATCGGCTGGCGCAGCTTGTCGAATTCCCCCTTGCTGTATTTCTTCCCGCCGTTGATCGCATCGGCGCGCCCGAGGTCGGCGCCCGTCTTGCCGTCGATCACGGGGTCCGTGGCCGCGACCATCCGCGTCGACGCATTCCAGACCGCATTCAGGTAGCCCGTGTCGGCCTTCGCCGGATCGGGATCGGTCGTGCCGGGCCGCGTCAGGTCATAGCCGGCCAGCGCGAACGTGCCCGGCTGCACGCGCAGCCAGTCGGCCCAGTAGAACTCGAGGTAGTCGGTCGCTTGTGCGGGTTTGCTGTAGCCGATGTCGCGCGTGAAATAGACGAGCGAGCGGTAGCGGTCGTTCGTCATCCCGAGCGTCAAGCCGAGGCCGGTCGGCAGTTGCGCGGTCGTGATCGGCTTGCCTTCGCCGTTCTTCAGGCGCAGATAACCGCGGCCTTGCATCTGCTGCCAGAACGCGTCGCCCGAGTAGCCGCTGAGGTTGTCCTTGACGACGACGTGCACGTGCAGCGCCGGGCCGCCGTCGGGCGTCTCGTAATAGGTCGACAACCCGTGGTGGCCGTCGGTCAGGTACAGCGCATCGCCGTTCGGGCCGATCACGACGGGGTTCAGCACCGAGCGGTCGCGGGCGTTCGTGTCGGCCGTCGCGCACGTGTAGCTCGCCGGCTCGCGCAGCGACGATTGGGCCGTGTAGCCGCTCGATGCGACGCCGCCGAGGCCTTCGTCCGCGCAGAAGTCGTCGAACTTCTTGTCGGGCTGCAGTTCGTAGCGGCCGAGCTTGTAGTAGATCTGGTCGTAGCCGATCGCACCCTGCGTCGGATGGAGATCGCCTAGCGTCACGTCGATCAGGTCGCCGGCGCGGGCGGCCTTCCACTTGCCCGGTTGCGGCGTGGTGGTGGCGGGCGGTGTGGGAGCCGGCGTCGTCGTCGTGCCGCCGGACGGCGGTTGCGCGTCCGTGCGCGCGACGGCGGCGACCTCGTCGCCTCCGCACGCGGCGAGAGCGAAGACGGTGGACAGGCTGGCGGCAAGGGCGAAACGGATCGGCAGGCGTGGCATCGCGGGCATCGGGTGTCGGTCGGGTGGCAGGACACCGCGCGGGTCACGGGCATGCGTGACGAGCAGGACGTGCGACCGTGCGCGGGTGCAAGCCCGTCAGCTTGTCACAGGTATTTGACAGCAAATTGAAATGATCCGAAGAAACGGATCGTCAGGCAGGCGGGGTGCCGTCGGACGGGGGGGCCGTCGCGCGGCGGCGCGCACGCTTCGACGCGCCGTTCACGAGCGCCCAGCGCAGCACGGGCGCGATGGCGCGTATGCCGGGCCGGACCAGCGCGCGCCGTAACGGCGCGAACGTCGACACGCCGAGCATGCGCTGCGCCCACGGCGGCAGCAGGTCGATCCCGGCATGCATCACCAGCGACGCGGCAGGCCGCAGCGCGGGCTTCGCGACCGGCACGTTCAGCAGGATGGACATCACGTCGAACGTACGCGGCCCGGCTTCGAGTTCGGGCAGCATGCGCGCGAGATAGGCCGCCACCTCGGCGCGCGAACGCGGAATTTCTCGGGCGCCGAGCAGCTCGGCGATCAGCGCCGTCTCCGCGTAATAGCGGTCCTGCAACTCGCCCGACAACGCGGGATTCACGTAACGCATATGCGCGGCGAGGAAGCTCGACACTTCCGCGACATGCACCCAGGTCAGCAACGCGGGATCGTCGGCGCGGTACGACCGGCCGTCCGGCGCGCTGCCCGAGATGCGTGCGTGGATCGTTTTCACGCGCTCGATCAGCGCGAGCGCATCCGCGCGGCTGCCGAACGTCGTACCCGTGATGAACGTGGCGGTGCGCCGCAAGCGGCCGAAGATGTCGGTGCGGAACGACGAATGATCCCAGACGCCCGCGAGCGCGAGCGGGTGGAGCGCCTGCAGCAGCAGCGCGGCGATGCCGCCCGTCATCATCGACGTGAAATCGGCATGCACTCGCCAGCAGACGGCGTTGGGGCCGAACAGCCCCGGGTCTCCAGGCGGTGACGAGAGATCGATCGACGGGCCGCCGCCGCCGGCCGTCAGGTGCGTGATGCCGGCCACGAGCCGCTTGCGGATCGGCTCGGCCCAGCGCGGGCTCGGCACGGGTGCGGTGGGGTGGCGGCTGGGCGGCGTCGTCATGGCAGGTGCGGCTCGGGCGACGGATTACTTCCCGTCGGGGGTATCCCACTCGTCGCGCTCGGGGGTGCGGCGCGCATCGGGCACCGAAAGCCCGAAGTGGCGATACGTGAGCAGCGTCGCGACGCGGCCGCGCGGCGTGCGCTGCAGGAAGCCCTGCTGGATCAGGTACGGTTCGAGCACGTCCTCGATCGTGTCGCGCTCCTCGCCGATCGCTGCCGCGAGGTTGTCGATGCCGACCGGGCCGCCGTCGAACTTGTACAGGATCGCTTCGAGCAGCTTGCGGTCCATCAGGTCGAAGCCGACCGGATCGACGTCGAGCATCGCGAGCGCGGCATCGGCGACGGCCGCGGTGATCTGGCCGTCGGCCTTCACTTCCGCGAAGTCGCGCACGCGGCGCAGCAGCCGGTTCGCGATTCGCGGCGTGCCGCGCGCGCGCTTCGCGATTTCCAGCGCGCCGTTCGGATCGATCTGCGCGTTCAGCAGCGACGCCGAGCGCCGCACGATGCGCGACAGTTGATCGGCGTCGTAGAACTCGAGGCGCGCGACGATCCCGAAGCGATCGCGCAGCGGGTTGGTCAGCATCCCCGCGCGGGTGGTCGCGCCGACCAGCGTGAACGGCTGCAGGTCGAGCTTCACGCTGCGCGCGGCCGGGCCTTCGCCGATCATGATGTCGATCTGGTAATCCTCGAGCGCCGGATACAGGATTTCCTCGACGACCGGCGACAGCCGGTGAATCTCGTCGATGAACAGCACGTCGTTCGCTTCGAGGTTCGTCAGCAGCGCGGCGAGATCGCCGGCGCGCTCGAGCACGGGGCCCGACGTCTGACGCAGGTTCACGCCCATCTCGCGCGCGATGATGTGCGCGAGCGTCGTCTTGCCGAGACCCGGCGGCCCGAACAGCAGCACGTGATCGAGCGGCTCAGCGCGGCGCTTCGCGGCTTCGATGAAGATCTCGAGCTGGCCGCGCACCTTTTCCTGGCCGACGTAGTCGTCGAGCTGGCGCGGCCGCAACGCACGTTCGAACACCTCCTCGTGCGACGAGGTGGGCGTGGCGGCGATGATCCGCTGCTCGGTGGCGAGTTTGTCGGTTTCAATCATGCGGCCATTGTACCGCGCGACGAAGCCCGGACCACCTGGCCGAACGGCCGACTGGCGCGTGCCGCGCGGCGGCGCGACACTGGCTTCGACGGCCGGATCGACCGCGCGTTACGCCTTCGACAGCGCCTTCAGCGCGAGCTTGATGCCTTCGGACACGCCGGTGCCGGCCGGCACGTTCTTGATCGCGGCAAGGCCTTCCTTCTCGGAGTAGCCGAGCGCCAGCAGCGCGTTGAGGATGTCGGTCGCGTGGTCGGACGCCGACGCGGCCCCGGCGAGCGTACCGAGGTCGGCGCCGAGCTTGCCCTTCAGTTCGAGCAGCAGGCGCTCGGCCGTCTTCTTGCCGATGCCGGGCAGGCGCGTGAGGCGGGCGGCGTCCTGCATCGTCACGGCTTGCGCGAGTTCCTGCACGCTCATGCCGGACAGCACGGCGAGCGCCATGCGCGCGCCGACGCCGGTGATCTTCAGCAGCTCGCGGAAGGTCGTGCGTTCCTGCGGCGTCAGGAAGCCGTACAGCAGGTGCGCGTCCTCGCGGACGATCTGCTGCGTGAGCAGCACGATGCGTTCGCCCGTTTGCGGCAGGTTGTAGAAGGTGCTCATCGGCACGTCGATTTCGTAGCCGACGCCGTTGCAGTCGACAAGCAGATGAGGCGGGTTCTTTTCGAGCAGGATGCCGGCGATGCGACCGATCATGGAGGACGGGATGCGAGGAAGAAAGCGCGAGTGTAGCGCACGCGCGGCGTAATGCCGATGGGTGCGTCCGTCAGGCCGAAGCAGCGCGTGTCGCCGGCGTGTCGGGTGCGGGTAAAACGATCAAGGTGGCCAACGCCAGCCAAGGCGCCAACGCAGTCGAGCCGATGCGCCGGGCCGCGGTGCGCGGCGGCGTCAGCCGACCAGCCTGCCGCGCCGCACGCGCAGCCCTTTCTGCGCGAGCGCCGGCGCGAGGCCGCCCAGCGTGCTGAGCGTGTTGCCACCGTGCGCGTGGCAGATCGCCATGCCGAGCGCGTCGGCCGCATCGGAGCCCGGCTGGCCGGACAGGTTGAGCAGCCGCGTGACCATGTCCTGCATCTGCGTCTTGGTCGCGCGGCCGTAGCCGACCACGGCCTGCTTGAGCTGCAGCGCCGTGTATTCGGCGACCGGCAGCCCGCCCGCGACGAGGCCGCAGATCGCGGCGCCGCGCGCCTGGCCGAGCAGCAGCGTCGACTGCGGGTTCACGTTGACGAACACCTTTTCGATCGCGGCCTGGTCGGGCGCGTGTTCGCGCACGATCGTCGACACACCCTGGAAGATCGTGCCGAGCCGGGTGGCCAGGTCGGCCGTCGGCGTGCGGATCACGCCGCTCGTGACATAGGCGAGCCGGTGGCCGCTGACGTCGATGACGCCGAAGCCGGTGACGCGCAGGCCGGGGTCGATGCCGAGAATTCGCATGAGTGAGGAGAATGGCGTGATGCAGCGATACTACAACGAATGGTGCGGCAAGCCGGTCGCCCGGTCGTGCGCGAAGGCGCCGCGCAATAAAAAACCCGGCGGGGGTGATGCCGCCGGGTTCTCGTGCAGCGGCCGCGTGGGCCGCATGCGGCGATCAGTGACGGAAGTGGCGCACGCCCGTCAGGATCATCGCGATGCCGTGCTCGTCGGCTGCCGCGATCACTTCGTCGTCGCGCATCGAGCCGCCCGGCTGGATCACGCAGGTCGCGCCGGCCGCCACGACGACGTCGAGGCCGTCGCGGAACGGGAAGAACGCGTCCGACGCGACGGCCGAGCCGGCCAGCGTCAGGCCCGCGTTCTGCGCCTTGATGCTCGCGATGCGCGCGGAATCGACGCGGCTCATCTGGCCGGCGCCGACGCCGAGCGTCATGCCGTTGCCGCAGAACACGATCGCGTTCGACTTCACGTATTTCGCGACGCGCCATGCGAACAGCAGGTCGTCCATTTCCTTCGCGGTCGGCTGGCGCTTCGTGACGACGCGCAGCTCGCTCGGCTGCACGTTCTTCGCGTCGAGCGACTGCACGAGCAGGCCGCCGCCTACGCGCTTGAGATCGAATGCGTTATGGCCGTCGCCGAGCGCGATCTCCAGCAGACGCACGTTCTGCTTCGCGGCGAACACCTGCTTCGCGGCGTCGGAGAACGACGGGGCGATCAGCACTTCGACGAACTGCTTCGCCACGGCTTGCGCGGCCGCTTCGTCGACTTCGCGGTTGAACGCGATGATGCCGCCGAATGCGGAGGTCGGGTCGGTCTGGAATGCCTTCGCGTACGCGTCGGCCGAGTCGTTGCCGACCGCGACGCCGCACGGGTTCGCATGCTTGATGATCACGCAGGCCGGCGCGTCGAACGTCTTCACGCATTCCCACGCCGCGTCCGAATCCGCGATGTTGTTGTACGACAGTTCCTTGCCTTGCAGCTGGCGGTAGTTCGCCAGCGCGCCGGCCGGCGTCGCGAGGTCGCGGTAGAACGCCGCGCTCTGGTGCGGGTTCTCGCCGTAGCGAAGGTCCTGCACCTTGTCGAACGCCAGGTTCAGCGTGGCCGGGTACGCGCTGCGCGATGCGTGCTGCAGCTCGTCGGTCAGGCTCGTCAGGTAGTTCGTGATCGCGCCGTCGTATTGCGCGGTGTGCGCGAACACCTTCGTCGCGAGGCGGAAGTTGGTCGGGTAGCCGACCGTGTTGCCATTCGCCTTCATTTCGTCGAGCACGACCGCGTAGTCGGCCGGATCGACGACGACCGTCACGTCGCGGTGGTTCTTCGCGGCCGAGCGCAGCATCGTCGGGCCGCCGATGTCGATGTTCTCGATCGCGTCGGCGAGCGTGCAGTCGTCCTTCGCGATCGTCGCGACGAACGGATACAGGTTCACGACCAGCAGGTCGATCGTCGGGATGCCGTGCTGTTCCAGCGCCTGCATGTGCTCGGGCAGGTCGCGGCGGGCGAGGATGCCGCCGTGCACCTTCGGGTGCAGCGTCTTCACGCGCCCATCGAGCATTTCCGGGAAGCCCGTGTAATCGGCCACTTCGGTCACGGGCAGGCCGGCGTCGGCGAGGAGTTTCGCGGTGCCGCCCGTCGACAGCAGCTTGACGCCGAGGTCGGACAGCGACTTCGCGAAGTCGACGATGCCGGTCTTGTCGGAAACGGAAATGAGCGCTTGCTTGATCATGATGGAACCACCAATAGCCAGGGAAACGGGGACGGGACGGCTGCCTACAGCAGGCCGTGCTGCTGCAGCTTCTTGCGCAGCGTATTGCGATTGATGCCGAGGTACTCCGCGGCGAGCGACTGGTTGCCGCCGGCCTGTACGAGCACGACCTCGAGCATCGGCTTTTCGACGCAGGACATCACCATTTCATAGACGTCGTGCGGATTGGAGCCGTCTAGATCCCGGAAATACACGTCCAGGCTCTCGCGGACACATTGTTCGATGTTGTGCTTGCTCATGCTGCTAACTGGTTATGGTCGTCCGACTCGCCCTGGCCGTTTTCCTCTTCGTCATCGACGTAGACGAGGTGGTCCGACAGCGCCTTTTGCGCCTCGAAGAATGCATTGACGGCAGCGAGTTGCTCGCGGGAGGAATCGAGCGTGTTCATCCTGTGCCGGAACCCGTTGGCACCGGAAAGGCCGCGAGTGTACCAGCCGATGTGCTTGCGCGCAGTACGCACGCCCGTGAATTCACCGTAGAACGCGTAGTGGTCTTCCAGGTGTTCGTTCATCACGTGCTGGATCTCGTCGATCCGCGGCGGGGGCAGCAGCTCGCCGGTTTGCAGGAAATGATCGATTTCACGGAACAGCCACGGCCGACCTTGCGCGGCACGACCGATCATCAGTGCGTCGGCGCCGGTTGCGTCGAGCACGGCCTTCGCTTTCGCCGGCGACGTGATGTCGCCGTTCGCCACCACCGGAATGCGCACGGCCGCCTTCACGGCCGCGATGGTGTCGTACTCGGCGTCGCCGCGGTACAGGTCGGCGCGCGTGCGGCCGTGCACGGTCAGCATCGAGATGCCGGCCGCTTCGGCCAGGCGCGCGACCGTGATCGCGTTCTTGTGCTCGCGGTCCCAGCCGGTGCGGATCTTCAGCGTGACGGGCACCGCATCGGGCCCCGTGCCGACCGCCGCGACGACGGCCTCGACGATCCGCTGCACGAGCGGCTCGTTTTGCAGCAGCGCGGAGCCGGCCGCGACGTTGCAGACCTTCTTCGCCGGGCAGCCCATGTTGATGTCGATGATCTGCGCGCCGTTGTCGACGTTGTAGCGGGCCGCTTCGGCCATCATCGCCGGATCGGCGCCGGCGATCTGCACCGCGATCGGCTCAACTTCGCCTTCGTGGTTCGCGCGCCGCATCGTCTTCGCGCTCTTCCACAACTGCGCGTTGGACGCGACCATCTCGGACACGGCGTAACCGGCCCCCAGCCGCTTGCACAGCTGGCGGAACGGACGGTCCGTGACCCCGGCCATCGGGGCGACGAACAGGTTGTTACGCAATACGTGAGGGCCGATAACGGGCATCGCAATGGCGCCGCCCGCGACAGGCGCGGGCAGGGGAAGGGAAGACGGAAAACGGGCATTTTACCGTATTCCCATGCCCCGCCGATTTGACCCGGTTTGCCTGGGTTTGCCCGGAGGCGCCGTATGGTGCGCCGCGCGTCAGTTGCGCTGGCCGAACATCATCTGGCGCGCGATCGCCTTCTTGAGCGGCGGCACGAACTCGAGCGCGGTGAGCGCGGCGCCGCGCAGCAGCGGAAGCGGGCCCGAGTCGATCGTAAACAGGCGCGCCAGCGTGTCGGTCGCGCCGATCGTGAAGCGCCGGTCGAGCGCGCGGCGCGCGTTGAAGGTCGCGAGTGCGGTCGCTTCGAAGCCTTGTGCGGACAGCGTGTCGACGAGCGTGTGCGCATCGCGCAGCCCGAGGTTGAGCCCCTGGCCCGCAACCGGGTGCAGCGTTTGCGCGGCATTGCCGACGATCGCGACGCGGCCGCTGACGAGCGTCGGCGCGGCGTTCAGGCCGAGCGGGAACGACGCGCGCCCGGCGATCGCGGCGAATTCGCCCATGCGTTCGCCGAACACGCCGCCGAGCTCGCGCAGGAACGCATCGTCGGGCAGTGCGGCACGTCGCGCCGCTTCGTCGGGCGTACAGCACCAGACGAGCGAGTAGTCGGCCTGGCGCGGCCCGCCGAGCGGCAGCAGCGCGAGCGGGCCCTCGTGCGTGAAGCGTTCCCACGCGACGTTCGGGCGCGGCGCCGATACCGTGACCGTGCCGACGAGCGCGGTCTGTCCGTAGTCGCGGCGATGCTTGGCCGTATCGGCCTGCTGTTCGTGGAACAGGCCGCCTTCGGCATTGATGACGATGCGCGCACGCAGCGTGCGCTCGCCTTGCGGGCCGTCGAGCGTCAGCGTGACGCCGTCGGCGTCCTGCTGCGGCGCGCGTGCGGTGGTCGACGTGAGCCAGTCGACGCGCGTGCCGCGGACCGCATTCGCGAGCGCCTGCACGATCGAGCCGTAGCGCACCACGTAGCCGAGCGCGGCGAGAGCGTGCTCGTCGCGGTCGATCAGCGTGCGGCCGAAATGGCCGCGCTGCGACACGTGGATATGTTCGATCGGCGTGGCGTCGGCGGGCCACGCGAGCGTGTCGAGCAGCACGCGGCTGCCGTGCGACACGGCGATCGCGCGCGGGTCGTTCGCGCTCGCGGCCGGTTCGCGTGCGTCGATCAGCGCGATCGACGCGTGCTGCGTCGCGCTGCGGCGCGCGAGCCAGCCGGCGAGCGCGAGCCCGACGGGGCCCGCGCCGACGATGGCGAGGTCGTAATCCGGCGTGGCCGGGGAGGAAGCGGTCGTCATCTTGATTCGTGAAACGGAGGTAACGGTCGGCGGCCGGTCATGCGTCCGTGCGCATCAGCGCCTCGATCTCGTCGGCCGCGACCGGCACGCCGCGCGTGATCAGCTCGCAGCCGTGCTCGCGCACGATCGCGTCGTCCTCGATGCGGATGCCGATGTTCCAGTACTCGGGCGGCACGTCGTCGGCCGCGCGCACATACAGGCCGGGCTCGACAGTGAGCGTCATGCCGGGCTTCAGCGTGCGCCACGGCAGCGCGCCGTTGGTGTCGCGCTCGGCGAGCCGCTCGCGGTAGTCGCCGCAGTCGTGCACGTCCATCCCGAGCCAGTGGCCCGTGCGGTGCATGTAGAAGCGCGTGTACGCGCGCTCGGCGATCACGTCGTCGACGTTCGAGAAGCGCGTCTTCGGGATGATGCCGGTGTCGAGCAGCCCCTGCGCGAGCACGCGGACGGCCGCGTCGTGCGGCGCCTCGAACGGCACGCCCGCGCGCGTCGCGTCGATCGCGGCCTGCTGCGCGGCGAGCACGATGTCGTACAGCGTGCGCTGCGCAGGCGAGAAGCGGCCGTTGGCCGGGAACGTGCGCGTGATGTCGGATGCATAGCCGTCGAGTTCGCAGGCGGCGTCGATCAGGATCAGGTCGCCGTCCCGCGCGGCCGCGTTGCCGGCCGGGTAGTGCAGCACGCACGCATTCGCGCCGGCCGCGACGATCGAACCGTACGCGGGCGCCTGCGCGCCGTGCTTGCGGAACAGGTACAGCAACTCGGCCTCGAGCTCGTATTCGCGGATGCCGGGGCGGCACATCTGCATCGCACGGCGGTGTGCGAGCGCGGAGATGTGCGCGGCGCGCATCATGATCGCGAGTTCGTGTTCGTCCTTCACGAGCCGCATGTCGTCGAGCAGCGGCGTGAGGTCGAGCATGGCATCCGGCGCGGCGACGCCGGTGCGGGCCTGCGCGCGCACCGCGTCGAGCCAGCCGGCGAGCTGGCGCTCGAAGTCGGCCGATGCGCCGAACCGGTAGTGCACGGTGCCCGCATCGGCGAGCAGGCGCGGCATTTCGGTGTCGATCACGTCGACCGCGAATGCCGCGTCGAAGCCGAACGCGTCGCGCGCGGCGTCCGGCCCGTAGTGAAAGCCTTCCCAGATCTCGCGGTCGACGTTCTTGCCGCGGCAGAACAGGATCGATTCCGGCGCGCCGTGCGGCGCGGCCGCGTTCAGCACGAGCACGGCATCCGGCTCGGTGAAGCCCGTCAGGTAATGGAAGTAGCTGTCGAACCGGTACGGGTAGGCCGTATCGCGGTTGCGCAGCAGTTCCGGCGCGGTGGGGACGATGGCGACGCCGCCGCCCGCGGCACGCAGTGCGGCAAGCACGCGTTCACGGCGCTGGCGGTAGACGTCGACGGCGATGGCGGTATCGAGGGGCGCGTTCATTCGTGCGATTGTAGCGCCGCGTGACGCCGCGCGTGAGAGTGGGGCCGGAAGCCGCACCGGCCAAGGCCCGCGCGGCGGCTGTTGCAAACCATCCACAGGCCGGACGGGCGATTTTCTGCCCGGCCGCGCGGGCCGGTTATGATCGGCGACAACGTATACTCTCGGCGGTTCCCTCAAAAAGGCAGATGATGAAATTAATCGGTTCGCTCAGCAGCCCGTACGTCCGAAAGGCGCGGATCGTGCTTGCTGAAAAGAAGATCGACTACAAGCTGGAGCTCGAGAACGTGTGGGCGCCGGAGACGGATATTCATGCATCGAATCCGCTCGGCAAGGTCCCGTGCCTCGTGATGGAGGATGGTGCCGCGGTGTTCGATTCCCGCGTGATCTGCGAATACGTCGATACGCTGTCGCCGGTCGGCAAGCTGATTCCGCCGTCGGGCCGCGAGCGCGTCGAAGTGCGCTGCTGGGAAGCACTGGGCGACGGCGTGCTCGACGCGGCCGTCGCGATCCGTCTCGAACACACGATGCGGGAAGAAGCGCAGCGCAGCGCGAGCTGGATTGCACGCCAGCAGCGCAAGATCGACGACGCGCTCGTCGCGATGTCGCAGGGTCTCGGCGGCAAGACGTGGTGCGTCGGCAATCATTACACGCTCGCCGACATCGCACTCGGCTGCGCGCTCGGCTACCTCGATTTCCGGATGCCCGAGCTCGACTGGCGCGATCGCCACCCGAACCTCGACAAGTACTTCGTGAAGCTGCTGCAGCGACAGTCGTTCGCCGATACGCTGCCGCAGAACTGAGCCGCGGGCCGGCCTTCACGCATTCGGCAGACGAAAGAAAAGCGCCCCGCGGGGCGCTTTTCTTTTTGCCGCGCCGGCCGCAGCAGCAGCGGCGTGGCCGTACGAATTACTCGATCGACGCGTACACGGCTTCGCCGAGCGTGAACGAATCGCTGCGCGCGATCGGCCACCACTTGTCGTACAGCGAGAAGCCGCAGGTCTGGCCGTCGAGCAGCGCACCGGGTTTCAGGTACTTCAGCAGTTGCGACATCAGCCGCACCTCGTGCGGCGCGACCCGTTGCACGATGTGATGCGCGCGCAGCTCGGACGGATGCGCGAGGCCGGCCGCCTGCACGAGTTCCTGCAGCGCATGCAGCGTATTGCGGTGGAAGTTGTATACGCGCTCGGCCTTGTCGGGCACGACGAGTGCGCGCTGGCGCACCGGGTCCTGCGTCGCGACGCCGGTCGGGCAGCGGTCGGTGTGGCAGTGCTGCGCCTGGATGCAGCCGACCGCGAACATGAAGCCGCGCGCCGAGTTCACCCAGTCCGCGCCGATCGCGAGCGTGCGTGCGATGTCGAACGCGGTGATGATCTTGCCGCTCGCGCCGAGCTTCACGCGATCGCGCACGCCGATCCCGACGAGCGTGTTGTGCACGAGCAGCAGCCCTTCCTGCAGCGGCACGCCGACGTGGTCGGTGAATTCGAGCGGCGCCGCGCCCGTGCCACCTTCCGCGCCGTCGACGACGATGAAGTCGGGCACGATGCCCGTCTCGACCATCGCTTTCGCAATCCCGAAGAATTCCCACGGATGGCCGATGCACAGCTTGAAGCCGGTCGGCTTGCCGCCGGACAGCGTGCGCAGCCGGTCGACGAATTCGAGCAGCCCGCGCGGCGTCGAGAATTCCGAGTGCGTCGCGGGCGAGATGCAGTCCTTGCCCATCGGCACGCCGCGCGTCTCGGCGATTTCCGGCGTGATCTTCGCGGCCGGCAGCACGCCGCCGTGGCCGGGCTTCGCGCCCTGCGACAGCTTCACCTCGATCATCTTGACCTGCGGATCGGCGGCCTGTTTCGCGAACTTGTCGGGGTTGAACGTGCCGTCGTCGTTGCGGCAGCCGAAGTAGCCGGACGCGATTTCCCAGATGATGTCGCCGCCGTTCTCGCGGTGGTACTTCGACAGCGAGCCTTCGCCGGTGTCGTGCGCGAACCCGCCTTTCTTCGCGCCGAGGTTCAGCGAGCGGATCGCGTTCGCGGACAGCGAGCCGAAGCTCATCGCCGAGATGTTGAAGATCGAAATGTCGTACGGTTGCGCGCGATTCGCGCCGACGCGGATGCGGAAATCGTGGTTCGGCAGCTTCGTCGGCGCGAGCGAATGGCTGATCCATTCGTGCGCGACGGCCTTCACGTTCAGCTCGGTGCCGTACGGACGATTGTCGGCGACGTTCTTCGCGCGCTGGTAGACGAGGCTGCGCTGCGCGCGCGAGAACGGTTTTTCGTCGGTGTCGTCCTCGACGAAGTACTGGCGGATTTCAGGTCGGATGAATTCGAACAGGAAGCGGAAGTGGCCCCAGAGCGGGTAGTTCCGCAGGATCGCGTGGCGGTCCTGGTTCAGGTCGTACAGGCCGAGCGCGACGAGGGCGATGGGGATGGCGATCCACAGCCAGGAAAGGATGTGGACCGACGCGAGCGCGGCCGCTGCGACGAGCAGCAGCACGGCGCACCACATCGCGAGGTAGCGTCTTGAAAGCATGGGGACTCCGTAAGAATTCTGAAATGCCGCCATGCGTACGCTGCGAAGGCGGCGCGCCGGCCGCGGCGGAATCGTGTTCCGCCGGCGCGGCGTGCCGCAAGTCTAAACCGAATGGATGTCAGCGTGCGTCGGCGAGCGCCGGCGCGTGGCCCGCCGGTGCAACCTGACCGGGTCGGCCGGTGGCCGCGAACTCGATGATGCCGCCGCCGAGGCAGATCTCGCCGTCGTACAGCACGGCCGACTGGCCGGGCGTGACGGCCCACTGCGCATCGTCGAACGCGAGCGAGAAGCGCGCTTCGCCTGCCGGGCCGGCGGCCGCGGCGCCTATCGCGGCCCGGCCTGTCGCGGCCCGGCCGAACGCGGCCCGGCCGAACGCGCACGCCGCATCGGCCTGCCGGTAGCGTGTTTTCGCACCGCACGCGAAGCCGTCCGCCGGCGGCTCGCCGGCGACCCAGCTCACGTTGCCGGCGACGAGCTCGCGCGACAGCAGCCACGGATGATCGTGGCCCTGCACGACGTACAGCGTGTTCGACGCGATGTCCTTCGCGGCGACGAACCACGGGTCGCCGTTGCCATCCTTGCTGCCGCCGAGGCCGATGCCCTTGCGCTGGCCGAACGTGTAGAACGCGAGGCCGATGTGCTCGCCGACCACCTTGCCGTCGGGCGTCTTCATCGGGCCGGGTTTCGTCGGAAGATAGCGGTTCAGGAAATCGCGGAACGGCCGTTCGCCGATGAAGCAGATGCCGGTCGAATCCTTCTTCTTCGCATTCGGCAGCCCGATCTGCGCGGCGATCTCGCGCACCTTCGTCTTCGGGATCTCGCCGAGCGGGAACATCGTCTTCGACAGTTGGGCCTGGTTCAGCCGGTGCAGGAAGTACGACTGGTCCTTCGTATGATCGAAGGCCTTCAGCAGTTCGAAACGCCCGTCGCGCTCGCGCACGCGCGCATAGTGGCCGGTCGCGATCATTTCCGCGTCGAGCGACATCGCGTGGTCGAGGAACGCCTTGAACTTGATCTCGGCGTTGCACAGCACGTCGGGGTTCGGCGTGCGGCCGGCCGAGTATTCGCGCAGGAATTCGGCGAACACGCGGTCCTTGTATTCCGCGGCGAAGTTGACGGCTTCCACGTCGATACCGATCAGGTCGGCCACCGACACGACGTCGATCCAGTCCTGGCGCGTCGAGCAGTACTCGCCGTCGTCGTCGTCTTCCCAGTTCTTCATGAACAGGCCGACCACGTCGTAGCCCTGTTCCTTCAGCAGCCATGCGGTCACCGACGAATCGACGCCGCCCGACATGCCCACCACTACACGGCGCTTGCTCATTTGCCGACCGCCTGACGTTCGAATGCCTCGGGGCGCGGGGCGACCGAGTGCGTGTGCACGAAATCGAGCGGAATACGCCGCCCGGCGAGATAGTCGTCGACGCAGCGCATCACCGCGGGCGAACGATGGCGCTCGCTGCAGGCGCGCAGTTCGTCGGCCGTCATCCACAGCGTGCGGACGATGCCGTCGTCGAGCACATGGCCCGCGACCGGCTCGCCGGCCGTGCCGCAGAACGTGAAGCGCAGATAGGTCGCGCCGGCGCTGCCGGGGCGGTCGTAGTGCGCGAGATAGACGCCGACGAGCGCGTCGGGCGTGAACGGGTGCGCGGTTTCCTCGAGCGTTTCGCGGATCACGGCGTCGGCCAGCGTCTCGCCGGCTTCGAGATGACCGGCCGGCTGGTTGATGCGCAGGCCCGTCGAGGTTTCTTCCTCGATCACGAGAAAGCGGCCGGCGCGCTCGACGAGCGCGGCGACCGTCACATGCGGGGTCCAGATTTCGGGTTTCATGGTTCGGCATTTTACCGGTTGCGCCCGAACGCTGCCGGTCGTTCGCCGCCGGCCGCCCGTCGCCGGCCGTTCGTTAGACGATCCGACCCTCGCAGATCGTCCGTCCCGGGGATGCGAGACGGCACGGGCCAAGCTCATGTCGCATTCGAGCACGATCGTGCGGAAAGTGCTGGCGGGGCCATCGCTTTCGGTTAAAGTGCAGCGTGAAAGCCGTTGCTCGTGAGCCGGTAAGTCAGCCTGTCCGGCTCGTTGTGCAGTAAAGATTGCAAGAAAAGAAATACTGACAATGACTGGAGGAACTGACGATGCATATTGGAGTGCCTGCTGAAACGCGGGCCAACGAGGCGCGTGTGGCTGCGACGCCGGAAACCGTGAAGAAATACGCGGCGGCCGGCCATCGGGTCAGTATCGCGAAAGGGGCCGGCAGCGCAGCCAGCTATCCCGACGAAGCCTATGCGGCCGCCGGCGCCGAATTGACCGACCAGTCGGCCGCTTTTGACGCCGACCTCGTACTGAAGGTCCAGGCGCCTACCGACACCGAGCTGCCGTTGTTCAAGCGCGGCACCGTGCTGGTCGGCATGCTCGATCCGTTCAACGGCGAGCAGGCGGCGAAACTCGCCGCGGCCGGCGTGACCGGTTTCGCGCTCGAGGCCGCGCCGCGCACGACGCGTGCGCAGAGTCTCGACGTGCTGTCGTCGCAGGCGAACATCGCCGGCTACAAGGCCGTGCTGGTGGCCGCGGCGCTGTATCCGCGCTTCATGCCGATGCTGATGACGGCCGCGGGCACCGTGAAGGCGGCGCGCGTGCTGATTCTCGGCGCGGGCGTCGCGGGCCTGCAGGCGATCGCGACCGCGAAGCGGCTGGGCGCGGTGATCGAGGCGTCCGACGTGCGGCCGGCCGTGAAGGAGCAGATCGAGTCGCTCGGCGCGAAATTCCTCGACGTCCCGTTCGAAACCGACGAAGAGCGCGACGCCGCGCAGGGTGTCGGCGGCTATGCGCGCCCGATGCCGCCGTCGTGGCTCGGCCGCCAGGCCGCGCTCGTGCACGAGCGCGCGAAGCAGGCCGACATCGTGATCACCACCGCGCTGATTCCGGGGCGCCCGGCGCCGACGCTGATCTCGGTCGAAACCGCGCAGTCGATGAAGCCCGGCTCGGTGCTCGTCGACCTCGCGGCCGGCCGCGGCCCGGAATTCGATGGCAGGAAGAGCGGCAACTGCCCGCTGACGGTCGCCGACCAGGTGATCGTGCACAACGGCGTAACGATCGCCGGCTATACGAACCTCGCATCGATGGTCGCGTCGGACGCGTCGGCGCTGTATGCGCGCAACCTGCTCGACTTCATGAAGCTGATCGTCACGAAGGAAGGCGCGCTGAACATCGACCTGACCGACGACATCGTCGCCGCGACGCTGCTGTGCCGCGACGGCGAAGTCACCCGCAAATAACGGAGGAGACCATGGAAGTCATCAATCACACGGTGATCAATGTGATCATCTTCGTGCTGGCGGTGTACGTCGGCTACCACGTCGTCTGGAACGTCACGCCGGCGCTGCATACGCCGCTGATGGCCGTGACCAACGCGATCTCGGCGATCGTGATCGTCGGCGCGATGCTCGCGGCGGCGCTCACCGTCGGCGCGACCGGCAAGTTCTTCGGCACGCTCGCGGTCGCGCTCGCGGCCGTCAACGTGTTCGGCGGCTTTCTCGTGACGAGGCGAATGCTCGAGATGTTCCGCAAGAAGGAGCCCAAGCGTGTCGAGGGCGGCAAGGAGGGCGCGCGATGAGCATGAACGTCGTTACGCTGCTGTACCTCGTCGCGTCGGTGTGCTTCATCCAGGCGCTGAAGGGGTTGTCGAACCCGAAGAGCGCGCGACGCGGCAACCTGTTCGGGATGGTCGGGATGGCCATCGCGATCCTCACGACCATTGCGCTGATCGTCAAGCAGGCCGCGTGGCTCGGCGCGAACCTGCCGCTCGGCCTCGCGCTCGTGCTCGGCGCGCTGATCGTCGGCGGGGGCGTCGGGGCCTTCGTCGCCGCGCGCGTCGAGATGACGAAGATGCCGGAACTCGTCGCGGCGATGCACTCGCTGATCGGTCTCGCGGCCGTGTGCATCGCGTATGCGGTGGTGTCGGAGCCGGAAGCGTTCGGGCTCGTGCCGCAGGACGCCGTCGCGTCGAGCTTCATCCCGTACGGCAACCGCGTCGAGCTGTTCATCGGCACGTTCGTCGGCGCGATCACGTTCTCCGGTTCGGTGATCGCGTTCGGCAAGCTGTCGGGCAAGTACAAGTTCCGGCTGTTCCAGGGCGCGCCGGTCGTGTACGCAGGCCAGCACCTGATCAACCTGATGCTCGCGATCGCGATGCTCGGCTTCGGCATCCTGTTCGTCATCACGCAGGCGTGGCTGCCGTTCATCATCATGACGGCGATCGCGTTCGTGCTCGGCGTGCTGATCATCATCCCGATCGGCGGCGCGGACATGCCGGTGGTCGTGTCGATGCTGAACTCGTACTCGGGCTGGGCGGCGGCCGGCATCGGCTTCTCGCTGAACAACGCGATGCTGATCATCGCGGGTTCGCTGGTCGGCTCGTCGGGCGCGATCCTGTCGTACATCATGTGCCACGCGATGAACCGCTCGTTCTTCAACGTGATCCTCGGCGGGTTCGGCGGCGACGCGGCGGCGGGCGGTGCGGCGGGCGCGCAGGAGCAGCGGCCGGTGAAGTCGGGTTCGGCCGACGACGCGTCGTTCATGCTCGGCAACGCGGAAACGGTGGTGATCGTGCCGGGCTACGGGCTCGCCGTCGCCCGCGCGCAGCACGCGCTGAAGGAGCTGACCGACAAGCTGGTCGAGAAGGGCATCGACGTGAAGTACGCGATCCACCCGGTCGCCGGGCGGATGCCGGGCCACATGAACGTGCTGCTCGCGGAAGCGGAAGTGCCGTACGAGATCGTGCACGAGATGGAGGACATCAACGGCGAATTCGGCCAGGTGGACGTGGTGCTCGTGCTCGGCGCGAACGACGTCGTGAACCCGGCCGCGAAGACCGATCCGAAATCGCCGATCGCGGGGATGCCGATCATCGAGGCGTACAAGGCGCGCACGGTGATCGTCAACAAGCGTTCGATGGCGGCCGGCTACGCGGGCCTCGACAACGACCTGTTCTACATGGACAAGACGATGATGGTGTTCGGCGATGCGAAGAAGGTCATCGAGGACATGGTGAAGGCCGTCGACTAACGCACGACCCGACACGCGGCGGCCGCTTCGATGCGCGGGCGTCGCGCCGGCACAGGCCCGACCGGCGCAAGCCGGCCGGGCTTTTTTCATGGAGCGACGAGCTGCGCGACGCAGGCGGCGATCGTGTCGCGTACACGCACGATCGCCGGGTCGCGCTGCGTGCTCGTGCGCCAGCCGATTTCGACCGGATAGCGCGGCAGGTCGACCGGGCACGCGAGCGCGCGCAGCGAGCTCGATTGCGCGATCGCACGCGCCGCATGCGCGGGAATCGTCGCGACCGCGTCGGAGCTGGCGAGCAGGTACGGCAGCGCGGCGAAATGCGTGGTCGATGCCGCGACGCGCCGCTTGTGGCCGAGCGCGGCCAGTGCCTCGTCGACGATCCCGATCACGCCGCCCGACGACACGAGCAGGTGGTCGCGCCGCAGAAAATCGGCGAGCGTCAGCGTGCGCGGCGCCCGCGCGCGGCCGGCCGGATCGATCAGGCACGCGTAACCGCCTGTGGCGACCGCGCGCCGGCTGAGCCCGTTCGCCGAGAACCCGCCCGACGCGATCGCGAGGTCGACGCCGTGCCGCAGCAGCGCGTCGCCGGCGATGCCGCTATGGGTCTGCCGGAAGATCAGCCGGATGCCGGCGGCTTCGCGCGCGACCGCATCGATCAGCGCGCGGCCGAGCGCGATCTCGAAATCGTCGGACAGCCCGATCGAGATCGTGCGGCCGACGCGGTCGCCGCCGTCGGCCGCGATCGCGAGGCTTTCGCGGCAGCGGTCGAGCGCATCGGACAGGATCGGCTTCAGTTCGTCCGCGCGCGGCGTTGGCGCGAGCCCGCGGCCGGTGCGCACGAACAGCGGATCGGCATAGATCACGCGCAGCCGCCCGAGCGCCGCGCTGACCGCCGACTGCGTGAGGTCGAGCCGCAGCGCCGCGCGGCTCGCGCCGCCTTCCTCGTACAGCGCCTCGAATACCTTCAGCAAGTTCAGGTCGAGGCCGGCGATATCATCCGTATTCATGACACATATCGTTCTATCGATTTGATCGATGATATCTTATCGATAAAGATGGCGGCATCCCATTCATCGGAGACGCCTTCATGTCCACGTCAGTCATCGCCGCGCTGCAGATCGGCGCATCGCCCGCCGGCACGCGCGCCACGCTCGACACCATCCTCGGCTACGAAACCGCGATCCGCGACAGCGGCGCGTCGCTGGTCGTGCTGCCCGAGGCCGTGCTCGGCGGCTATCCGAAAGGCGAAATCTTCGGTACGCGGCTCGGCTACCGGCTGCCTGAAGGCCGCGACGCGTATGCGCGCTATGCCGCACAGGCGATCGACGTGCCGGGGCCGGAAACCGACGAGCTGGCCGCGCTGTCGCAGCGCACCGGCGCGAGCCTCGTGGTCGGCGTGATCGAGCGCGGCGGCAGCACGCTGTACTGCACGGCGCTGTTCTTCGATCCGCGCGACGGGCTCGTCGCGAAGCACCGCAAGCTGATGCCGACCGGCACCGAGCGGCTGATCTGGGGGCAGGGCGACGGCTCGACGCTGCCCGTCGTCGAGACGGCCGCGGGCCGCGCGGGCGCCGCGATCTGCTGGGAGAACCACATGCCGCTGCTGCGCTGCGCGATGTATGCGAAAGGCGTGCAGATCTGGTGTGCGCCGACCGTCGACGAGCGCGACCTGTGGCAGAGCTCGATGCGGCACATCGCGCACGAAGGGCGCTGCTTCGTCGTGAGCGCGTGCCAGGTGCAGCCGTCGCCGCGCGCGCTCGGCATCGACGTGCCGGGCTGGGACCCCGAGCGGCCGCTGATCCGCGGCGGCAGCGTGATCGTCGGGCCGCTCGGCGACCTGCTGACGGAGCCGCTGATCGGCGAGGCCGGGCTCGTGACCGCGCGCATCGACACCGACGAGCTCGTGCGGGCGCGCTACGACTTCGACGTCGTCGGCCACTACGCGCGTGCGGACGTGTTTTCGCTGCACGTCGACGAGCGGCCGAAGCGGCCGGTGGTGTTCGGCGGGTAACGCAAGCGGGGCCGGGCGCCCTACGGCGCCCGGAAAATGAAGGGCGGGCGCGCGCGCCCGCCGCCGCGTCAGCGCATCGGCGCTTCCGCGATCCGCATGTAGTCGGCGATCCGCCGGCCTTCCATGTCCGGAAACTGCTCGTGCACGCTGATGTCGCCCATCCGCGCGATGTCGAAGGTGCGGAAATCGCCGCGCAGCTCGCACCACGCGCCGATCGTCCAGCGCCCGCCCCAGTAGACGAGCCCGAGCGGCCACACGCGGCGCTGCGAATGCGCGCCGAGCCGGTCGCGATAGTCGAAGCTGACGATGTGGCGCGTGTCGATCGCCTGGTGGATCGCGTCGACCTTCGCGCAAAACGTCTCGTCGATGTGGAACGACGGCGCGAACACGGGCAGGCGGTCGAGCGCCGTGCGCTTGTCGGCCGGCATCGCCGACGCGATCTTCGCGAGCGCCGAGCGCGCGCCGCTCGCGAAGCGCGCACCGCCCCAAGTCTCGAGCATGCGCGCGCCGGTGGCGAGCGCCGCCAGCTCCTCGGCCGTGAACGTGAGCGGCGGCAGGCTCGCGTTGCGGTTCAGCCGGTAGCCGATGCCGGCTTCGCCTTCGATCGGCACCCCTGACAGTTGCAGGTCGCGCACGTCGCGATAGACCGTGCGCGGCGACACCGACAGCCAGTCGGCCAGTTGCTGCGCGGTCGTGAGACGACGCCCGCGCAACAGCTCGGCGATCTGGAACAGGCGGTCGGCACGGCGGGTCATGACAGCACCTCGATTCCTCTGGCTACGGGGACTTCGCGATGATAGCGCCGCGCCGGCCCGCTGACCGCTGCGCTCAGTGGCATTTCGGCGCGTGCAGGCCGACGCGGTTGCCTTCCGTGTCGATCAGGTAGCCGACATAGCCGTAGTTGTTCGGCAGCTCGACGACCGAGCCCTGCACGACGCCGCCCGCGCGCTTCGCGCGTTCGAGCGCCGCGACGACCGATTCGCCGGCGTTCAGGTAGACGAGCACGCCGTTCGCGCTCGGCTTGATCTGCTGCGGATCGAACACGATGCTGCCGCCCGTGCTCGACGCGTCGCGATCGAACGTCGCCATCGGCACGCCGCCGATGACTTCGCGCTGCAACGTGGTTTGCAGCACGGTTTCGTAGAAGCGGATCGCGCGGTCGAAATCGAGGGACGGAATGTCGAACCACGCGATCGCGCGTTCCAGGGTTGCGGGGGCAGTGGCAGTTGCGGACGTCATGACGCGCTCCTTGTGTTGCGTTGTTTGCGTTGTTTGCGTTGTTTGCGTTGTTATGCGGATTCGGTGTGGAAACCAGCCTGCATTGCGCCGGGATTGCAGTGTGATCGCGGGCTGCTGACACCGTATTGTCAGTAGAGTTGTCACCCTTGACATGCAACCATTAGGTTGCATAATGAGGCCATTGACCCGGGAGCGGCATGGATCTCGTTTTCAAGGCGCTGGCCGACGCCACGCGCCGTCAGTTGCTCGATCTGCTGTACGCAAAAAACGGCCAGACCGTGTCGGAGCTGTGCGACGGGCTCGCGATGAGCCGGCAGGCCGTGAGCAAGCACCTCGCGCTGCTCGAGGCCGCGCATCTCGTCGCGACGACGTGGCGCGGCCGGGAGAAGCTGCATTACCTGAATCCGGTGCCGATCCATGACATCGCGGAACGCTGGATCGGCAAGTTCGAGCGTCAGCGCCTGCAGGCGCTGGCGGATCTCAAGCGCGGGGCTGGAAGCGCCCCGCGACACGGGAGATGACGATGGGTAATCCCGCCTTCGTGTACGTGACCTTCATCGCCGCCACGCCCGAGCGCGTGTTCGACGCGCTGACCAACGCCGAGCTGACGAAGGACTACTGGGTGCGGCATCGCAACGCGTCGCCCGACTGGCGGCCGGGTTCGCGCTGGGAACATCAGGACTACGACGATCCGTCGCGGGTCGACATCGTCGGCGAAGTGGTCGAGAACGATCCGCCGCGCCGGCTGGTGGTCACGTGGCGCACGCCGTCGGGGGAGGGCGAGGAATCGCGCGTGACCTACCTGGTCGAGCCGCACGAGGGCGTCGTGAAGCTGACCGTCACGCACGACGGGCTGGTGCCCGGTTCGGAGATGGATCGCGGGATTCGCGGCGGCTGGCCGGTCGTGCTGTCGAGCCTGAAGACGCTGCTCGAGACGGGGCATGCGCTGCCGTTCACGATGGCGCGCTGGTCGCAGTCTAAGCACTGACTGGCCGCGGAAAAGCACAGGGGCCGCGATGGCGGCCCCTGCGACGTAGCTGCTCGTGGAAGCGGACGGATGGCTTACGCGTCGTCTTCCGATGCGGCCGGGCGTGCCTTCACGCTGCCGGCGATCAGGTCGAAGCGGAACAGCCGGCATTCGAGCGCGCCGTTGAACAGCGGCGTCTTCGCCGATTCGCGCAGGCGCAACTGGCCGGGCAGCGAACGGTCGGACGTCAGCAGGAACGCCTGCCAGCCCGTGAAGCGCTGCTTCAGCGCATCGCCGAGCGCGTTGAAGAACTCGCTGTCCGGCGCGTCGGTGTGCGTGCGGCGGAACGCGTCGTCGTTGCCGCGGTTGCGGCCGGTTTCGCGCACCTCGCCGCGTGCGCTGCGGCCGCGCACTTCGATCCGCTCGCCGTACGGCGGGTTCGCGAGGAGGATGCCCGGCCCGTCGCACGGCGGCGTCATCCCGCGCGCGTCGACCTGCTTGAGCCACACCGACGGCACGCCCGCGCGCTCGAGGTTCGCACGCGCCTTCTCGAGCATGTCGCCGGAAATGTCGCTGCCGTACACGCCGAGCGCGTCGCCGCGCTTGCCGCGCGCGGCGCGCTTCGCGTCCAGTGCCGGGACCTTCAGCCCCTGCCACGCGGTGATGTCGTACTGCTTGAGCTTTTCGAAGCCGAACCGGCGCTCGACGCCGGGCGCCACGCCGAGCGCGATCTGCGCGGCTTCCGCGAGGAACGTGCCGCTGCCGCACATCGGGTCGTACAGCGCGGTGCCGGGCGTCCAGCCCGTCAGGCGCAGGATGCCGGCCGCGAGGTTCTCGCGCAGCGGCGCCGCACCCTTGTCGAGACGCCAGCCGCGCTTGAACAGCGGTTCGCCCGACGTGTCGAGGTACAGCGTGCATTCGTTGACCGTCAGGAACGCGAACACGCGCACGTCCGGCGCACCGGTGTCGATGCTCGGGCGCGAGCCGGTTTTCTCGCGCATCCGGTCGCAGATCGCATCCTTCACGCGCAGCGTCGTGAATTCGAGGCTCTTCAGCGGCGACTTGATCGCGGTGATGTCGATGCGCAGCGTCTGCGTGGCCGCGAACCAGCGTTCCCACGGCTGCTCGAGCGCGAGCGCGTAGACGTCCTGCTCGTTGCGGTACGGGCCGTGCGCGATCTTCAGCAGGATCCGGCTCGCGATCCGCGAATGGAGGTTCGCGGCCATGCCGGCGGCCCAGCCGCCGCTGAAATGGACGCCGCCCGGCACCTGCGCGCCCGCGGTGAACGGCGCGCCGTTCAGGTGGCGGCCGGCGATTTCGGCCAGCTCGGCGGCAAGCGCCGCTTCGAGGCCGCGCGGGCAGGGGGCGAAGAATTCGAACAGGGTGGGCGAGGACATAAGGCGGGTGAGGACGTGCAAAAGTCCACTATTGTACGCGGCGCGGGCGACCGGGGCCGGCGTTTCGGCGCGGCGGCGTCGGGGCGACGGCCGCTCGCGCGTGCCGGGAGGCGCGGAGGGGCGCCCGGCCGGGCGCCGCCGCCCCGCCACCGGTCAGTGCGTGCCCGGCTGGCCGGCGCGCGCGGCGGGGTTGGCCGCCGGCCAGAACAGCGCGAGCGGATTCGACAGCGCCGTGCGGACGATCGCCGCGACGAGCGTGCGCACCTTGGTCGGGCGCAGGCTGCGCGAGCGCACTGCCATCGTGAACGCGAGCGCGAAGCTCACGAGCACGTTGAGGATCGCCATGCTGAGCACGCCGGCGCCGGCCCACCACAGCTCGGGCGTGCCGAGCGCACCCTTGCCCAGCACGCCGAGCGCGATCCCGATCGAGCCGGCCGACAGCGTCACGTGCCGCACTTCGAACGGGAACATGAACACGGTGACGATCGCCGGGACGAGGCCGAGCATCAGGCCGAGACCGACGTTCGCGACCACGCCGGCGACGTTCGACCGGCAGAAGTGCGCGAGCTTCGCGGCGCCGGCCGCGCCGAGCGTCAGGCGCAGCCGACGGTTGTACGTGAGCGCGTCGCCGACCCGGTGCAGCACGAACCAGTTGTCGGCCCAGCCCGCGAGCAGGCTCGACGCCCACAGCAGCACGCCCGTGAGCGCCGCGTAGAACGGCGTCGGACCCAGCAGCGAGAACGAATGCAGCGTCGCGTGCGCCTTCTCCGGCGAGATCAGGTTCGCGTGCAGCACGTTGCTCGCGAACAGTTGCACGAGCAGGCACACGGGCAGCACGACGAGCACGTTGCCGGAAATCGCGGCCGCCTGCGTGCGGATCAGCGCGATCACCGACGCGACGAACGCCTTCACGCCTTCCTCGTGGCCGGTGTCGTCGAGCTCGCGCGCGAGCGTCGGCGCGGTCATCGCGGGCTGCTTGGTCGCGAGCGTGAAGTGCAGGAAGTGCATCAGCATGAAGCTGGCCGCGTAGTTGATGCCCGCGAGCAGCCCTTCGAGCATCGACTGCAGGTGTGCGCCCGTGATCGCGAACTTCACGCACACGGTCACGACGGTGACGAGGCCGCCGCCCGCGGCCATCCGCAGCATCTTCAGGTACTCGGCGCGGCCGCGCGAGATGTAGTGCTCGCCGGTGTCCGCGTTGGTCTCGACGAGCTTGCGCGCGAACAGCGAGAAGTTGCTGCGCACGAGGTGCGCGACGCTCTGGCTGCTCTGGTTCGCGTCGACGAGCTCGGCGGTCAGGTGCGCCATGCCGCGCAGGTCGTCGCGCGCCATCCACGCGTTCAGCAGCATTTCCGCGCGCAGGATGCGCATGCGCATCCGCTCGACCTGGAACACGATGTCGACCGACACGCCGTTGCGGTACAGGTGCGCGAACACGTTGTCGACGGCGATCCGGCATTCGTCGAGCAGCACGCGCAGGTAGTTCACCTCGTGCAGCAGCTTGCTCGGATCGCCGCCGTCGTCGACGGCCGCGTGCGCGGTCTCGACCGCGAGCATCGCGCGCGTGAGGCGGTAGAACGGCTGCGATTCGAGCGGCTTGCGCGCATCGTCGTCGGACAGCCGGCTGCGCACCGTCTGCGACAGGCCGGTCGAGCTGATCTGGCAGGTCAGGTTGTGCAGCGCGGCCAGCAGGTCGCGCGAGAACGAGCCGGGCTCGTGGCGCTCTTCGTCGGTGACGTCGAACGAGATCAGGCCGGCGAGGCGCGCGAGCAGGTCGTCGGGCAGCGCGTCGATCCATTTCGCGTCCTCGGGCGTCGGGAACATCAGCGTGAACAGCGCCGACAGCTCGCGGCGGTTCGGCGCGGGCGGGATCAGCGACGAATCGATCC
Organism: Burkholderia sp. BCC0397; assembly: GCF_902832865.1. Lineage (NCBI taxonomy): Bacteria > Pseudomonadati > Pseudomonadota > Betaproteobacteria > Burkholderiales > Burkholderiaceae > Burkholderia > Burkholderia sp. BCC0397. The sequence continues at coordinate 691,714 of NZ_CADFDL010000003.1, read as the reverse complement.
GCTCGAACAGCGCGCCGAAGAAACCCGAATGCACGGGCATGCCGGCGTCGCACAGTAGCGAAATGCCGTCGCACTCGCGCAGGATGCCGCGCAGGATGCGCGCGGCATGCGCTTTCCACGCGGGGTTGCGATCGAGCACGTGGAACAGGTAGCGCAGCCGCGCATGGGCCGGATACGCGCGCGTGTCGGCGTCGCGCTCGGCCGGCGCGTCCTGCACCGTACCGTTGCGGCGCAGCCAGTGCGCGACCTCGATCAGCCATTCGCTGCGCTCGGCGTACGACGCATCGGCGTCGGCTTGCGCGAGCAGCGCGTCGAGCTGGTGACCGGCATTGCGCGACGCGCGCCACTTCTTGATCAGGGTCGTCAGGGAACGAAACATAAACGGAATAGCGAAAGCCCGGGACGGGCGGGTTCGGGATGCCGGCCAGGGAAGCGGCGCGGCGCCGGGAGAACGGGTGAGACGGGACCGGTGCCGGACGAGGCGCGGCGACCCGCGATGCGGCTGCCCCGCTGCGGTGCACGCGGTTCGCGTGCGGGCGCCGGGAGGCACGGCGGTCGGGCCGAACGCGGCCCGGCGCCGCTTGGCTGTGCGCACGACGAACGGCGCGAGCCTGAAAGTGCGTAGGATCGTCAATCGGGCCGGAAAACGCAAGCCGACCGCGTTAGGTGGCGCGGGTTCCGGCGGCTTTGACAAAGAATGTCAATGGCCGTTCGGCCGATGAAGGCGGTGCGCGAGGCCGGCTGCGGCGGCGTGCAGCCGGCGACGAGCGGCGCGCGCTGCGGGACGCGCCGCGCCATTCGATACCGCACGGGCGAACGCCGTGTCGAACGTTCGCCCGTGCGCCGTCCGCGTTCGCTTATGCGCCGGACTTGCCCGTCGCGCCGCCGTCGCCGCCGGACGTCGGGTTGGCCGGGCACGGCACGACCGGTGCGGCCGCCGTCTTGCTGCCGGCAGCGGCCGTGGCCGCCGCACCGCGGCGTGCGGCCAACGCGCGCACGCCGGCCGCGGCCTGCGTGGCAATCACGTCGAGCGCGCGCCGGTGGCCGGCGACGAGCGCGTCGTAGCCGTCGGCGACTGGTTCCGCGACGCTCGTGCGGCAGGTCATCACGGCCTGCGTGCCAAGCGAGCGCACGCTCCACACGGCGTCGACCGCGGCTCGCTTGCCGAGCCACGACTCGAAGCGCTGCACGTTCACGCTGATGCGGTACACGGGCACGCCGGCCGGATAGGCGGAATTCGCGACGTCGATCGTGCCGAGCTGCGCGGCGAGATCGTCCGACAGCGCGCGGCGGATCTCGTCGGCGGGCGGCGACGCCCAGCGTTCCTGCTCGAGCACGTCGACCTGCGCGGCGTTCTTCTGCACGACCAGCTGGTTCTTCGCGACCTGCTCGGGCACGCCGACCGACGGCACCTCGATCAGGAACGCCGGGTTGGCCGGCGCGGTGCGCAGCGGCGCCGCGGCGTCGGCCGGGCTGAGCGTGTAGAACCGCGCGGGCGGCGAGCTGCACGCGGCGAGCGCGAGTGCGGCGAAGACCGCCGCCGCGCCGCTCGCGAAACCGTTCACGCGTGTCGTCATTGTTTATCTCCTGGCTTGCCCTTGAGCAGCGATTCGGGGTGACGCTCCAGATAGTCGGCGAGCGCGTTCAGCGATTGCAGCGTGCGCGTGAGTTCCTTCAGCGCGCCGCGCACGTCGGACTGCAGCGGCGAATCCTGCTGCAGCGTCGCCTCGGCGGTCGAGAAGGTCTGCTTCGCGGCCGACAGCGTGTCGCGCGCTTCCGGCGCGACCTGCGTGTCGAGCTGCTTGAACAGCTTGTCGGCGTTCGACAGCGCGCTGTTCAGGTTCGCGCCGATCTGGTCGAACGGCACCTTGTCGAGCTTCTTCGCGATGTCGGCAATCTGTACTTGCAACTCATCGAGCGAATTCGGCACGGTCGGCAGCTCGAGCGGCTGGCGGGCCGTGTCGATCTTCACGGCCGGCGCCTTCGGGAAGAAGTCGAGCGCGACGTACAGCTGGCTCGTCAGCAGGTTGCCGGTGCGCAGCTGGCCGCGCAGCCCGTGCTGGACGAGCCGCTCGACGATCTCGCGGCGCGCCGGTTCGCCCTTGCTCTCGATCGTCTCGCGGAAGCGGCGGCCGAGGCGTTCCGGATACACGTTCATCGTCACCGGCATCAGGAAGTTCTTCGTCTTCGGATCGAAGTCGATGCCGATGTTCGTCACTTCGCCGAGCACGATGCCGCGGAAGTCGACCGTCGCGCCGACGGCGAGCCCGCGCAGCGACTGGTTGAAGTTCATCACGACCTGCAGCGGCTGGCCGTCCGGGTCGCGCATCGCGTCGCCCTCGTCGGAGCCGAGGCGGAACGTCGTGTTGTTCGGCGCGGTCGTGCCGCTGCCCTGGTTCGGCGGCGTCTGGAACGCGATGCCGCCGAGGATCACCGTCGCGAGCGACTGCGTGTTCAGCTTCAGGCCGCTCGAATCGAGCCGCAGATCGACGCCGCTCGCCTGCCACCAGCGCGAGTTCATGCCGACGTACTGGTCGTACGGCGCATTGACGAACACGTTGAACGTGACGCCCGTGCCGTCCTTGTCGAGCGAGAAGCCGACCACCTGGCCGACCTGGACGCGGCGGTAGTAGACCGGCGAGCCGATGTCGACCGAGCCGAGCGAATCGCCGCGCAGCACGTATTGCGTGCCTTTCTGGTCGCCCGTGACGGCGGGCGGCGTCTCGAGGCCGGTGAAGTCGGTCAGCGTGTCCTGCCCGTGACCGGCGTCGACGCCGATGTACGCGCCGGACAGCAGCGTGCCGAGCCCCGACACGCCGGTCGCGCCGACGCGCGGCCGCACGATCCAGAAGCGCGAGCCCTGGACCGCGAAGTCCTCGGCTTCCTTCTTGAGCTGCACCTGGACCAGCACGCGCGACAGGTCCTTCGACAGCTTGATCGTCTTGACCATGCCGATCTCGACGTCCTTGTACTTGACCTGGGTCTTGCCCGGCTCGAGCCCTTCGGCGCTGTGGAAGCTGAGCGTGATTTCCGGGCCGCGCTCGCGCACGGACTTGATCACGAGGCCGATACCGATCAGCGCGGCGATCAGCGGCACGAGCCAGACGAGCGACGGCAGCCAGCCGCTTTTCGTCGAGATCGTCGGATCGGGCGGCCGGGGCGCGTCGTGCTGCGGGCCTTGTGGACTATTCATGGTGATTCCCTGAGGTTTCGACTGGATCCCAGATCAGGCGGGGATCGAACTGCATCGACGCGAGCATCGTCAGGATCACGACCGAGCCGAACGCGAGTGCGCCGGGGCCGGCCGTGATGACGGCGAGCGAACGGAAATGGACGAGCGCGACGGTCAGCGTCACGACGAAGATGTCGAGCATCGACCAGCGGCCGATGCGCTCGACGATCCGATAGAGGCGCGTGCGCTGCAGCGGCCGCCAGGCGGCGCGGCGCTGCGCGCTGGTGACGAGGATCGTCAGCACGCCGAGCTTGAGCATCGGCACGAGGATGCTGGCGACGAACACGACGACGGCGAGCGGCCAGTCGCCGGACGTCCAGAAATAGATGACGCCGCTCATGATCGTGTCTTGCTGCGACCCGACGATCGACGACGTACGCATGATCGGCAGCAGGTTCGCTGGAATGTAGAGGATCGCGGCCGCGAGCAGCAGCGCCCACGTGCGCATGATGCTGTTCGGCGTGCGCACGTGAAGCGCGCTGCCGCAACGCGCGCAATGCGCGTGCGGCCGGTCGATCGTCTGCACGAGCCCGCACGCGTGGCAGCTGGCGTAGCCCTCGCGGGCGGCAGTCGGCATGGGCCCCGTCATCGGCGGGGCGCGTCCGGCGGCGGCGCGGCGGGGTCGGGCCGCTCGGGTGCGCGGCCGGCGCGCAGGTCGTCGGCGATGTCCCACACCGTGCGCGGGTCGAACATCAGCACGACGGCGGTCATCAGCGTGAGCGCGCCGAACGCGAACAGCGCCGCGTCGGGCACGACGCGCGCGAGGCTCACCATCTTCACGATCGTGACCACGATGCCGAGCATGAACACCTCGATCATCCCCCACGGCCGCACGAGCTGGATCGTGCGCAGCACGAGGTTGAGGCCGGGCGGCACGATGCCGCGCCGGATCGGCAGCAGGACGTAAAGCAGCGCGGCCATCTCGACGAGCGGGAACAGCACGGTCGAGCAGAACACCATCACGCCGACGACCGCCATGTCCTGATGCCACAGCGCGTCGATCGCGCCGATCAGCGTCGTCTGCACGCGCGTGCCGTTCAGGTCCATTTCGAGGATCGGGAACGTCTGCGCGATGATGAACGTGACGAGCGCCGCGACCGCGAGCGCGGTGATGCGCTCGATCTGCGTGGTGCTGTTGCGATAGAGCAGCGCGTCGCAGCGCGGACAGCGCGCGATCTGGCGGCCGCTCAGGCGCGGTTTATGCAACAGTGCGTCGCACTCGTGGCAGGCAATCAGGTCGTATCGTTGCATGGAAAAGGCGGTGTTGCGACGGCCGGGGAACGCGTCGACGGGGCCGGAACCCGCGCCAATCTTACCAAAAGGGCTTTTTCGATGCGTCAAGGATCGTGAGTTGCGTGACCGATCGGTAACATGACGGGACGCCGTCAGCCGGCTGGCGTGCCTGTCCTCAGAGTCCGCGCACGTCAAAAGGTTGCGGTAGCATGGCGCCCTTGACATGCGTCGGACGAATTTACCGGCGCAGCCGTTCGCTGAACTGAGGAACCCAAGATGGCATCGAAATCGCCGCCGGCCGCGCCGGCACGCTACGCGCACACCGCGATCGCACTGCACTGGCTGATCGCGCTGCTGATCGTCTGTGGCTTCGCGCTCGGCTGGGTGATGACCGACATCCCCGGCTTCACGCCGACCAAGCTGAAGTACTTCTCGTGGCACAAGTGGATCGGCGTGACGGTGTTCGCGCTGGCCGTCGTGCGCGTGCTGTGGCGTGCGACCCACGTGCCGCCGCCGCTGCCGGGCGGCACGCCGGCGTGGCAGCGCGCGGCGTCGCACGGCGTGCACGTGCTGCTGTACGTGCTGATGATCGTGATCCCGGTGACGGGCTACCTGTACAGCTCGGCGTCGAACATCCCGGTCGTCTATCTCGGCATCGTGCCGCTGCCGCGCCTGATCGACCCCGATCCGGCGCTCAAGGAAACCTTCAAGACGCTGCACGTGTCTTTGAATTACGTTCTGCTTGCGCTCGTCGCGATGCACGTGCTCGCGGCGCTCAAGCACCAGTTGTTGGACCGCGACGGCCTCCTGTCGCGCATGCTTCCCTTTGCCAAATGAAGGATCCCATGAAAGTGTCTTTCTCCCGCTCCATGCTGACCGCGTTCGCCGCGGCGGCGCTTGTCGCGTCGGGCGCGGCGCATGCCGACGTCGATCTCGCGAAGAGCAAGGTGTCCGCCGTGTCGAAGCAGATGAACGTGCCGACCGAAGGCGCGTTCAAGAAGTTTTCCGCGCAGGTGAAGTTCGACCCGGCGAAAGCCGCGCAGGGCAGCGCGCAAATGACGATCGACGTCGCGAGCTTCGACCTCGGCGACAAGATGTACAACGACCAGGTCGCCGGCAAGGACTGGTTCGACGCGAAGACCTATCCGCAGGCGACCTTCGTGTCGTCGGCGATCGCGCCGGCCGGCGGCAACAAGTACAACGTGACCGGCAAGCTGACGATCAAGGGCAAGGCCGAGACCGTCACGGTGCCTGTCACGGTCGCGCAAAACGGCGCGACGCAGACGTTCGACGGCGTGCTGCCGATCAAGCGTTCGGCCTTCAACGTCGGCACCGGCGAGTGGAAGGACACGTCGATCGTCGCGGACGAAGTACAGATCAAGTTCCATCTCGTCGCCACGAAGTAAGCGGCGGGTTGTCGCTTCACCCGATTGCCGCGCGAGGGCGCGGCGCTGTTCCAAGGAGAAAGAGTTTGAAAAAGCATCTGATCATCGCCGCCGGAGCGCTGGCCGCTTCGCTGTCGTTCTCGGCCTTCGCCGAAAGCGCGACCTACCAGTTCGACCCGAGCCACACGTACCCGAGCTTCGAGGCCGACCACTTCGGCGGCCTGTCGGTCTGGCGCGGCAAGTTCGACAAGTCGAGCGGCACCGTGACGCTCGACCGCGCGGCGAAGACCGGCACGGTCGACGTGACGACCGACATCGCGTCGATCCACACGGGCAGCGCGAAGCTCGACGAGCACCTGCAGACGGCCGAATTCTTCGACGCGGCGAAGTTCCCGCAGGCGAACTACAAGGGCACGATCAAGTTCGACGGCGACAAGCCGGTGTCGGTGGTCGGCAACTTGACGCTGCATGGCGTCACGAAGCCGCTCACGCTGAAGATCGATTCGTTCAAGTGCATGCCGCACCCGATGCTCAAGCGTGAAGTGTGCGGCGTCGATGCGGTCGGCGAATTCAGCCGCGACGATTTCGGCCTCGACTACGGCAAGCAGTACGGCTTCAAGATGAAGACGAAGCTGCTGATCACGGCCGAAGCGGTCAAGCAGCAGTAAGACTCCCCCGCGAGGCCGGCATCGCGCCGGCCCCCGCGAGCAAACCGCCGCGCTCCCGTTCCCGGGGCGCGGCGGTTTTTTTTGCGCGCCTATAATCGCCCGAGCGCGGCATGCGGCCATGCGGCGCCGGGCAGGCCGACCGCGCGACGGCGGCCGCCTCGAACAGAACGTACAACGACAAGGAGATCGCCGATGCATGCCGTCACGCAGTCCAGCTCCATTGCCTCGTCGCCGCGCGTGTGGCGCGCGGTGGTCGCCGCGTCGATCGGCAATGCGCTCGAGTGGTTCGATCTCGTCGTCTACGGCTTTTTCGCGGTGACGATCTCGAAGCTGTTCTTCCCGGCCGGCAACGACACCGTGTCGCTGCTGCTCACGCTCGGCACGTTCGGCGTGTCGTTCTTCATGCGGCCGCTCGGCGCGATCGTGCTCGGCGCGTATGCCGACCGCGCGGGCCGCAAGGCCGCGCTCACGCTGTCGATCCTGCTGATGATGGCCGGCACGCTGATCATCGCGGTGCTGCCGACCTACGAGACGATCGGCGTCGCTGCGCCGGTGATTCTCGTCGCCGCGCGGCTGATGCAGGGCTTCTCGGCCGGCGGCGAATTCGGCAGCGCGACAGCGTTCCTCGCCGAGCACGTACCGGGCCGGCGCGGTTTCTTCGCGAGCTGGCAGGTCGCGAGCCAGGGGCTCACGACGCTGCTCGCCGCGGGCTTCGGCACCGTGCTGAACGCGCAGCTGTCGGCCGCGCAGATGGCGTCGTGGGGCTGGCGCGTGCCGTTCTTCTTCGGGCTGCTGATCGGGCCGGTCGCGTACTACATCCGCACCAAGGTCGACGAGACACCCGAATTCCTCGCGGCCGAAGGCACCGCGAACCCGCTGCGCGATACGTTCGCGTCGCACAAGGCGCGCCTCGTCGCGGCCATGGGCGTGGTCGTGCTCGGCACCGTCGCCACCTATCTCGTGCTGTTCATGCCGACCTACGGCGTGAAGCAGCTCGGCCTCGCGCCGTCCGCCGCATTTGCCGCGATTCTCGTGGTCGGCGTGATCCAGATGGCGTTCGCGCCGCTCGTCGGCCACTGGTCGGATCGCTACGGCCGCGTGCGCGTGATGATCGCGCCGGCCGTCGGCATCCTCGTGCTGATCTATCCGGCGTTTGCGTACCTCGTCGCGCATCCGGGCTTCGGCACGCTGATCGCGCTGCAGGTGCTGCTCGCGTTCCTGATGACCGGCTACTTCGCGGCGCTGCCGGGGCTGTTGTCCGAGGTGTTTCCGGTGCAGACGCGCACGACCGGGATGTCGCTCGCGTACAACGTCGCGGTGACGATCTTCGGCGGCTTCGGGCCGTTCATCATCGCGTGGCTGATCCGCGCGACCGGGATGAAGACCGCGCCGAGCTTCTACCTGATGTTCGCGGCCGTGCTGAGCCTCGCGGCGCTGGTCGTGCTGCGGCGGCGGTTCGGGTTTCGCTGATAAGGGGCGGGCGGCGCGTCAGTCGCCGCCGCGCTCGCATACCGGCTGCGCCGGCATCAGTTGCGGCGGCGCGGCGACGGTCCGGACCGGGCGCCCCGCGAGCGCGGCGAGCGCCTGCCGAAGCTGCCAGTCGGCGGCCGTGCCGAATGCGCGCTGCGGCAGCGCCGCGCTCCTTGCCGTATCGACTTTCGCGCGCACGCGATCCTCGCGCAGCTTTTGCCGCGCCTTGCGCACCTGCGCGAACGGGTCGGGCGCCTGCCGGTCCGCATGCGGCGCGCGGGCGAGATCGACTTCCCGGTACCACAGCAGCACGCCGTCGACGTCCGAATCGCGGCGCGGCGGCACGAGCCAGTCCGGCACGACGCCGTAGCCGTCCATCGGGCAGCCGTTCGGCCGCAGGTTGCGCGCGAACGTGAAATTCAGGCGCGTGCCGTCGATCAGGTCGACGCCCGTCTGCGCGAGCCCTTTCCCGTAAGTCGGCATGCCGAGCAGTGTCGCGCGGCCGAGATCCTTCAGCGCCGCCGCGGTCGCTTCGGCGGCCGACGCGCTCTGTCCGTCGACGAGCACGACGAGCGGCACGGTGCGCCACCAGTCGTCGGCCTGCAGCGGCGCGAGCGGATCCTGCCCGTGCATGACGGGCAATTCGTAGTCGGGCCAGTTGGTCGTGTAGCGGCGGCGGTTCGTGTCGCCGCGCTCGACCGTCACCATCGCGGTGCGGTCGCGTCCCGCGAACAGCGCGGTGATGCCGATCGCCGCATTGAGCGCGCCGCCGCCGTTGATGCGCAGGTCGAGGATCATCTGTTTCACCGGCGGGCCCGCACGGCGTGCGGCCTGCACCGCGTCGATATAGTCGCCGACCGCCGGCTCCGGAAAGCTCGACAGCCGCGTGTACAGGATGTCGCCGTCGAGCCGCTTCGCGGTCGCCGGATGCGGCTTGACGATCGCGCGCACGGGCGCGAAGCTCAGCACCGCATGCTTCGGGCCGCGCTGTACCGTGAGCTTCAGCGGCACGCCCGCGTCGCCCTTCGCGAGTTTCATCAGCTCGCCGCCGTCGATGCCGACGACGCTCCTGTCGTTCATCGCGACGACGAGATCGTCGGGCCGCACGCCGGCCTTTTCGGCCGGCGCGTCGGGAATCACGTCGATGATGTGCAGCCCGTCGGGCCGTGTCTCGAACACGATCCCGATGCCCGGCGTGCCGTCACGCGCGCGCTGCTCGTCGTTACGTCGTTCCTGCTCTTCCTTCGCGTTGAAGAAGCGTGCGTACGGCAGCGTCTTGATGCCTTCGTGGGTCGCGGCGTCGAGCAGCGCGCCGATGTCGACGTCGGTCAGGTGTTGCCGCTTCAGCACTTCGACGGCCGCTTTCAGTTCGCAGAGCTGCGGCTCCCAGTCGGGCGGGCAGGGCGACGGCGGTTGGGCGGCGGCAGGCGAAGCGACGGCGGGTGAAGCGGCTGGCAGCGAAGCGGCGGGCGGCGCGGATGCCGTTTGCGCACCGACGAGCGGCGCATACGGGAACGCGGCCGCGGCGGCTGCGCAGACGGCGAGGCGACGAACGACACGCATGGGAGGCATCATCGGGACCGCACGTTCGGACGGGTGGCGAGGGGCTTGCCCGGTGCCGGGGTGCGGCCGGCAAGCGACGGAGCAGGGCGGTGACGATTGTAGCCGACCCCCGCGACGGCGCCGGTCGAGCCGTTTGCGTGCCGCACGACGGCGGCCAGCGCAAAAAAAAACCGGCCCAAACGGGCCGGCTTTGCTTCGATGCCGAAACGGCGTGGCGCTTAAACCTGCGCGCCGGCGTTCGGATCGTCCGGATCGTGCGCGGTCTTCTTGTCCTTGATCAGGTCTTCGCGCTTGATGCCGAGCCACATCGCGAGCGAGCCCGCGACGAACACCGACGAGTAGATGCCGAACATGATGCCGACCGTCAGCGCGAGCGCGAAGTAGTGCAGCGTCGGGCCGCCGAAGAAGAACATCGACAGCACCATCATTTCCGTCGACGTGTGCGTGATGATCGTGCGCGACATCGTGGTCGTGATCGCGTGGTTGATCACTTCCTGCACGCTCATCTTGCGTTCGCGGCGGAACGTCTCGCGGATCCGGTCGAAGATGACGACCGACTCGTTGACCGAGTAGCCGAGCACCGCGAGGATCGCCGCGAGCACCGCCAGCGAGAACTCCCACTGGAAATACGCGAAGAAGCCGAGAATGATCACGACGTCGTGCAGGTTCGCGATGATGCCGGCGACCGCGTACTTCCATTCGAAGCGGATCGACAGGTAGATCACGATGCCGATCACGACGCACGCGAGCGCGAGCAGGCCGTCGGTCGCGAGCTCGCGACCGACCTGCGGGCCGACGAACTCGACGCGCTGCAGCGTGACGTCCGGGCTCTGCGCCTTCAGCGCGCCCATCACCTGGTCGCTCTGCTGCGCGGACGTGAGGCCTTCCTTCAGCTGCAGGCGGATCAGCACGTTGCGCGACGTGCCGAAGTTCTGCACCTGCGCGTCGGCGTAGCCGAGCTTGCCGAGCGTCGCGCGCACGGGCTCGAGCTGCGCGGCCTGCTGGTACTGCACCTCGATCACCGTACCGCCGGTGAATTCGACGGACAGGTGCAGCCCGCGGTGGAACAGGAAGAACACGGCGGCGAGGAACGTGACCAGCGAGATCACGTTGAACACCAGCGCGTGCCGCATGAACGGAATGTCTTTACGGATGCGGAAAAATTCCATGGCTTCGTCTCCGGGGCCTTATTGGGTCGAGCCCGGTTTCTTCGGCGACACGCCTTGCTGCGCGCGGTTGCGCAGCTGCGGCTTGCCGGCGCGCGGCGCGTTGCCCTTCGCCGGGGCGGCGAGCTTCGCGGCGCGCGCGGTGTCGGTCGATTCGTCCGCGTCGGTGAACGACGCGGCGGCAGCGGCGCCTTCCGGCTTCCACACCTGGCCGATCGCGAGCGACTTCAGCTTCTTGCGGCCGCCGTACCAGAGGTTGACGATCCCGCGCGAGAAGAACACCGCGGAGAACATCGACGTCAGGATGCCGAGGCAGTGCACGATCGCGAACGCGCGAACCGGGCCCGAGCCGAACGCGAGCAGCGCGAGGCCGGCGATCAGCGTCGTGACGTTCGAGTCGAGAATCGTCGCCCACGCATGCGCGTAGCCGGCCTGGATCGCGAGCTGCGGCGGCTGGCCGGCGCGCAGTTCTTCACGCACGCGCTCGTTGATCAGCACGTTCGAGTCGATCGCCATGCCGAGCGCGAGCGCGATTGCCGCGATACCCGGCAGCGTCAGCGTCGCCTGCATCAACGACAGCACGGCGACGAGCAGCAGCAGGTTCACCGACAGGCCGATCACCGAGATCACGCCGAACAGCATGTAGTACGCGATCATGAACACGGCGATCGCGCAGAAGCCCCAGATCACCGAGTGGACGCCCATCTTGATGTTGTCCGCGCCGAGGCTCGGGCCGATCGTGCGTTCCTCGATGATGTCCATCGGAGCGGCCAGCGAACCGGCGCGCAGCAGCAGCGCGAGGTCGGCCGCGGCCTGCGGCGTCGGCTGGCCCGTGATCTGGAAGCGGTCGCCGAGTTCGGACTGGATCGTCGCGACCGTCAGCACTTCGCCCTTGCCCTTCTCGAACAGCACCATCGCCATCGGCTTGCCGATGTTCTCGCGCGACACCGTGCGCACCGAGCGGCCGCCCGCCGAGTCGAGGCGGATGTTGACCGACGGACGCTGGTGTTCGTCGAAGCCGGCCGACGCATCGATGATGCGGTCGCCGGTGAAGATCACGTCCTTCTTCAGCAGCACGGGCGCCTGATTGCCCTGCGTGAACAGCTCCTCGCCCGGCGGTACCGGGTCGTTCGGGTTCGGGTGCGTGTTGATCGGGTCGGCGAGGCGCGCCTCGAGCGTCGCGGTGCGGCCGATGATGTCCTTCGCCTTCGCGGTGTCCTGCACGCCCGGCAGTTCGACGACGATGCGGTCGCTGCCCTGCTGCTGCAGGATCGGCTCGGACACGCCGAGTTCGTTCACGCGGTTGTGGAGCGTCGTCAGGTTCTGCTTGAGCGCGGCGTCCTCGACGGACTTCTGCACGGCCGGCGTGAAGGTGCCGACGACTTGCGTGCCGCCGCCGCCGGGCTGGGTCGCCCATTGCAATTCGGTGACCGACGCGGCGAGCACCTTGCGGGCGTCTTCCGCCGTCTGCGCATCGCTGAAGTTGACGACCACGGACTGGTCGACGCGGCTCACGCCGCCGTCGCGGATGTTCTTGTCGCGCAGCAGCGTGCGCGCGTCGGACGCGTCGGAGTCGAGCTTCTTCGTGAGCGCGCCCGTCATGTCGACCTGGAGCAGGAAGTGCACACCGCCGCGCAGGTCGAGGCCGAGATACATCGGCAGCGCGTGCAGCGCGGTCAGCCAGCGCGGCGACGCGCTTTGCAGGTTCAGGGCGACGACGTACTGCGGATCGTTCGGATCGGTGTTCAGCGACTTCTGCAGCAGGTCCTTGACGCGCAGCTGCGTATCGGTGTCCTTCAGGCGCACGCGGATGTTCGCGCTGGTCGCCGTGTTCTCGAAGGTGACGTCGTCCGGCGTGATCTGCGCGGACGCGAGCGCGGATTCGACCTGGGTCAGCGTGGTCGAGTCGAGCTTGACCGTGGCCTTGCCGCTCGACACCTGCACCGCCGGCGCTTCGCCGAAGAAGTTGGGCAATGTGTACAGAAGGCCGATGGCGAGCGCCACGACCATCACGACATATTTCCAGAGTGGATAACGATTCATGAGGGGGCCGAACGGGTGGTTGGCGTGAAAGCGTCGCGTCCGGCGCCGCGGCGGCCCGCTCTCTCAGGCGGGCACGGCGCGGGGAGCCGGACGCTCGGTATAAGCCTTACAGCGACTTGATCGTGCCCTTCGGCAGAATGGTCGTGACGGCAGCCTTCTGCACGGTGATTTCGGTGCCTTCGGCGATTTCGACGCCGATGTAGCCTTCGGTGACCTTCGTCACCTTGCCGACGAGGCCGCCGCTCGTGACGACTTCGTCGCCCTTCGCCATGGCCGCGAGCATGTTGCGGTGTTCCTTCTGGCGCTTCATCTGCGGACGGATCATGATGAAGTACAGCACCGCGAACATCAGGATGAGCGGCAGGAAGCTCATCAGGCTCGATTCGGCGCCACCGGCACCTTGCGCGAAGGCATTGGAAATGAACGGCACGTTGGTCTCTCCGTAGGGGAAGATCGAAAAATAAGCCGGTTATTCTACCACCGGCCCCATGCGCAAACGGCGCGGCAAATGCGCTTTCGGATCAAGCTGTTAAAGCGCGAACCGATACCGTTGCGGCTTGTTTGGAAAGGCAATTGTAATGTTTGATGGCCCGATCCGGCGGTTGGATCGGTTTTTTTGGTGCGTGTCCCATCGGATATCGATTTCTTTTAGGTCGTGTCCTATGGGGCGGGCCGCCCGCCGGCCCGTCAGTCGACCCCTCTGGCGCGATCCTCCGCGAAGCGCTGCCGGAATGCGTCGAACGTATGCGTTTCGATCGCGTCGCGGATCTCGCTCATCAGCTGCAGGTAGTAGTGCAGGTTGTGGATCGTGTTGAGCTGCGCGCCGAGGATTTCGCCGACGCGGTGCAGGTGATGCAGGTAGCCGCGCGAGAAGTTCTGGCACGTGTAGCAGGTGCAGGTCGCATCGAGCGGCTTCAGCGAATTCTTGTGCGTCGCGTTGCGGATCTTCACGTCGCCGAAGCGCGTGAACAGCCAGCCGTTGCGCGCGTTGCGGGTCGGCATCACGCAGTCGAACATGTCGATGCCGTTCGCGACGCCCTCGACCAGATCCTCCGGCGTGCCGACGCCCATCAGGTAGTGCGGCTTGTTGGCCGGCAGCTTCGGGCCGACGTGCCGCAGCACGCGCATCATGTCTTCCTTCGGCTCGCCCACCGACAGCCCGCCGATCGCGAGGCCGTGGAAGCCGAGTTCCGCGAGGCCCGCGAGCGATTCGTCGCGCAGGTCCTCGAACATCCCGCCCTGGACGATCCCGAACAGCGCGTTCGGATTGCCGAGCCGGTCGAATTCGTCGAGCGAGCGCTTCGCCCAGCGCAGCGACATGCGCATCGAGTCGGCCGCTTCCTGGTGCGTCGTCGGCACGCCGTTGGTCGCGTACGGCGTGCACTCGTCGAACTGCATCACGACGTCGGAGTTCAGCACCTTCTGGATCTGCATCGACACTTCCGGCGACAGGAACAGCTTGTCGCCGTTGATCGGCGACGCGAACGTGACGCCGTCCTCGGTGATCTTGCGCAGGTCGCCAAGCGAGAACACCTGGAAGCCGCCCGAGTCGGTCAGGATCGGCTTGTTCCAGCCCATGAAGCCGTGCAGGCCGCCGTGCGCGTCGATCGTGTCGAGGCCCGGGCGCAGCCACAGGTGGAACGTGTTGCCGAGGATGATCTGGGCCTTGATCTCGTGCAGCTCGCGCGGCTGGATCGCCTTCACGGTGCCGTACGTGCCGACCGGCATGAAGATCGGCGTTTCGACCGTGCCGTGGTTGAGCTTCACGCGGCCGCGGCGCGCGTGGCCGTCGGTCGTCAGCAGTTCGAATTCGAGCCCGTTGGCGGGGCGGTCCTGCACGGGAGCGTGCGTATCGTGGGATGAACCTTCGGTCATCGCGTCATTCTCCTTGCTACCGGAGAACAGTCCGGCGCATGTTGGAAACGCCGCCGGGAATCCGGCGGCGGGGAAAAGCGGGTGCGCACGAGCGTAGCGCGCACACGGGAAAACGGGGCGCTTCGGTGCAACGGCGGCCGCGCGGTGCTGGGGCGCGGGCCGTCGCACCTGCCGCGCTTACGCGCGCGGCGCCTCCGGCGTGTCGCGCCGCGTGAGCAGCATCGCGTCGCCGTAGCTGAAGAAGCGGTAGCGTTCGTCGATCGCATGCCGGTAAGCGGCGCGGATCGTCTCGACGCCCGCGAACGCGGACACGAGCATCAGCAGCGTCGATTTCGGCAGGTGGAAGTTCGTGACGAGCCGGTCGACCACGCGGAAACGGTAGCCGGGCGTGATGAAGATGTCGGTCTCGGCCTGCGCCGCCGCGAGCGGGCGGCCCGCTTCATCGGCCGAGCGCGCGGCAGCCTCGAGCGCGCGCATCGACGTCGTGCCGACCGCGATCACGTTGCCGCCGCGCGCGCGGGTCGCGGCGATCCGGTCGACGAGCGACTGCGGCAGGTCGTACCACTCGCTGTGCATCTTGTGCTCGGCGATGTTGTCGACGCGCACCGGCTGGAACGTGCCGGCGCCGACGTGCAGCGTCAGCGTCGCGCGCTCGACGCCCATCGCGTCGAGCCTGTCGAGCAGCGGCTGGTCGAAGTGCAGCCCGGCCGTCGGCGCCGCGACCGCGCCCGGATTGCTCGCGTAGACGGTCTGGTAGCGGGTTTCGTCGGTCGCGTCGGGATCGTGCTCGATATACGGCGGCAGCGGCAGGCGGCCGTACTGTTCGATCAGCTCGAGGCACGGCGCGGGGAAGTGCAGCGTGAAGAACGGCTCGACGCGCTCGCCGACCGTCACGTCGAACGCGTCGGCCAGGCGCAGCGTCGTGCCGGCGCCCGGCGACTTGCTCGCGCGGATCTGCGCGAGCGCCGTGTGCGTGCCCGTCACGCGCTCGATCAGCACCTCGATCTTGCCGCCGCTGGCCTTCTGGCCGAAGAAACGCGCCTTCAGCACCTTGGTATCGTTGAACACGAGCAGGTCGCCGGGCGCGATGCACGACGGCAGCTCGGCGAAGCGGCGGTCGACGAGGCGCGCGGGCGCGACGCTGCCGTCGACCTCGAGCAGGCGGCTCGCGGTGCGATCGGGCAGCGCGGTTTGTGCAATCAGCTCGGGCGGCAGATTGAAATCGAAATCGGAAAGCGTGAACATGCGGGCTGGTTCGAAACGGCCGGCGGGCGTCGCCGGCAGGGCGGAAACGCGTAATCGGGGCGCGCGAGCCGCTATGATGACGGGATGCGCGGCCTGGCCGGCGTCGTTCGTTCGGACGACGTGAAAGCCGCTATTGTACTTGCCTTGCGAAGCACCCAGACGATCCGATGCCTGTGTCACCACGCCGTTCCCCCGCTGCCGTTGCCGATTCCGCCGATCCGTTCGACGCGGACGATGCTGCCTCGTTCGCGCCGTCCGCATCGGGCTCCGGCGCGCGCCGCGCCGGCCCGAAGCGCGGCGCCGACGGCCGGCTCGCGCAGCCCGCGGCCGCCGCGCCCGACGTCGAACCGGGCGCGGGCGGCGACGAAGCGGACGCGCCCGGCGCATCCGGCACGAAACGCAAGAAGAAGCCGGCCGCCGACAAGCCGGTGAAAACCGCCGACAAGCTCGCGAAGCTCGGCCTCACGCGCTCGATCGATCTCGTGCTGCATCTGCCGATGCGCTACGAGGACGAAACCACGCTCACGCCGATCGGCGAGTTGCTGCCCGGCGGCATCGCGCAGACCGAAGGCGTCGTGTTCGACAACGAGGTCGCGTACCGGCCGCGCCGCCAGCTCGTCGTGAAGATCCAGGACGACGACGGCGAGCAGCTCGTGCTGCGGTTCCTGAATTTCTACGGGTCGCAGGTCAAGCAGATGGCCGTTGGCCAGCGGCTGCGCGTGCGCGGCGACGTGCGCGGCGGCTTCTTCGGGATGGAGATGGTGCATCCGGCCGTGCGCGTCGTCGAAGCCGATGCGCCGCTGCCGCAGGTGCTCACGCCCGTCTATCCGAGCACGGCCGGCGTGTCGCAGGCGTATCTGCGCAAGGCGATCGAGAACGCGGTCGAGCGCACGCCGCTGCCCGAACTACTGCCGCCCGAGATCCAGCGCGATTACCTGAAGCCGCTCGACGTGCCGACGCTCGAGCAGGCGGTGCGCATCCTGCACCACCCGCGCGTCGATTCCGACGAAGCCGCGCTGATGGACGGCTCGCACCCGGCGTGGACGCGCATCAAGTTCGAGGAGCTGCTCGCGCAGCAGCTGTCGCTCAAGCGTGCGCACGAGGAGCGCCGCACGCGCGCCGCGCCCGCGATGCCGCGCCGCACCGCGAGCGACACCGATGCGCTGACGACGCGTTTCTATGCGGCGCTGCCGTTCGCGTTGACCGGCGCGCAGGCGCGCGTCGTCGACGAGATCGCGCACGATCTCACGCTCGCGCACCCGATGCAGCGGCTGCTGCAGGGCGACGTCGGCAGCGGCAAGACGGTCGTCGCGGCGCTGGCCGCCACGCAGGCGATCGACGCCGGCTACCAGGCTGCGCTGATGGCGCCGACCGAAATCCTCGCGGAACAGCACGCGCGCAAGCTGCGCGCATGGCTCGAGCCGCTCGGCGTCACGGTCGCGTGGCTCGCGGGCAGCCTGAAGGCGAAGGAGAAACGCGCGGCGATCGAGGCGGCCGCGCTCGGCACCGCGCAGCTCGTGATCGGCACGCACGCGATCATCCAGGACACGGTCGAATTCGCGCGGCTCGGCCTCGTGATCGTCGACGAGCAGCACCGCTTCGGCGTCGAGCAGCGTCTTGCGCTGCGCGCGAAGGCCGCGAATGCCGCCAACGGCGCGCGCGACTTTCAGCCGCACCAGCTGATGATGTCGGCCACGCCGATCCCGCGCACGCTCGCGATGACGTACTACGCGGATCTCGAGGTGTCGACGATCGACGAGCTGCCGCCCGGCCGCACGCCCGTGCTGACGCGCCTCGTCGGCGACGCGCGGCGCGAGGAGGTGATCGCCCGCGTGCGCGAGGCCGCGCTGACCGGGCGCCAGGTGTACTGGGTGTGCCCGCTGATCGAGGAGAGCGAGACGCTGCAGCTGCAGACGGCCGTCGAAACCTACGAGACGCTGGCCGCGGCGCTCCCCGAACTGAAGGTCGGCCTCGTGCACGGCCGCCTGTCGCCGGCCGACAAGGCGGCCGTGATGGAAGCATTCACGCGCAACGAAGTGCAGTTGCTGGTCGCGACGACCGTGATCGAGGTCGGCGTCGACGTGCCGAACGCGTCGCTGATGGTGATCGAACACGCGGAGCGCTTCGGCCTCGCGCAACTGCACCAGTTGCGCGGCCGCGTCGGGCGCGGCACCGCGGCGTCCGTGTGCGTGCTGCTGTACACGGGCCCGCTGTCGCTTACCGGCCGCGAGCGGCTGAAGACGATGCGCGAGACGACCGACGGTTTCGAGATCGCGCGGCGCGACCTCGAAATCCGCGGCCCCGGCGAATTCCTCGGCGCGCGCCAGTCGGGCGCGGCGATGCTGCGCTTTGCGAACCTCGAGACCGACGGCTGGCTGATCGATCCGGCCCGCGAGGCCGCGGCGCGGCTGATTGCCGCGTATCCGGAGGTCGTCACGCAGCACCTCGCGCGCTGGCTCGGCGCGCGCGAGCAGTACCTGAAGGCCTGATCGACCGGCTTGGGGCCGGATCGAAAGCCGCCACTCGACGCATCGCGATGCAGAGAAACTTGGCGAACCGGTGCCAGAGGGTGTATAAATTAAACCTATCGCCTGTATATCTCTGATTGACCCACAATGACCCTGACTGAATTGAAGTACATCGTCGCGGTCGCGCGCGAGCGGCATTTCGGCCGCGCGGCCGAAGCGTGCTTCGTGAGCCAGCCGACGCTGTCGGTGGCGATCAAGAAGCTCGAAGACGAGCTCAACGTGCAGATTTTCGAGCGCGGCGCGAGCGAAGTGAGCGTGACGCCGATCGGCGACCAGATCGTCACCCAGGCGCAGCGCGTGCTGGAGCAGACCTTCGCGATCAAGGAGATCGCGAAGCAGGGCAAGGACCCGCTCGTCGGCCCGTTCCGCCTCGGCGTGATCTACACGATCGGGCCGTACCTGCTGCCGACGCTCGTCAAGCAGATGATCCAGCGTGTCCCGCAGATGCCGCTGATGCTGCAGGAGAACTACACGCTGAAGCTGCTCGAACTGCTGAAGCAGGGCGAGATCGACGCCGCGATCATGGCGCTGCCGTTCCCCGAAACCGGCCTGATGGTGCGGCCGCTGTACGACGAGCCGTTCGTCGTCGCGCTGCCGGCCGGCCATCCGTGGGAGAAGCGCGACGAAATCGACGCCGAGGACCTGAAGCAGGAAACCATGCTGCTGCTCGGCAACGGCCACTGCTTCCGCGATCACGTGCTCGGCGTGTGTCCGGAACTGATGCGCTTCTCGCAGACGGCCGACGGCATCCAGAAGACCTTCGAGGGCTCGTCGCTCGAGACGATTCGCCACATGGTCGCGAGCGGCGTCGGCATCACCGTGCTGCCGCGGATGTCGGTCGCCGAGGTCGGCCCGCGCGCGAACGGCCCCGATGCCGAGCTGTTGTCGTACGTGCCGTTCAACGAACCGGTGCCCGACCGCCGCGTGGTGCTCGTGTGGCGCAAGAGCTTCACGCGGATGCCCGCGATCGACGCAATCAGCGACGCGATTGCCGCGTGCGCGCTGCCGGGCGTCGCGAAGCTCGACATGCCGGCCACGATGAACTGACGCGCCCGCGCATGCGGGTGTGGCAGCGTGATGAACGGGGTCGTGCGACCCCGTTTATTTTTCCCTATCGCATAGATGAAATTTATCAAATTCAAATAATTGATAGATGTAGATAGAATCCTCTACATGGATCGGCGTGGAGCCGGTGTGCGGGATGCACATTGAATGCAAGCGTCAAGGGAGGATGTCATGATGCGGTCGGTATTGCAGCACGCGCAGCGGAACATCCCGTCGCGCGACACGGTCGTACATCGCGCCAGGGCGGCGGTTCGCGGCCTGCGCCCGATTGCGTTCGCGTACCTGGCGGACCGTGTGTATGGCGGATGAGTGCCGCCGCACGCCGGTCCTGTGTTCCCCCGATTCACCTGCCGTCGAGCCATGAGGGAGCATTGCATGTCCGATACCCGAAAAGCCGTCCGCCTCGCCGGCACGACGACTGCCGGCAGCCGCTTCCCCGAGCGCGCCGCCTGCGGCGCGTGGCAACGGGAACACGTGCCGAAGGCCGCGCACGACGTCCCGTAGTACGACAGGAGGACCCGCCTGTTCCGTTTCTTACCCCCCGCAATGCTCCACGAACCGCGCCCGGCACGTGGGGGCCTACGAGCAAGTCAAGGAGAAAAGCATGTCGAACGAAACGAAGTGCCCGTTCAACCACACCGCAGGCAGCGGCACGACGAACAAGGACTGGTGGCCGAATCAGCTGAACCTCAACGTCCTGCATCGGCATTCGGCGCTGTCCGATCCGATGGACAAGGATTTCGACTACGCCGACGCGTTCAAGAAGCTGGATCTCGCCGCGGTGAAGCAGGACCTGCACGCGCTGATGACGACGTCGCAGGACTGGTGGCCGGCCGACTTCGGCCACTACGGCGGCCTGTTCATCCGCATGGCATGGCATAGCGCCGGCACGTACCGAACGGCCGACGGCCGCGGCGGCGCGGGCGGCGGGCAGCAGCGCTTCGCGCCGCTCAACAGCTGGCCGGACAACGTGAGCCTCGACAAGGCGCGCCGCCTGCTGTGGCCGATCAAGCAGAAATACGGCCGCAACATCTCGTGGGCCGACCTGCTGATCCTGACCGGCAACGTCGCGCTCGAATCGATGGGCTTCAAGACCTTCGGCTATGCCGGCGGCCGCGTCGATACGTGGGAACCGGACGACGTCTACTGGGGCTCGGAAAAGATCTGGCTGGAACTGAGCGGCGGCCCGAACAGCCGCTACACGGGCAAGCGCGAGCTCGAAAGCCCGCTCGCCGCGGTGCAGATGGGCCTGATCTACGTGAACCCGGAAGGCCCGGACGGTAACCCCGACCCGGTCGCCGCCGCGCACGACATCCGCGAGACGTTCGCGCGGATGGCGATGAACGACGAGGAAACGGTCGCGCTGATCGCGGCCGGCCACACGTTCGGCAAGACGCACGGCGCCGGCCCGGCCTCGAACGTCGGTCCCGAGCCGGAAGCCGCGGGCCTCGAGCAGCAGGGCCTCGGCTGGAAGAGCACGTTCGGCACGGGCAAGGGCAAGGACACGATCACGAGCGGCCTCGAAGTCACGTGGACGTCGACGCCGACGCAGTGGAGCAACGACTTCTTCAAGCACCTGTTCAGCTACGAGTGGGAGCTTACGAAGAGCCCGGCCGGCGCGCACCAGTGGGTCGCGAAGGATGCCGGCGAGGTGATCCCCGATGCGTACGACGCGTCGAAGAAGCATCGTCCGACGATGCTGACGACCGACCTGTCGCTGCGTTTCGACCCGGCCTATGAAAAGATCTCGCGCCGCTTCTACGAGAATCCGGCCGAATTCGCCGACGCGTTCGCACGCGCCTGGTTCAAGCTCACGCACCGCGACATGGGTCCGCGTGCCCGCTATCTCGGCCCGGACGTTCCGGCGGAACACCTGCTGTGGCAGGACCCGATCCCGGCCGTCGATCACCCGCTGATCGACGACGCCGACGTCGCCGCGCTGAAGGCGAAGGTGCTGGCAACGGGCCTGTCGGTGTCGCAGCTCGTGTCGACCGCTTGGGCGTCGGCGGCGACGTTCCGCGGCTCGGACAAGCGCGGCGGCGCGAACGGTGCGCGCATCCGCCTCGCGCCGCAGAAGGACTGGGAAGTGAACCGCCCGGCCGAACTCGCGACGGTGCTCGAAACGCTCGAAGGCGTGCAGAAGGCGTTCAACGACGCGCAGACGGGCGGCAAGAAGGTGTCGCTGGCCGACCTGATCGTGCTGGCCGGTGCGGCCGGCGTCGAGCAGGCGGCGAAGCACGCGGGCATCGCGATCACGGTGCCGTTCGCACCGGGCCGGATGGATGCGTCGCAGGAAGAAACCGACGTCGACGCGATGGCCGTGCTCGAGCCGCTCGCCGACGGTTTCCGCAACTACCTGAAGAGCGCGTACAAGACGCCGGCCGAGGCGCTGCTGGTCGACAAGGCCCAGCTGCTGACGCTGAGCGCACCGGAAATGACGGTGCTCGTCGGCGGCCTGCGCGTGCTCGGTGCGAATGCCGGCGATGCGAAGCACGGCGTGTTCACCGATCGTCCGGAAACGCTGACGAACGACTTCTTCGTGAACCTGCTCGACATGGGCACGGAATGGAAGCCGGCGTCGGCCGCGAACGACGTGTTCGAAGGGCGCGATCGCGCGACGGGCGCGGTCAAGTGGACGGGCACGCGTGTCGACCTGATCTTCGGCTCGCATGCGCAACTGCGTGCGCTGGCCGAGGTGTACGGCAGCGCGGATGCGAAGGAGAAGTTCGCGCGCGATTTCGTCGCGGCCTGGAACAAGGTGATGAACCTCGACCGCTTCGACCTCGCATGAGCCTGGCCGCATCCTGACGCGGTGATGCAGTCATGCAGTAACGTGAAGCGGCCGGTCCAACGACCGGCCGTTTCTTCTCTGAACGATGTCTTGTCAAAGGAGTGACGATCATGACGCAAATGATGCTCAACATGCGTGCCGTCGCATCGCCCATTCTGCGATCGCCGGGCGAGCTGGCGCGCTACGTCGTCGGCTTCGCGATCGTCGTCGGCGGGGCGGCGGAGCTGGTCTCGCAGGCGCTGCACGCGCTCGCACCGGTGATGTCGATCGCCGGCGGTTGAGGGCGGTCGAGGGCGACGATGAATTCGCGACGCTAGACTGGCGAGTCGCGAACGGATGCCGCGACGCGGCATGCGGATTGCTCGACGCATTTTCGCCGGTTCAACATTTTTTCGAATGAGGAGTCCCGAAGATGGCCAAGAAAGGCAACGCCACGCAGATCAACATCGGTATCAGCGACAAGGACCGCAAGAACATCGCGGACGGCCTGTCGCGCCTGCTTGCCGATACGTTTTCGCTGTACCTGAAGACCCACAATTTCCACTGGAACGTGACCGGACCGATGTTCAACACGCTGCACCTGATGTTCGAGGAGCAGTACAACGAACTGTGGCTCGCGGTCGATTCCGTCGCCGAGCGCATTCGCACGCTGGGCGTCGTCGCACCCGGCACGTTCGGCGAATTCGCGAAACTGTCGTCGGTGCCGGAAGCGAAGGGCGTGCCGGCCGCCGAGGAGATGATCCGCCAGCTCGTCGAAGGGCACGAGACGGTCGTGCGCACCGCGCGCGACATCTTCCCGATCGCCGACGCGGCGAGCGACGAGCCGACCGCCGACCTGCTCACGCAGCGCCTGCAGACGCATGAAAAGACCGCATGGATGCTGCGGTCGCTGCTCGCGTAAGGCCGGCGTGGGCTGGGCGTCAGGCATGGCCCAATGTGGGTTGGCTTTGAATCTGTCCCCGGATTGATTCCCGCCGCGGCGTGGCCGCGCGCAGCGGGCTGCGGCGGCCGGCCAGCCCGCCGCGACCGTCGGCCGCGGGTCGCGCCGACATGACGCGAAGCACCGCTCGGCTCTAAAATGCCGGGATTCTCTTCCCGGTGCTTCGCCATGCTTGCCCGCTTTCCCCTGTATCTGCGGCTCGTCCGGATGGACAAGCCGATCGGCAGCCTGCTGCTGCTGTGGCCGACGCTCAACGCGCTGTGGATCGCGTCGGACGGCCATCCGCGCTGGCCGCTGCTCGTGATCTTCACGCTCGGCACGCTGCTGATGCGCTCGGCCGGCTGCGCGATGAACGACTATGCCGACCGCGATTTCGACCGCCACGTGAAGCGCACGGCCGACCGGCCGCTGACGTCGGGCAAGATCCGGGCATGGGAAGCCGTCGCGATCGCGGTCGGGCTGTCGTTCATCGCGTTCCTGCTGATCCTGCCGCTCAATACGCTGACGAAAGAGCTGTCGGTCGTCGCGCTGTTCGTCGCCGGCTCCTACCCGTTCATGAAGCGCTTCTTCGCGATTCCGCAGGCGTATCTCGGCATCGCGTTCGGCTTCGGCATCCCGATGGCGTTCGCGGCCGTGCAGGACACGGTGCCGGTGCTGGCGTGGGTGATGCTGGTCGCGAACATCTTCTGGTCGGTCGCGTACGACACCGAATATGCGATGGTCGATCGCGACGACGACATCAAGATCGGCATCCGCACGTCCGCGCTGACGTTCGGCCGTTTCGACGTCGCGGCCGTGATGGCGTGCTACGCGGTGACGCTCGGCATCTACGTGTGGATCGGCGTGACGCTCGGCTTCGGCCTCGCGTACTGGGCCGGCTGGGCGGCGGCGGTCGGCTGCGCGCTGTATCACTACACGCTGATCAAGGATCGCGAACGGATGCCGTGCTTCGCGGCGTTCCGCCACAACAACTGGCTCGGCGGCGTGCTGTTCGCGGGCATCGCCGCGCATTACCTGCTGGCCGGCAGTTGAACGACACACCGGCATACCGCGCGTTCGTGCGCGCGGCGCCAACGAAAAAGCGACCTGACGGTCGCTTTTTTTACGTCCGGCGCCGGCCAAGCCGGCGCCGCCGTCGCGCTTACGCGCGGCCGAGCTCGTCGCCCATTTCCTTCGCGCGCGCTTCGGCCGCGAGCGCGCCGCGCACGATCGCTTCCTTCACGCCCTGCGCGTCGAACGCCGCGAGCGCGGCGGCCGTCGTGCCGCCCTTCGACGTCACGCGTTCGCGCAGCACGCTCGCTGGTTCGCCCGATTGCGCGGCGAGTTGCGCGGCGCCCGTGAACGTCGCGACCGCGAGCGCGCGGCCCTGCTCGTCGTTCATGCCGAGACGGCGTGCGGCTTCCTGCAGCGCTTCGATGAAATAGAACACGTACGCGGGGCCGCTGCCCGAAATCGCCGTGACCGCGTCGAGCTGCGCTTCGTCGTCGAACCACACGATCTCGCCGACCGCGCCGAGCACGCTCGACGCGAGTTCGCGGCCTGCCGCGTCGACGCCCGGCAGCGCGGCCAGGCCGGTCACGCCCATGCCGACCAGCGCGGGCGTGTTCGGCATCGTGCGCACGACGCGCGCATAGCCGCCGAGCCAGCGGGCGAGGTCGGTGCCGCGGATGCCGGCCGCGATGCTGATCACGAGCTGCGACTTCAGGTGCGGCGCGAGCGCCTGCGCGACGTCGTTCAGCACCTGCGGCTTCACCGCGAGCACGATCGCGTCGTAGTCGGCGAGCGTGGCGTCGACGGCCGCGCCGGTGCGCACGCCGAATTGCTGCGCGGCGCGCGCGCGGACGTCTTCGTTGATGTCGATGGCATACAGGCCGTCCGCGGCGACGCCGCGCTTGATCAGGCCGCCGATCAGGGCCGCGGCCATGTTGCCGCCGCCGATGAATGCGATTTTCATGATGTCGGGAATGAGCGAGTGAGTGAACGGAAAGGCGGAAAGGGCGCGGCGTTCAACGCGCGTAATCGCGCGCGCCGAAGATCGCGGTGCCGACGCGCACGATCGTCGCGCCTTCGAGCACGGCCGCGTCGAGATCGGCGGACATGCCCATCGACAGCGTGTCGAGCGGCAGGCCGTCGGCGCGCAACGTGTCGAACAACGCGCGCAGCGCGCGATGCGGCGCGCGTTGCGCGTCGGTGTCGCCGACCGGTTCGGGAATCGCCATCAGGCCGCGCAGCCGCAGCGACGGCAGCGCGGCGACCGCCCGCGCGACCTCGGCCACGTCGGCCGGCGCGACGCCGCTCTTCGACGCCTCGCCGCTGATGTTCACCTGCACGCACACGTTGAGCGGCGGCAGGTGCGCGGGGCGCTGTTCCGACAGGCGCTGCGCGATCTTCAGCCGGTCGACCGAATGGACCCAGTCGAAGCGCTCGGCGACGGGGCGCGTCTTGTTCGATTGCAGCGGCCCGATGAAATGCCATTCGAGGCGCGCGCGCAGGTCGGCGAGCGCGTCGATCTTGTCGATCGACTCCTGCACGTAGTTCTCGCCGAAGGCGCGCTGCCCGGCCGCATGCGCGGCGCGCACGTCGTCGGCCGGAAACGTCTTCGACACGGCGAGCAGCGATACGGTGGCGGGATCGCGGCCGGCCGCGCGGGCGGCGTTGGCGATGCGGCGGTGAACGGAGTCGAGACGGGCGGCGAGATCGGACATGACGGGCACGGAAGCAGGCACGGAGGCAGCACGGAAACGGGCAGAAACGGGCATGAAGCCGATGCGCCGCGATACGAGGCGCATCGATCCGCTCATTATACGGACGCCGTGCGCCGGCCCGTTACGTGTGAACAGGCCTTACCGCGCCATGCGCCTCGCGAATGCGTCGAGTATTCGCTTCGTTGCAATCCTTGCGCTCGGCCCTTCTGGGGGCCAGCGCAAGCCCGTTATTAGCGTGAACAGGCCCTAACCGTACAGCAAATGCTCGACGAGCTGGATCCAGTGGGTGACCGGAATCTGCGTGCCGCTTTGCAGGTGCGCGATGCAGCCGATGTTGCCGGACACGATCATCTGCGGTTCGAGCGCCTGCAGCTTCAGCAGCTTCTGCTTGCGCAACCGGTACGACAGCGACGGCTGCGTCAGCGAGTAGGTGCCGGCCGAGCCGCAGCACAGGTGGCTGTCGGCCGGCAGCCGCACATCGATGCCGAGCGTTTCGAGCAGGCGCTCGACCTTGCCGCGCGACTGCTGGCCGTGCTGCAGCGTGCACGGCGGGTGGTACGCGACCGTATGGATCGCGCGGCGCCGCGCGATCGTCGCGAGTTCGGCCTCGAACGCGAGCAGCACGTCGGAGATGTCGCGGGTCAGCGACACGATGCGCTGCGCCTTCTCCGCGTAGGCCGGATCGTCGCGCAGCAGGTGCGCGTATTCGAGCACCGTCACGCCGCAGCCCGACGCGTTCATCACGATCGCCTCGGCGCCCTGTTCGACGTGGGGCCACCACGCGTCGATGTTGCGGCGCGCGTCGTCGAGCGCTTCGTCGTGATAGTTCAGGTGCAGGCGGATCGCGCCGCAGCAGCCCGCATCGGGCGAGACGACCGTCTCGATGCCGAGCGCGTCGAGCACGCGCGCGGTCGCGATGTTGATGTTCGGCAGCATCGACGGCTGCACGCAGCCGCCGAGCATCAGCATCTTGCGCGTATGCGTGCGGTGCGGCCATTCGAGCAGCCGCGTGCGCGGCGGCACCTTGTCGCGCAGCCGCTTCGGCAGCAGCGGCCGCACGTGCTGGCCGAGCCGCATCACCGGCGAGAACAGCGCGGCGTTCGGCACGACGCTCGCGAGTACGCGGCGCATGAGCCGCTGCTGGACGGGGCGCTCTACCTGCGCCTCCACGTGCTTGCGGCCGATCTCGACGAGCCGGCCGTACTGGACGCCGGACGGGCAGGTCGTCTCGCAACTGCGGCAGGTGAGGCAGCGGTCGAGATGCTGTTGCGTGCTGCGCGTGACGGGGGCGCCTTCGACCATCTGCTTGATCAGGTAGATGCGTCCGCGCGGGCCGTCGAGTTCGTCGCCGAGCAGTTGATAGGTCGGGCAGGTCGCGGTGCAGAACCCGCAGTGCACGCACTTGCGCAGGATCGCGTCGGCCTCGTCGCCGTCGGGCGTGTTGCGAATGAAATCGGCGAGGTTCGTTTGCATCGATCCCTCAGAGGTCGGGGTAAAGCCGGCCGCGATTGAAGATGCGCGCGGGATCGAACGCGCTCTTCAGCCCGCGGTGGATCTTCATCATCGGCGCGGGCAGCGGCGTGAACACGCCCGCGCTGCGGTCGTAGGTGTCGCCCGCGCGGAACAGCGTCGCATGGCCGCCGGCCTGCTTCGCGCTCATGCGCACGGTTTGCGCGTCGGCGTCGGTGATCCACCAGCGCTGCGCGCCGCCCCATTCCATCAACTGGGTGCCGGGCAGGTGCATCGGTTCGGTGATCGACGGCAGCGACAGGCGCCACAGCGCGTAGCCGGGCGGGATGCCGTTGAAGAACGGATCGGTATGCTCGCGCACGCCGGACCAGAAGCGCTCGGCCTCGACCGCGTCGACGACTTCGCCGCCGAGCAGCGTTTTCGCGGATTTCACGGCGGCTTCCGCGCCCGACAGGCGCAGCACGAGCGTGCCGTTGCGCCACGCGCTCGCGCTGACCGGCAGCGGATGGCCGCCCCATTCGTTGAGCTTGCGCACCGCGTCGGTCGCGGTCATCTCGAACTTCAGCGTGACTTCGGCGACGGGCATCGGCAGCACCTTGATCGACAGGTCGAGCATCAGCCCGAGCGTGCCGAGCGCGCCGGCCATCAGCCGCGACACGTCGTAGCCGGCGACGTTCTTCACGACTTGCCCGCCGAAGCGCAGCCTTTCGCCGCGGCCGTTCATCAGCGTGGTGCCGAGCACGAAATCGCGCGGTGCGCCGCAGGTGGCGCGGCGCGGGCCCGCGAGGCCGGCCGCGACGCAGCCGCCGATGGTGGCCGAACGGCCGAAGTGCGGCGGCTCGAACGGCAGCATCTGGCCGCACTCGGCGAGGACGGTTTCAAGCTGCGCGAGCGGCGTGCCCGCGCGGACCGTGACGACGAGTTCGGCCGGGTCGTACGACACGATGCCCTGAAACGCGCGCGTGTCGAGTATTTCGCCCTCGAGCGCCTGACCGTACCAGTCCTTGGTGCCGCCGCCGCGAATCCGCAGCGGCCGGCCGTCGGCGCTGGCGGCGCGCACACGCTCGGCCCATCCGGCGACGATGTCGTCCTCTTCCATGTTCCGTTGCTTTCTCGTCTCGTTGTCCGGTCGATTGTACCGGGGTGGCGCGATTCCACATCGTGACTATCCCTAAGCCCCGTGTCGCATGCGGCATGCTCGCGCCGGCACGCGAACGCGCCGCGCGGGCACGGCAGACCGCCGCGGCGCGGCCACCGGTGCGGGCCGCGACCCGCGCGCGCCGCTCAGAAGCGCGGTAGGTCGGGGTGCGGCAGCAGCCCGCCGCGCACGTGCTGGCGCCCGTATTCGGCGCAGCGCGCGCGGGTCGGGATGCCCTTGTCCGGGTTCAGCAGCCCGGCCGGATCGAATGCGCGCTTGACCGCGAAGAACGCATCGCGCTCCTGCGGCGAGAACTGCACGCACATCGAATTGAGTTTTTCGATGCCGACGCCGTGCTCGCCCGTCACGCTGCCGCCGAATTCCACGCAGCATTCGAGGATTTCCGCGCCGAACTGCTCGGCGCGGTGCAGCTCGTCCGGATCGTTCGCGTTGTACAGGATCAGCGGATGCATGTTGCCGTCGCCCGCATGGAACACGTTGATGCAGCGCAGCCCGTGGCGCGTTTCGAGCTGCTCGATGCGCGCGAGCAGCGGGCCGATCGCGCGGCGCGGCACGGTGCCGTCCATGCAGTAATAATCGGCGGAAATGCGGCCGGCGGCCGGGAACGCGTTCTTGCGGCCGGACCAGAAGCGCAGCCGCTCGCTTTCGTTGCGCGACACCTGGATGCGCGTCGCGCCGTGTTCGCGCAGCACGGCCGTCATCCGCACGATTTCCTCGGCGACTTCTTCCGGCGTGCCGTCCGATTCGCACAGCAGGATTGCCTTCGCGTCGAGGTCGTAGCCCGCGTGCGTGAACGCCTCGACGGCCTGCGTGGCCGGCTTGTCCATCATTTCGAGCCCGGCCGGGATGATGCCCGACGCGATGATCGCCGCCACCGCCTCGCCGCCCTTGATGACGTCGTCGAAGCTCGCCATCACGAGCTGCGCGGTCTGCGGTTTCGGGATCAGCTTCACCGTGACCTCGGTGACGATCGCGAACATCCCTTCGCTGCCGATCATCACCGCGAGCAGGTCGAGACCGGGCATGTCGAGTGCGAGCGAGCCGAATTCGACGACCTCGCCGTCGATCGTCACCGCGCGCACGCGCATCACGTTGTGCACGGTCAGCCCGTATTTCAGGCAGTGGACGCCGCCGGAATTTTCCGCGACGTTGCCGCCGATCGTGCAGGCGATCTGCGACGACGGATCGGGTGCGTAATAGAGGCCATACGGCGCGGCCGCTTCCGAGATCGCGAGGTTGCGCACGCCGGGCTGCACGATCGCCGTGCGCGCGTACGGGTCGACTTCGACGATGCGCGTGAAGCGCGCGAGCGACAGCACGACGCCGAGTGCGATCGGCAGCGCGCCGCCCGACAGGCTCGTACCGGCGCCGCGCGGCACGATCGGCACTTCCATGCGGCGGCAGATCTGCACGATCCGCTGCACCTGCGATTCGGTTTCCGGCAACGCGACCGCGAGCGGCAGCCGGCGGTACGCGGACAGGCCGTCGCATTCGTACGGCGCCGTGTCCTCGTCGCGGTACAGCAGGCAGTGCGTCGGCAGCACGGCCATCAGCGCCTGCACGACTTCGCGCTGGCGCTGCGCGCGTGCGGCGCTCGACAGTTCGACGGGAGCGTTCATAGGGCCTCCTGCGTGGGGCGCGAGCTCGCGCCGCCGGGTCAGCACGTGAAGATCTTGCCCGGATTCATCAGGTTGCGCGGATCGAGCGCGAGCTTGATCGCGCGCATCGTGTCGATCGCGTTGTCGCCGTGCTCCTTCGGCAGGAAGCGCATCTTGTGCAGCCCGACGCCGTGCTCGCCCGTGCAGGTGCCGCCCAGCCGCAGCGCGCGCTCGACGATCCGGTCGTTGATGTGCTCGGCTTCGGCGAGCTCCTCGGGCTTGTCGGGATCGATCAGGATCGCGACGTGGAAATTGCCGTCGCCGACGTGGCCGACGATCGGGCAGGGCAGCGACGACGCGCGCAGGTCGACCTCGGTTTCCTCGACGCATGCGGCGAGCTGCGAGATCGGCACGCACACGTCGGTCGTCACCGCACGGCAGCCCGGTTTCAGCTGCAGCATCGCGAAGTACGCGTTGTGGCGCGCGGACCAGAGCCGCGTGCGATCCTCGGGGCGCGTCGCCCATTCGAAGCCCTGGCCGGCGTTCTGGCCGGCGAGCGCCTGCACGAGTTCGGCCTGTTCCTTCACGCCGGCGTCGGTGCCGTGGAATTCGAAGAACAGCGTCGGTGCTTCGGTCAGCGTCAGGTTCGAGTGACGGTTGATCGAGCGCACCGCGAGCGCATCGACGAATTCGACGCGCGCGATCGGCACGCCGATCTGGATCGTCTCGATCACGGTGCGGACCGCGTCGCCCATCGTCGGGAACGTGCAGATCGCGGCCGACACAGCCTCGGGCAGCGGGTGCAGGCGCAGCGTGATCTCGGTGATCACGCCGAGCGTGCCTTCGGACCCGACGAACAGCCGCGTGAGGTCGTAGCCGGCCGACGACTTGCGCGCGCGCGAGCCGGTTTTGACTACGCGGCCGTCCGCGAGCACCGCGGTCAGGCCGAGCACGTTCTCGCGCATCGTGCCGTAGCGCACGGCATTGGTGCCCGATGCGCGGGTCGCGGTCATCCCGCCGATGCTGGCGTCGGCGCCCGGATCGATCGGGAAGAACAGGCCGGTGTCGCGCAGCGCTTCGTTGAGCGCCTTGCGCGTGATGCCCGGCTCGACCGTCACGGTCAGGTCTTCGGCGTTGATCGACAGCACGCGGTTCATTTCCGACAGGTCGAGCGACACGCCGCCGCGCACCGCGAGCAGGTGGCCTTCGAGCGACGAGCCGGCGCCGTACGGGATCAGCGGCACGCTGTAGAGCGAGCACAGCGACACGACTTCGCGCACGTCGTCGGTACTGCGCGCGAACACGACGGCGTCGGGCAGTTGCGGATCGAACGGGGATTCGTCGCGGCCGTGATGGGCGCGAACCGCGTCGGCGGTCGACACGCGCTCGCCGAAAGCGGCGCGCAGCGCATCGAGCATGGCGGGGGGCAGCGGGCGGCGCGTGGCGACCGGCGGGGCAGGGTGATTCACGAATGTCTCCTGACTGCTTGTCGAACTTTCGGCCCATTCTACGCTGTAACGTCCGCTGCGCCTCCCGCCGCGGGCTGCGATAATTGTGTTCCAGCCAACCGGGCCGCGTGGCGGCCGCGCACGAGAGGACATTCGCATGGGCAACCGCTTGAGCAAGATCGCGACGCGCACGGGCGACGACGGCACCACCGGGCTCGGCGACGGGCGGCGCATCGGCAAGGACGACGCGCGGATCGCCGCGATCGGCGACGTCGACGAACTGAACTCGAATCTCGGCGTGCTGCTGGCCGAGACGCTGCCGGACGACGTGCGCACGGCGCTCGTCACGATCCAGCACGACCTGTTCGATCTCGGCGGCGAGCTGTGCATTCCCGGCCACACGGTGCTCGACGATACGCATCTCGCGCGCCTCGATCAGTGGCTCGCCGACTACAACGCGACGCTGCCGCCGCTGAAGGAATTCATCCTGCCGGCCGGCTCGCGCGCGGCATCGCTCGCGCACGTCTGCCGAACCGTGTGCCGCCGCGCGGAGCGCTCGATCGTCGCGCTCGGGCGCGGCGACACGCTCAATGATGCGCCGCGGCGGTACGTGAACCGGCTGTCCGACCTGCTGTTCGTGCTGGCGCGCGTGCTGAACCGCGCCGGCGGTGGCGCCGACGTGCTGTGGGAGCGCGGGCGCGTCCGCTAGCGCGCCGTCACGTTTTTGCGCACTGCGACAATTTGCCCGGCGGGCGATTGCTTTTAAACATGTATTGTATGTGCATGTTTAACGGAGAACGAACATGACCCACATCACCGCTGACCAGATGGCCCGTGTGAAGGCCACCGCCCCCGTCCTTGCCGAGCACGGCGCGACGATCACGAAGCATTTCTATCAGCGCATGTTCGCGCGTCATCCGGAACTGAAGAACCTGTTCAACCAGACGCACCAGAAGACCGGCAGCCAGCCCGAGACGCTCGCGAAGGCCGTCTATGCGTATGCGGCCAACATCGACAACCTCGGCGCGCTGGGCGGCGCGGTGTCGCGCATCTCGCACAAGCACGCGAGCCTGAATATACGTCCCGAGCATTACCCGATCGTCGGCGAGAACCTGCTCGCGTCGATCGTCGAAGTGCTCGGCGACGCGGTCGATGCCGATACGCTCGAAGCGTGGCGCGTCGCGTACGGCCAGCTCGCGCAGATCATGATCGGCGCCGAGGCCGACCTGTACGCGAACGCCGCATGGAGCGGCTTCCGCCCGTTCAAGGTCGCGCGCAAGGTGCGTGAAAGCGACGAGATCACGTCGTTCTACCTGACGCCCGCCGACGCCGGCGACGCGCCGACGTTCGAGCCGGGCCAGTACGTCACGGTGAAGCGCTTCGTCGGCGATCTCGGCGTCGATCAGCCGCGCCAGTACAGCCTGTCCGATGCGCCGCACGGCAAGTGGCTGCGCATCTCGGTGAAGCGCGAGGCCGGCAAGCCGGAAGCGATTCCGGCCGGCAAGGTGTCGACGCTGATGCACGACGACGTGGAAGAGGGCGCGATCGTCGAGGTCACGGCGCCGATGGGCGACTTCTCGCTGAAGCGCGACGTGGATACGCCGGTCGTGCTGATCTCGGGCGGGGTCGGCATCACGCCGATGATGTCGATGGCGTCGACGCTGATCGCCGAAGGCAGCCGGCGCGAAGTACGGTTCGTCCACGCGTGCCGTTCGGGTGCGGTGCACGCGTTCCGCGACTGGCTGAACGACGCGGCGCGCGAGCACGCGAACGTGAAGCGCACGGTGCTGTACGAGCTGGTAGGCCCGAACGACCGTGCCGGTGTCGATCACGACCTCGAAGGGCGCCTCACGTCGGAGCGCGTGAAGCAATACGCGCTGGTGCCGGACGCCGATTACTACATCTGCGGCCCGGTCGCGTTCATGAAGGCGCAGCGCGATGCGCTCGTCTCCCTCGGCGTCGCGCCGGAACGCGTGAACACCGAGATCTTCGGTTCGGGCGCGCTCGAGTGAGGTGCTGACGGCCGGTTTCAGCCGGCGCAACGACGCAATGACGAAGCCCGGCGCGAGCCGGGCTTTTTACTTGCAACACTGTACGGGCGACTTCAGGCGCGCAACATCAGCGTGGCGTGGTAGCGCCACACCTTCGGATCGGCACTGACGAGCGGCATGCCTTCGTGTAGCGCCTGCGCGACCATCACGCGGTCGAACGGATCGGCATGGTCCGGGAAATCCGGCAACGCGGTGACCGCCTCCGCGTGATCGCTGCTGATTGGCAACTCCGCAAAACCGGCGAGCCGGAACGCTGAACGGGCATCCCGCGGATGAACGGGGAGGTTGCCCTTGCGATACTTGATTGCAATTTCCCAGATGGATGCGGCACTGACGTACAGCGTGTTCTGGGGATCCTCGATCAATGCGGCCGCGGTTGCCGAAAGTTGCGGCGCGCCTTCAGCCGCCCAGAGCGCGATGTGCGTATCGAGCAGCAGCTTCACGGTGCGAGCCCTTGGTCCGAGCTGGCATCGAAGTCGGCGGCGATCGATTCATCGCCGGCATTGAATGCTTCGACGGTGGTCGGGATGTTCAGTCCGGCAAGCAACTGACGGGCTGCGCCGATCCGCTTCGGCGCGGCGTAAGGAACGATCCGGGCGACCGGATGACCATTGCGGGCGATCACGACTTCGGATTCCCGCCCCAATTCCAGCGCTTCAACGAGGCTTGAAAGCCGCGACTTGGCATCGTGCATGTTGACGATCGGCATGGTCGATCCTGTGGTTAGCTAGATGATGTTAGCTAGTCTAGCAGAGCGACACGCCGACCGCAGCCTGGCCGCATGGCCAATCCGCCGCCAGGCGGGGCCATACGGTCAGCCGGTGGGCGTCCTTCAGTTGCCGCTGCCGCGCGCGACGCGGCGTGCCTTGACCGATTCCGCGAGGCCTTCGAGCACCTTCACGCTGTCGTCCCACGCGATGCACGCGTCGGTGATGCTCTGGCCGTAGGTCAGCGCGCAGCCTTCCTTCAGGTCCTGGCGGCCCTCGACGAGGTGCGACTCGATCATCACGCCGACGATGCGTTCGTCGCCGGCCGCGATCTGGCGGCCGATGTCGGCACACACCGGGATCTGGTTCTCGTGCTTCTTCGAGCTGTTCGCGTGGCTCGCGTCGATCATCAGGCGTGCGGCGAGGCCGGCCTTGCCGATGTCCGCGCAGGCGGCGTTCACGCTGTCCGCGTCGTAGTTCGGCGCCTTGCCGCCGCGCAGGATCACGTGGCAATCCTCGTTGCCGGCCGTCGACACGATCGCCGAATGGCCGCCCTTCGTCACCGACAGGAAATGGTGCGGTTGCGACGCGGCCTTGATCGCGTCGACCGCGATCTTCACGTTGCCGTCGGTGCCGTTCTTGAAGCCGACCGGGCACGACAGCCCCGACGCGAGCTCGCGGTGCACCTGCGACTCGGTCGTGCGCGCGCCGATCGCGCCCCACGAGATCAGGTCGGCGATGTACTGCGGGCTGATCATGTCGAGGTATTCGGTTGCGGCCGGCAGCCCCATTTCGTTGATCTGCAGCAGCAGCTCGCGCGCGGTGCGCAGCCCTTCGTTGATCTTGAAGCTGTTGTCGAGGTGCGGATCGTTGATGAGCCCCTTCCAGCCGACCGTCGTGCGCGGCTTCTCGAAGTACACGCGCATCACGATTTCCAGCTCGCCCTTGAAGCGCTCGCGTTCCTTCACGAGCCGGCCCGCGTATTCGATCGCCGCCTTCGTGTCATGGATCGAGCACGGCCCGATCACGACGATCAGCCGGTCGTCCATCCCGTGCAGGATGCGGTGCATCGACTGGCGCGAGTGGTAGATCAGTTCGGACGCGGCTTCGGAGCACGCGAATTCGCGGATCAGGTGGGCGGGCGGCGTCAGTTCCTTGAGTTCGCGGATGCGGACGTCGTCGGTGTTGTGCGGGGGCATGCTGTTTCTCCTTGGTTCCGGGCGCCGTTCGGTCAGTGGGCGTGCGGCAGATTCATCGATTCAGGCAATTCAGTGGTGCCGGTCGGGGCTACGGGACCGCTGCGGCGGCGACCGGCTGGCGAAGGGCGAAAAAAAACCGCCGGGTTCGCCGGCGGTTTTTTCGGGAATTTCGGTTGCGCGTTACGCGCCATCAACCCTCTCGATCCGCCAGCGGTCTGAGATACCAAAAAAAGTAAAAGTAAAACTTGGCGGACATGACGGAAATTCGGCTCGTCAAAAAAGTTGATTCGGAATTTATACCCGGTCCCCGGGCGGCTGGCAACCAGGAGGCGTCGAAAATGCGGACAATCCGCGCGTTTTCTTCAAAATGCGCGGATTGTCTGCGCTGCGATGCGGTTATGCCGTACCGCCGACCGTCATCTTGTCGATCCGCAGGGTCGGCTGGCCGACGCCCACCGGCACGCTCTGGCCTTCCTTGCCGCACACGCCGACGCCCGTGTCGAGCGACATGTCGTTGCCGATCATGCTCACGTACTTCAGCGATTCCGGGCCGCTGCCGATCAGCGTCGCGCCCTTGACCGGGTAGGTGATCTTGCCGTTCTCGATCATGTACGCCTCGGACGCCGAGAACACGAACTTGCCGTTCGTGATGTCGACCTGGCCGCCGCCGAAGTTCACCGCGTACAGGCCGTGCTTCACCGACGCGAGGATTTCCTGCGGATCCTTGTCGCCGTTCAGCATGTACGTGTTCGTCATGCGCGGCATCGGCAGCGCCGCGTACGACTCGCGCCGCGCGTTGCCCGTGACCGGCATCTTCATCAGGCGCGCGTTCAGCGTGTCCTGGATGTAGCCCTTCAGGATGCCGTCCTCGATCAGCGTCGTGCACTGCGTCGGGTTGCCTTCGTCGTCGATGTTCAGCGAGCCGCGGCGGTTCGGCAGCGTGCCGTCGTCAACGACGGTCACGCCCTTCGCGGCGACCTGCTCGCCGATCCGGCCCGCGAACGCGGACGAGCCCTTGCGGTTGAAGTCGCCTTCGAGACCGTGGCCGATCGCCTCGTGCAGCAGCACGCCCGGCCAGCCCGGCCCGAGCACGACCGTCATCGCGCCGGCCGGCGCGGGGCGCGCGTCGAGGTTGACGAGCGCCGCGTGCACGGCGTCGTCGACGTAGCGCGACAGGATTTCATCGGTGAAGTAGCCGTAGTCGAAGCGGCCGCCGCCGCCGCCCGAGCCGATCTCGCGGCGGCCGTTCTGTTCGGCGATCACCGTGACCGACACGCGCACGAGCGGCCGGATGTCAG
Organism: Burkholderia sp. BCC0397; assembly: GCF_902832865.1. NCBI lineage: Bacteria > Pseudomonadati > Pseudomonadota > Betaproteobacteria > Burkholderiales > Burkholderiaceae > Burkholderia > Burkholderia sp. BCC0397. The sequence goes on along the minus strand of NZ_CADFDL010000003.1, from coordinate 654,875 downwards.
CCGCGAGCGCGCCGTCGCTGCGCGCGACCAGCACGACGTCGTATTCGCCGGCGAGGCCGGCCATCACCTGCGTGACGCGCGGGTCGCGCCCGCGTGCCATCTGCTCGATGCGTTCGAGCAGCTTGACCTTGGCCGTCGCGTCGAGCGACGCGAGCGGGTCGGACGGCAGGTACAGGTCGCGGCCCGAGATGCCCGTCAGCGACGTGGCCGCCTTGATCTTCTGGCGGCCGCCGCCGGCTGCCGCGATCGCCTTGGTGGCAGCGGCGGCTTGCGCGATCGCTTCGGGCGACAGGTCGTCCGAGTACGCGAACGCGGTGCGGTCGCCCGCGACCGCGCGCACGCCGACGCCCTGGTCGATGCTGAAGCTGCCCGATTTGACGATGCCTTCCTCGAGGCTCCACGCTTCGCTGCGGGTCGCCTGGAAGTACAGGTCCGCGTAGTCGACGCGATGCGTGAAGATGTCGGCGATCGTGCGCGTGAGCAGGCTTTCGTCGAGGCCGTACGGCGTGAGCAGGATGTCCTTCGCCAGCGCGAGGTTGCGGATGCCGGGTTCGATGATGTTCATGCGGATATCGGGAGTTCTCAAAAAGTTGTCGGGTGCTGCCGGGCAGATGGGTGGGCCGCGCGGCGTTTCAAGCGGTGCGGCGGATTCAGGTCAGCACGCGGTGCCGCCACGCGGGCAGGCTCTGGCGTACGTCGGCGATGCGCTGCGGATCGAGCGTGCCGAGCACGACGCTCGCGCCCTCGTCGCGCACCGCGACGAGCTCGCCCCACGGGTCGATCAGCATGCTGTGGCCCCACGTGCGCCGGCCGTTCTCGTGCTTGCCGCCCTGCGCGGCCGCGAGCACGTAGCACTGGTTCTCGACGGCCCGCGCGCGCAGCAGCGTTTCCCAGTGCGCGCGGCCCGTCGTATACGTAAACGCCGACGGCACGACCATCAGCGCGCAGTCGCCCATGCGGCGATACAGCTCCGGAAAGCGGAGATCGTAACAGACCGACAGGCCGACCTGCCCGAAGGGCGCGTCGAACGTGACGACCGTGTCGCCCGCACGGATCGTGCGCGCCTCGTCGAACGATTCGTCGCCTTTCTCGAAGTTGAACAGGTGGATCTTGTCGTAGCGGGCGACCTCGTTGCCGGACGGATCGAACACCAGCGTCGTGTTCAGCACGCGATCGGGTTCCGGCGCCTTCAGCGGCAGCGTGCCGCCGATCACCCAGATGCCGTGGCGGCGCGCGGCGTCGGCGAGGAACTGCTGGATCGGGCCGTCCCGGTACGGTTCGGCAAGCGCGAGCTTGTCGGTGTCGCGGTGGCCCATGAAGCAGAAATACTCGGGCAGCAGCACGAGCTGCGCGCCTTCGCCGGCGGCTTCCGCGATCAGGCGGCGCGCTTCGGCGAGATTGCGTGTGACGTCCGGCGTGCTCACCATCTGCAGCGCGGCGACCCGGAAGGGCGTGGCGGAACGGGCGTGGTCGGTCATCGCGGAATCGGTTGCGTCATAAATGGGGTGCGGCCCGGCGCCTTGCGCGGTTCGATGCGCGCTCAATGGCTCGCCGCATCGGCCGGACCGTGATTCATCTTACCCTGATCGCTGCGCACCCGCTCGATGTGCGGGTGCGCCCACGAGCCGGTGATCGCGTAGTCGAGCGCGAACGCGTGCGACAGCGTCTCCGACAGCGCGTAGTTCGCGGCCAGCACGCCGACGCCGAGCAGCGGGTTGATGATGGCCGCCCCGATCGCGGCCGCGCCCGCGCTGATCTTCGGCGCGACATGCGCATGCAGATCCTGCGTCTCGGCGCCGAGATCGACCGCGCCGCGCACCGTGACGTTCGCGGGGCCCGTCATCATCGAGAAGTCGTCGGTGCGCGCGATCCCGTTCGAAATCCGGCCGGTACCGGTGATCTTGTCGAACGGCAGCCCCTTGCCGACCACGTCGCGGAAGTTCAGCGTCAGGAAGCGCGCGAGGCTCTGCAGGCTCAGCACGCCGAGCAGTTTCGCCGCGCCCGGATCGACCTTCAGGATCTGCCCGTGTTCGAGGTCGACCGCGACCTGGCCGCCGAGCGACGGGAAGTCGAGCGCGGTCGGGCCGCCGTGCCAGCCGACCTTGCCCGTGACCGAGCCGTGACCGCCCGCGAGCGTGCGCGGCAGGCCGACGCGGTCGAGCAGCGCGCCCGCGTTGTCGATGTCGAGCTTGAAGTCGAACACGGTGCGGCGCGGCGCGTCGTTTTCGCCGGCGCCGCGGGCGAGCGCGCGGCGCGACGTGCGCCAGTTGCCGGTCGCCGTGAGCTTCGCGGCCGGGTTCGACAGTTCCAGCTTGTCGAGCTGCCACACGGGTGTGCCGTCCTCGTCGAGGTTGCGCGCGTTGACGACGAGCCGGCCGATGTCGTGATCGCGTGCGACGACCTGATCGACGATCAGGTCGATCGACGGCATCGGGCGGTCGGTCGGCGTCGGCAGGTTCATCGCGCGGCCGACGAGGTCGTGCTGCGCACTCTGCGGCACGACGAGCTTCGCGAGCCGCGCGTTCAGCACGCCCGCGCCGTTGTGACCGCCGCCAGGCGCCCACGACAGGTAGCCCGACACCTGGTTCGATGCGATGTTCGCCTGCCAGAGGTCGTCGACGTGCGACGCGCCGATGATCACGTTCTCCCAGTTGCGCTTGAGCAGCTTCAGCGTGCCGAAGTGGAGCGCGAAGCGCTTCGGCGTGAAGCTCGCGAAATCGATGCGCGGCGCGGCCGGCGGCTCCGGTGCGCGCGGCGTGTCGGGCTGCAGCGTGCGGGCCAGCGCGAGCCACGCGTCGGCGTCGAGCTCGTTGACGTCGACGGCCGCGCTCACGCCGTCCTGCGGCATGTCGGGCATCCGGTGGATGCCCATCGCGCCGCGTACCGCGCGCAGCGGCTGGCCGCGCGTCGCGTCGAGCAGGTAGGTCGCGGTCACCGGGCCGAGCGTCAGGTCGGCGTGTTCGAGGCGTTTGCCGTCCGCCTGCGGCGCCGGCTGCAGCGTGAAGCGGAACGGCATCGGCGTGCCGGCCGGTTTCGCGAACGGTGCCGGGAAGTTCAGTGCCACCCCGGTCAGGTCGGATTGCGCGCTGACGTCGGGCAGGCGGCCCGGCGCGCCGCGCACCGCGACCTTGTACGGCGCGTCGCCGACCACGTGCTCGAGCAGCGCGGCGGCCGCGCCGTGCAGGTTCAGGCCGCGCGCGGCGTCGAGCGCGAGCCGGCCGTCGACGTCCACCGCGTACGGGCCGTGCGACTGGAAGGTGCCGTTCGCGCGCACCGGGCCGCCGAGGAAGCGCCCCGACAGCGCGTGCAGCGACGCGCCGGCCTCGGTGAAGCGGACGCTGCCGCGCAGCGCCGACAACGGCGGCACGCCGCTGGTCGACAGCGTGTTGCCGCCGAACGCGAGCGCGCCTTCGACGTGCGTGTGCGGATGGGGGACGTGCTGCGGAATCGTGATCTTGAGCGCGAGCGACGCGGGGCCCTGCGCATCGATGCGCTGGCCGATGTGGCCGCTCATCGTGCCGAGCGAGCTGTTGTCCGCGTAGTCGATCAGGTCGGCGAGCGGGCCCTGCGCGTGGCCGTCGATGATCAGCGGCGAGTGCGACGGATTGCCGAGATCGTCGATGCGGCCGGTGACCTTCGTCAGCGCGACGTGCTTGTAGTGCGCGCGCGCGATGTCGAAGCGCAGCTTGTTCTGCGCGAGCTCGAACACGCCGTCGATCCCGTCGAGCGCGGGCCAGACGCTCGGCGTGCCGTTCGCGAGCTTGCGCGGCGGGTACGGCGTCGGCTCGAAGCGGCCGCCGGTGAACGGCGCGACGATGTGGAACACGCCGGCGTCCGGCTCGTGTTCGAACGGGAATTTCTCGAGCGGGCCGCGCGCGACGATCGACGCACCCTTGGTCACCTTGCCGTCCTGCAGTGCGTGGCCGAGATAGTCGCGCAGGTGCTCGGACATCCCGGTCGGCAGGTAGCGCGGAATGCGCGCGACCGACGCGCGCGCGAACTCGGCGCGCAGGTCGAGCGAGCCGCGGCCGTGGCCGGGGTTCGTGTACGAGCCCGACACCGCGATTTCGGCATCGGGGTTCGACACGAGGAAGTCGGGCAGCGACACGTCGACGCGCGCGTGCTTGTCGCCGGGCGCGGGCGTGATCGTCCATTTGGCGTTGCCGCGCAGCCGGTCGAACGTCAGGCGCGGCTCGTCGAATTCGCCGGGCACGGTGACCGCCGCGTTGACCGTGTCGATATGCGCGGCGCCGCCCGTCTCGTTCGCATCGACGCGGCCCCACAGGTTCTCGACGCCCGGCCAGCCGGCGCGCGGGTGGCCGCGCGGCGAGAGCCCGGGCGGCGGCTCCTGCGCGGCGAAGCTGATGCCTTGCAGATCGCCGAGGAAGCGGTAGCGGACGATCGGCGCGGCGCCCATGCGCCGCTCCTCGTCGACGAGATCGGCATGCGCGGGTTTCGCGCGCTCGACCTCGATGTGATAGTTCGACACCATCCCGCGCGGGTCGATCTTGATCAGCTCGTTGCGCAGGCGCGCCGGCAGCGGCAGCCCGCGGATGAATTCGCTGAGGATGCCGAGATCGACGCGGTCGCCGACCACGCTGAGCAGTTGCCCCTGGTTCGCGGTCGGCACGCGGTAGCGCGCCGTCAGCGTCGACAGCGCGAGCGAGCGGGCGAGCGGCGTGCCGTCCGGCAGCGGCGGCTGGCCGAGCTCCGCATTGAAGCGCGTCAGGTGCAGCGTGTAGTCGTGGCCCGCATCGAGCACCATGTCCCAGCCGAAGCCGACCGTCGGCACGTCGAGCCGCGGCTGCGTCGGGCGCACGCGCAGCGCGACGTCGGCGCCTTGCAGGTCGCCGCCCGCCGAGTGCAGGTGGCCGTCGCCGAAGGTCGCCCAGATCGCGTTGTCGATCCGGCCCGCGTGGATCGTGAGCGGCACGTCGAGATAGCGCGTCAGCGTCTGCAGGTCGACGGGGCCGGTCGACAGGTAGGCGTCGCCGGTCCAGTTCGCCGGTTTGCCGATCGGCGCGAGCGGCTTGTGCTTGAAGCGCGCGCGGAAATCGAGCGGGCCGAGCAGCAGCGTGCCGTTCGCGGGCGCCTGCAGCGCGACCTTGTGCACGCGGCCGTCGTTGAGCACCGCGATCCGGATGCCCGACAGCACCAGCTCCGGTGCGGCGTGCTGCGCGTCGCGCCAGCGCAGCGTGCCGCCGCGCAGCACGATCGCCTCCTGCTTCAGCAACCAGGTGCCGAACGTGTCGTTGCCGCCGTGGGTGGTCGCGACGCCGACGCCCGCGACGCTCAGCGAGCCGTCGGTCGCACGCGCGACGACGAGGTCGGGCTGGTCGACGATCAGGCTCGACAGCGCGGGCGACAGCCGCAGCAGCGACATCCACGACAGCGCAGCCGTCGCGTGCGGCACCGACAGCGCGACCTGGCCGTCACGGCCGCGGATCGTCAGGTTCGTGAGTTCGACGCCCGGCTGCATGCCGGACCAGTTCGGGGAAAGCTTGCCGATCGAAAGCTGCGCGTGGAGCTTGTCGGACACGGCGCGCTCGATGCGCGGGCGGAATTCGTCGATGCGGGGCAGCAGCACGTAGCGCAGCCCGAGGAAGGCGCCGGCCGCGACGAAGTAGGTGCCGATCCCGACTGCCAGCGTCACCCTGAACACGCGACGCAGGACCGGATGATCGTGCTTCGGAGGTCCCGCTTCGGGCGCAGCTACGGCGGATTCCTGACGGTCGGACATGCGGCGGACGGGCGGCGATATGGTAGTTTTGCAGACTGACGTTGAAATGTATCACACGGGTTCGTGCCGGCGGCCGTTGGGGCAGCACGGCACGGGCTTTCCGGCGCGCGGTGTCGCGACGGGCGCACGCGCGTCCGGCGAGGCCGCGCCGAGTCCATGGGGCCGGCGGGCAGCGGGGCGCGCACGCGCCGGCCCGCTGCCCGCCGGCCTTTCCGCCAGGCCCGCTTCTCGATGACCGACGCTTCCGCCCTGATCAGCACGTCCTATTCCCGATACCTTGCCCGCGCGGCTGCCGCGCGGCCCGCGCTGGCCGAGCAGGTCGCCGCGTGGGCGGCCGCGCCGCTCGGCCGCGCGCAGCTCGACGCGCGCTTGACCGAGTTGCTCGCGACGCCCGCCGGCACGGCCGCGCCGGGCGACGAACAACTGAAGCGCGCGCTGCGGCAGTTGCGCGCCGAGGCGTTCGGCGCGGTCGCGGAGCGCGACCTGCGCGGGCTGGCGGACGTCGCCGAGGTCACGGGCGCGATGACCGATCTCGCCGAAGTGGCCGTGCAGCGCTCGCTCGCGCTGCTGTCGGCCGAACTCGAGGCGCTGTACGGCGAGCCGCGCGGCGCCGACGGCCAGCGCGTCGCGCTCGGCGTGGTCGGGATGGGCAAGCTCGGCGGCCGCGAACTGAACGTGTCGTCGGACATCGACCTGATCTTCGTCTACGAGGACGACGGCGAGACCACCGGCGGCACGCGTTCGCCGCTGTCCACGCAGGAATACTTCACGCGGCTCGGCCGGCGCCTGATCGGCGTGCTGTCCGAGGTCACGGCCGACGGCTACGTGTTTCGCGTCGACATGCGGCTGCGCCCGAACGGCGATTCGGGGCCGCTCGTCTGCAGCATCGGCATGCTCGAGGAATATTTCTACGTGCAGGGGCGCGAGTGGGAGCGCTATGCATGGATCAAGGGGCGGCTCGTGTCGGAAGGCGACAGCGACGCGGCGCAGCGGCTGGCGGCGCAGCTGGAATCGATCGTCAAGCCGTTCGTCTACCGCCGCTATCTCGATTTCGGTGTGATCGGCGCGATCCGGTCGCTGCATCAGCAGATCCGGCACGAAGCCGCGCGGCGCGCGTCGATGCGGCCCGACAAGGCCGACGACATCAAGCTCGGGCGCGGCGGGATTCGCGAGATCGAGTTCAGCGCGCAGGTGTTCCAGTTGATCCGCGGCGGCCAGGATGCGGAATTCCGCGTGCGGCCGACGCTCGCGGTGCTGCGCCATGCGCAGGCGCGCGGGCTGATCGGCGAGGACGTGCGCGAGCGCCTGACCGACGCGTACAACTTCCTGCGCACGCTCGAGCACCGGCTGCAGTACCGCAACGATGCGCAGACGCACGCGATGCCGGTCGAGCCCGACGAGCGTGCGGCGCTGGCCGCGTCGCTCGGGTTTGCCGATTACGCGGCGCTGATGACGGTGCTGGACGGCCACCGCACGTTCGTCGAAGCGCAGTTCGACCAGATTTTCGCCGACAAGGCGAGCGGCGCGCCCTGCGCGGCCGGCGACGACACGGCGGCCGCGTGGATCTGGAGCGGCGCGCTGGCCGACGACGGCGAGGACGACGCGCTGGTCGCGCGCCTCGACGGCCTGGGCTTCGCCGATCCGGCCGCCGTGCTCGCGCGGCTGCGCGCGATCTGGCAATCGTCGCGCTACACCGGGCTGCCGGAAAAGAGCCGGCAGCGCTTCGACAGCGTCGCGCAGCGCGCGCTCGACGCCGCGCCGAAGATCGACGCCGCGCGTCGCGACGACACGATCGTGCGCCTGTTCGATCTGCTGGAGACGGTCAGCCGGCGCGGCGTCTATCTCGCGCTGCTGACCGAATATCCGGCCGCGCTCGATCGCGTGCTGTCGGTGCTCGGCGCGACGCGTTGGGGCGGCGGCTACCTGATCCGCCATCCGCAACTGCTCGACGAGCTGCTCGACGACGAGGCGATCGCGAGCCCGTTCGACTGGCCCGCGTTCAAGGACGCGCTGCGCGCGCGGCTCGCGGCGGCCGACGGCCCCGAGCAGCAGATGGACCTGCTGCGCCACGCGCAGCACGCGGAGGTGTTCCGGATCCTGCTGATCGATCTGGCCGGGCAACTGTCGGTCGAGCACGTGAGCGACCGGTTGTCCGAGCTGGCCGACGCGGTGCTCGACGTGACGATCGAAGTGGTCTGGTCGCAGCTCGCGAAGCGCCATCGCGACGTGCCGAGGTTCGCGGTGATCGCGTACGGCAAGCTCGGCGGCAAGGAGCTCGGCTACGCGTCGGATCTCGACCTGATCTTCCTGTACGACGATCCGGACGAGCGCTCGGCGGACGTCTACACGACCTTCACGCGGCGCCTGATCACGTGGCTCACGACCGCGACCGGCGCGGGCGCGCTGTTCGACATCGACCTGCGGCTGCGGCCGAACGGCGAGGCCGGGCTGCTCGTCACCGATCTCGACGCGTTTCGCCGCTATCAGCTGCGCGAGGGCGACGCCGCCAACACCGCGTGGGTGTGGGAGCACCAGGCGCTGACGCGCGCCCGCTACAGCGCGGGCGACGCGCAGATCGGCGCGGACTTCGAGGCGATCCGCCAGCAGGTGCTGACGACGCCGCGCGACGGCGGCGTGCTCGCGAAGGAGATCGTCGACATGCGCGGCAAGGTGTTCGCCGGCCATCCGAACCACACCGAGCTGTTCGACCTGAAGCACGATCGCGGCGGGATGGTCGACATCGAGTTCATCGTCCAGTACTGGGTGCTGCTGCATGCGTCGAGCGACGCCGAGCTGATCCGCAATACCGGCAACATCGCGCTGCTGCGCGAGGTCGCGCGCTTCGGGCTGATGGGCGAGGACGAGGCCGAGCGCGTCGGCGCGGCGTACCGCAAATACCGCAAGCTGCAGCACAAGCTGCGGCTCGACGGGATGGAGAAGGCGCGCGTCGAGCCGGCCCTGGTGGCCGACGAGCGGGCGGCCGTGACGGCGCTGTGGGAACGCGTGTTCGGGGGCGCGTGACGGGCGGCGGGCACGGCGCCGGCTGTCGTGCGGGGCGGCCGGTCCGGCCGCGTTGAGAATCGTTTGAGATTGTTTGAGCGGCAGCGCCTGGATCGAAAGAATGTGGGCTTTCCGTTCAACCGGCGCCGCGCGCCCTCAACGAGCCCGTACCATCTTGAAACCGTTTCGCCTTGCCTTCGCCACGACGGCGCTGTCCGCGGCTGCCGCCGGACTGTTCTCCGCTTCCGCCGGTGCCGCCGAGCCGGCTTCCACGACCCTCACGAACCTGTCGCGCGGCGACGGCCAGTGCCTCGCATGGCGGCCGGCCGACAACGCGGCGGTGCTCGCCGCATGCGACGGCGGTGCCGCACAGGACTGGACCTTCGAGCCGCGCGACGGTTTCCAGCGCATCGTCAACACCGGCGCGAGCGCCGCGCGCGGCACGAAGATGTGCCTGCACTCGGCCGCCGGCGATACCGGCATGGGGCGCGTGGCGGTCGGCGTCTGCAGCGAGGGCGACCAGACGATGCGCGACTGGCGGCCGGACCGCGGCCTGGACGGCCAGATGGTGTTCGGCAACCGGTACCGGGCCAATACCGGCCGGACTGCCGAGGTGCTGGCCCCGCGCGACGGCGGCGCCGGCGTCGCGACGCAGAACCTGCGCGGCCAGCCGTCGTCGATCTGGAAGTCGGCCGTGTCGATCGCGCCGTCGCAGCGTCCGCTGCTCGGCGACAAGTCCGTGCTGCTGATGGTGACCCACTTCAACGACTCGAAGCCGGCCGACGGCGAGGTCGTGCGCAAGGCGGTGTTCGGCGACGGCGACGATTATGCGTCGCTGCGGCGCTATCTCGAGGTCGCGTCGCGCGGCAAGCTGACGCTGCACGGGCAGACGCTCGACAGCGTCAATCTCGGCGAGCGGCCGGCGACCTGCGACGCCGGCGCGATCCGCACGGCTGCACGCAACGCCGCGCTCGCGCGCGGCGTGAACCCCGACAAGTTCAACTATCTGTTCGTCGACCTGCCGAAAATGAGCCATTGCGGCTGGGGCGCGCTGGCGGCGACGCCGGGCAACTGGATCCTGTCGAACGCGAGCGGCCACGGCTACTGGATGTGGTCGCACGAATTCGGGCACAACCTCGGCGCGAAGCATCCGGGCTCGCTGGTCGATTGCCCGACGCCGGGCGGCACGGTCGAGATCGGCGGTGCATGCCGCGCCGGCAAGATCGACGACCCGGCCGACACGATGGGCGGCGGCGGCCGGCGCCTGTATCCGGCGAGCTATCAGCTGTTCGCCGGCTGGCTCGGCGCGGCCGACGTGCCGGAGATCAACGCGGACGGCACCTACCGGCTCGCCCCGCTGTGGGGCGATGCGCCCGGTGCGAAGGCGTACCGCATCGCGCGCGCCGACGGTTCGACGCTGTGGCTCGAGTTTCGTCAGCCGCAGCGCGGCTTCGACGACTGGAAGTCGGACGATCCGTTCGTCAACGGCGTGATCGTGCGGACCGTCGCGCATGCCGGCAACGTCGTGACGAATACGCTGGTCGATGCGATGCCCGGCAGCCCGGCAGGGATGAAGGACGCGCCGCTGATGCCGGGCCACGCGTTGCATGACACGCTGTCGGGCAAGATCATCACCGTCCAGTCGGTCGGGCCCGACGGCGCCGTGGTCGACGTGACGAACGACGGCCTGCTGCTGCCGCGGGCGGTGGTGACCGGCCCGCAGCACGCGGCCGCGGGCGCGGCGGTCGTGCTGTCGGGCGCCGCGTCGGCCGGCGAGTCGCTGCGCCACGCGTGGACGGTGCCGGCCGGCATCGACGCACGGCCGGACGGCGCGGAGCTGCGCTTTGTCGCGCCGACGCTCGAACAGGACCGCGAATTCGCGTTCGAGCTGACCGTGAGCAATAAAAACGGCTATACGGCGCGGGCCACGCACGTCGTCAAGGTGAAGGCGCAGGAGGTCATCGCGCCGCCGCGCGCGGCGATCAGCGGGCCGGCGTCGGTCGACGGCGGCGCGACGGTTACGCTGTCCGGCGCGTCGTCGACGGGCAAGGGGCTGACGTATGCGTGGACGGGGCCGGCCGGGGTGTCGATCGCCCAGAACGGCGCGACCGCGACGTTCACCGCGCCGAAGGCGGTCGACGAGCGTCGTTATGCGTTCAGGCTGGTGGTGACCGATGCACAGGGCCGCACCGCGAACGCGGCTCACGACGTGACCGTGCGTGCGTCGGCGGGCGAGGGCGCGGCCGCATGGGATCCGAAGAGGACTTACGCGACGCCGTGCCACGAGGTCAGCCATGCGGGCAAGACCTGGCTCAACGGCTGGTGGGTGCTCGGTGACATGCCCGGGACGGGCGGCGAGTGGGCGGCATGGCGCGAGAAGGGTGTCGCGAACATGCATGCGATGTGCAAGAGCAAGTAAGCGCGGCCGCGGCCGCGGTGCGGGCTTGCCGTGACGGCGGAAGCCGCGGGTGGCCGTCACGCGCCGCGCCGCCTGCCGCGGCAACGGACAGCGGCGCTTCCGTCGCGCGGACGCCGCGCGCCGCTTCGACGGGCGGCCCGCTTGCGAGCCGGTCAGGCCGCCAGCATTTCCTTTGCGTGCTTGCGCGTCGTCGCGGTGATCTCGAGCCCGCCGAGCATCCGCGCGACTTCCTCGACCCGGCTCGCCTTGTCGAGCGGGACGACCGACGATACCGTGCCGCCGCGCTCGTCGGCGCCCTTCGCCACCTGGAAATGATGGTCGCCGCGCGCGGCGACCTGCGGCAGGTGCGTCACGCACAGCACCTGCCGGTCGCGCCCGAGCTGGTGCAGCAGGCGGCCGACCACTTCGGCGACGCCGCCGCCGATCCCCGTATCGACTTCGTCGAAGATCAGCGTCGGCGTCGGGCTCGCCGCGCTCGCGATCACCGCGAGTGCGAGACTGATCCGCGCGAGTTCGCCGCCCGACGCGACTTTCGCGAGCGGCCGCAGCGGCACGCCCGGGTGCCCGGCCACGCGGAATTCGACCTGCTCGAGCCCGTGCGGGCCGCCGTCGGCGAGCGGCACGAGCGCGACTTCGAAGCTGCCGCCCGCCATCGACAATTCCTGCATGCCGGCCGTGACGGCCGTGCCGAGCGCCTTGGCGGCCTGAGCGCGCGCCTTCGACAGGCGTTTGGCGTCGGCGAGATAGGCTTCCCGCGCCTTGGCCTGCGCCGCCTCGAGCGTGCCCAGATCGGCGGCCGCATCGAGCGCGGCGAGCTGCGCGCGGCGCGCCGCATGCTCTTCGTGCAGCGTGTCGGGCGGCAGCCGGAACTTGCGGGCGGTCGAGTGCAGCGCGTCGAGACGCGTTTCGACCTGCGCGAGCCGCTCCGGGTCGAGATCGACGCGCTGTGCGTAGTGCGACAGCGAATAGACGGCTTCCTGCAACTGGATCTCGGCCGGCTCCAGCGACGCGAGCGCATCGCCGAGCGCGGTGTCGTAGTCGGCCAGGCTGCGCAGCTTCGACACGATCGCGCCGAGCTGCGCGAGCATCGCGTCGTCGGACTCGGACAGCGCGTTGAGCGCGCCGCGCACGCCTTCGATCAGGTTCGCCGAATGCGACAGGCGCTTGTGTTCGTTGCTGACTTCGTCCCATTCGCCGGCTTGCGGCGCGAGCTTGTCGAGTTCGGCGAGCTGCCACGCGAGCTTTTCGCGTTCGAGCTGCAACTCGCGCTCGTGCGCCTTCGCGGCGTCGATCGCCTGCGTCGCGTCGCGCCACATGCGCCACGCGCGCGCGACGTTCGCGGCATCGGCGACGAGCCCCGCGTGCGTGTCGAACAGCTCGCGCTGCGCGTCGGGCCGCATCAGCAGCTGGTGCGCGTGCTGGCCGTGGATGTCGACGAGCATCTCGCCGAGTTCGCGCAGCTGCGCGAGCGTCGCGCTGGTGCCGTTGATGAACGCGCGCGAGCGGCCGTTCACGTCGATCACGCGGCGCAGCATCACGGTGTCCTCGGCGTCGAACGCGTGTTCGTCGAGCCAGCGCGCGACGCGGTCGTGCGGCGTGAATTCGGCCGTGATGTCGGCGCGGCCGCAGCCGGTGCGCACGACGCTCGCGTCGGCGCGTTCGCCGAGCGCGAGGGCGAGGGCATCGATCAGGATCGATTTGCCGGCGCCGGTTTCGCCGGAAAAGACGGAAAAGCCGCTGTCGAATTCGAGATCGAGCGCGGCGACGATGACGAAGTCGCGGATCGAGAGGTGGCGGAGCATGGTGTCGGGGCGGTGGTGCGTCAGGACGCCTTGTCGTCTTCGTTCGATGCGTGTTCGTTCCAGTGCAGCTTCTTGCGCAGCGTCGTGTAGTAGCTGTAGCCGATCGGGTGCAGGAACGGCACCGTGTGCTTCGAGCGGCGCACCTCGATCGTATCGTTCAGTTCGAGCGACGTGAACGACTGCATGTCGAAGTTCACGTTGACGTCGCGGCCGCCGACGATCTGGATCGCGATCTTCGAATCGTCGGGCAGCACGATCGGCCGGTTCGACAGCGCGTGCGGTGCGATCGGCACGAGCACGATGCCCGCCAGCTGCGGATGGAGGATCGGGCCGGCCGACGACAGCGCATACGCGGTCGAGCCGGTGGGCGTCGCGACGATCAGGCCGTCCGAGCGCTGGTTGTACATGTAGCGGCCGTCGACCGACGCGCGCAGCTCGACCATCCCGGAGAAGCCGCTGCGGTTCACGACGACGTCGTTGAACGCGAGCGCGTGGTAGATCGGTTCGCCGTCGCGCATGATCCGCGCCTCGAGCAGCGAGCGCTCCTCGCGCTCGAACTTGCCGGCCAGCAGCACGGGCACGAGCGCGTGCATGTCGGATGCCGCGATGTCGGTGATGAAGCCGAGCCGCCCGTGGTTGATCCCGATCAGCGGTGTCCGGTATGGCGCAAGCTGGCGGCCGATGCCGAGCATCGTGCCATCGCCGCCGAGCACGATCGCCACGTCTGCTCGCGCCCCGATTTCGGCCGGGGTGAGCGCCGGGTAGCCGGCGATGCCGATTTCCCGCGCGGTCTCGCCTTCGAAGACGACCTCGAAGCCGAGCGTGGCGATGCTGTCCGCCAGCGTGGCGAGCGGCTCGGCGATGCCGGGCGTGTTGCTCCGGCCGACGAGCGCGACAGTCTTGAACTGATTACCGGTTTTCATGCCGGCATTACACCATAGCTCGTTGACGAAAAGAACCGGCAGTGCCCCGACGGGGCCGGATCGGCCCGGCCCGCGCAACGGTGGCCGACGCCACTCGCCGCGGTCGCGCCGTTGCGCTAAAATTTTCCACCATGCTAGATCCTCGCGCACGAACCCTCCTGAAAACCCTGATCGAACGGTATATCGCCGACGGTCAGCCAGTCGGATCGCGCACGTTGTCCCGTTACTCCGGGCTCGAGCTGAGCCCGGCGACGATCCGCAACGTGATGTCCGACCTGGAGGAGCTCGGCCTCGTGTCGAGCCCGCACACGTCGGCCGGCCGTGTGCCGACGCCGCGCGGCTACCGGCTGTTCGTCGATACGATGCTGACGGTCGAGGCGCCGATCGACGCCGAGGCCGTCGCGCGCCAGGTGCAGAACACGCTGCAGGCCGGCGAGCCGCAGCAGCGGGTGGTCGCGGCCGCCGCGAGCGTGCTGTCGAACCTGTCGCAGTTCGCGGGCGTCGTGCTGACGCCGCGCCGCAGCCACGTGTTCAAGCAGATCGAGTTCATGCGCCTGTCCGACAAGCGCATCCTGCTGATCATCGTCACGCCCGAGGGCGACGTGCAGAACCGCATGCTCGCGACGCCGCGCGACTATTCGCCGTCGCAGCTGACCGAGGCGTCCAACTACATCAATGCGCATTTCGCCGGCCTGTCGTTCGACGAGGTGCGCCGCCGCCTGCGCGACGAGATCGACCAGCTGCGCGGCGACATGACGACGCTGATGCACGCGGCCGTGACGGCCAGCACCGAGGTGCCGGACACCGAGGACACCGTGCTGATTTCCGGCGAGCGCAACCTGCTCGAAGTGGCGGACCTGTCGTCCGACATGGCGCGGCTGCGCAAGCTGTTCGACGTATTCGACCAAAAGACGGGCCTCCTGCAATTGCTCGATGTATCGAGCCACGCCCAGGGCGTGCAGATCTTCATCGGCGGCGAATCGACGCTCGTGCCGATCGAGGAAATGAGCGTCGTCACCGCGCCGTACGAGGTGAATGGGCAGATCGTCGGCACGCTCGGCGTGATCGGGCCGACCCGCATGGCGTACAACCGCGTGATCCCGATCGTCGACATCACCGCGCGCCTGCTGTCGCTCACGCTGAGCCAGCAATGACCGGCGATGGCCGGCGATCGCCAGCCCGATCCCGCCCCGCTATCGTGCCGCGGCGCCGCTTGCGGCGACAGTCGGCCGAACGGCACGGGGCGGCCCGCTATAATTGAGGGCCGTCCGGTCCCGTGCCCCGAGCACGTTCTTGCCCATGCGTTTCGATCTTGAGCCGCCTTCGAGTATCGCGGCCGCCCATCGTATCGGTGTGCTGC
This sequence comes from Burkholderia sp. BCC0397, assembly GCF_902832865.1. Lineage (NCBI taxonomy): Bacteria > Pseudomonadati > Pseudomonadota > Betaproteobacteria > Burkholderiales > Burkholderiaceae > Burkholderia > Burkholderia sp. BCC0397. Next base: position 639,631 of record NZ_CADFDL010000003.1, on the reverse strand, counting down.
TGATCAATCTCGGCACGCCCGACGCGCCCACGCCGCGCGCGGTGCGGCGCTACCTGGCCGAATTCCTGTCGGATCCGCGGGTCGTCGAAATCCCGCAGGCCGTCTGGCAGGTGCTGCTGCGCACGCTGATCCTGCCGCTGCGCGGCCGTGCGTCCGCGAAGAAATACGCGGCCGTCTGGATGCCCGAGGGCTCGCCGCTGCGCGTGTACACCGAGCGTCAGACCGACAGCGTGCGGCACCTGCTCGTGTCGAACGGCTATCACGTGACGGTCGACTACGCGATGCGCTACGGCAGCCCGAACATTTCGCATGCGCTCGCGCAGTTCAAGCGCGCGGGCGTCGAGCGCGTGCTGCTGATGCCGATGTATCCGCAATACTCGGCGTCGACCACGGCCACCGCGTTCGATGCCGCATTCGACGCGCTCGCGCGCATGCGCAATCAGCCGGAAGTGCGCACCGTGCGGCACTACGCCGACCATCCGGCCTATATCCATGCGCTGGCCGAGCAGGTGCGCCAGTACTGGGCGCAGCACGGCCGGCCCGATTTCGCGGCCGGCGACAAGCTGGTGCTGAGTTTCCACGGCGTGCCGAAGCGCACGCTCGACCTCGGCGACCCGTATCACGACCAGTGCCAGCAGACGGGCGCCTTGCTGATGGCCGCGCTCGGGCTGTCGGGCACCGAATGCCGCATCACGTTCCAGTCGCGCTTCGGCAAGGCCGAATGGCTGCAGCCGTACACCGCGCCGACGCTGCGCGAATTCGGCGAGGCCGGCGTGCGGCGGGCCGACGTGTTCTGTCCCGGCTTCACGGCCGATTGCCTGGAGACGATCGAGGAAATCGGCATGGAAGTGCGCGACGAGTTCCTCGCCGGCGGCGGCAAGACCTTCCACCGCATTCCGTGCCTGAACGGCGCATCTGCATGGATCGGCGCGCTCGGCGAGATCGTCGCGGAGAATCTGCAGGGCTGGCCGGTCAAGGCCGCGCAGCCCGAAACGGTGGGTTGAGATGAAACGATTTCCACGCGCTTTTTGTTCGCCGTTTTCCGAGGGAGCGGTCAGCCTTCACAGGGCGGCCCGGCGGAGGCTGACATGAACTACAAGATTTCCACGGACCCGGGCGCGAAGCTGCGCATCGACAAATGGCTGTGGGCGGCCCGGTTCTTCAAGACGCGCTCGCTCGCGACCGATGCGGTCGACAAGGGACACGTGAAGATCGGCGGCGCGTCGGTCAAGCCGGCGAAGGATGTACGGGTGGGCGACGAGGTCGAGATTGCGATCGACGGCATCGTCTGGCACATTGCCGTGCTGGGCGTGTGCGACGTGCGCGGGCCCGCGAGCGTCGCGCAGACGCTCTACGCGGAAACGGAAGCGGGGCGGGCCGCGCGGCTCGCCGAACTGGAGCGGCGCCGCACGTATCGCGAGCCGGCGGCCGAACTGCACGGCCGGCCGACGAAGCGCGACCGGCGCATCATCGACAGATTTTCTGGTGGGAGCTGAACATCTGGTCGAACGTCGCCCGCGCGCTTCCGTATTCGGTCGTGCGGTCGGTGACGGCTCCCGACAGGCAGATGGTGGTGGTGCCGGCAATGAGTACCAGCGCGACCACCGATATCGCAAAGGTCAGTTTCACGGTACTCCCCTCGAGAACAAGGGTGAAAACGGCGCCAGGTGGATGTCAGGCGACGGTCAGCTAGGGTAAACACGCTTTTCCGACGCTTGAGTGGAGTGTAGTTCAGCCGGCCTGTGCGGAGCTAGTACTTGCCGGGTAAGCGTTGTTACAGGCCGTTTCGCCCGATCCGGCGGACTATGCGACGCCTGCACCGGAAAACGCGCGGTTGTTTCGCGGCATTGGCGAATGTCGGCGAATGACCGACTTGAAACCGCAGTTTTCGCCCTTATTTGCACCAGTAATGTGCGGTGCCGCCGGGTATACGTCCGGCGGTCGCCGATTTGGCTTCAACCTCTAATCGACTTTCAGCGACATGGAAAACACGCAAGAGAATCCGGCTACCCAATCGGCCGAAGACATCGGCAGCGAGAAGCAGACGGCGCAAGGCGCCGCACCCGCCGCCGAAGCCGCCGACGCGGCGCTCGCGGAGGCTCAAGCCAAGGTCGCCGAGCTCCAGGAAAGCTTCCTGCGGGCGAAGGCCGAGACCGAGAACGTGCGCCGCCGCGCGCAGGACGACGTGTCGAAGGCGCACAAGTTCGCAATCGAGAGCTTCGCGGAACACCTGCTGCCGGTGCTGGACAGCCTGGAAGCGGCCGTCGGCGATACCTCCGGCGACATCGCGAAGGTGCGCGAGGGCGTCGAGCTGACGCTGCGCCAGCTGACGAGCGCGCTCGAGAAGGGCCGCGTCGTCGCGATCAACCCGGTCGGCGAGAAGTTCGATCCGCACCAGCACCAGGCCATTTCGATGGTGCCGGCCGAGCAGGAGCCGAATACCGTCGTCACGGTGCTGCAAAAGGGCTACATGATCGCCGACCGCGTGCTGCGCCCGGCGCTCGTCACCGTGGCCCAGCCGAAGTAAGGCGGCCGGCATGGTGCCCGCCGGCGTCGATCCGGCCGCGTTCGACGCGTTCGACATGCAGGCGCTCGACGCCGGCACGTTCGACGCGGCCGTCGGCGGCGCGGGCGATGCGCTGGCCGTGGTGTTCTTCTGGGGCGTCGACTGCTTCAACTGCGAGATCGCGAAGAAGGCGATGCTCGCCCAGCCCGACGCGATCCGCGCGCTGGGCCTGAAGTGGTTCCATTGCAACGTGTACGAACACCATCAGCTGGGGCGCCGCTTCGGGCTGCACGGCGTGCCGACGTGGTTCTTCTTCCACCGCGGCAAGCGGCTGGGCCGCGCGACCGGCTGGCATGGCCTCGCGCAGTTCCAGGCAGCCGTCGCGGCGGCACGCGCGAAGATTGCCGCGGCGGCCGATGCCGCGGCGGCCGGTGCGCCGTCCGGCGAGGGTACCGGCGGCCCGCACGATCCGCTAGCCGGCGGCGATTGAAAAAATTTAATATCCGCATCGCTCGTCGGGTCTTGAAAACGGATCGGACGGACGCATTTCGGGAACAGAGTTGAATTCTGGCGTGCGAAACCGCCCAAAAACGCGGCGTTTCGTGCAGCAAACAAGCATTTCTGGAGATTAGGAAAAAATGGGAAAGATCATCGGTATTGACCTCGGCACCACGAACTCGTGCGTCGCCATCATGGAAGGCAACCAGGTCAAGGTCATCGAGAACTCGGAAGGCACGCGCACCACGCCGTCGATCATCGCGTACATGGACGACAACGAAGTGCTCGTCGGCGCGCCGGCCAAGCGCCAGTCGGTGACCAACCCGAAGAACACGCTGTTCGCCGTGAAGCGCCTGATCGGCCGCCGCTTCGAAGAGAAGGAAGTCCAGAAGGACATCGGCCTGATGCCGTACACGATCATCAAGGCCGACAACGGCGATGCATGGGTCGAAGCGCACGGCGAAAAGCTCGCGCCGCCGCAGGTGTCGGCCGAAGTGCTGCGCAAGATGAAGAAGACGGCCGAAGACTACCTCGGCGAGCCGGTCACGGAAGCCGTGATCACGGTGCCGGCGTACTTCAACGACAGCCAGCGCCAGGCGACCAAGGACGCCGGCCGCATCGCGGGCCTCGAAGTCAAGCGGATCATCAACGAGCCGACGGCAGCCGCGCTCGCGTTCGGTCTCGACAAGGTCGAGAAGGGCGACCGCAAGATCGCCGTGTATGACCTCGGCGGCGGCACGTTCGACGTGTCGATCATCGAGATCGCGGACGTCGACGGCGAAATGCAGTTCGAAGTGCTGTCGACCAACGGCGACACGTTCCTCGGCGGCGAAGACTTCGACCAGCGCATCATCGATTACATCATCGGCGAGTTCAAGAAGGAGCAGGGCGTCGACCTGTCGAAGGACGTGCTCGCGCTGCAGCGCCTGAAGGAAGCCGCCGAAAAGGCGAAGATCGAGCTGTCGTCGGGCCAGCAGACCGAAATCAACCTGCCGTACATCACGGCGGACGCGTCGGGCCCGAAGCACTTGAACCTGAAGATCACCCGCGCGAAGCTGGAAGCGCTGGTGGAAGACCTCGTCGAGCGCACGATCGAACCGTGCCGCATCGCGATCAAGGACGCAGGCGTCAAGGTGTCGGACATCGACGACGTGATCCTGGTCGGCGGCCAGACGCGCATGCCGAAGGTCATGGAGAAGGTGAAGGAGTTCTTCGGCAAGGATCCGCGCCGTGACGTGAACCCGGACGAAGCCGTCGCGGTCGGCGCGGCGATCCAGGGCCAAGTGCTGTCGGGCGACCGCAAGGACGTGCTGCTGCTCGACGTGACCCCGCTGTCGCTCGGTATCGAGACGCTCGGCGGCGTGATGACGAAGATGATCAACAAGAACACGACGATCCCGACGAAGCACGCCCAGGTGTACTCGACGGCCGACGACAACCAGGGCGCCGTGACGATCAAGGTGTTCCAGGGCGAGCGCGAAATGGCGGCGGGCAACAAGCTGCTCGGCGAGTTCAACCTCGAAGGCATCCCGCCCGCACCGCGCGGCGTGCCGCAGATCGAAGTGACCTTCGACATCGACGCGAACGGCATCCTGCACGTCGGCGCGAAGGACAAGGCGACCGGCAAGGAAAACAAGATCACGATCAAGGCGAACTCGGGCCTGTCCGAGGCTGAAATCGACCAGATGATCAAGGACGCGGAAGCGAACGCAGCGGAAGATCACAAGCTGCGCGAGCTGGCCGATTCGCGCAACCAGGGCGACGCGCTGGTCCACAGCACGAAGAAGGCGCTGACCGAGTACGGCGACAAGCTGGACGCGGGCGAGAAGGAAGCGATCGAAGCGTCGCTGAAGTCGCTCGAGGAAGCGCTGAAGGACTCGTCGGCCGACAAGGCTGCGATCGACGCGAAGGTCGAGGAGCTCGGCAAGGTGTCGCAGAAGCTCGGCGAGAAGATGTACGCCGACATGCAGGCCCAGCAGGCGGGTGCCGCCGGCGCGGCCGGTGCGGCGGAAGGCGCGGCTCACGCGGGTGGTGCGCAACAGGCTGCCGACGACGTCGTCGACGCCGAGTTCAAGGAAGTGAAGAAGGACTAAGCCGGGTTGCCATGGCAGCGTACGCCGCGCGCGCAAAACGCGCGCGGCGCGGCTGACAAGCGACTGAAAAGCGGTCTGTCTTTCCTTCCGGATGGCCGGATCGACTCCACGCCTGGCGGGCCTTGCGGCCCTCCGGGCACATTTGTTTTTTGGCGGGTGCTGCGCGAGCCGTCCGCGGACGGTGCAGCGCCAGACGAGTCGAGAGACTTTACTGCGGGCGAAAGGAGCCGCCGCGTGCGCGATGCGTGGCGGCACAGTGAATCGATATGGCGAAACGGGATTACTACGAGGTTCTGGGCGTCGCGAAGAATGCGAGCGACGACGAAATCAAGAAGGCATATCGCAAGCTTGCGATGAAGTATCACCCTGACCGCAATCCGGACAGCAAGGATGCGGAAGAGCATTTCAAGGAGGTGAAGGAAGCCTATGAAATGCTGTCGGATGGGCAGAAGCGGGCCGCGTACGACCAGTACGGCCACGCGGGCGTCGATCCGAACATGGGCGGTGCGGGCGCGCAGGGCTTCGGCGGCTTCGCGGATGCATTCGGCGACATCTTCGGCGACATCTTCGGCCAGGCCGCGGGCGGCGCCGCGCGCGGCGGCCGCGGCGGCCCGCAGGTGTACCGCGGCGCCGACCTGCGCTACAGCATGGAAATCACGCTCGAGCAGGCCGCGCACGGCTACGACACGCAGATCCGCGTGCCGAGCTGGGTGTCGTGCGAAGTCTGCCACGGGTCGGGCGCGAAGCCCGGCACGAAGCCGGAAACCTGCCCGACCTGTCACGGCCAGGGCACGGTGCGCATGTCGCAGGGCTTCTTCAGCATCCAGCAGACCTGCCCGAAGTGCCATGGCACGGGCACCTACATCCCCGAGCCGTGCGCGCATTGCCACGGGTCGGGCAAGGTGAAGGAAACCAAGACGCTCGAAGTGAAGATCCCGGCCGGGATCGACGACGGGATGCGGATCCGCTCGGCCGGCAACGGCGAGCCGGGCATCAACGGCGGGCCGCCGGGCGACCTGTACGTCGAGATCCACATCAAGCCGCACGCGGTGTTCGAGCGCGACGGCGACGATCTCCACTGCCAGATGCCGATTCCGTTCACGACCGCCGCACTCGGCGGCGAGATCGAGGTGCCGACGCTGGCCGGCCGTGCGTCGTTCCCGGTGCCGGAAGGCACGCAGTCGGGCAAGACGTTCCGCCTGCGCGGCAAGGGCATCAAGGGGTTGCGTTCGAGCATTGCGGGCGATCTGTACGTGCACGTGCAGGTCGAGACGCCCGTGAAGCTGACCGACCACCAGCGCGACCTGCTCAAGCAGTTCGAGAAGTCGCTGGCCGAGGGCGGCGCGCGTCACAGCCCGCAGAGCAAGAGCTGGTTCGACCGGGTGAAGAGCTTCTTCGAGTAACGGCATGACTGAAGGCAACGAGAGCGCGTCGTTCGCGCTCTTGGACGATTGCGACTCGACCGCGTCCGCGCGGTCGAGTCGTTTGTATTCGGGTTTCGTGCGCGAACGCGTGTGCACGGACCCGGCGCAGCTCGACGCCATCGACGCGGCGCTTGTGCAGGACCTGCGCGACGGGCTGCATGCGGTCGTCGTCGGCGATTACGAATTCGGACGCAACCTGCAACGGGCGCAGCCGGGCGATGCCCCGCTGCGCTTTTTGCTGTATGCGCGCTGCGAGCGGCTGTCGCGCGACGACGTCGACGCATGGCTCGCGCAGCAGGACGGCGGCGGCACGCCGTCGATCGCGGGCGTCGCGCACGTCGCGAAGAGCGTGTCGTGCGACGCGTTCGACGCGGCGATCGGCGCGGTGCACGACGCGCTGCGCGCAGGCGATTCGTATCAGGTCAACTACACGTACCGGCTGAATTTCGACGTGTTCGGCACGCCGCTCGCGCTGTACCGGCGGCTGCGCGCGCGCCAGCCGGTGCGGTACGGCGCGCTGATCGCGCTGCCCGACGGCGCATGGGTCGTGTCGTGCTCGCCGGAGCTGTTCGTCGAGAAGCATGGCGACGTGCTGCGCGCGCGGCCGATGAAAGGCACCGCACCGCGCTCGGCCGACCCACGTGAAGACGCGGCGGCCGCTGCGTTCCTCGCAAGTGACCCGAAGAACCGCGCGGAAAACGTGATGATCGTCGACCTGCTGCGCAACGACGTGTCGCGGATCGCGCGCACGGGCAGCGTCAAGGTGCCGGCGCTGTTCTCCGTCGAGCCGTATGCGTCGGTGTGGCAGATGACGTCGACGGTCGAAGCCGGCTGGCGCGACGGCACGACGTTCGCGCAGATGCTGCGCGCGCTGTTTCCGTGCGGGTCGATCACCGGTGCGCCGAAGTACAAGACGATGGAATTGATCGATGCGATCGAGTCGACGCCGCGCGGGCTGTATACCGGTGCGATCGGCTGGCTCGATGCGCCGAAGGACGAGGCCGCGTCGGCAGGCGCTGCGGCGCCCGCCGGCGCGGCCGGTTGCGGCGATTTTTGCCTGTCGGTCGCGATCCGGACGCTGACGCTCGATGCGGTCGCAGCCGATGCTGCCGCGACGATCGCCACGCGCGACGCGGCAACGGCCGCTGCCGGCCGGCGGCGCGGCACGATGGGCGTCGGCGCGGGCATCGTGCTCGACAGCGTCGCGGCCGACGAATATGCGGAGTGCGAATTGAAAGCGCGATTCCTGACGGACGCCGACCCTGGCTTCCAGCTGTTCGAAACGACGGCCGCCACGCAGGCGGACGGGATCCGCCATCTCGATCGCCATCTCACGCGGCTGCAGCGCAGCGCCGATGCGTTCGGCTTTCGCTTCGACGCCGATGCGTTGCGTCGTGAGATCGACGCGCGTTGCGCTGCGCTCGACGGCGATGGCCCGTACCGGATGAAGCTCTCACTCGCGAAGGACGGCACGGTCGAGATCGTCGCGGCACCGCTCAAGCCGCTGCCGGCGGGGCCGGTCGGCGTGCTGCTGGCCTCTGCGCACGGCTTCGCGCCGACCCGCGCGAGCGATGCGCTGCTGCTGCACAAGACCACGCGCCGGGCCGAATACGACCGTGCGTGGCAGGCTGCGGAGGCGCTCGGCGGTTTCGACATGCTGTTCGTCAACGAGCGCGGCGAGGTGACGGAAGGCGGGCGCTCGAACCTGTTCGTGAAGCTCGACGGCCAGTGGGTGACGCCGCCGCTGGCGTCCGGCGTGCTGCCGGGCGTGATGCGCGGCGTGCTGCTCGATGATCCCGCATTCGGCGCGGTGGAGCGCATCGTCACGCTCGACGATCTGGCGCGGGCGCAAGCGCTGCTGCTGACCAATGCATTGCGCGGCGCACTCGACGCGGTATTGAAGTGATGCGATGACGATTCGGGCCGTGTGTCCGAACACTCGCTGCCACTGGCCTTCGGCAACGTGGCATCCCAACGAAAAGCGCGGCGCTCCGCAAAGGGTGCCGCGCTTTTTTACATCCGGCCTGTTACGTCAGAACGAGTGTTCCGGACCCGGGAACGACCGGTCCTTCACCGCGCTCACGTAGGCTTCGACGGCCGCCTGAATGTTCGGCTGCCCCTGCATGAAATCCTTCACGAAACGCGGCCGCTTGCCGGGGAACACGCCGAGCATGTCGTGCAGCACGAGCACCTGCCCCGAGCAGTCGACGCCCGCGCCGATGCCGATCGTCGGAATCTTCAGCATGTGCGTGACTTCGGACGCGACGAGCGTCGGCACGGCTTCGAGCACGACGAGTTGCGCACCGGCATCCTCGATCGCGCGCGCATCGCGCAGCAGTTGAGCGGCGCCGGCTTCGGTCTTGCCCTGGACCTTGAAGCCGCCGAACGCATGCACCGACTGCGGCGTGAGGCCGAGGTGCGCGCAGACGGGCACCGAGCGTTCGACGAGGAAGCGGATCGTATCGGCGAGCCATTCGCCGCCTTCGAGCTTGACCATCTGCGCGCCCGCGCGCATCAGCTTGACCGAATTCGCGAACGCGTCGGCCGGCGTCCCGTACGTGCCGAACGGCAGATCGGCGACGACGAGCGCGCGCGGCTGGGCCCGTGCGACACAGGCGGTATGGTATGCGATGTCGTCGAGCGACACGGGCAGCGTGGTCGTGTGGCCCTGCAGCACGTTGCCGAGCGAATCGCCGATCAGCAGCACGTCGGTGCCCGCACGATCGAGCAGCGCGGAAAAGCTCGCGTCGTAGCACGTGAGCATCGCGATCTTCTCGCCGGCGTCGCGCATTGCCTGCAGCTTGGGGACCGTCACGGCAGGCCGGCTCGATTCCTGGAGATAGGTCATGGGGAAATCCGGGTCGATGGGTGAGGAACAACAGGCGGGACGCGTCAGCGCGTCGTCTCGCCCTTGACGAAGAATTCCTTGCGGCCGCGCATCGTCTCGATGCGCTCGATCAGCAGGGCGAGATCTTCGGGGGAATCCAGCGGGTTCAGGTGTTCGGCGGCGACCGTCAGCACCGGCGTGCGGTCGTAGTGGTAGAAGAATTCGTTGTACGCGTCGACGAGCGAGCGCAGGTACGCGTCGCTGATCTGCAGTTCCATCGGCGTCCCGCGCTTCTGGATGCGCGAGAACAGCACTTCGGGGCTGGCCTGCAGATAGACGACGAGATCGGGCGACGGCGCCTGCGGCACGTCGACGTGCGTGGCGACCGAGCGATACAGCTGCCACTCGTCTTCCGGCAGGTTCAGCCGCGCGAAGATGTCGTTCTTCTGCGGCATGAAGTCGGCGATCACGGGGCGGCCCGTGTCGAGCGCGCCGATCAGCTCGCGCGCCTGCTGCGCGCGCTGCAGCGCGAACGACAGCTGCACGGGCAGCGCGTAGCGCGCGGTGTCGCGATAGAAGCGTTCGAGGAACGGGTTGTCCTGCGGGCGCTCGAGCAGCGCCTGCATCGACCAGCGCTCGCCGAGCAGGCGCGCGAGCGTCGTCTTGCCGACGCCGATCGGGCCTTCGATCACGAGATAGCGGTGCGGGGCGCGCAGGTCGGGCGCGGTGACGGTCAGGGGAGTGGAATTCATCGGCAGCGGGTCTTGTCGGCGTCGTCGCCGGCAGCGAGCGCCTTCTGCATCAGGCACTGGCAGGTCTGCACCTTTTCGACGCGCTGATCCGCGACGGCGGCGAGAAAGGCGTCGGCACGGCCGCGCGCGGGGATGTCGAGCGCCGGCTCGATTTCGACGAGCGGCACGAGCGCGAACGCACGGTCGGTGAGGCGTGGATGCGGGACGATCAGGTCGGGTTCGTCGATCGAATCGGCGCCGAACAGCAGGATGTCGAGGTCGAGCGTGCGCGGCGCGTTGCGATACGGGCGTTCGCGGCCGAAGTGATGTTCGATCTTCTGGCAGAGCGCGAGCAGCTCGCGGGCCGACAGCGTCGTGTCGAGCTTGACGACGCAGTTGTAGTAGTCGTCGCCGCCCGCTTCGAACGGCGCCGTGCGATACAGGCTCGACTTGCCGAGGATCGAGATGGTGCGCTGTTGCGCGAGGCACACCACCGCGTCCTTCAGGGTCTGGCGCGCATCGCCGAGATTCGCCCCCAATCCGATATATGCAACCGTCATGGCATCACTTCCTACGTCGTTCGCCGGCGCACGCGTCAGTCGTCGGAACCGCTCGCGGTACCGCCCGCGGTATCCGGCGCCTGCTCGGCGGCACCTTCACCCGGATTGCGATTTCGCGCACCGCCGCGGCGGCGCCGCTTGCGGGGCGATTTTTCCTTCGAGCCACCTTGCGTGAGCAATGCCTCGCGAGCGGCCGCGTCGCCTTCGATGAAATCCGTCCACCACTGTCCGACTTCCGTATCGAGCTCGCCGGATTCGCAGCGTAACAGGAGGAAATCATACCCCGCTCTAAACCTTTGGTGTTCCAGCAGCCGCATCGCGCTGCGGCCCGAGCGTTTCTCGAGGCGCAGCTGCAGGCCCCAGATCTCGCGCATGTCGGCCGAATAACGCTTGTGGATCGCGAGTTTCTCGGTCTGCATGTCGAGCACGTCGTCCATCGCGCGATGGAGCGCCGGCACCGGGATTTCGCCCGCGGCCGTGTATTGCTCGAAACGCTGGCGCATGTCGTGCCACAGCAGCGTCGCGAACAGGAAGCCCGGCGACACCGGCTTGCCGGCGCGTACGCGCGCGTCGGTGTTGTTCAGCGCGAGCGTGATGAACTTCTCGCCCTGCGGCTGTTCGAGCACGACGTCGAGCAGCGGCAGCAGCCCGTGATGCAGGCCTTCCTTGCGCAGCCGCTGCAGGCACGCGAGCGCGTGGCCCGACAGCAGCAGCTTCAGCATTTCGTCGAACAGGCGCGCGGCCGGCACGTTGTTGATCAGGTCGGCGAGCGCGTTGATCGGCTCGCGCGTATGCGGTTCGATCTCGAAATCGAGCTTCGCCGCGAAGCGCACGACGCGCAGCATCCGCACCGGATCCTCGCGGAAGCGGGTGGCCGGATCGCCGATCATCCGCAACAGGCGGGCGCGGACGTCGGCCATCCCGTCGTGATAGTCGAGCACCGTCTGCGTCGACGGGTCGTAGTACATCGCGTTGATCGTGAAGTCGCGGCGCGCGGCGTCCTCGTGCTGCTCGCCCCACACGTTGTCGCGCAGCACGCGGCCGCTCGCATCGACCGCGTGCGTGCGGCGATCGAGTTCGTCGCGCTTCAGGCGCCTCGGCGGCTCGGCGGCGGCCGCGGCCGCCTCGGGCGGCGCGTCGACCAGCGCGCGGAACGTCGATACCTCGATCAGTTCCTGGCCGAACTGCACGTGGACGATCTGGAAGCGGCGGCCGATCAGGCGCGCGCGGCGGAACAGGCGCTGCACCTCGGTCGGCGTCGCGTCGGTCGCGACGTCGAAGTCCTTCGGCGCGATGCCGAGCAGCAGGTCGCGCACGGCGCCGCCGACGATGAACGCGCGAAAACCCGCCTGCTGCAGCGTATCGGTCACGCGCACCGCGTTCTTCGAGATCAGCGCCGGGTTGATGCCGTGCACGCTGGCCGGCACGACGGTCGGCTCATGGTTGCTGCGCGGTTTTTTCGTGCCGCCGCCGCGGGCGCCCTTCGAGGCGCGCGGGGCAGCAGGGGCCGCTTCGTCGGCCTGGGCCGCGGCGGGAGACGTTTGCTCGGTTTCGTCCTGCCCGAGCAGCTTGCGAATGAATTTTTTGATCACGACGTTCAGAAGAGATCCAGGATGCGCCAGCCGCGGTTGCTTGCATGCGCACGCAGCGTGTCGTCGGGGTTGGTCGCGATCGGGTCGGTGACTTTCTCGAGCAACGGGATGTCGTTGTGCGAGTCGCTGTAGAAATAACTGTGTTCGAAGTCGTCCCAGTGCTTGCCGAGCGACGCGAGCCACGCTTCGGTGCGCACGATCTTGCCTTCGCGATAGCTCGGCGTGCCGGTCGGGCGGCCCGTGTACGGCGAATCGGGATGCCCGTCGGTCGTTTCGACCTCGCACGCGATCAGCGTGTCGACGCCGAACGCGGTCGCGATCGGGCGCGTGATGAATTCGTTGGTCGCCGTCACGACGCAGCACAGGTCGCCCGCATCGAGGTGCCCGCGCACGAGTTCGAGTGCGGCGGGTGTCATCGCGGGCCGGATCACCTCGTGCATGTACTGCGCGTGCCACTCGGCGAGCTGTGCACGCGAATACTTCGCGAGCGGCGTGAGCATCGCCGTGAGGTACGCGTGGATGTCGAGCTGGCCGGCCTTGTAGTCGGCGAAGAACTGGTCGTTCTGACGCGAGAAGCTTTCCGCGTCGACGATACCGAGCTTCACCATGAAGCGACCCCATTCGTGGTCGCTATCGGTCGGGATCAGCGTGTGGTCGAGGTCAAAGAGTGCCAGATTAGTCATGGAAGCGCATTTTACTCGAAGCGGTTCGGGCCGGTGCCCGGTGGTGTGATGTCGTCGCCGGGACGCGCGAGCATCCGGCGCAGCAGCGGCAGCGTGACCGCGCGTTTCTGCTCGAGCGAGAAGCGGTCGAGCGCGTCGAGCAAGGCCATCAGGCTCGGCATGTCGCGGCGGAAATGGGTCAGCAGGTACGCGGCGATGTCGTCGGTGAGCGCGATCCCGCGCTCCTTCGCCGCGAGCTTGAGCACGGCGATCTTGCCGGCATCGGACGGCGGCGACAGGTGGAACACCAGCCCCCAGCCGAGGCGCGTGCGCAGATCCTCGCGCACGTCGAGCGCGAGCGGCGCCGCCGGGCCCGCCGCGACGAACGCGCTCGACGGGTGCGCGCGCACTTCGTTGAACAGGTTGAACAGCGCGACCTGCTGCGTGTCGCTCATCCGGTCGCAGTCGTCGATCGCATAGATGCCGATGCGCGGGTCGAACGTGAACGCGCCGAGCGGGCTCTGCGGCGTCAGGTAGCGCGCATAGCCGTACGACGCGTCGCTCACGAGCGCTTGGAGCAGATGGGTGCGGCCGCTGCCCGGCTCGCCCCAGATATAGAACGACCGGTCCGGCACGGGGCCGGCCGCGAGCGCGAGATCGAGCTTCTGCAGGCGCGTGACGAGCTCGTCGTTCTCGTCGCTCATGATGAAGTTGTCGAACGTGGCGGGCGGCGGCGTGCCGAGATCGAGCGTCAGTTGACGGGACACAGCAGTCACAATGCGGGTCGGTTGAAAAAACGCGTGCCGTACGCCGGGCACGCGCGGGGGAGTGCTCCGGTGCTCGACCACGCGGCCGCACGCACGGCGACGCGCGGGTTCCGGCGCGGCTCGCGTAGCGAAGAAAACGGGGACGTGTCGACCAAGATGCAATCCCTGACGATTCGGTGCTGGGAATTCCGGCCAACGGGCCGGCTTCGGGTAAAATCGCATTTTACCGACCTTCTTGCATTCCCCCATGAATCCTCCGAAATCCGCTCCCGACGCTCAGGGTCTGTCCTATCGCGACGCAGGTGTCGACATCGACGCAGGCGACGCGCTCATCGACAAGATCAAGCCTTTTGCGAAGAAAACCCTGCGCGACGGCGTGCTCGGCGGCATCGGCGGGTTCGGCGCGCTGTTCGAAGTGCCGAAGAAGTACAAGGAGCCCGTGCTCGTGTCGGGCACCGACGGCGTGGGCACCAAGCTCAAGCTGGCCTTTCATCTGAACAAACACGACACCGTCGGCCAGGATCTCGTCGCGATGAGCGTGAACGACATCCTCGTGCAGGGTGCCGAGCCGCTGTTCTTCCTCGACTACTTCGCGTGCGGCAAGCTCGACGTCGACACCGCCGCAACGGTCGTCAAGGGCATCGCGCAGGGCTGCGAACTGTCGGGCTGCGCGCTGATCGGCGGCGAAACGGCCGAAATGCCGGGCATGTACCCGGACGGCGAATACGACCTGGCCGGCTTCGCGGTCGGCGCGGTCGAGAAGAGCAAGATCATCGACGGCAGCACGATCGCCGAAGGCGACGTGGTGCTGGGCCTCGCATCGAGCGGCATCCACTCGAACGGCTTCTCGCTCGTGCGCAAGATCATCGAGCGCGCGAATCCCGATCTGTCGGCCGATTTCCACGGTCGCTCGCTGGCCGACGCGCTGATGGCGCCCACGCGCATCTACGTGAAGCCGCTGCTCGCGCTGATGCAGAAGCTGTCGGTGAAGGGCATGGCGCACATCACGGGCGGCGGTCTCGTCGAGAACATCCCGCGCGTGCTGCGCGAAGGCCTCACCGCCGAGCTCGACCAGAAAGCATGGCCGCTGCCGCCGCTGTTCAAGTGGCTGCAGGAGCACGGCGGCGTCGCCGACGCGGAAATGCACCGCGTGTTCAACTGTGGGATCGGCATGGCCGTGATCGTCTCGGCGGCCGATGCCGACGCAGCGATCGCCGACCTGACCGCCGCCGGCGAACAGGTGTGGAAGATCGGCACCGTGCGTGCGACCCGCGAAGGCGAGGCGCAGACGGTCGTGGTCTGACGCACGGCAGCAGCAGAATGCAGCACGGAAAGCCGCCCGGAATCGATCCGGGCGGTTTTTTTTTTCGGGCGCCGCGTGCGGTCGGACGCGCGCCGATGAAGGAGGGGCGACGATGACCGAAGACGAACGTGCGATCCGCGAGCTCGTGGACAACTGGTTCGTGTCGAGCCGGCGCGGCGATCTGGCGACCGTGCTCGACCTGATCGCCGACGACGCGATCTTCATGGTGGCCGGCAAGCCGCCGTTCGACAAGGCGGCGTTCGCGGCCGCGTCGCGCGACGCGAACGCCGGCGCGGAACACGCGCCGAAGATCGACGGCCGCTACCGGATCGACGAGCTGCGCGTGATCGGCGACTGGGCATACATGCGCAATTTCATCGAGATCGACGCGACGCCGCCGGGCGGCGACACGATCCGCCGGTCGGGCCACACGCTGACGATCTTCCGCAAGACCGACGGCCGCTGGCAGCTCGTGCGCGACGCGAATCTCGTCACGCTCGCGGGCTGAGCGCGACGGCGCATGCCGACGCTTACGCGGACGCTCGCGGCGCGCTCGCCGGGCGCGCGCCGGCCAACAGCGGCGGCACGAGCAGGTACAGCAGCGCGGCGGCGGCCCACACGAGCCCCGGCCAGGTCGCGCGCGTCGCCGCGTAAGTCGCGGTGACGACCAGCGGCCCCGCGATGCCGATCAGGCTCGCGACGCTCGCCAGCGTGCCCTGCAGTTCGCCCTGGCGCGCATCGTCGACCTGCCGCGCGAGCATCGCCTGCAACGCCGGCAGCGTCATGCCGCCGGCCGCGAACAGCGGCAGCAGCGCGAACGGCACCCATGCGGCGGTCGCGAACGCGATGACCGCCAGCCCGAGCGCATCGCCTGCAAGACCCAGCGCGAGCGCGCGCCGCTCGCCGAGCCGCGCGATCAGCGGCCCGATCGCGAACGCCTGCGCGAGCGCGTGGCACGCGCCGTAGCCGGCGAGCGACAGCCCGGCGACCGGCGTCGACCAGCCGAAATGTTCCTGGCCATACAGGATCCACAGCGTAGCGGGCGCCTGCGACACGAGTGCCACGATCACGTAGATACCGACCAGCGGCGCGAGCGCGGGCGCGCCGCTCAGCCGGCGCAGGCTTGCGAACGGGTTGAGCGCGCCGACCGTCCGGCCTTCCCGGGCCGAACGCGGCCGCGATTCCGGCAATACACGCCACACGAGCACGAGATTCAGCGCGTTGAGCAACGCGGCCGCGACGAACGGCGCGCGCAGGTGCAGCGCGCCGAGCAGCCCGCCGATCAGCGGGCCGGCGATGAAGCCGATGCCCATCATCGCGCCGAGCTGGCCGAAGCGCCGTGCGCGGTCCGGCTCGGCCGTCACGTCGGTCACATACGCGGTCGCGACCGCGACGTTCGCGCCGGTGATACCCGCGATCAGGCGCCCGACGTAAAGCCACGCGAGCGTCGGCGCGAGCGCCATCAGCAGATAGTCAAGCGCGGCGCCCGCGAGCGATGCGAGCAGCACCGGGCGGCGGCCGAAACGGTCGCTCAGCGCGCCGAGCAGCGGCGCGCACAGGAACTGCGCGAACGCGTACAGCGCGAGCAGGATCCCGTAGTGGGTGTCGGTGCTGCCCGCAGCGGCGAGCGAGCGCAGCAGCCCGGGCAGGATCGGCATCACGATCCCGACGCCGATCGCGTCGAGCAGGACCGTGGCCAGGATGGCAATCAGGGACGGATTCAAGAGCATCACTCTATCGATGATAGAGTGCGAAGTATTCCACAGTTTCCCTATCGGTGATAGAGATGAAGGACACAGGCGCGCGGCTGACGCGCGACACGGTATTGCGCGCGGCGCTCGAATTGCTGGATGAGGTGGGGATCGACGGGCTGTCGACGCGGCGGCTTGCCGAGCGGCTCGGCGTGCAGTCGCCGACGCTGTACTGGCATTTCAGGAACAAGGCCGAGCTGCTCGACGCGATGGCCGAGGCGATCATGCTCGAGCGTCACGGTGCGTCGCTGCCGCAGCCGGGCGACGTATGGGACGCATGGCTCGCGGAGAATGCGCGCAGTTTTCGCCGCGCGCTGCTCGCCTATCGCGACGGTGCGCGCCTGCACGCCGGCACGCGGCCGCGCGCGCTGCATTTCAGCTCGATCGAACGCAAGGTCACGCTGCTCGGCGACGCGGGGTTCACGCCGGACGAAGCGGTCGACGTGATGGTCGCGATCGGCCGCTTCGTGGTCGGATGGGTGCTGGAAGAGCAGGCGGCGCCGGACGGCGACGCCGATGCGCTGCTGCCGGACGCGGCCGAGTATCCGCGGTTCGCGAAAGGCTGGGCCGCACTGCGCGAGCGCAGCGCCGACGAGGCGTTCGAGCGCGGCATCGCATGGATCGTCGACGGCGCCCGCGCGCGCCTCGCGGCGCGTCGGGCGGGCTGACGCGTCAGCCCGGCGTCCGGCCGTCGAGGACGCGTTCGAGCGCGTCGAGCGCGCGGGCCGTCGCATCCGGCGCGATGCAGTCGACCACGATCCGCTCCGGCATCGCGCGCAGCCACGTGATCTGGCGCTTGCACAGCTGGCGTGTCGCGAAAATGCCCTTGTCGCGCATCGTCCGGTAGTCGGTGTCGCCGTCGAGGAATTCCCACGCCTGCCGGTAGCCGACGCAACGCATCGACGGCAGGTCGGGATGGAGATCGTCGCGGCGCCGCAGCCGTTCGACTTCGTCGATGAAGCCCGCATCGAGCATTGCGTCGAAGCGCTGCGCGATCCGTGCGTGCAGCACCGCGCGGTCCGACGGCTCGAGCGCGACCGGTACGAAGCGGTACGCGGCGGCCGCATCGTCCGTGCGGCGCGGCGCGGCGAGCAGCGCCGACATCGGCTGCCCGCTCAGCATGAAGATTTCCAGTGCGCGCTGGATCCGCTGCGAATCGTTCGGCGCGAGCCGCGCGGCCGTGTCGGGATCGACTTGCGCGAGTCGCGCGTGCAGCGCGGGCCAGCCGTCGCGCGCGGCGTCGGCGTCGAGTGCCGCGCGAACCTCCGGGTCGGCGCCCGGCAGGTCGCTGAGCCCTTGCGTCAGCGCCTTGTAGTACAGCATCGTGCCGCCCGCGAGCAGCGGCGTGCGGCCGCGCGCGACGATCTCGCCGATCAGCCGCAGCGTGTCCGCGCGGAATTCCGCGGCCGAATACGCGTCGGCCGGGTCGATGATGTCGATCAGGTGATGCGGCACGCTAGCGCGTTCGTCGCGCGACGGTTTCGCGGTGCCGATATCCATGTCGCGGTAGACGAGCGCCGAATCGACGCTGACGATCTCGATCGGGCGGCGCGCGGCGAGCGCCAGCGCCGCGGCCGTCTTGCCGGAAGCGGTGGGGCCGAGCAGGCAGGCGATCGTCGTCGGGCTGGACTGCGAAGAAGCGCTCATTGCCCGCGCATGAAGAGACGGTCGAGATCGTTCAGCGTGAGCTGATACCAGGTCGGCCGGCCATGATTGCACTGGTCCGCGCGCTCGGTCGCCTCCATCTGGCGCAGCAGCGCGTTCATCTCGTCGAGCGTCAGGCGCCGGTTTGCGCGCACCGCGTGATGGCACGCGAGCGTGCCGAGCAGCTCGTGCTGGCGCTCGGTGAGCACGCGCGAACCGCCGAACGCGTGCAGGTCGGCGAGCACCGCGCGCGCGAGCGACTGCAGGTCCGCATCCTTCAGCAGCGCCGGCACCGCACGGATCGCGAGCGTCGTCGGCGACAGCACCGCGAGGTCGAAGCCGAGCGATTCGAGCGTGTCACGTTCCTCCTCGACCGTGCCGATCTCGACCGGTGTGGCCGTCATCGAGATCGGCAGCAGCAGCGACTGCACGGCGACCGTGCGGTCGGCGAGCGCGTTCTTGAACTGTTCGTACAGGATCCGCTCGTGCGCCGCGTGCATGTCGACGATCACGAGGCCGTACGCATTCTGCGCAAGCACGTAGATGCCGTGGATCTGGCCGAGCGCGAAGCCGAGCGGCTGCTCGTCGTGCGCGCTGGCGGCGAGCGGCGACGCGGCGAAGCCCGGCAGCGGCGCGACCGGCGCGTCGGCCGTATCGCGGGCGATGAGCGTCGTGCCGTCCGGCGTGCCCGCGCCGCTGTCCTTGCGGCCGAACAGCGCATCGTAGAGCGCGAGCGGCTGCGCGACGGGCAGCGTGCCCTGCGTCATCCGCGCCTGGCGCATCCACGTGTTGCCGGTCGACGAGGATGACGACGGCGATGAGAAGCCGCTGCCGCCGATACCGCCGCTGCCGCCGCTGCCGCCGGTCGCGGCGCCCGGGCTCTGGCCGAGCGGCGTGTCGAGGAACGATGCGGGCCCGCGCGGCGCGGGTTCGAGATGCGCGGCATGGCCGCCCGCGGTGGTTTCCGGCGACGCACCCGCATGGCGCGCGAGCGCCCGCTGGACCGCATGGAACACGTACTGGTGGATCGAGCGCGAATCGCGGAACCGTACTTCGATCTTCGACGGATGCACGTTCACGTCGACGGCTTCGGGCGGCAGGTCGAGGAACAGCACGTACGACGGGTAACGGTCGCCATGCAGCACGTCCTCGTAGGCCGCGCGCACCGCGTGCGTCAGCAGTTTGTCGCGCACGAAGCGGCCGTTCACGAAGAAATACTGCTGATCGGCGCGCCCGCGGCTCGCGGTCGGCAGGCCGGCGCAGCCGTACACGGCGAGCGGGCCGGCCTGCTCGTCGAGCGGCAGGTGCGCGGTCGCGAAGCTGTCGCCGAGGATCTTCGCGACGCGCTGCGCGGGCTCGGTCGCATTCCAGTGCTCGACGGCCTTGCCGTTGTGCAGCACCGAGATCGCGACGTCCGGCCGCGCGAGCGCCGCGCGGCGGATCATTTCCAGGCAGTGGCCGAATTCCGTCTGCTCGCTCTTCAGGAACTTGCGCCGCGCGGGCGTGTTGAAGTACAGCTCGCGTACCTCGATCGTCGTGCCGATCGAGCCGGCGGCGGGCGACAGCACGCCTGTGTGCGCATCGATCTTCATCGCGTGCGCGGCATCGGCCGTCCGGCTCGTGATCGACATCTCGGCGACCGATGCGATCGACGCGAGTGCTTCGCCGCGGAACCCGAGCGTCGCGACCGCCTCGAGCTCCTCGAGCGAGCGGATCTTGCTGGTCGCGTGGCGCATCAGCGCGAGCGCCAGTTCATCGGGCGGAATCCCGCAGCCATCGTCGGTGATCGAGATGCGCTTGACGCCGCCTTCTTCCAGCACGATGCGCAGCGTCGTCGCGCCCGCGTCCATCGCGTTCTCGAGCAGTTCCTTGACGACCGACGCCGGGCGTTCGACGACCTCGCCGGCGGCGATCTGGCTGATCAACTGGTCGGGCAGGGGCTGGATCGCGCGCAGCGGGCGCGCGGCGGGGGCGGGTGCGGCGCCCGCGGCCGTTTCGGTGATATCGGACATGGCCGAATTATAGCGAGGCCGCGAACGCGTGCCGGGGCGGCCGGCCGTTACGTTTTTTCACGGAGCCTTAAGGTAGTTTCGGTATCATCACCCCGTTGCGCGCGCCGCCTTGGCTGGCGGGCGCCTCGGCCATCTCTGGCCTGTTCCGGCCGTTCCGGCCCCATCGCCTTCGAGGAATTGCATTTGGATACGCTGCTTCATTTCGTCAACCTTGTCCTGCATATCGATGCTTTCCTCGGCGATTTCATCCGGCAGTACGGCGCATGGGTCTATCTCGTCCTGTTCCTGATCGTGTTCTGCGAGACGGGGCTCGTCGTGTTCCCGTTCCTGCCCGGCGATTCGCTGCTGTTCATCGGCGGCGCGTTCGCGGCGACGGGCGAAATGAACGTCGGCGCGCTGATCGCGCTGCTGCTCGTCGCGGCGATTGCCGGCAACACCGTGAACTACCTGATCGGCCGCTGGGTCGGCCCGAAGGTGTTCAATACGCATATCCCGGTGCTCGAGCGGTTCCTCGATCGCGCCGCGCTGCAGAAGACCCACTCGTTCTACGACAAGCACGGCGGCAAGACGATCGTGCTCGCCCGCTTCATTCCGGTCGTGCGCACGTTTGCGCCGTTCGTCGCGGGTGCGTCGTCGATGAGCGTCGCGCGCTTTCAGTTGTTCAACGTGCTCGGCGCGCTGCTCTGGGTGCTGCTGCTCGTGCTGCTCGGCTATTTCTTCGGCAATATCCCGTTCATCCGCCAGTACCTGAACGTGATCGTGCTGGTCGGGATCGGCGCGGCGATCGTGCCGGTCGCGCTGGGCGCGGTGTGGAAGCTCGTGCGCGGGCGACGGTCGGATGGGACGCCGAAGGCGGGCGGGCGCTGAGCGCGGGCTTCTTCCTGTTCTGCGCAGTAAAAAAGCGTGGCGATGAACTGACCCCGCAAAGTTGGACAGTAGAGAGGGCTGGGCGCCCGAGGGCTGAGTTCTGTATTGCACCGGACTCAGCCCTTTCAATTTGAGCTTGATGCGTTCGTGGTTGTAGTAGTGGATGTAGTGGTCGGGTGTGTCGCGCAAATGGTCCACGCAAGTGAAACGATGTCCCTTGTAGCACTCGGACTTGAGCGTACCGAAGAAGCTTTCCATCGCGGCATTGTCGAGGCAGTTGCCCTTGCGGGACATGCTCTGGGTCAGTTTGCGTTTCTTCAGTTGCCGGCGAAACGCCGGCATCCGGTATTGCCAGCCTTGATCCGAATGCAATAACGGTTTGTCCTTGCGTCGGAGTTTGGCCAGCGCCTTCTTCAGCATGCCGCTGACCAACTCGAAGCTCGGATGTCGATCCATCTGGTAAGCCACGATCTCGCCGTTGTACAGGTCCATCACCGGCGACAGATACAGCTTCTGGCCGCCGACATTGAATTCCGTCACATCCGTTACCCACTTCTGGTTGGCTTGCGTGGCACTGAACTGGCGTTGCAGCAGATTGGGCGCGGCTTGACCGACCTCACCTCGCCAGGAACGGTATTTCTTCGGGCGCACCAGGGACTTCAGTTGCAATTGCTGCATCAGCCGTTGCACGGCCTTGTGGTTGACGAGATGCCCGGCTTGCCGGATGGCAGCCGTGACGCGTCGATAGCCGTAGCGACCCTTGTGATGCTCGAACACCGCCCGGATCTTCGCCTTCAGATCGGCGCGGCAATCGTCGGCGTTCAGCGTCCCGAGCTGGTAATAGAACGTGCTGCGCGCCAAACCGGCCACCTTCAGCAGTGCCGCTACCGGATGATGCTGCCTGAGCTCGCGCACTATTTGCGTTTTTTCTTTTGCGCTGCCTGCTTCTTGGCCAGCAGCGCATCGAGCTTTTTTAGGTAGGCCACCTCCGCGCGCAGATACTCGTTTTCCTTGAGCAATTCCTCACGCGTGCGCTCGTCCAGTGCGCCGGCTTCGGTAGGTTTGGGTGGAAGTGATGTGGCCATCTTTCGGGAGCGCCCTCGCGGCCGGGGCGTCAAAGCGTTTATACCGCCCTCATCATACAGACGCGCCCAGCGGGCCACGCTACCCGCATCACGAATGTCATACAGCGCCGAGACTTCACGCAGGGACAGCTCATCGCGCCGCATGTGCTGCAACACCCGCAGCTTGAACTGTGCGTCGTAGCTGCTGTATTTGCTCTGCAGTCCCGCACGGCCATGCGCGCGATACGCCGCAACCCAACGCTGCAGCATTCCGGGATGGATTGCGTGACGGGCTGCCAGTGCGTCAAAACCAATATCGCCACTCAGATACGCGTTGACAACCCGTTGCTTGAATTGCTCGTCGTACTTCGTCATGAAAAACACCCCAAAGGTTGGATCGGTGTCCAACTTTTGGGGTGCAGTTCACGAGTGCCACGCTTTTTTTCGTCCGTTGCGGCTGTTGCGCGTTACGCGCTGCGATGCGCGACCGGTGTTTCGGGTGTCGGGTACTGCGCGTCGCGGAACGTTTCGAGGATCACGCGGTTGGTGTCGCAGTACACCTGCCAGTAGTTTTCGGGCTGCGTGGACGGGCGCACGAACAGCAGCGGGCCTTCCGGCGTGAACTGCAGCACGCCGACGTCCGGTGCCGGGTTGGTCAGCACGTTCGGGATCTGCTGGATCGACGCCTTCAGACGGTTGATCGCGTCGACGGCATCGACGCTGTTCGCGATTTTCGCGGTCAGGTCGACACGGCGATGCGACGTTGCGCTGTAGTTCGCGATGTTGTCCGAGAAGATCTTGTTGTTGCCGACGATCGTCACGATGTTGTCGGCGGTGATGATCGTCGTGCCGAACAGGCCGAGCTCCTTCACGGTGCCCGTGACGCCGCCCGCGCTGATCACGTCGCCGATCTTGAACGGGCGCAGCACCTGCATGAATACGCCGGCGGCGAAATGCGCGAGCAAGCCGCCCCAGGCGGTACCGATCGCGAGGCCGAGGCCGGCGAGCAACGCGGCGAACGAGGTGGTCTGCACGCCGAAGATCTGCAGGATCGCGAGGATCAGCAGGATCGTCAGCAGCACGCCGACGACGGAGGTCAGGTAATCGGTGAGCGTCGGGTCGACCTTGCCGCTGCGGCGAACGACCTTGCCGAGCAGGCGGGTACCGATGCGGATCGCCCAGCGGCCGATGAACCATAAGACGATCGCGGCGAGGAGGTTGAGGCCGAAGTCGAGGCCGCGGGTCATCAGGAATTGCTGGGCGGTGGCGAGATCGATCATGCGTTCTCCAAAGTCAAGGGGTAAAAGGGCGGCGCATGCACCGGAATGGGTGGCGCTTTTATAACCTGACCTGTGAGGGGCGGGCAACCGGGCTGACATTGGTTGACGTAATGAAAAACGGGCAGGACGTGGGTGCGTGCTGCCCGTTTGGGGCGCGGCCTGTCGTGGCGCGCGCCGGGTGTCGAGTCGCTTACTTCGCTGCGCGTCCGTAGGTGTCTTCGAAGCGGACGATGTCGTCCTCGCCGAGATACGCGCCCGACTGGACCTCGATCAGTTCGAGCGGAATCTTGCCGGGGTTCGTCAGTCGGTGGGTTGCGCCGAGCGGGATGTAGGTCGACTGGTTCTCGGTCAGCATGATTTCCTTGTCGCCGTTCGTGACCATCGCCGTGCCCTTCACGACGATCCAGTGTTCGGCGCGGTGATGGTGCATCTGCAGGCTCAGCTGCGCGCCGGGATTCACGATGATGCGCTTGACCTGGAAGCGGTCGCCCTGGTCGATGCCTTCGTACGAGCCCCACGGGCGCACGACACGGCGGTGCGTGACCGATTCGTGGCGGCCGGAGGCGTTCAGCCATTCGACGATTTTCTTGACGTCCTGGGCCTTGTCGCGATGCGCGACGAGCACGGCGTCGGCCGTTTCCACGATCACGATGTTGTCGAGGCCGAGGGCGGCAACCATGCGGTGTTCGGCGCGGATATATGAGTTCTTCACCGAGTCGGTGAAGATGTCGCCGATCAGCGCGTTGCCTTGATCGTCGGCGTCCGCAATGTCCGCGAGTGCGCTCCACGACCCGATGTCGTTCCAGCCGAGGTCGGCGGCTTCAACAACAGCCGCACGTTCGGTCTTTTCCATCACCGCATAGTCGATCGAGACGTTGGGACAGGCTGCGAATGCTTCGGCGTCGAGACGGAGGAAGTCGTTGTCCCGCTTGGCGGATTCGAACGCAAGTTCTGCGTGGCGGGCGATCTCCGGTGCATGGCGATGCAATTCCTCCATGTACGTGGACGCCTTCAGCATGAACATGCCGCTGTTCCAGTAGTAATTGCCGTCGCTGAGGAAGCGCTCGGCCGTCGGGGCGTCGGGTTTTTCGACGAACGTGTCGACTTGAAACGCCGAAATACCGTCGGCGACGGGCAGGCCGCGACGGATATAGCCATAACCTGTGTGCGGCTCGGCTGGTTTGATGCCGAAGGTGACGAGGTGCCCCTGCTTGGCAATCGTTGCCGCTTCTGCGGTTGTCGCTACAAAGGCCGCTTCGTTCTGAATGACATGGTCGGACGGCAGTACTAGCAACAGTGCATCAGGGTTGCTCTGCTGGGCCAGCAGCGCGGCGATCGCTATCGCCGGTGCCGTATTGCGAGCGACCGGCTCCAGCACGATCGAAGACGGCACGACGCCGATCTGTCGAAGTTGTTCCGCAACCAAGAAGCGTTGCTCGTTGTTCGTGACAACGATTGGGGCAATCGCGTCCGGTATGCCGCACAGGCGCAGCGCAGTCTGCTGCACGAGCGTATCGTTCCCCGTGAGCTTCAGGTACTGTTTGGGATAGCCACCGCGTGACATCGGCCAGAGCCGAGTGCCGCTACCACCGCATAGGATGACCGGATAAATCATAGGATGCCTCTAGTTGAAATACCTCTGACATCAGTTTTCGACTGACATAGAGGAAAGGGTGAAATGCGTCGTCGGAAGCCTTTGATGCCTGCCTGCGCTACCTCGGTCGGGAATTGCTGTTAGGTTGGCGCTGGCAGTGCCACAGCGCATGCCAAAGCACATTGCGGGTCCAGCGTGCTGCTTTGACGAACGGGCGTTTGCGGTTCTTGCGAATTTCACCAAGAGGGCGATTGGCCATCTGCGATAACCGGAGAACGACCGCCTCGGGGCTGGTGAATAATGCAAGGTCCCAGTCCCAATAAATTGGATACCGGAGCAATACGCCAGCTGTCAGCATGTCGAGCGTCAGCGTGCGGGCTCTCCAGGGCTGACGAAGCGCGTCGTGGGTTAATCCCCAGCCTGCATAGAACGGCAGGCCATAGGTGTGAACTTCTCTACCATGTAACAATGCTTCGAAGCCGGTCAATGAAGATAGCGTATGGACTTCGTCAACTGCGTTGACGAGCGATACGAGGTCAGCTTGGTCGTCGACGATGTCAGCGAGTCTCGCGCCATCGATGACACCGTGCCTGTTTCCGGACATCACGTCAGGGTGCGGCTTATATACGATGAACGCGTCGGGATAGCGCGAGCGCACCTCCTTAAGCAAAGCCTCGGTTGTTGCGATACTTCCGGTTCCCAATCGGATTGAAGCGTCGTCTGCAACCTGGCCGGCAACCAATGCAATACGTCGTCCGAAAGGGGCTCGCCAGGTGGGAGCGCGCCGGCCAAGATTGTATTTGGTCAGCCCGGATCGCACGATAGCGTGACGCAGCGCTGCTGCGCGTTCGAGTTCCTGTTCGTCGAATTTCGCCGTATTGAGTATCGTGGTCAAATCGCTCGGCCGGGTGGCGTCGAAGTAGATTCCCTGAAAATCGAGCACCTGACTATACGGCGCAGACATGTCTGAGCCTAAGCCCGCCGAGTGCAGAAAGCCGTCCTCTATACGAACCACGCGAGTGCCGGCGGGCAAACCGTCTGCTGCGCGGCCGCCCCAAACGGCAGCGGTCTCGTCGGAGCCGACGTCACCGGTTTTTCCAACCCACCGTAAGTTGCAGCCGCCGGCACGCAGGTAAGGAGCGGCATATGGGCGCTTCCACCACTGAAAGCGTATTGCGGCGACCGCCGTCAAGTCGGCGAAGCGGGTAGCGACTGAGTGCTGCAGGGCGACACTATCCAGCGCCGTGTCCAGCGAACCAGGCTGACCGGTGCTCGAATCGAGATAACCGGCAAGCTGTTGAAACACTACGTGGAAGAACGTGTTGCGCGTGGGTCGCGCTGTACGTTCCGGCATCCTCGCATAGTCGCGAGTGAGGCCCCAGCCCGCATAATAAGGAGTTCCAAATACGTGAGTTGAAATGCCTGCCAATAGAGCGGCCATACCTTCCGAGGCACCGACGACATATAGCGCATCTATTCGGTCGAGCATTTCGTATAGTGAGTGGTCGACTTCGAGCAAGGTCGTATTCGGAGGCAGTGTCGTTTGGGTTGACAGCCAGGTGCCGTAGCCGGAGTCTGCCGATCTCAATAGCCAGAATTGAGCGCCGGGATGGGAGCAACTTGCGGTGGCCACCATCTCCGTGAATGCTGCACTTCGGGTGACATGCGACGTACAGTAGTCAGTGTGAGTCGTCGCACGCTCGTCCAGTAAAACGACTCGTGGGGTGGCACGTAAGGCGTGCCATTGCTGCGGCAGTGCGGCGATGCGATCACGGATATGTAGAGCATCTGTAGAGAGAACGCGTGCAATCGCATCGTCTATGTGCTCGTTTGACGTGGTATCGGACGAGCGCATAAATCGCGACTCTAGCGCAGCAACGAGTCCGCCGCGAGAGATGTAGTCGCCAGAGCACGCAAACCAGGAAAGCGGCGGTGCATGTTGCTTGCGGTGCCCAAGTATCGGTCCGGGATATGTCGGCTGCATGGCGGCTCCGACGACGAGTGCCAAGCGAGCCACAATGCGACCCACCAACGTGTCTACCCAGATCAGCGGCGACTTACCGGTCATCCATCCGATCAGTCGTCTGCCACGAGCTATCGAACGCACATCGAATTCGCGAGCGGTCGTCGGCGTGGGATAGGAGTGTGATGGAGGCGTCATTTAATGTAACGCATCGAGAAAGTCATCAACTTGCTCGAAATGTTCGTTCCATGTCGGCGTGCGGAAGCTAGCAATTCTTTGAATCTGACGGTGACGCTCGGGGCTGCCATATTCCATATAGGCGCGGATATTTGCATACCAAGCCGGTCCATCGAGCGGATCGAGATAAGTGGGGAAATCAGATGCAATTTCGTGAAATACAGGCAAGTCACTTGCGATTACCGGTACACCAAGGCCCAAAGCTTCCACAAGCGGCATACCGTAACCTTCGACGAAAGAAGGAAACAACAACGCGCGCGCGTGCTGCAGCCACGCGTTGAGTTGCATATCGCTGCAATCCGACTCTTCGATGACTACTCGGCGCAACGGCTCACAGCGTTCAAGCATATCTATAACGTTTTCGCATTCCCAGCCGCGTCGACCGATAATGACAAGTTTGGGCGCGTTGTCACCCATCTGTTCAGCAAGGCGCCGCCAGACATGAAGAATGAACCAGTGGTTCTTGCGAGGCTCGATCGTGCCGAGCATCACGAAATACGGCTCATCGATGGGGGGCGGCGATGACAAGCGCTCTACGGGGCCCGGCGCAAGGCGCGCGACTACAGTGGGTGGAGGTGTTGTTATCCCCGCTCTTGCTGCCTCCGTTAAAAGGCTCTCAAAGGTGGCATTGGAGTTCGCGATTAGTCCAGCGGCACGTCGCAGCGCAGTATCGATCCTATGGCGATGCAGAGCGTCGACTCCAGGGCGACAAAATTCCGCGTGAGTTACGGGAATCAAATCGTGAATCAAGAAGACGGGACGAATATTTCGACGCGCCAGAGCGTCATAGTAACGTCCATATTCCATGCCGTTGTGACTGGTATGAAGCAATATGCCGCCGTTCGTTGGCCGTCTCGAGACGCTCTGCACGCATGCACGCGCTACAATTTTGCGTATTGCCCAGCGGTCGATTTTCGATGGAGAAAGTAGTAGGTCGAACGTCTCACGCGTATCCGCGGCGGACAAAATGGAACAGAAGCCCCGCTCACTCAGCACGGCACGCGCGTTTGCTCCGTAGCGCTGGATGTAAGCTAACCCGACGCGATCGACCCCGGTGGGGCGCAGTCCGTCGTACAAGCGCGTCATGAGGCGGGAGACGTCGAGGAAGATATTCAACACTGCTGTTACATTTGTGTGCTAGTCGATCGAGACGCGTCCGCGCTTCGAGCGTGGTTTTTTTGCTTCTGCGCTTCATTCTAATGGACTACGTGAGACAATTTGCGCCGAACTCAATCTCGTGTGTCAAAAATGCTGCATTTGTTTCGAGGTATCGGTGGGCGATTGCTCTGCTGCGGCGCCGTGTGGCTTGCCGGCTGTTCTGCAATTCCGACGTCGGGGCCAAGTAGAGCTCAGATCGATAGTGCCGGGCAGGCCCGGAATAACGCTTCCGGCATTCAGATCGTCGATGTAACGGATGAAGTTGCACGCCAGCTGTATGCAGATCGCAAGCAAGCTGACTTTTTTTCGACACTTGGTGGAGGGACAGAATTCCAGCAGCAACTCGGGACTGGCGATACCGTCTCTGTGTCGATTTGGGAGGCGCCGCCCGCGGCTTTGTTCGGTGCGGGCCAGCAGGTTGAGTCGGCTAGTGGCGTGAATGGCACGCGGGTTACGGTCCTGCCGGATCAGATGATCGACGCTGATGGCAATATAAATGTGCCTTTTGTCGGCGCGGTCAAGGCGGCCGGCAGTACGCCCTCACAATTGCAGGAGCGTATCGCTACAAGGCTACGCGGCATGGCTCACGACCCGCAAGTTCTTGTCAAACTGGCCAAGAATGTGACGTCGTATGTGACCATCGTCGGCGATGTCGCTGCCAGCAACAGGATGCAGCTGACGGCGCGCGGTGAGCGCCTACTTGACGCGTTGGCGACCGCAGGGGGGGTGCGCGAGTCGATCAATAAAGTGACGATACAGGTTACGCGGGGTACCACCGTCGTTTCGCAGCCGCTGGAAGCGATCATCCGAGATCCTCGCCAAAACGTCGTGTTGCGAGCCGGCGATGTCGTGACAGCGCTATATCAGCCCTATAGCTTTACGGCGCTTGGGGCTACCGGCAAGAATCAAGAAATTAACTTCGAGGCGCAGGGAATCACACTGGCGCAAGCGTTGGCGAGGGCTGGAGGATTGGAGGATTCGCGTTCGGATGCACAGGGCGTGTTTATTTTTCGACTGGAAGACCAGAATGCGATTACATGGCCCAATTCACCTGTCCGAACTACGGCCAACGGCAAGGTCCCAGTTATTTATCGAGTGAACTTGCGCGATCCGAATGCCTTCTTCGTCGCACAGAGTTTCATGGTGGATAACAAGGATCTGCTCTACGTCTCGAATGCACCAGTTACCGAAATTCAAAAGGTGCTGAATCTTGTGTTTTCGGTCGCCTATCCGGTCGTCACCGGCGTCCAAAATTTCAAATAGTGGTGTACGCCCATCGCGCCGGATGTCGGCCGTCGCTATGTACGGTCGAGCGGCCCATGCGCTGGCCATCTGATCAAGATATCTACATTGTGACCCGTTTCAATGAATAAAGTTGTTGCTATCGACGGACACAATCTTGCGCTTCAACGCGGAACGGGCGTCGCCACCTATGCGCGCAATCTCGCGAATCACGTGAGTCAGATGGGGGGGCGCACCCAGACACTGTATGGCGCCCCCATTTCGCCGAAACTGCTCCCGTTGCTGCGCGAGATTTCATTCTTCGACTATCTTGGCGGAACAACGCCGAATCGCAAGCTGCTCTCGACTGCCGTGTCTTACGTAAAGTCGACACTTTCGGCTCCGTTCGGCTATGAGGCTAGTTCCATATCAGTCTCTGGGAAGGTAGAGACTGCCCGCTTTGCGGAGCGGTTACCGAGAGAGTCCGACATCTGGAATGTGACGGATCTCTTCTCTGTTGCGAGGGCGCATTTCCGGCGCTATGGGAAGTTCCTCACGATTCGTCTTCCACAAAAACCGGACGTGATGCATTGGACATACCCACTACCTATTCGCGTAGAAGGTGTGCCTAACATCTATACGATTCACGACCTGGTACCGCTGCGGTTGCCGTATACCACTCTCGACAATAAGCGCTATTACTACCGATTGATCAAGTCTTGTCTCGAAACGAGTGCTCACATCTGCACGGTATCGGAGCGTTCCAAGACAGATATTATTGAATTGTTCGGTACATCAGAGCAACACATCAGCAACACCTATCAGGCCGTTGATACAAGCGACGTAGCCGCTGACAAGAGTCTGCACGACGCTGAACTTGAGGTCGAGGGGATTTTTGGACTGGAGCCCCGAAGTTATTTCTTGTTCTTCGGTGCAATTGAGCCGAAGAAGAATGTTGGGCGTCTGGTCGAGGCGTTTCTCTCTGCGCGATTGAACACGCAACTGGTCATTGTTGGTTCGCTGGCCTGGAAGGCCGACGAGGAAATGAAGCTCATTAACGCGATGCTGAAGCAGCGCCCCGATTTGAAGCGTCGAATTCATGTGTTCGACTACACGCCGCGCTCATTCCTGATCAGCCTTATTCGCGCGGCCAAGGCGGTGGTGTTTCCGTCGCTATACGAGGGGTTTGGCCTACCGATCCTCGAAGCCATGCAGCTTGGTACACCTACGTTATGTTCGACAGGCGGTTCGCTGCCGGAAATCGCTGGAGACGCTAGCGTAATTGTCGATCCTTACGACGTGAACTCGATTGCTCATGGCTTGCGTCAGCTTGAACAGGACGCTGAGTTGCGAGTTCAGCTCTCAGTAAGTGGAGCCGCACGTGCTCAAATGTTCGATTCAGCAGCCTATACCGATCGCCTGCAGGCAATGTATAACCGCATATTGCCTTAATGTTCATATCGGCCCGAGCGAGCGGTCGTTTCGAGATATTTCGATAGAGGCAAGATGTCAATGATGTTTTTGAGGCGAGCGGCAAAGTTGTTCGGTGGTAATCGATCGGGCGAGCCGAATGGGATCGCAACCACAACCACGCCTGTGTTGGCTACCGAGACGATTTGCTCATTGCCGGCGGCTGAACAACAGATCATGTCGGTCGTTGGTACCTTTAAAGGCGGTCGGCTCGTCTCATCAGGCGCCGCGGGTTGGTTGACCTACGGGCCGTATTTAGCCTTGGAAAAGGGGCGATATCGCGTCGATATTGACGGTGAGGGGGCGATCGCCGATGGTGGCATATGTCTTGTCGAGGTGACCGTCGATCTTGGAAAGCACGTGGTGGCCCAAATCGAAGCGAGCACGTCAGGTCGAGGGTTGGTTCGGAACCTGATTTTCACTCTCGACGTGCCTTGTCAAGATCTCGAAATTCGCACACATGTTGACGCACACTCGACGGTGGCTATTGACCGGATTAGCGTGACAAAGCTCGTGTCTACGGAAGCTAATAGCCAGCGCCGCAAACGAGTGATTTTTGATAATGAAGAGACGATTGCCGAACTAACGTCTGTTGGTTCAGATACCATTATTGTTACGTTCCAGCCGTTTGATTATGTTGGCTTCGAGAGACCGGGATTCGGGGAAGATTACTTCTCATCCCTAGGGTTGGACGTACTGTGCTTTAAACCGAAGCGCAATATTTGGTATCAGGACATCACTACCGGTATGGTCGAGCATTACTGTCGTACGTTGCTCAAAGGGTATAGTCGACGTATTTCGTATGGTTCGAGTATGGGGGCGTACGCTGCGTTGTATTTTGCTCAGGCGCTCGGTGTGGATAAAGTTATTGCAATCAGTCCGCAATACTCTCCGAGGCCGGCAGATACATCATTCGAGGATCGATGGCGCGACGTGCGTCATCGTATGGGCTATTCGCATAGGTGGCGTGAACCTTTCCGGCAGCACGCGTACTTCATTTACGACTCAAGGATGGCGTCTGATCGACGCCATGTAGAGTGCCTGAAATTTGTGTTCCCGAATCACGACGATATCGCACTGCCTTTTTCGGGGCATCCCAGTGCAACTGCACTATTCGAATGTCGCCGGCTCAGCACGTTGATTCGCGATCTAATCGAAGGTGCGCCGATTTCGGTGCGCCAACTGCGCGCGGATATTCGCAACGGGTCTCAGCATTACGCTCGGTCGCTGCTCTTGGCCAGCGCCGAACGCCATGGATCGTGGACGATAGGTTTGTTCCAGCATTTTGCGCATGTGCATCGTTTCGATAAGAACTGGATTCAGTCAATTGGTTCCCAGCTTAGTACGAAACTCGTTGCCGCAGGACGCCAGCGGGAAGCCTCGGAACTCGAGGCGACGACAACGGAAGCGGATCTCTAAGCGTCATGCGC
This sequence comes from Burkholderia sp. BCC0397, assembly GCF_902832865.1. NCBI lineage: Bacteria > Pseudomonadati > Pseudomonadota > Betaproteobacteria > Burkholderiales > Burkholderiaceae > Burkholderia > Burkholderia sp. BCC0397. The sequence goes on along the minus strand of NZ_CADFDL010000003.1, from coordinate 606,977 downwards.
ATACTGACGTTTATTCGACGAGTCGCAATGACGAGGCTGGATGGTCGAAGCAAAGCTCAAGGTGAGTCACGCCTCCACACGCTCGTTCTTCCGCATCGTAACGTTCGAGCAATTGCGATAAATCCGCCATGGTTTCATATTGACCCTCCGCGCCGATTAGATGGCAGCGGTAACCGAGTTCGGCGAAAACTTGCCAGTAGGCATCAGGCGTAGCGTCCGAGACGTCGGCTTGATAAGCAGGGGAATACTCCGACAAGACGACAGGTTTAAATCGATCGAGTAATCTTCGCGCACCGCGCATGACGGGAAGTTCGTTGCCACCTACTGCGACTTTCACGAGATCGCAGCGTGTGAGATCGTAGAGCGCAGCGTCGGCCGGCATTGCGGAAACGAGATCGAGTTGTGAGTAGTCAATCGAATGACTCGGTATTGCGTGAACTGGCTTTACGACACAGTTGGTCGATGCTAGGTTGTGGACGATTGCCAACGTCTCGAATCGCTCGTACAACGCGGCGTTGTGCACCTCGATATTGGGCAGATTGTTGATACCGGATGCGTGTAACAGTGCGGAGAGCGCCTTGGCACTCGGGTCAAAGGCGATGATTCGCCCGGTCGGCCCAACGCGTCGTGCCGCAAGCAAACTGAAGAAACCGATATTGGCGCCAACGTCGATGACCACGTGACCGTTCTGCAGCAATCGCTCGAACACGGGAATAAATCGCGGTCGAAAGAGTCCCCCGTCTTGAAGATAGCGGGCTGCAAAGTGCCCTTCCGGAATGGCTAGCGTGAGGTCGTATGCACGGACGAAGGTATGCCGGCGAGTGCGTGAAGCCGTTTCGGTCTGAAAGCGTTCGAGCACGTAGCGAAGCTGCGGTGCGAATCGATCTGCTGCAGTGAGTAAATGGAGATTTCCGGCATCATTGTTCGCCACATCGTTTGGTTGCAGGTCCTCCGGTGCGATCGTCGGCCATTTCGAACAAAGTGCCAAGTTGCTCGCTTCGAATTTTAATTGCAGCCTCTCTTGACCGGAGTGCGACAAACTGAGCTTGTTTGTGGCGCCGAAGTCCTTGAGATAAGTAGCGACCGATTCGAGCGTGCTACCCGATAGGCGAGTCGCGTTCAGCAGTGCAATCGATTCGACGTCAATAGACTGGTTGATGCGTTCGAGTCCAATCGATTCAATCTGAATGCCGATCGTGTCCGCGAGATATGCGAGCGTATCGCGATTCCGCTTATAAGGAACGGGTTTAATAGCTTCTCGACCGAAACTATTTGCCCATCGATCAAGCAGGAGGTCGAAATTGAAATACTGTTCGTCTTCGGCGAGATCGTGGATCATCGATTCATCGATTTCGATCCCATCGCAGGCGAGTGTTGATACTCGGGAAATCAGCACGTCGAGCTGAGGTCGAATAAAGCAAACGATCTCGATTTCGTCAAAATGCCGATATAGCATATCGGCAAGTCGAGTCGTTTCATCTGTATTGCGATACAAGCTACTGAAATATTCGCAACTGACGACAAAGTATCGGCAGTTACGGGCGAGGGCTGCTTCGACGTCGCTCTCTAGATCGCTTTCAATTGACGCGCAAAGCGATGCGTACTGTTGCGAATTTTGCACGCCGAATGCGGTAAGTCGGTCGTCCGTCATCACATGTAGCGGGTCCCTCCCATAGAGCGACAGCTTGCGATGAGCGTATTCGCCTAGCACTCGCGAGTACCACACGCCTTGAGCAGCGAGGCGGTCTCGTTGGTGTGCTAGCGTGAGTTGCAGTGAAGAACTTCCCGTCTTCTCTGTGCCAATGTGGAGAATCAGCTTCATAGAAATGGAGCGGTGCGATCGCAATTCATATTTCGCGGGAGGCACCAGTAGTAGCAAAGCAGCGCGATGTGGCTGGTTCGCGGAAATATTGTCTTCGGACACGGAGTATCTTCTGTGCCCAGGATTGAATCGCCCATGATCAACATCGTGCGCGCGATGGATTCGCGCGCACGATGGAGGTTCAGGTGAGCAGTACAAAGCTCGGGAATGCACGCGACAATCGTCGCTTCTCGAGCGAGCAGAGGTTCTCGCCGGTCATTTCGTCGGCCTCTGTATCGCCAATTTCCTCGAGCATAGACCGTACACGCTGCATTGTCGTCAACCAGCCAGCGCGATCGGGGATGTTATCGACCACATGAATTGCATCAGCCGTAGTCGCCAACTGACTGATTCGATCGATAGCTTCATATGAGTCGAGCGACGACAACGCAAGATGCTCCTCAAGTGACGGGTCGCGTTTGAAGAGCTTGCGATAAACCGCGATCGCACGATAGACAGCAGGATACGTACACAATTCCGACAGATGATAACGGCGTCGCGAATGCTGGATTTGACCGGGAACCGGCGCCTGGAGATACAGATGCGCTTGCAAGTCGCCGACTGCACTGCGGGTTGCGCGTGTCTTATTTGCAATACGTACGATTGCGCGCAAAACAGACATTCGTGCCGCGATGTCATCGGTAGGCATAGCATCCAGCTCCGTGCGTTCGAAATCGGACGGACGACGCTTGGCGATGGACAGCATAGCCGTATCAATGAAGTCAGCTTGGTCGAGTAACAGTAGCGAAAGTGCGCTGACGAGTCGGTTGCCGTCTATAGCGGAGAGTTCGGAGCTCGCGAGCAGAGCTGCATGAGTGGGATCAACTGCGAGATCAAGTGAGCGTCCCTGCGTGAGCGCATTGCAAGCAGCACCAAAAATCGCCGCTAGTCGAATATCGTCGGATGCGCCTTCCGTAGCTTCGAACGATTCGAGTTCGGTCGACGTGGGTTGCCGATCGAACTGAGACGTATAGAGCGCCTTTACCGCAGTGCGTACCGGGAGCGCGAGTAGATCTGATACGTTGATTGCAGATCCTGCACTCGGAATGCGACCGGCACGATTTTCAGTATTCAACACAGCCAAGGCGTCGCGATAGACCGCATCAATCGTGTTTTCGTCACGAAACGCCCTTAACCGGCCAAGAACTTGCGCATAGTAGGTTGGATTCGACAATCTGCGAAGAACGGTCGGCAAATCGGCATCGGTCGCAAAAACGACGCCTGGGGCCATGTCCTCGAACTGGTCTTCCGGGGAGGTGACGACCGGCCGGTCGGCCGTCATCGCGACACGAGCGGAGCCGGTAGTTGCCCAATAAGAAATCGGGCCTTGCGGGAAATACACGACATCCCCCGAGCGCAACGTTGCGAGAATTTCCTCGTCGGTTTGGAAGTCAAAAGTGACCTTGCCGGCAACACCCATACTCGCGACCAATTCTCGAGCTCGCTGTGCCCGCTCAGCGGAATCACATGCGAAGTTGGCGACAAGACGACTATTCGACTCGACACACGCCTGGAGAATCCGATCAATGCGTTTATGAGGGGACAGGAAGCCGAAGGACGATACGGTTAGAGCATTTGCTTCAGCACGGGCGGAGGCTTCAACTGGAACGATCGGTGACGCCACATGAATGCCGTGCTCAACGAATATTGCCCGGGTATTGCGTGCAGCGGCACTGCTCAGAGTAACGACAGGAATAGTCGAGTTAAACAACATTTGACTGCGCTCACGTAGATCGGGCTTATTCATGTCAATCGTGTGCATCACGACAGCAGATCTGACGTTCGGGTAACGCTCTGCGTAGTCTTCGAGTCGCTCGATCAATTCTCCAGTCGTATCTGGTCCGGCAAGAGACGGATTGAAGGAATCATACAGCCCGTATTCATGCTGCACGAATACATAGCCGTAGCGACCCGTCGCCAGATACGGCTCACATTCATCGACCCCGCGTACGATCACGGCGTCCCTACCTTGTCCCCGCATTGCGGCTGCGACGTGCGATGTGTAGCTAGCGATACCGCATTGTTTTCCGTAGCTCGCGCATACCTGAATGATGCCTGCAATTTGAGTTGTTCTCGGAATTGGCAGGACCGGCTTGCCGCCCGATGCAAGCAGGCGCGCATCGACTAACGAGACGATATGCTCGGTCGTGGCGCTCCATTTCCGACGTTGGTAGTGCTCGCGGATATACGCTTCGCGCTCGGTGCGCTTCAAATGATCGTAGACATATTGGGTCACCAGAGCAATGAATGCATCTTCGTCGGTCGGTGAGAAATAGTCCGCGCAATCTCCACCGACTTCCGGCATTGATGTTGTCGCCGATGCGAGACAAACTTTCCCGTGAGACAAGGCTTCAGCAATAGGTAACCCCCAACCTTCGCACAGACTTGGGAACACGGTGAATAAGCAATTATCGTAGAGCTTGTCCAGACTCGCATCATCGACATTGTGCAAGAGGACAACCTTGCCACCGGCATATTGCGTTGCGCGAAGTTCTGCCTCGATTGCGGTCATACCATCGCCTGGCGAGCCGACGAACACGAGCGTCGGACAATCCTCACCGCTCATCTTGCGCAGTCTGTCCCACGCGCGGACGAGGAATCCGTGATTCTTGCGTTTGCCAAGTGCTGACACGAACATGGCGTAGCCAGCACTTTTCGCGAGACGAAGAACGGACGCGACTTTTGCCTCGTCGACACGTTGTTTCCGCGGCAGGCAACGATAATCGTCGCCGAGTTCGACCTTGATGGTTTCGATCGGCTGGCGGCCGGTTTCGGCGCAGAACTGCTGAATTTCTCGTCCGGAGTGGTTTGAGTTGACCATCACCAGATCAGCCTGGTCGAGGGCAGGCCCAATCCAGTAGCGGAAAATGGCCGCCCATTTTTCGCTGACGAGCGTTGGATAGTACAGCTGCAACAGATCGTGGATGTATATTGCGACACGCGATCCGGCTCGCTTGTATTCGTTGAGAATCGCGTTATTTGCATCGTAGTGCCAAGCCGAGCCGAGAATAACGACGATATCGTGCGGGCTCGATTCGAACGCTTTCTCTCCCTTCGTGAGGGTACGCTGGACGAACGGATTGACTTTTTGCTGTGATGTTTCGCCGAAGCTCGATGGGAAGATAGCCGACGTGAAATCCGTCTGGTCGACTTCGACGGCGATCGTTTTCCAATTCACGAGTACAAGGTTGCCCTTCCAGCTCTCGAACAATTCCAGTACGACTTCGACGATCGTGCGCTCAATCCCGCCGGGTGCAGCAGATGCGGCAACAACGGTTGCGAGGCTCGTCACGTCCAGCACGAGACGGGTATCGGCAGGCTGTACAGGAGAGCGAATGGAGCGAACCGCGTCGCGCCACGCTGCGAATCGGCTAGTCCACTCGGGGAAGCGCATTGCGAGATCTTCGCGAGTAAGCAGATCTGCTGCAGCATTGAATTCTCGGGCGCCAAGCAATGCTTCGTATTCGAGTTCAATGCCACGCGGGTAGTGTGGGAACAGGTAATTGTAGGTACGCGCGGAGTCGAGCGCATCCTGCCAGTTACGCTCCCGGATCGACATCATCGCCCGCAGTTCGAGATAGAACGCGCAATTCGGCCAGATTTCCGCGATTTCTTCGCATACCGCGCGGGAATTCTTGAAGTCGCCTACGTTGAAATGCAGCCACGTCAGGCGAGTGTATGCGTTGAACAGGGGATTGCCCATATCGGGTGATCCCGGCTCGTCGCCGCTAGTGCGGCGCAGCAACGCAGTCAGGCGCCGACCGGCTTCGACCGCCCGGCCCTGATGTTCCAGGCCAGTACTCAGGTCGAGAGCGTCCTCCAGAAGATCGCGATCCTCCGGAAAACGTTCGAGTGCGCGCCACACCATCGTTTCTGCGTCGTCGAGTTTGTTGCACTCGCGCAAGGCCGCTGCACACCGTAGCCAGAATTCTTTGCGACCAGGCGAGATCGTCAGTATTCTGTTCCAGAGCGACGCGACTTCTGTTTGTTGACGTGCGTCGCGTGCAATATCGGCCACCGCCACGAGAGGCTCTGCTGCCAGCGGATAGCGTCCGGCAATCTTCAGCAATGCGTCGCGGTAATCCTGTGCGGAACGCCCGACATTTTCCAACCTGGCCGTCTCAATGTGTGCTCGAACAAAGTCGGGTTGAAAGTGCAGCAAGCCGCGCCAGGTTGCCAACGCTATCGAGCGGCGACCAGCAGCCTCTTCGCATTCAGCGAGCATGGCAAGCACACTCGTATCTCGAGGCTGCCGTGCGAGCGCTTGTCGTAGTGTTTGGCATGCGTCATCTGCGCGACCGAGCGCCAACAAGACACTTGCATGGGTCAAATACAGATTGGGTGACGAATCCATAACGACGGCGAGCTGGCTGAACTCGAGCGCCGCGGGATAATCGGCGCGGCTTTTCAGCACGCGCGCCTTCGTTTCCGCAACGAGCGCCGAGCCCGGCCACCTTTCCTGCACGTCGTCGATAATGGCTTCGGCTGTACGCAAGTCTCCCATTTCAATCAGGACATTGGTTCGCTGCAATGAAGCATTCAAATCTTCGGGATCGAGTTCCGCCGCACGCGTCCAGTACTCGAAAGCGCGCATCAGATCGTGGCGGCGGTACGCGCATTCCGCAAGGCCGGCGGCAACATCGAAACGAGCGATGCCATCGCTGGAGACTGCCTGGAGAATGGTCTCGGCTCGTGTGAAATCGCTGGTACGCATCCGGGCATGTGCTTCGCAGACCTTGAATTCGACCCGATCCGTCAATTCAGCGGCGTGATGCCAGGCGTCTGCTTCAGCAGGGTGATCACCGAGGAAGTGACACGCGCGTGCCAGAAGTTCATGCACGCTCGCGTCATTCGGGAATGCGTTTTTCGCGAGGTCGAGAATTCGCCGTGCAATCCGATAGCTCTCATGCTTCAAATATTCTTGACACAGCTCCTTGATGGCGCCCGTGTGTGCGCGACGCTTCGCATCTTCGATCAGGTCACGTACGAGCTCGTCAACAGCCGGATCATTCTCGTGGATTATCGCCGAGGATGATTGAAACCCTTCAGTAGTAACGTCATATGTCACTACGTTGACGTTGTCGGCTTGCGACGCCCGATCCGATTCTGTGGGTGCGTCAGTTTTGCGCTTCTTGAAAATCACGGTAGAGCTCCAATGCGTGCGTGATCGGATTTGCGATAGTGTTGCTCGGGGGCGTTGTCTAACGCACAACGGCGACAAATGAAATGTCAGCATACCCGTTATCGTGTCGAGTACATCTGACGATGCGGCACATGTTCGACCAAAGAAGGCAGGCCAAACTTACGAGTGAATCGGTTGTCCCGTGATTTCGTGATAGAAAGCAAACGCCGAATCTACATCCAGGAACTCACGCAGCACCCCTTTTTCAAGTACACAGGCGCGCGTGCAGTGTTCGCGGATAGTATGGGGATCGTGTGACACCATGATCATCGCGCGATCGCGACGTTTTTCAAACAGTTCCTGATGACATTTGTCGCGAAAACGTGCGTCACCGACGGCGATAACCTCATCGATCAAAAAGCAATCGAATTCAATCGCCATCGACATTGCGAACGCAAGTCGCGCCAGCATGCCGCTCGAATATTTCTTCACCGGCTCTCGCAGATACGTTCCCAGTTCGGTGAAGCTTTCCACGAAAGGTAGGGCATTCTCGTAAGATGCACCGTAGATTCGGCAGGCGAATCGCAGATTGTCGAGACCTGTCAAGCTTCCTTGAAATCCACCTGAAAAGGCGAGCGGCCAAGACACACTCATTGTTCGCTCGATAGTACCTGAAGTCGGTAATTCGGAGCCGCTGATCAGACGGATCAGCGTCGATTTGCCCGCGCCGTTGCGCCCGAGGATGCCGATGCGTTCGGACGGCTCGATTGTAAGATTGATATGGTCGAGAATTAACCGTTTGCCATTGCGTGTGCTGTAGTGTTTCGACACGTCTTGAAGATTTAACATCAGTGTTCCACTCTCGTCGACACGTCTCTCACAACCGCAAGTCCGATCCACGTGAGGAAAGCGCAGACCATGATCGTATAGGGAACGTCGTAGTATGGCGTAATCTGTGAGCCGAAGTAACCATAGCGAAACAATTCCACACAGTTCGGCGCGGGAAACAACATTGCGATGTCACGCAGACTTGGAGGAAGCCAACTCGCCATAACGAAGGCGCCGGATACGGGAAGCTGGAAGTAGGAAATCGGGTGCCAGAGCCTTTCGACAAGCTCGCTGTATTCGCACAGTCCGCCGATCAGCAGGCCAAGTGCGGCCGAGTACCAGCATAACAACACCCAGCCAGCTGCCATGTTCAGGATATCGGCGGGTGGGTCGATTATCCCTATCGCGATCAGTGTGCTGGTCAACACCAACATCGATAGCGTTGTACCGATAATCTCCAGTGCGATGCGCGCGAAAAACAGGTCGATAACGCGAACATTGCGATGGAACAGCAAGGCCGCGTTAGGCTCGACAGCCAACGTGCATCGTCCAATTGTGTTACGCCAGACCAAGACCGTGGAATAGCTTGTGACCGCAAAGGCCGTCACGTTGATCTCGTGTCCCTGTCCCGTCTCGTGTAGTAGGTTCCAAAGTGCGGCGATACCGACCGTGAACAACATTGGTTCTGCAAACAGCCATGCGAAACCAATATTGTGACGACCGTAGCGCGTAATGATTTCGCGCATGGTTAGCGCGAAAACTACTCGCATCTGGATTTTGAGCGAGGTAAGCAGCGAAGGATATGGCTGAGGAGACGACATGACGTCAGTGCTGGTGTTCGCGCACGCTTGCAATCAGCAGGCTGAGCGATGCCCAAGCTACAATGCCGAGCACAAACACAGTAACAATGCCGCGTATACGTTTGGGTTCGATCGCTACATCAGGCCTGTTGGGTTCGACAAGACGTTCAAGATACAGCTGCTTGCGATTTGCTTCCACTCTTGCATTTTGAAGAGCGGTCATTGCCGCATCCAGTTGGCGATCGGCAAATTGAGCATCGAGTTGCAGGCGTGCGTAATTGGCGGCCTTCGCGGAAAGGGAATCTTTGCTTCCGGCGACGCCGACGGTTGTATTCGCGATTTGTTTTTCCAGCGTCTGAATATTCGTCTTCAGCACAGGAATCTGGGGGTTCTGCGGAGCGATTGACTGAAGCTGGATGAGCTGGTTTTGGGCCGTGAGCAACTGATTCTGCAGACCGGTGATTTGCTGCAACTGCAAAGCGGACTGGCGTTCCGGGTCAAAAACAGAAAAAGAGTTGCGATAGGCTGCTACGGTTGCGGCCGCATCTTTCGCTTTTGTCGTTGCAGAATCTACTTGCTGCTGTGCAAATTTGACCGTATCTGCCGCCGCGCGCTGATTCATGCGATTAACAAGGCGCTCGCTCATCGCAATCAGGTCTTCGTTGATCTTCTGCGAATCTCTTGCGGTATACGAGCGTACTTGTAGGGTTGTGATTGCCGACGTCGAATCCAGATCGACGGAGACGACTCGTTTGCCGTAGTAGCGCCACAGCGCTTCGAAACTATCGTCGAAGTAACGTGAAAAGCGGCTGATTACGTCGCCGTGCTGGCTGTAGGCGTCAAGGATATAGTTGTCCCGATTCAGCTCGCGCAGTGCGTCGCGGGACCGAATGTAATCGACTACCGAGTATGTGTCGTCTTGCGCGCGGGCCGCGCCGGTACCTTGCAGCAGAGAACTGAGAAGGCTTGTCTGGCTTTGGCGCTGCGGGCTGCGGACGACAAACCGAGATTCGGAAACATAGATGTCCGACGCGATGAGACCGTAGTAGGCCGTGGCGATGATGGTCGGGGCCAGAACGGTAAGGGCAAACAATGTGTTGATTCGTTTGAGCCGCGCCACTACACCTTTATCGTTGCCGCCTAGCGACGCCGAATACTTTTCCGATAGCGTTTTCAACGTCTTGTCCAAACTCAATTGCCAAAGATCTTGGGATGCCGGGGGCGCCGCTCGCGTCCACCGTCAAGGGTATTGCGCTACCAGCGCAGGGATTGCTTCGCGACCCAGCGCTCGTGCCGCTGCACCTCTGGCAGACGACGTTCACACCGAAATTCGGGCGAGTGATTATAGCCAGACCCGTAATTTTGCGCCATCGGGGTGTGGTTTTTCGCACCTGACTCAACGGCGTCATTTGTGTAATTTTTTCGAATGTGAGTGGTAAGGCTTGCAAGCGGCTTCGCGATTAAGCGGGCTGGATTCGGGTGGTTGCAGTGGGGTGGATCTGAGGCGTATGCGCGCCGGTCGACGGTGTTGTTGGATCTGGGCGGGCTTGATGGCGGGGGCCGGGGGGGGGAGGGGAGGGCAGCGCGGGGCGCTATTATAGCGATGTCATGTGACGTGCGTCACCGCATTTGTGCTTCGGTTCACGATTTTGTTCGCGCTAATGTTTTTGGTGCTGTCGAATGCGATAATTGCTAGCGGTGGCGCTCGTGTGATTTCCACGTCCGGTTCATATCTATAGTGTGGATGCCGTGAGAGGCGAAAGCGTCTCGGTTTCTTGTGTGTCCACACAGCTCGCAACATTCTTTCATGCGTCGCTCATATCTTGCCCTTCAGGGTACGGCCTCCCCTTTTTTTTCCAAGCTGGCCGAGGCTTTGCGTGCGCGCGGCCATGCAGTACAGAAGGTCAATTTTTGTGGAGGGGATCTTCTATACGGAGGGCCTGCCCGCCATGCGATGAATTATGGGGAGCGCCTTGACGAACTGCCGGCATGGTATTCGGACGTAATCGGACGAGGCGGCTTCACCGATGTGCTGATGTTCGGCGATTGTCGCGAGGTTCATGTACCCGCGCACGCGATGGCGCAGAAGGCGGGCGTACGCGTGCATGTCTTCGAAGAGGGCTATGTGCGGCCGCACTGGCTGACGCTGGAGCGCCATGGGGTCAATGGTCGCTCCCTGTTGCCTCGGGATCCAGACTGGTATCGTGACCGACGCAAGGAGACGCCAGCGAGTCCGCCTGCCGCGCCGACCGGCTATAACCTTCGTGAGCGCGCTTTTCACGATATCGCCTATCGTGGTGCCAACACGCTATTTTTACGTCGATTCCCGTACTATCGCAGTCATCGGCCGCATAACGGATTCGTAGAGTATGCCGGGCTCGCTTGGCGCACGCTTGCGCAGCGCGGGTTTGAGCGTGATGCAGGCCGGGTAACGGATCAACTGCTTCGCGCAACTGGCGGTTACTTCTTGTTCCCGCTGCAACTCAATTCGGATGCTCAACTCGTTGTGCATTCCCCATTTGGCGGAACCCGGCCGGCGGTCGAGCAAGTACTACGCTCATTCGCTGCTCATGCCGATTCAAATGTCCGTCTCGTGGTCAAGAATCACCCATTAGATACGGGGCTAATCGATCATCGGCGCCATGCGCTTCTGCTCGCGCAGGAATTGGGGATCACCGACCGCGTTACCTTCATCGACGCGGGGCACTTGCCGACTTTGCTCGAGTATGCGTGCGGCGTGATCGTCGTGAACAGTACGGTTGGTTTGTCAGCCCTTCATCATCGGCGGCCACTAATTGCTTTAGGACAGGCGATCTACGATATGCCGGGGTTGACCTGGCAAGGTAGTCTTGATGATTTTTGGCAAGCTGAACTCGAGCCTGATCGTGAGCTTTACCAAGCATTTCTCGACTACGTCATTCATCATACACAAGTTAATGGTGACTTCTATACCCGTACAGGGATCGAACGGGCGATTCGCGGTGCCGTGTCACGGCTTGAGGCTTAGAGATGAGTAGCTCGGTGTCGAAGAACATTGTAATCACTGGGGCAAGCAACGGGTTAGGGCGTGCACTCGCCCTCGAGTATGCAGCGCCGGGCATTGTATTGGGTCTGATTGGACGCGATGACGAGCGACTAGAGGCCGTGGCGCGCGAGTGCCACGCTCGTGGTGCTTCGACGCGCATCGGTCGCGTCGACGTTCGGGATGCAACTGCCACGGCCGATTGGTTGTGCGCTTTTGACGATTTCGCTCCGATCGACTTATTGATCTCAAATGCTGGCGTGGCAAGTACGCTTGCTTCGGCACGCGATTGGGAAGGGTTGGAGCGCACAGCGGCGATTGTGAATACCAACTTTTTCGGCGTCGTTCACTGTGCACTCCCTGTCATAGAGCGGATGCGCACGCGAAGAAGTGGACAGATTGCAATGATCAGTTCGCTTGCCGCGTTCCGCGGAATGGCTGTCTCGCCGGCATATTGTGCAAGCAAGTCAGCGGTTCGGGCCTATGCGGACTCGGTGCGACCGCTGCTTGTGCGGGAAGGCATTGCAATTTCTCTTGTGTTTCCCGGTTTCGTCCGAACAGCGATGAGCGACGTTTTTCCAGGCGACAAACCGTTCATGTGGAGCGCAGAACGTGCTGCTCGGTATATTCGGGGCAAAGTGGACAAGCGTCGGGCGGAGATCGCATTCCCTATGGCGCTCGCCGTTGGCATGCGGTTGTTGTCGATATTGCCTGCCCGGGTGGCCGATGTCATTCTGGACAGGCTTTCCTATCTGCCTCACAAGGAGATTTAGTTGACAGTGTCGCCGGCGGCGATTGCCACGTTCGCGGTTACAGCGTCGTTTTTGCTCGAGCGATTGGCGTTACCTCGTGCAGGGGCGCGCCGCCCGCCCGAAGCGATCGGCCTTCATCTAGCTGCTTTGACATTCATCGGAGCGCTAGTCTTGCTCATTACCGCGCGGCCAGTTCTTTCCGCATGTGCTGCACTTGCAATTCTTGCACTGCTGGCACTTGTTAGCAATGCAAAATATGAGTCGCTGCGCGAGCCGTTTGTTTTTACCGATTTGAGTCTGTTCAGTCAGTTGTTCGCCCATCCCCGGTTGTACCTGCCGTTTCTGAGCGTCGGCAAGGTAATCGGAATCGTGATTGGCGTCACGGCGCTACTGAGCGGCTTCTTTGCTGAGCGACCGTCCGACGGGGCGTTCTCGCTGGTGATGGTGCTCCTCGTGGCGTCCGCGGTCGCGACCTGTTGGTTGGCAGCACGCTTGCCGCTTACGCTGGATGCCGGCTCAGACCAGCGGCGGCATGGATTTTTTGCAGTATTCGTCGCGTATCTGCTGAATGGCCTGCGTCCCGCGACGCTGCGCGCATTCGAACAGGCTGCCCGGACAGGTCCGTTCGCATCGGGCGCGCCGACTGCGGGCCCTGACGTGATCGTGATTCAGAGCGAGTCGTATTTTGACGCGCGGCGCCTCGGCACAGAGATCGGTCCCGCGAACTACCGTCATTTGGATATCGCGCGTCGGGAATCCTGCTACCACGGCGAACTGTTCGTGCCGGCCTGGGGCGCGAATACGATGCGTACAGAGTTTGCGATGCTGAGCGGACTGACGCCTGCGCGTCTCGGCTACGCCCGCTTCTATCCTTACGCTTTCGTGCGGCGCGCGTGCACAACGATCGCAGCTTGGTTTCAGCGCGGTGGTTACACGACTGTCGCGATTCATCCGTACTATGCAGACTTCTTCGGAAGAAACAGGGTTTTTCCGTTGCTCGGATTCGGCAAATTCCTGGATATCGAATATTTTTCCGATTCGCCCCGAGCCGGCCCCTATATTGCGGATTCGGCCGTGCTGGATGCTGTCATCGATGTATTGGACGAACCCGGAAGCGCGCAGCGCTTCATCTTCGCGATGACGATGGAAAACCACGGCCCACTGCACCTCGAGCAGGTATTACCGGGAGAATCGTGTTCAAGGCATACTCTCGGCGAAGACCCATCGTGGCGCGACCTGACAGCCTACTTGCGGCACATTGAAAACGCCGACGCAATGATCGGGCGCTTGCTCGATCATTTACGCGCCAGCGATCGTGAAACAGTCGTTTGCTTTTACGGCGATCACGTTCCCGCGTTACCTCACGTATTCGATAAGCTGGGCGTTTCTCCGCAAACCAGCGACTACTTCATTTGGCGAAATTACGGCACAGACACTCCCGAATGCCGGAATTTGGCAGCCGAAGAGCTTGGGGCGGCGCTGCTGCATGTGGTACAAGATGACGGAAATCGCGCGGAAGAACCGCACGCATCCGAGAAAGCGACATAAAAGATGAACAGTAAGATTGCAATAATTGGGGTGGCTTGTCGGTTTCCCGGGAGCGCAAACAATCTTGGCGACTTCTGGCAACTGCTGCGCGACGAACGCGACGCAGTGACCGAAATCCCCGCCGACCGCCTCGGCACCGATTTCTACCAGCACCCGTCCAAGCGCGAACCGGGCAAGAGCTATACGTTCGCGGCCGGCGTGCTCGACAACGTCGCCGGCTTCGACGCCGCGTTCTTCGGCATTTCCCCGCGCGAAGCGGCCCAGATGGATCCGCAGCAGCGCCTGCTGCTCGAACTCGCATGGGAAGCGTTCGAGGACGCGGGCGTGCGCCCGGCCGACATGCGCGGCAGCAACTGCGGCGTCTTCGTCGGCGCGGCCAGCATGGATTACGGCAACCGCAACATGGACGATCTGAACGTGATCGATCCGTATTCGGCGACCGGCAATACGCTCAGCATCGCGTCGAACCGCGTGTCCTACCTCTTCGACCTGCGCGGCCCGAGCATGTCGGTCGACACGGCCTGCTCGTCGTCGCTCGTCGCACTCCATCAAGCCGTCAAGGCACTGCAGTCCGGCGAAGCCGACGTCGCGCTCGCGGGCGGCGTCAACCTGCTGCTGCACCCGTTCGGCTTCGTCAGTTTCTCCAAGGCGTCGATGCTGTCGCCGCGCGGCCGTTGCCGCGCATTCGACGCGACCGGCGATGGCTACGTACGCTCGGAAGGCGGCGCATTCGTGCTGCTCAAGCCGCTCGATCGCGCGCTGGCCGACGGCGACACGATCCACGCAGTGGTCGCCGGCTCCGGCGTGAACTCGGTCGGCCACTCGCCGGGCGGGATCAGCGTGCCGGGCGCGGCCGCGCAGGCGTCGCTGCTGCGCAGCGTGTATGCGCGCGCCGGCATCGATCCGCAGTCGCTCGCCTATCTCGAGGCGCACGGCACCGGCACGGCGGTCGGCGATCCGATCGAGGCGCGCGCGCTGATCGACGTCGTGGCGGGCGAACGCCCGGCCGATCGTCCGTTGCTGATCGGTTCGGTGAAGACCAACATCGGCCACCTCGAAACGGCATCCGGGATGGCCGGCCTGCTGAAGGCCGTGCTGTGCCTGAAGCATCGCGCGGTGCCGCGCTCGCTGCACTTCGTCACGCCCAATCCCGGGATCGATTTCGACGGCGGGCGTCTGCGCGTCGTCGATCGTTACATGCCGCTCGACGCGGGCGGCGCGCCGCTGACGGTCGGCGTCAATTCGTTCGGCTTCGGCGGAACGAACGCACACGTCGTGCTGACCGAGGCACCGGTCGCAAACGACGCGTCGACGGGAGCGCCCGAGCCGACTCAAGCGCAGCTGTCCCCGCTCGTCCTGACCGCGCGCAGCGCGAATGCGCTCGCGGCGCTCGCAGGCCGCTATTTGGCCACGCTCGATAACGGCGGCGACTGGCAGGCGCTTGCCGCTGCGGCCGCACGTCGCCGCCAGTGGCTCGAACATCGCGCGATCGTCGCGCCGGCCGACGTGACCGAAGGCCGTGCGGCGCTTGCAGCACTGTCCCAGCCGGCGCAGGAAGGCCTGCCGGCCTGCGTCGCAACCGGCCAGGCGCCCGCGGACGCGCTGCGCGCCGCGCTCGTGTTCTCGGGCAACGGTTGCCAGTGGGTCGGGATGGGCAACGAACTCTATGCGGAGAACGCGGTTTTCCGTGCGGCGCTCGACGAAGTCGACGCGCTGTGGTGCGCGGATGGCAGCCCGTCGCTCGTCGACGTGATGCGCGGCGGCCCGAGCGCGGAATGGCTGGCCGGCGCGGGCGCCGAATGGCTCGCCGCGACGGAGAACGCGCAGCCGCTGCTGTTCGCGATCCAAGTCGGCATGATCCGCGTGATCGACGCGCGCGGCATGTGCTACGACGCAGCGATCGGCCACAGCGTCGGCGAAATTGCCGCGGCGTGGGTGACGGGTGCGCTGTCGCTCGCCGACGCGGTTCGCGTGATCAAGATCCGCAGCCGCGCGCAGGCGATGACGCGCGGCAGCGGCCGGATGGCGGCCGTCGGCATCGGCGAGGCGGCGGCGCGCGAGCTGATCGCGCGCCACGGGCTGGCGCGCCGGGTCGAGGTGGCCGGCATCAACAGCCCCGATGCTGTAACGCTCGCGGGCGAGCTGCAGGGCTTGCAAGCGCTGGAAGCGGCGCTGCGCGGCAGTGGCAAGTTCTTCCAGATGCTCGATCTCGACTATGCGTTCCACAGCAGCCACATGGACCGCATCGAGCCGGTGGTACTGGCCGAACTGGCCAGCCTGCGGCCGCAACCGGGCAACGGCGCATTCGTGTCGACGGTGACCGGCGGCCCGCTGGCCGGCAACGAACTCGACGCGCGCTACTGGTGGCGCAATATCCGCGAGCCGGTGCGCTTCGGCGACGGTATCGCGCACCTGATCGAGCAGGGCGTCCGGCTGTTCATCGAAGTCTCGCCGCATTCGATCCTGCGCACGTACGTGAAGCAGGCGTTCGCGGCCGCCGGCGTGACCGGCGCGGTGCTGCCGACGCTCAAGCGCGATCACGGCAGCGCGGCGACGCTGCGGCAAGCGATTCTCGCAGCGATCGCGCATGGCGCGAGCGTCGATCCCGACCGCTTCGCGCCCGGCGCATCGCGGGCGGCATTGCCGTCCTATCCGTGGCAGCGCGACCGCTTCTGGCTGACGCCGACCGTCGAAGGCTACGGTCTCGTCAATCGCCGCCGCGAGCATCCGCTGCTCGGCTATCGGCTGCACGAACACGCATTCGGCTGGGAAAACCAGCTCGATCCGGCGAAGCTGCCGATGCTGGCCGATCACGTCGTCGACGGCGGCGTGGCGTTCCCGGGGGCCGGCTACGTGGAAATGGCGCTCGCCGCGGCGCGCGCCTTCTTCGATACGCCGGATGCGGCGCTCGAAAACGTCGAGATCCGCACGCCGGTCGTGTTCCAGCCGCAGCAGGCGAAGCTGTTCCGGCTCGTGATCGAGCCGCGCACCGCGACGTTCACGATCGAGACGCGCGACCGGATGTCCGACGGCGCATGGACGCTGAACGTGACGGGGCGGATGCTCGAAAGCGGCAACGCGCTCGGCGCCGCGAGCATCGTGCCGGCCGCTGCGCTCGAGCACCTGCTCGCGCTGCCGGCCGCCGACGGCGATACGCTGTATGCGAATACCGCGGCGATCGGCCTCGGCTACGGGCCGGCGTTCCGCTGGGTGCGTACCGTGCGGGTTGCAGCGGCCGAGGACGCCGCGCTCGCCGACGTCGCCGCGCCGGCCGCGTGCGGGGACGCACGGGCGCTGTCCGCCTATCTGCTGCATCCGGCGCTGATGGACAGCGGGTTTCATCCGCTGTTCGCGTTGCTTGCCGAGCATGCGCGCGATGGCGAGCATCCGGCTTACGTGCCGGTGCAGATCGGCCGGGTCGACTACCTGCGCGGCGACACAGTCGTCCGCGTGCTCGCGCGGGTCGACCGGCGCAGCCCGCATTCGATCGTCGCGCATTTCGAATTCCTCGATGCGCAAGGCGCGATCGTCGCGCGGCTCGGCGGCTGCCGGTTTCGGCGCGTGGACCTCGTCGGCCGCCGCCAGAACCTGCCTTCGCGTTTCGTCTACCGCCTCGAAGAGATGCCGTTGCCGAACGACGTCGACGCGGCCGCGTTGCCCACCCCCGACGCGCTGCTTGCGCAAGCCGTCGCGCGCGTCGATGCCGCAGGGCTCGACGGCCGCCGCACGCAGCATTTGACCGAAATCCTGCCGCTGCTCGACGTGCTGGCAAGCCTGTACGTGCTCCGCGCGTTCGATGCGCTCGGCGCATTCGCCGGCACGTGGCAGCCCGCACCGGAGCGGGGGGCGCTGGCCGCGCGTCTGGCCGACATGCTCGTCGAGGACGGTCTTGCCGCTCGTGACGGCGCGCGTCTGGTACGCGACGACGCGGCGTGCGCGACGCTGCCGCCGCTCGACGATCTGTGGCGCGGGCTGCTGGCCGAATCGCCGGGGCACGTGGCCGAGCTGACGCTGCTCGCCCATTGCGGCGCGGCGCTGCCCGACGTGCTGAGCGGCGCGAAGGACGACGCGCGCTGGCTGTCGCCGACCGGGCACAGCCTGGTCGAGCAGCTGCTTGCCGCGTCGCCGACCTGGCAGCACGTGCATGCGCTGCTCGCGGCCGGCGTCGAGCAGGCGGTCGACGCGTGGCAGCCGGCGCGCCGGCTGCGCGTGCTCGAACTGGCCGCGACGGACGGCGACGTGCTGCAGACGCTCGGTATGCATCTCGCCGCCGCGCGCTGCGATCACACCATCGCCGCGACGGCCGGACAACTGGCCGGGTTCGATACGGATGCGCAAGCCATGGTGCGCACGGTGGCGCTGCAGCCGGGCGAACGGCTGTCGCTGTCCGCCGACGAAGCCGGGCCGTACGACCTGATCGTCGCGAACCGCGCGCTGAGCGGCCGTCACGACGCGGCCGATGCGCTGAACGCGATGCGATCGTGGCTGGCGCCGGGCGGCTTGCTGCTGCTGGCGGAGCCGCGTCGCGGCCGCTTCTCCGACATCGTGTTCGGCGCGCAACCTGCGTCGACGGGTGTCGATCTGCCTGCGCCGCTGGCACCGGCGGATCTCGAGGCGGCGCTCGCACGCGCGGGCTACGTCGACGTCGTGCGGCATGTCGAGCAGTCGCTCGATCTGGACGGCACACCGACGTTCGTCATCG
Organism: Burkholderia sp. BCC0397; assembly: GCF_902832865.1. Lineage (NCBI taxonomy): Bacteria > Pseudomonadati > Pseudomonadota > Betaproteobacteria > Burkholderiales > Burkholderiaceae > Burkholderia > Burkholderia sp. BCC0397. Next base: position 588,342 of record NZ_CADFDL010000003.1, on the reverse strand, counting down.
CGCGCAACCCGGCGAGCACCGCGGCCGCGCACCGCGGCAGCGACGCGAGCGATCTCGATACGCTCGCCCGCAGCGAACAATGGCTCGTGATGCACGCACCGGATGCGGCTGGCGGTTTCGGCGGCCGGCTGGCCGATGCGCTCGCGCACGCGGGCTATCCGGCCGATATCGTCGACGTCACGCATGCGGCCGACGCGATCGCGTCGTTGCCGGCCGGGCAACCGGCGCATGTCGTGTTCTGCGCGCCGGAGACGCCGCTCGCTGATACGACGACGGGAGACGGCCTGATGGCCGCGCTGCGTCACGGCGTGATCGCGCTGGCGGCGCTCGTGCGCGCGCTCGGCGCGCAGCCGAATGCGGCCACGCGGCTGACCGTCGTCACGCGCGGCGGCGCGCCGTTCGCCGGGGCCGCGCATGCGCACCCGGAACAGGCGACGCTGTGGGGCCTCGGTCGCGTGCTGGCGAACGAGCATCCCGAACTCGCATGCCGCCTGATCGACGTCGATCGCGCGGCGGACGGGATTCCCGATGCGCTGATTCGCGAGCTGACCGGCGCGGCGGTCGAGGAAGAAGTCGTGCTGAGCGCACACGGGCGCCTGGTGCCGCGCATGCTGACGGCCGCGCAGGCCGCGGCGCGCAGCGACGGCGCGATGGCACGCGCGTCGGTGCTCGCGTTCGACGCACCGGGCTCATTGCGCAATCTCGAATGGTTCGCGTTGCCGGAAAGTGCGCTCGGCGACGACGAGGTGGAAATCGAGCCGGTTGCCACCGGCCTGAATTTCCGCGACGTGATGTATGCGATGGGGCTGCTGTCCGATGAAGCGGTCGAGACCGGCTTCGCGGGCGCGACGATCGGCATGGAACTGTCCGGCCGCGTCGTCCGGGTGGGCCGTGCGGTAACGGAATTCGCACCGGGCGATGCGATGCTCGGCTTCGCGCCGGCGTCGTTCGCGACGCGTGTCAGGACGCGCGCGCAGGCCATCGCACTGAAACCCGAGCGTCTGTCGTTCGAGGAAGCGGCGACCGTGCCGACCACGTTCTTCACCGCGTACTACGCGCTCGTCGAACTCGCGCGGCTGCGCCGCGGCGAGCGCGTGCTCGTGCATGGCGGCGCGGGCGGCGTCGGGATCGCCGCGATCCAGCTCGCGCGCCACTTCGGCGCGGAAGTGTTCGCGACGGCCGGCAGCGACGAGAAGCGCGAGTTCGTGCGCCTGCTCGGCGCCGATCACGTGCTCGATTCGCGCAGCCTGGCGTTCGCGGACGAGATTCGCGCGATGACGGGCGGCGAGGGCATCGACATCGTGCTGAATTCGCTCGCCGGCGAGGCGATGGTGCGCAGCATCGATACGCTGCGTCCGTTCGGCCGTTTCCTCGAACTCGGCAAACGCGATTTCTACGAAAATAGCCATATCGGGCTGCGGCCGTTCCGCAATAACATCAGCTATTTCGGTATCGACGCCGACCAGTTGATGGGCGCGTTGCCGGAGCTGACCGCGCGCCTGTTCGGCGAAGTGATGGCGCTGTTTGCGGCAGGCGTGCTGTATCCGCTGCCGTATCGCGCGTTTCCCGCCGAGCGGGCCGAGGACGCGTTCCGCTACATGCAGCAGGCGCGCCAGATCGGCAAGGTGCTGGTGACCTATCCGTCCGGCACGCCCGCGCCGACGCGCGGCGTCGCGCGGGCAGAAGCGCTCGCGCTCGATTCGCATGGCGCATACCTGGTGGTCGGCGGCACGGGTGGCCTGGGCTTCGCGAGCGCGCGCTGGATGGTCGAGCACGGTGCACGCCGGCTGACGCTGGCGAGCCGTTCCGGCGAACTCGCCGCCGCGGCGCGCGAGGAGGTTGCGCGCTGGCGCGATACGCTCGGCGTCATCGTCGATGTCGTGTCGTGCGATGTGACCGATGCCGCGGCAGTCGATGCGATGATTGCCGCTATCGTCAGGCGTGCCCATCCGCTGAAGGGCGTGCTGCATTCCGCGATGTCGATCGACGACGGCCTCGTGCGCAATCTCGACGATGCGCGGATGGCCGCGGTGCTCGCGCCGAAGGTGGCGGGTGCATGGAATCTGCATCGCGCGACGCGCGGGCTGCCGCTCGACCTGTTCGTCGTGTATTCGTCGGCGACGACCTATCTCGGCAATCCGGGGCAATCGAACTACGTTGCGGCCAACAGCTTCCTCGAGGCGCTGGTCGAACATCGTCGTGCGGCAGGCTTGCCCGGCACGTTCATGGCCTGGGGGCCGCTCGAGGACGTCGGTTTCCTCGCACGCCACGCCGATACGCGCGAAGCGTTGCAGTCGCGGATCGGCGGGGCGTCGATCACGTCCGACGAGGCGATGGCCGCGCTCGAGCGCGTGCTGGTCGCGGGTGCGGCCGGCGAAGCCGTGGTGCGGCTCGACTGGCACGCGGTGGCGCGCGGGATGCCGGCCGCGAAGGCGCGCCGGTATGCGCTGCTGCAATCGCAGGCGAAGGGCGGCGATGCGCGCGACGGCGGCACGCAGCTGCGTGAAGAGGTGCTCGCGCTGCCGCGCGACGAAGCCATCGCGCTGGTGGCGCGGACGCTGCAAGCGCAGATCGCGCGGATTCTGCACATGACGCCCGACCGCATCGCGCTCGACAAGTCGGTGCTCGACATGGGCATGGATTCGCTGATGGGGATGGAGCTCGGCCTCGCGGTCGAGGAGGCGTTCGAGGTCAAGCTGTCGGTGATGGCGATCGCCGAAGGGGCGTCGGTGACGACGCTGGCCGCGCGCATCGTCGATTCGATCGGCGCGTCGGCCGATGCCGGCTCCGATGCCGCGTCGGCGACCGATGCTGCGCACGAGGCCGTCGCGGCGCTCGCCGCGAAGCATGCGATCGACGGCGAAGCGCGTGCGATGCTCGATACGCGGCCGGCGCCGGTTGCCGGCCAGGCGTCGCCGTCGCCGTCGCCGTCGCTGGAGGTGGCGCGGTGAGCGCGCCGACCGGCTGGGCGACGCATCAGGGCACGCTGGCGCGCCCGCTGACGATCGACGGGCACGGCTTGCATACGGGGCGCCGGGTCAGCGTGCGGATTCTGCCCGCGCGTCCGGACGACGGCGTGACAGGCATCGTGTTTCGTCGGTTCGAGCAGGGGCGTACGCTCGCGACGCTGCCGGTCGATCCCGCGCTGCGCCGCGCGCAGCCGCTCTGCACGATGCTGCGCAATGCCGACGGCGTCGGCGTGCGCACGGTCGAGCATCTGCTCGCGTCGCTGCTCGCGTGCGAGATCGATCACGCGATCGTCGAGCTCGATGCGGAAGAGGTACCGATTCTCGACGGCAGCGCCACGCCGTGGGTCGACGCGATCCGCGCGTGCGGCCGCGTCGCGCTCGATGCGCCGAAACGCTTCATCCGCGTGCTGCGGCCGGTCGTCGTCACGGACGGCGATGGCGACCAGCGGCGCGAGATGCGGATCGAGCCGGCGCCGCGTTACGAACTGAGCGTGCGCAACGACCTGCGCGGCTTCGGCGACATGCACTGGGACGGCGCGCTGACGCCGGCCGCATTCGCGACCGACATCGCGCCGTCGCGCTCGTACGGGCGCGTGAAGTGGGCCGTGCCGGCGATCGTCGCCGGCTATCTGCGCGGCGTGCCGATCCTGCGCGGCGCGCGGCCGTCGTGCACCGCGTCGATCGTCGGCAATCGCGTGCTGGGCGGGATGCGGCTGCCGGAGGAATTCGTCCGGCATCGCGTGCTCGACCTGGTCGGCGATCTCGCGCTGGCCGGCGCGCCGCTGCTTGCCCGCGTGAGCGCGCTGCGGCCGAGCCACGAGATGAATTTCCGGCTGGTCGATGCGTTGCTGGCCGCGCCGGATGCGTGGCAGTGGGCCGAGTTTTCCGACGCGTGACACCACGCTTTTTAAAAATACGCGGCGTAACATAGCGCCTTTTCGAGATACAGCGAAGGAAGCAATGGCACTGGGAGAGCATCTTCGCCAGCAACTGGCGGCGAAAGCGCTGAAACGGCAACTGGAGCGCGCGACCGACGCCGCGGCGGCGCCCGGCGTGCCCGGCACGCCCGCTACGCAGACCGCGTCGGCGCGCAGCCGCTTCGAATCGATGCCGCAGTATCAGCAGGTCCGGATCATGCGTGAGATGGGCGAGAAATTGCGGGTCGACTCGCCGTTTTTCCGCGTGCACGACGGCGTCGCCGGGGCGACCACGCAGATCGGCGGCCGCGAATACCTGAACTTCGCGAACTACAACTATCTGGGCCTGGCCGGCGATCCGGCGGTGTCCGCGCGCGCGAAAGCCGCGATCGACCGCTACGGGACGTCGGCCTCGGCGAGCCGGATGGTCGCGGGCGAGCGCCCGGTGCAGCGCGAGCTCGAGCGTGCGCTGGCCGCGTTCTACGAGACCGACGATTGCGTCGCGTTCGTGAGCGGTCACGCGACCAACGTGACCGTGATCGGCGCGCTGTTCGGCCCGGGCGACTTGATCGTCCACGATGCGCTCGCACACAACAGCATCGTGCAGGGCGCGCAGTTGAGCGGCGCGAAGCGGCTGAGCTTCGCGCACAACGACTGGCAGGCGCTCGACGAGCTGCTGTCGCGCGTGCGCCGCGAATACCGGCACGTGCTGATCGCGATCGAAGGGCTGTACAGCATGGACGGCGATTTCCCCGATCTGCAGCGCTTCGTCGACGTGAAGACGCGCCACGGGGCGTTCCTGCTGGTCGACGAGGCGCATTCGCTCGGCGTGCTCGGCGCGACCGGCAAGGGCATTCGCGAGCATGGCGGCGTCGCGCCCGACCAGGTCGACATGTGGATGGGCACGATGAGCAAGACGCTGGCCGGCTGCGGCGGTTTCATCGCCGGCTGTCAGCCGCTCGTCGACATGCTGCGCCATCTGGCGCCGGGTTTCCTGTACAGCGTCGGCCTCGCGCCGACGCTCGCCGCAGCGTCGCTGGCCGCGCTCGAACGCCTGCAGGCCGAGCCGGAGCGCGTCGCGCAACTGCAGGCGCGCGGGCGGCAGTTCCTGACCGAGGCGCGTGCCGCCGGGCTGAATACGGGCACGAGCGCCGGGTATGCGGTCGTGCCGGTGATCACGGGCAGCTCGCTGAAGGCCGCGCAGTGGGCGAATGCGATGTTCGACGAAGGGATCAACGTGCAGCCGATCTTCTATCCGGCCGTCGAGGAAAAGGCCGCGCGCCTGCGCTTTTTCATCTGCTCGACGCACGAGCCGGAGCAGATCAGCCGGGCGGTTGGCGTGTTGTCGCGCCTCGCGGGGCGCGGCGCGTGACGCAGGCTGTCGAGGTCGCGCAAGCGGTTCCGCACGCCGGCGAACCGGCGCGGTTTCGCGCGGCCGATGCGGATGACGCGGCCGCGTGCGGGCCGCTCGTGTTTGCGTCCGGCGTGGCCGAATTCGGCTTCTTTCTCGGTGAAAGCGACGCGCGCCGCATCGCTTTCCTGCAGCAGGCGTTCCGGTCGCGCCACGGACGCTTCTCGTGGCGCCGGCATCGCGTCGCAGTCGCCGACGATGGCACGGTGCTCGCGGTGATGGCGATTCACGACGGGCAGCGGACGACGTTCGACGACGTGCACATCGTGTGGGCGCTCGCACGCTTCTTCGGCGTGCGCCGCACGATCAGCCAGTTGCTGCGCGGGCTGATCCTCGAAACGGAACTCCCGGCGCCGAAGCGTTCGCAGATCCTCGTCGCGCATTGCGCGACGGATGAACGCCGGCGCGGGACGGGCATTTTCAGCGCGCTGTTTCGCGATGCGCTGGATACCGGCGCGTTGCCGGCCGATGACAGCCGTGACGTCGTGCTCGACGTGCTGACGCGCAACGTGCGCGCCCGCGCGCTGTACGAACGCCTCGGGTTCGCCGCGCTGCCGCGGCGGCGCGCGCGTTCGCGCAGGTTGCCGGGTGAGCTTGATTCGATCCGGATGCGGTTGGGTCGTCGCGGCCAACCATGACAGTGGGCCGGTGTGGCGTAAGGCGGACAGTTCAGCCGTCGCTCGCCACAATAGCGCGCAGAAACAGATGAGGGTAGTAGAGGCGCAGACGAGCCGGTGGTCGCGCCAGTATCAGCCGTTCAACGGTAATTTCTGCATGATCGCGTGCACGCATTCCAGCGCGCTTGCTTCGCCCGTGCGCACATGCACGTCGGGCGATACCGGCTTTTCATAGGTCGATTCGATGCCGGTGAACTGCCGAATGGTCCCTTGCCTTGCCAGCGCATACAGCCCCTTGGGGTCGCGCGCTTCGGCCACATCCAGCGCAACGTCGACAAAGACTTCGAAAAACATGCCCTGCGGAAAACGTGCGCGTGCTTTGGCGCGTGCCTCCCGGAACGGCGAGATCAGCGCAACGATGACGACGAGCCCGGCATCCACCATCAGGCGCGCGACCTCGGCCGTCCGACGAATGTTCTCGTGGCGATCCGTGTCGCTGAATCCCAGGTCCTGATTCAATCCTTCGCGAAGCTGGTCGCCGTCCAGCAGAAAGGTCCGCAGGCCGCGCGCATCGAGTTGTTCCTTCAGCAGGTTCGAGAGCGTCGATTTGCCGGCACCGGAGACACCGGTGAGCCATACCACGAAGGCGTGGTCCTGCTTCATGCTGGAAAGCACGGATTGATTGCCCGTCAGCATGACAGGGAGAGAATTTTGGAGATCTTGAGTCATCTCGGAGTCGCTGTGCCAGTAACTGCGTCGTACTTTATTGTGATGCGGATTCATCCGTCGGCGGATTGTAACGTTCCTTTTCAAAATTTGTAACTTGAATATTTTAATCAGGAATAAGGCCGTCACCGTCAGGCGGCGCGACGGCGTGCGAACACTATCTGCTCGGTAATGATTGCCGATTCGTCGTAATAATTCGAAATGAGCGCGTGTCGCCGACGGGGTGCAAGATGAGTAGAATATCGCCCCCCGTTTCATCGCCGCGCTGAATTTGCGGTACGTCCCGATCGGGCCCGGTGCCATGAGGGCAATGGGCCCGAACGATTTGCGCCGGAATCGTTGGAAGAAGGGTGACGGCTGTCCGTCGATGTGTCGCAGCATTCCTCGTACATATGTTCCGGACCGTGTTCGATTATCGTCCTGGGCGCCTGGTCGGAATGAAATCGCAAGAGTATTAACTTTTTATTCGGCGAAAATCGCAGTAGTGCGCGGAGTCTGCTTTCGTCAAGCGATTCCGGCACTCATTATCAAATTGGGGAGTTATCCGAGGCGTGTTGCCCGATCGTATTTGTCGGGCGATGATTCGTATCGCTTTCGATTGATTCAGCAGTACCGAGCGCTGGTCCCTCAAAACCGGATCGCCGCGATTGCCGTATCGCGCCGAAGTATTCGACACCTGAATGCGCTCGATTTCGTCAGGACTGCGGCATGTCACTTGTGCCGCGGCCCGAACGGCCGCTGCTGCACATCGGCGCCGTGCGCGACGATCGCCATCCCCTCCGGCACTTCCTCCCACGCACCGCGCAGGTCGACGAGCGGCTCCGACACGACCATGAACGCATCATCGCCGGCTTCGGCGATACGCGGGTTATGCGGATACAGCGCGTGCAGGTGCTTGAACGACGTGCTGTGGAACAGCGAGCGCGATTGCCGTTCGCTCGAGTAACGCACCGCGACGATCCGTTCGCCATCGGTTGCGCAGATCGTCATGTTGAGCGGATCGGCGACGCGATGCCGCGCGGCGGTTTCCTCCACCACGCCGACCATCCGTTCGAGCGCCGGCAGCGGCGCCTGCTCGAGACCGTACGTCAGCGCGAGGCGGAACATCAGCTCGGAGTCGGTCGAGCCTTCGAGCGTCGGGAACAGCGCGGGATCGACCTTCATCGTCAGGTCGCGGCGCAGCTTGTGGAAGTCGCGGATCAGCCCGTTGTGCGCGAACAGCCAGCGGCCGTGGCGGAACGGATGGCAGTTGGTTTCCTGCACGGGCGTGTCGGTCGCCGCGCGAATGTGTGCGATGAACATCCGCGAGCGGATCGCACGCGCGGCTTCGCGCAGGTTGCGGTCGTTCCATGCGGGATGCACGGAGCGATAGCGGAACGGGAGTTCGTCGGGATGCCCGTACCAGCCGATGCCGAAGCCGTCGCCGTTGGTGGTCGTGGCGCCCAGCTCCGAATGCAGGCTCTGGTCGATCAGCGAATGCTTCGCGCGGAACAGCACGGTTTCCAGATGGATCGGATTACCCGTATAGGCGAGCCAGCGGCACATGGAGCGCTCCTTCACGATGTATCGTTCGCGCATGGTAGCCGACTCTGCGCCGTTGCCGCGTCCAAGCAAATCACCCGCAATCTTCATACATCGCAGGCCGTACGCGCGAAGCGCAACCGCCCGGCCACGCGGCCGGGTGTCATGCAACGCGGCAGTTCGGCGCGGTGCGGCACGAGAGCGGTGCCGCACCGCGCCGGTTCAGTCGCCGAGCGCGTCCATCACACGCGCCGAATAGACCAGCGCCGCGCCCGCATTCAGCGCAATCGCGACGCCGAGCGCTTCCGCCACTTCCTCCCTGGTCGCGCCATGCTTGGCGGCTTCGGCCGTATGCACGGCGATACAGCCGTCGCAGCGCGTCGTGACGGCCACCGCGAGCGCGATCAGCTCGCGCGTCTTCGCGTCGAGATGGCCGGTCTTGGCGCCCGCGCCGGACAGCGCCTTGTAGCCGGCCAGCGTATCGGGCGACAGCTTGGCGATGTCGCCGATACGCGTCGAGAGTTCCTTCCGGTATTCGTTCCAGTTCAGCATGATGCGTCCTTGTCGAGAAGAGTGAGGAGGGCGGCGGGCGCCGCGACTCGGGCGATGCAAGGCTATTCTGATCGCTCGCGCTGAGGGTTTCGATACGCTAGAGTGTCAATTTTTAGCGCAATCGTCTCATGGATGCGTTGAGTCAACTGCTGTCGCTGGGTCGCAGCCATGTCGAGCTCGACGTGCGCTGCCTGCTCGACGGCCCGTTCGCGATGCCGCACGACCCGCTGCCGCCCGGCGAGGCGGCGTTCCATCTGGTGCTGGCCGGAACCTGCCGGCTGCGTGCCGCCGACGGACGCACGCTGCAACTCGCCGACGGCGATTTCGTGCTGCTGCCCGCGGGCGGCGCGCACGACCTGCTCGACGCAGCGGGCAGCCGATCGAAGCCGCTCGTGCCGCTGCGCGATTCGGGCGCCGGCGATGGCGCGGTGCTGCCGGTCAAGTCGAATCTCGATCCGGCCGAACCGGGCAGCGCGAGCGTGGATCTGCTCTGCGGACGGTTCGTCTATGCGCGCGGCGCGGGCGAACTGCTGATGCGCACGCTGCCGCAGGTGCTGCACGTCGGGTTGCGCGACGCATCGGGGGCCGCGCCGCTGCAACTGCTGACGAGCGTGCTGCGTACCGAGGCGTCGAACGTGCAGCCGGGCGCCGGCGCGATCGTGAACGCGCTCGGGCAGGCGCTGCTCGCGTATGCACTGCGCGCATACGGCCGCGGCGCGCGCGTGCCGTCCGGCTGGCTTGCGCTCGCGGCCGATGCGCGCCTCGGCCCGTCGGTGCAGGCCGTGCTGCAGACGCCGGCGCAGCCGTGGACGGTCGAATCGCTCGGCGCCGCGGCGGCGATGTCGCGCGCGACCTACGCGCGGCATTTCCGCGAGAAGGCCGGGATGAGCGTCGGCGCATTCATCGCGCAGATCCGGATGATGCATGCGTGCGCGCTGCTGCAGGACACGCAGCGCGGGCAGGCAGAGATCGGGCAGGCGGTCGGCTACCAGTCCGAAGCCGCGTTCGGCAAGGCATTTCGCGCGGTGCTCGGCACGACGCCGGGGCGCTGGCGGCGCGCGCGGCGCGAAACGTGAGCATGCAAGCACGCCCGTCGTGACGCGCGCCAAAGCTGCTACCATGCGCAAAACGCAGTTCTACCAAAACGATTTCGAACAACAAGAAAGAGAGGGCAAAGCAATGAACCAGACCACCATCCAGCAACCGTCGTTCGCGTTCGTGGCCGCGTCGTGGGCCGCGCTGCTCGCCGGTTTCGCGGCCTTCCTGATCGGGCTCTGGAACGCCGGCATGCAGCTCAACGAGAAGGGCTACTACTTCACCGTGCTGGTGTTCGGCCTCTATGCGGCGATCTCGCTGCAGAAGAGCGTGCGCGACCGCGCGGAAGGCATTCCCGTCACCGGCATCTACTACGGCCTCAGCTGGATCGCGTTGCTGCTGTCGATCGCGCTGCTGATCGTCGGCCTTTTCAACGCGACGCTGCAGTTGAGCGAGAAGGGCTTTTACGCGATGTCGTTCGTGCTCGCGCTGTTCGGCTCGGTGGCCGTGCAGAAGAACACGCGCGACTTGCAGAATGCGAAGCCGCGCTATACCGACGCCGATTCCGCGCCGTCGATCCAGGAGTGACGGCACGTGCAACGGGCGCCCGCCGAGGCCGCCCGTTGCGCGACGATGTCCGCGGTGGCCGCATTCGCCGGCGTGCTGCGGGAGCCGTCCTTTCGTTTCGTCCATGCCGTCGCGCATGACGATGGAGATATTCCGGATGCCGAACTTCACTGAAACCGCAGCGCGGACGCGCACGGCCGCCCGTTCCGTGGCCGCGCGTGCCGCGCTTGTGCTGGAGACCAACAACCTGCGCGGCGGCGCGGGCGTCGTGCAGGCCGTCGACAGCCTGAAACGCCTCGTGACGGCGCTGTCGAGACAGACCGTGCCGCCGGCCGCACTGGCGCAATGGATCATCACGCACGACGGCCTGCCCGCCGACGCGTGCGCGGAAATCGCCGCGCTGGCCGGCCGCCCGATCGACTTCGTCGAGATCGGTGCGAGCACCGGCTACTACGATGCAAAGAACGACGGCTTCGATCGCGTCGATGCCGATCGCTGCGACATCGTCGTATTCGGCGACGCCGATTGCCGGCCGGCCGACGATTGGCTCGAGCACCTGCTCGCGCCGTTCGCACGCGACGCGGGCGACGCGCCCGTCGCGGTGGCGGGGCGGACCAGCTACGCGCCCAACGTGCTCGGCATCGCGTTGACGTCAATCGATTTCATGTACTTCCCGAGCCCGCTGCGCGACGGCGCAACGCGCAATTTCTACGCGAACAACGTCGCGTTCCGGCGCGACGTGTTCGCGCAGTTCCGCTACGAGCCGCTCGACGGCGTCTATCGCGCGCATTGCCAGGTGATGGGGCTGCGGATGCAGGCGGCCGGCGTGGCCGTCGAATTCGCGCCGGCCGCGCACACCGAGCATCGGCTACCGGACACGCATCGCGAATCGCTGAAGCTGCGCTGGATGCGCGGCGAGGACAGCATCGGGCTGACGCCGTATCTCGTGAACGCGTACCTGCCGCGTCAATGGCAGTGGCTCGGTCGCAGCGGCCCGCTCGGCCCGTTCTGCGTGATGGCGATGCGGCTCGGCTACAGCCTGCGCGCACTGAATCGCCAGCAGTTGCCGCAACTGGGCGCCGTTCGCTATCTCGCGGCGGTCGGCGTCACGATCGCCGCGTCCGCCGTCGATACGCTCGGCGCGCTCGCGCGCGGTTTCGGGCTCACGGGACGCGCGTCGGCCCGGCGCGATCTCGACGCGCTGTCCTATCACCGTCATTGAAACGGCGCCGTGCATCGCGGCGGCGCGGCCACGACACTTCGACATCCTGATTCCCTTCCGACGACGACCATGCCCTCACTCGCCACCCGCGTTGCCTGTCTCGCCCTGTTTGCCGCCGGCGTTGGCGCCCATGCCGCACCGGTCGATCATGCGGGGCGCGGGATTTATCACTTCACGTCGCAAAGCGGCTGCCCGTTCGCGAATGCGGCCGCGTCGGACTGCAATCGTGTCGCGCTCGATGCGCCCGACGTCCACGCGAGCATCGATACCGATGCGCACGCGATCGTTTTCTCGAGCGATGCGAACCGTCGCACGAAGGACGTGCTCGGCGACGTGCTGCTGCAAGGCACGGGCGTCGATGCCGACGGGCGGCGCGTGCCGTTGAGCGTGCACGTTCTGCTGCGTCGCGACGGCACGAAATGGGATCGTGATGTGTACGTCCACGCGCCCGTGCGCGGCAAGTTCACCGATGTGCGGATCGATCCATATCGCGTGCGCGTGAAGGAGGGCGATCGCGAGCGCGACGTGCTCACGCCGGACGAAACGCTCGCGCTGTTTGCGCATCCGTCGCTCGCATCGCGGCTGGCGCGCCATCTCGTGAAAGTGCGTGCGACCGATCCGAAGCAACCGTCCGCGGATGACATCACGATCGCGCTCGGTGTCGGCGGCCTGACGAAGGCGGTCGCGCGCGCGAGCTTCACGTCGAATGCGCCGCGCGATGCCGATATCGATCGTGCGCTCGCGTCCGGTACGTGGTCGATCCGCTTCGATGCGCTGAGCAATCACATCCCGGTGTGGGTCGCACAGCGCGAGCTGTTCCTGTTCGGCCTCGACGGCAGCGCACTCGTGAAAGACGTGCGCGAACGCGGCTTTCGGAAGAACGACCGGATCGAGTTCGGCGCACGCGACGGCAGCGGCTATCTGCGCGTGAACGGCCGCGAGGAAGCCTTCGCGGGCGCGGCCGCCTCCGCGCATGCATTCATGCAGGAAAGCTTCGTCGGCCTGATTCTCGGCTGGCGTCGCGACCCGGCTGCTTCAGCCGCCGCTGCGACGCAATCTTCATCGACACGGGGCGAGCCGGCATGACCACGACAGGCGAGCTACCTGCGTCGTCGCAGGCCGCACACGGCGAGCGCTTCGACTGTCTCGATGCGCCCGCGCCGCGCGGTACGGCGCGGATGCGCGCGTATCTCGTCGATCGCATCAAGCGGGCGGCGATCCGGCAACTGCATCGCAGCCTGCATGGCGAGCGCTGGATGCTGCGCATGTACCTGATCGGTGAAGAAGCGACCGAGTGCGCGCTGCACGAGGACTGGACCGGACAGCCGCCGGACTGGCTTGCACCGCGCATCGAGCAGCATCTCGCGGACGAGCGTCGCCACGCGGCCGCGTTTGCCGATGCGCTGCGCCGGCGCGGCATCGACGCGTCGACCGGGCCGCACGCACCCGACTGGCTGAGCCGGCGCAAGATCATGCGATGGCGCCGGCTCGCGCAGCGCTACGCGCCGCATTTCGCGCAAGGCGTACTCGTGCCCGCGTATGCGACCGGCCTGTGCGCGGAACAGATGGCGATGCGCGTGCTCGCGCGCCACTGCGCGACGATCGGCGACGCGCATCCGCTGTATCCGTTGCTGTCGCGCGTGCTCGCCGACGAGACGCGGCACGTCCGGCTTTGCGCCGATACGCTGCGTCGCCTCGTCGAGCCGTCCGAGGCCGCGTCGCTCGCCGCGTTGCTGGACGAGATCCGCGCGATCGAAGCCGGTTTCGGCGTGACGGGCGCGCTGGCGATGTACGCGGCCGGGTGGATCCAGTCGCTTCGTCCGCGCGCATGATGCCGCGCATCGTCTATCTCGCGACGGCCGACGCGCGCGGCCATCTGATGCGCGCGCAACTGCTCGTGCATGCGTTGCGCGCGGCCGGCGCGCAGGTCGACGTGCTGACGACCTCCGATGCCGGGCAGGCGTTCCTCGCCGCGTTCGGCATCGACGCGGCCGTGCTGTCGAGGCACTACGCGGTGCAGTTCGACGAGCGGCAGAACATGCTGCGTGACGCGACCGATCGCAATGTCGCGCACTACGTGTTCCGGCCCACCCGCATGCTGCGCGACATCGCGCGGCTGCGTGCAATCGTTCGCGACTCGGATCTCGTGGTCAACGACTCGTTTCATCCGGCGCTGCTGTGCATGGGCGCGGTGCCGGGATGGCGGCGTCGCGTCGTTCACGTGTATGGCGGCAGCCTGCGCCGCGCGCTGACCGCGAATTTCGATGCACGGCTGCCGCGTGTGCTGGCGCGCGCTTTCGCGCGGATCGTCGACTGGCAGATCGATTCGGCGCTGGGCCGTATCGAGCACGATTTCGCGTACGACTTCGCCGACGACGCGCCGTGCTCGCACCGGCATCGCCGGCTGCCGACGCCGGTGCCGATCGTCGCCGAGCTGTTGGCGCCGGAACCCGCTGCCGCGGCCGTTTATCTGAATCCGCACTTCCGCGACGTCGCGCTCGCCGATGCACTGTCGGCCGGCATGCGCGACGCGGGGCTCGCCGCACACTGCGTGGGCGAGGGCTACGCCGGGCACGACGGCTGGACCGGCGTCGACGCCGACTGGCCGACGCGCGCCGCGCATGCGCCGCTGATCGTGTCGGCGCCCGGCATGGCCGCGCTGTCGATCGCGCGCGTGTATCGCCGCCCGATCCTGCTCGTGCAGACCGATCAGCCCGAACAGGCAAGCAACGCCGCGCGCGCGGCACGGCTGCAACTCGTGCACCGTGTCGTCACATGGCGGGGCGATGCGGCGGCATTCCGGCGCGAGGTCGGGCAGGCGTCGATCGAACTGATGCGCGATCCCGGTACGCCGGCGGGGACGCTCGCGGGCCGCGAGCATGCGCGTGCGCGTGTCGACGCGTGGGCATCGCACCTCCTCGCGTTGTGTCCGCATGCGCGGGCGGCCGAGGCGGAAACCCGATGCGAGGCACCGGCGCCGCGATGAATACGCGAATGTTGCATGACGATCGCCGGCCCGAGGTCCGGCAGATGGTGGCCGCGACATTCGGCATCGTCGCGGGCCTCGCGATCTTCTTTCTGCTGGAGCGCGGCGTCGCGCCTCGCTACGTGCTGGCCACGGCGATCGATGCGCGGATTCCGTTCATCGCGTGGTCGTGGTTCGTCTATGTCGCGTTCTTTCCGTTCGTGATTGCGCTCGCCGCGTATGCGCGGCCGTCTGCGTTCGCCGCGTTCAGGGAGGCCGTGCTGATCGCGTTCGTGCTCGGCGTGGCCTGCTTCCTGTTGTTTCCGGAAGCCGTGCCGCGGCCCGACATCGCGGAGATCGGCAATGCATTCGTGCGTCGGCGTCTTGCGCGTATGTGGCAGCTCGATCTTGCGGCCAACGGCTTCCCCAGCCTGCATGTTGCGGTCACGTGTCTGGCGTGCCGGATGCTGGCGGACCGGCGCCGGATCGTCGCGGCGGCGATCGGGCTGCTGATCTGCGCGTCGACGCTGACGCTCAAGCAGCATACGGTCGCCGACGTGCTGGGTGGGGTCGCGCTCGCGACGGTCAGTGCGCTGTGGGTCGAGCGGCATTCGCTGCGCAGGAGGCTCGCGTGACCGAGACGCAGGTTCACCGCGCCGGATCGAACCTCGGGCTCGCGCGGTTCGTGCCCGATCCCGTGCTGTTTCGCGTGAGCGCGGCGCGTGTCGGCGGGGCGCTGGCGGGTGACTGGCTGATGATTGCCGCCGCGTTTGCCGCTGCGATCGCGTTTGCGCATCCGCTTGCCTACGCATGCGCGGCGATCGTGATCGCGCGCAGCCAGCTCGCGCTCGCGGTCATGATGCACGAAGGGGCGCACGGGTTGCTCGCGCGGAACCGGCGCGTCAACGACGTGCTCGGGCAACTGCTCGCGGCCGGGCCGCTATGGCTGTCGCTGCGCACGTATCGGGCCGGCCATCTGAAGCACCATCGCGCGCCGATGCAGTCGGATGACCCCGTCGCGCTGCTGTTCGGCGTGCACGACTATCCGGTGACGCGCGGGCGATTGATCATCCGCCTGCTCGCGTACGCATGCGGGATCGGCTACGTGACGAGCGTCGTGAAGCTCGCGCGCGGCGCGTTCGCGCATGCGTTGCCGAAGGTCGAAAAATCGCGTGCGTATGCGGCGTGGGAGATCGCGTCGATGCTGGCCGGCAATGGCACGCTGTTCGGCGCGCTCGCGCTGGCCGGACATCCGCTGCTGTACGTCGCGTTGTGGATCGTGCCGTCCGTCACATTGTTGCCGCTCGCCGGGCAGGTGCGCGCGATCTTCGAGCACGCGGGGCTGCCGGCTGGCGCGGACCAGAGCCGCAACGCACGCACGATCGTCCGGCGTTCGTGGCAGACGTTCCTGTTTGGCCCGCACGCGATTCATTTCCATATCGAACATCATCTGTTCACGCGGATGCCGTTCCATAACCTGCCGGTCGTGCACCGGCAACTCGCGCGGCGGAAGCTGCTGCCTGACGGCAATTTGTATTCGGGATATGGTGCGGTGCTGTGGGATGTGAGTGTGCGGTGATCGGCCGGGATCAAGTCGCGCGCGACCGAGTGTGTGGCGAGCATCGTCGAGCATTCAAGCTCGACCGGCCAGGCGACAGACGCAAAAAAGCCTCCGCGAGGGAGGCTTTTTTGCACTATCGAAGATAGTTGGTAGGGTGGGAGGGACTCGAACCCTCGACTCTCTGATTAAAAGTCAGATACTCTAACCAACTGAGTTACCACCCCACGTTCTTGAAACCGGTCGGTTCGTTGCTTCAACAACTTGGGCAACGACCTAAAGAGCAAAAGATTATAGCGACGGGTTGCAGGACTGTCAACAACCCGTCACGATAATTATTTGATGGTTTCGAGCTTGCCCTGCGCCGTCTGCGCCGCGTTCGACCCGGCGTACTGCGACACGACCTGCTCGAACGTCTTCTTCGCGGCCGCCTTCTGGCCTTGCTCGAGCTGGTTCGTGCCGATCGCCACGAGGGCGTCGGCCGCGCGCGGGTGCTGCGGGAACTTGCTGACGATCCCTTGCCACGTCGCGGTCGAACCGCGGTAGTCGCGCAGCGCGTATTGCGCATTGCCGTACCAGTACTGCGCGGTCGGTTGATAGGGGCTCTGCGGATACTTCGCGATGAACGCGCGGAACGAAGCCGCCGCCGCCTTGAAGTTGCCGTTGCGGAACTGCTGCTGCGCCGCGCTGAGCGCATCCGTTTCACCCGGCTGCACGGTGCCTTCGACACCATCGATCGTCGCCTGCTGCGGCTCGAACTTCTTGAGCCGCGTGTCGAGATCCTGGTAGTACTCCTTCTGCTGCCGCTCGAGCGTCGTCAGCCGGTTCGTCAGATCCTCGTTCTCGCCGCGCAGCGTCGCGACCTGCTGGTTCAACTGGTCGAGACGGCCGGATTGATCGAGGATCGTACGCTGGGCGGCGGACAACTGGCTCGCCAGGTTGTCGGTCTTGCTGCGCAGGTCGAGCACGGCGCGGCGCGCTTCGTTGTCGTCGAACACGCCGGCGTGCGCCGGCGCGGCCGACCACGCCGCGCCGACGACGCAGAAGGTTGCGGCTGCGCGCAGCCAGGTTACACGGTGCGTCATACGGCGATTCTTCCGTTACTTACTGTTGGTAGACGAGGTCGGCGCGACGGTTCTGCGCCCACGATGCTTCGTCGTGACCCGTTGCCTGCGGCTTTTCCTTGCCGAGGCTCACGGCTTCCATCTGCGAATCGTTCACGCCGAGCAGGGCCATTGCGCGACGGACGGCTTCCGCACGCTTCTGGCCCAGCGCGAGGTTGTACTCGCTCGTGCCGCGTTCGTCGGTGTTGCCCTGGATCAGCACGTGGCGCTGCGGATGGCTCTTCAGGTACTGAGCGTGTTGCTGCATCAGCGGCTGATACTCGTCCTTGACCGAATAGCTGTCGAAGTCGAAGTAGATGCTGCGCTTCGCGAGCGGGCTGTTCGGGTCGTTCAGCGGATCGACGTTCACTTGCGCGACGTTGTCGGCGCTCGGCTGCGTGCTCATCGCACCCGCGTTGTTCGCCTTGTCGTCGAGCTTCACGCCCGACTTGCACGCTGCGAGCGCACTGATCATCATCACGGCCAGGGCCAGACGAGCTTTATTCGACATCATGGTTACTCTCCTTGTGGTCATTGCATGAAGGGCCCCCACGACGGCTCGCGAACGGAGCCGCCCTGGACGGACAGGATCTGCGGCGGCGCGCTGCCGTCGGAGGGCACTGCAGCCAGAACATTGCGACCACCCGACTGGGTAGCGTACAGAAGATACTGGCCGTTTGCCGCGAAGCTCGGCGACTCGTCGCGATTGGTATTCGTGATGGCGTTCGCCGCGCCAGATTGCAGATCCTGAACGTACAGCTTGAAGCCCCCACCCGTGCGGGAGATGTAGGCGAGCAGCTTGCCGTCCGGGCTGATACGCGGGCTCGTGTTGTAGCTGCCGGTGAAGGTCACGCGTTGTGCCGAGCCGGCGCTTTCACCCTGCGCGGGCATCCGGTAGATCTGCGGCGCACCGCCGCGATCGCTCGTGAAGTAGATCCAGCGGCCGTCCGGTGAGTAGAACGGTTCGGTGTCGATCGAGCTGCTCTGCGTGAGACGGCGCAGGCCGCCGCCGTTCGCGTTGACCGTATAGATTTGCGTATTGCCCGTCAGCGACAGCGCGACGGCAAGCGTGTTGCTGTCCGGCGACCACGCCGGTGCGCTGTTGTTGCCCTTCTGGTCGGAGACCATGTAGCGGCGGCCGGTCGGCAGGTCGTGGATGTAGACGATCGGCTTCTTGCGTTCGAACGACACGTATGCGACCTTCGTGCCGCTCGGCGACCAGGCCGGCGAGATGATCGGTTCGGTGCTCGACAGCGCGATGCGCGCGTTCTGGCCGTCCGAATCGGAAATCTGCAACTGGTAGCGGTTGCCGGTCTTGATCACGTACGACAGGCGCGTGGCGAAAACGCCGCGCACGCCGAGCAGCTTCTGGTAGATGTAGTCGGCGATCTTGTGACCGGCCGTGCGCAGCGTGGTGTCGGTAGCCGTCAGCGACAGGCCGCCGAGGCTTTGCTGCTTCACGGTGTCGTACAGGATGAAGTTGACCTTGTACTGGCCGTTCGCCTCGCGGTTCACGCTGCCGGCGACGAACGCGTTCGCGCCCTTGGCCTTCCAGGCGCCGAGATCGACCGATGCGGTCTCGGGCACGGGCGTGCTGCCGGCGTCGATGTTGGTGAATTTGCCGCTGCGGGCGAGGTCGGCACGGACGATCGACGTGACCTGCTGCGGCAGGTTCGCCTCGTTCGTGAAGTTCGCGGTGGCAATGGGGAACTGGGTCGACCCGACACCGGTGATCAGCACGTTGACCTGGGCGTTAGCGGCGCTGCCCGCCGTGATCAGACACGAGGCCACGAGTGCCCTGAAACCTAGCTTTGTCATCAAACTCATGCTTCTTGCTTCCCGTATGGCTTGGATCGCTGCGCAACGGCAGAGACAGTAAAAATACCCGATTCGTTCCCATCTGACAGCGACGCCCGGAGTGTAAGCGCATTTCGTTTCACTCCGCCGCCTTGAAGGTAATCGTAATGTCAGACGGGGTACGACCGTTAGAATCGGGCGGCAACGGGACCGATGCGTGGATCGCACTGACCACGGCTTGATCCCACCCCGAATTCCCGCTCGAGCGGGAGACCGATGCGCTCAATACGTCACCGGACGGCGTGCACCGAATCTTGACGACGGTGGTCAGGCCTGCCCGCTCGCCGCCCCAAACGATGTTCGGCTTGACGCGGCGGCGCACCTTGTCGGCATAGCCGGGCGTGGCGGCATTGCCGCCGGAGCCCGTGCCGGTGCCACTTTTCGCGAGGCCTTCGCCGCCGCCTTCACCGGCGCCGGACAGCCCCTGCATCTGTGCGAGGCGCGCGTTGCGCTCGCGGTCGAGCTTCGCGTTCGCCGCCGCATTGGCCTTCGCGTGCGCCGCGGCTTCGGCCTTCGCCTTGGCCTGCGCTTCCGCCTTTGCCTTCGCGGCCGAGTCGGCCTTCGCCTTCGCCGCCTGCTGCGCTTCGAGCTGCGCCTGCTTTTGCTGCTGGAGTTTCTGCTGTTCGAGCTTCTGCTGCTCGGCGAGCTGCTGTTGCTTGAGCTTGTCGGCCTGCTTCTGCTTGTCGCGTTCCGCGGCTTTCTGTGCGGCGAGCGCGGCGGCCTGTTGCGCGGCGAGCTGCGCGCGCCGGGCTTCCTCTTCCTGCTGGGCCTTCAGTTGCTGCGCGCGGCGCTGCTGCTCGAGCAGCGCTTCGCGCGCGACCGCTTCCTGCTGACGCTTCTTCTGCTGCAGCGCGATGTCGGCCTGTTCGTCGCGCACCGGCGGAGGGGGCGGCGCGACCTTCGCGGGCGGCGTGGGCGTGACGACGGGCCGCGGCGCGGGGACGTCGGGCACTTCGGTCCACAGCTCGGCTTCGGCGCCGGCCGGCGTGCTGTTCTGCCACTGCACGCCGTGATAGAGGAACAGCGCGAGCAGCACGTGCATCAGCGCGGCGAGCGCGAACGCGCGCCACGTCCCGCGCTCGCGAGGAGGCTGGAGCGGGTACGCGGATCTGCGCGTGGATTGCTGCCGGTTCATTGCGATTTGACGAGGAGGCCGACGCGCTTGACGCCGCGCGCCTTCAGATCGGACATCACGGTCATGACGGCATCGTACTGCACGGTCTTGTCGGCTGCGATCACGACCGGCTGGTCAGGGTGATCGGCCTGCCGGGCCGAGATGAAGCTGTCGAGCTCGGCCTTCGTCATCGTGTCTTCCTGGGTCGCGCCCGAGTCGCCCTTGTACTTGACGCTCATCGTGCGGTTGGCCTTGATGTTGACGACGACGGGCGGCGTCTGCTCCTGCGGTGCGGCATTGCCGACGGTCGGCAGGTTGATGATCGACGGGGCGACGAGCGGTGCGGTGACCATGAAGATCACGAGCAGCACCAGCATCACGTCGATGTACGGCACGACGTTGATGTCGGCCATTGCGCGGCGCGAGCGGCCGCCGCGCATGCTGGATCGGATGGGGCTTCCTGCCATGGCGCGCTCCTTACTGGGCCTGACGCTGCAGGATGTTCGAGAACTCTTCGATGAAGGTCTCGAAGCGGATCGCGAGGCGGTCGATGTCGTGCGCGTAGCGGTTGTACGCGACCACCGCCGGAATCGCGGCGAACAGGCCGATCGCGGTGGCGACCAGCGCCTCGGCGATGCCCGGCGCGACGTTCGCGAGCGTGGCCTGCTGCACGTTCGCGAGGCCGCGGAACGAATTCATGATCCCCCAGACCGTGCCGAACAGACCGATGTACGGGCTGACCGAGCCGACCGACGCGAGGAACGCGAGGTTGGCTTCGAGCACGTCCATTTCACGCTGGAACGACGCGCGCATCGCGCGGCGGGCACCGTCGAGCACGAGGCCCGGATCGCTGAGGCGCTTTTCCTTCGCCTTCAGGAATTCGCGCATCCCCGATTCGAAGATCCGCTCGAGGGCGCCGATCGTATGGCGGTTGTTGGCTGCGCTCTGGTACAGCGCCTGCAGGTCGCCGCCCGACCAGAAATCCTTCTCGAAGCGTTCGGTCTGCGCGCGCGCGCGGCGGATCGCGAACCACTTGCGGAAGATGAAGGTCCACGACATCAGCGACAGCAGCAGCAGCAGTCCCATCACGGCCTGGGCCAGCACGCTCGCGTTGAGCACGAGGGAAATGATCGACAGGTCTTGAGCAGTATTCATAGAGGTTTGAGTAACGTGCCTTCGCGGGTGCCCCGCAAGGGCGTCCGGTGTGCGTGCGGCGCGGCGCGCCGGCCATGCCTGACGCCGAACCTTGCTTAGTATCGAATCAGAACGGCAAGTTCATAGGCTTTGTCTAAACGGTGCTCATGCGAGCTTCGTTGACAAATCAGGTTGCCCGGCGTCGATGACGGGCCCGCGGTGCAGCGCGTCGAGCACGGCCGGCGGGATGGCCGCGGGCCGAATGCCGTGACGGTCGACGCAGCCGAGGCGGATGTGCCCGGCCACGAGCAGCGTGTCGCCACACCAGGCTTCCTGCGTGAATTCCACCGACGCGCGGCCGATGCGTCCGGGCCGGTTCGTGATCGTCAGCGTGTCGTCGAGTCGCGCCGGCGCGCGGTAGTCGAGCGACGTGCTGCGCACGATGAAGATCGCACCGGTATCGTCGGCGAGCCGACGCTGGTCGACGCCGCATGCGCGAAGCCACTCGGTGCGGGCGCGCTCGAAGAACTTCAGGTAGTTGGCATAGAAGACGATGCCGCCTGCATCGGTATCCTCGTAGTACACGCGCACCGGCCAGGTAAAGCCGGACGGCGCTTCCGGGGAGCGGGTAGGCTGAGTCATGGCGCGCATTCTACCGGAAGGCAAAGACCGGATTCGTAACCGATTCGTAACGGAATGTAGTGCGCCGTAGCATACCGCGGGCCGGCCGGGGGCCGGGCCCGCGAGGCTTCAGCCGCGGTGGACGGTCGGGCCGCCGGGCGCCTGCGCGACCGGCATCAGCTCGATCGTGTTGACGTTGACGTACGCCGGGCGCGTCGCGATCCAGTAGATCGTATCGGCGATGTCCTCGGGCATCAGCGGCTGCACATTGTTGTAGACGTTCGCCGCCTTCGCGTCGTCGCCGCGATAGCGGACGTTCGAGAACTCGGTGCCGCCGCACAGGCCCGGCTCGATGTCGGTGACGCGCAACGGCGTACCGAGCAGGTCGGCGCGCAGGTTCAGGCTGAATTGCCTGACGAAAGCCTTCGTCGCGCCGTAGACGTTCCCGCCCGCATAAGGGTACGAACCCGCAACCGAACCGATATTGAAGATATGGCCGCGACCGCGCTCGACCATGCCGGGCAGCAGCGCGTGCGTGACGGTGACGAGGCCCGCGCAGTTCGTGTCGATCATCGTCCGCCATTCGTCGAGGCTCGCCTTGTGGGCAGGCTCGACGCCGAGTGCGAGACCGGCGTTGTTGACGAGCACGTCGAGCGCGGCGAATTCGGCGGGAAGGGCGGCCGGCACGGCTTCGACGGCCGCGCGGTCGCGCACGTCGAGCTCGAACGGCAGCAGCGCGTCGCCGAGTTCGGCCGCGAGCGCATCGAGACGATCCTTGCGGCGTGCGGTGGCGACGACGCGATGGCCGCCCTTGACGAAGGCACGGGAGATGGCGGCGCCGAAGCCGGCGGACGCGCCTGTGACGAACACGATCATTGCTGCTCCTGGTCGGTAACGTAATAGCGGGTGGAATCCCGCAAGCCTACTGAGAATGCCGCACCGCGGCAAGGCGGCAAAGCGTTTCGGCACGGGCGCGTAGAATCTGGCCCCCATTGATTCGGGCGCACTGCCGTGCGGTTGCCTATTCATGACGCATCCAATACACTAATGCGCTCATCACCCCTGCGTGACTGGCGATAGAACCCTTCGGGTTCAAGGTGGAGCATCCCACCGTGAAGCGCGGGGCGCCGTTTTTGCCGTTCGCCTGGGCAGCCGTTGTGCGCCGTCGCGTGCATCGCTGGTGGCTGTCCTGCCTCGCGTCATACGGATTCTTCCGCCACGTCGAGCTGGTCTCGCCAGCAGCGCACCGTACTTGGCCACTCCGGTCAACCTGTACACACTTAACGGAAACCGTATGTTTGACAGAGCCCAAAGCACCATCGCGAACGTCGATCCCGAAATCTTTGCAGCGATCGAGCAGGAAAACCGCCGCCAGGAAGATCACATCGAGCTGATCGCGTCGGAAAACTACACGAGCCCGGCCGTGATGGCCGCGCAGGGTTCGCAGCTCACGAACAAGTACGCGGAAGGGTATCCGGGCAAGCGCTACTACGGCGGCTGCGAGTACGTCGACGTGGTCGAGCAACTGGCGATCGACCGTGTGAAGCAGCTGTTCGGCGCGGAAGCCGCGAACGTGCAGCCGAACTCGGGTTCGCAGGCGAACCAGGGCGTGTTCTTCGCGATGCTCAAGCCGGGCGACACGATCATGGGCATGAGCCTCGCGCACGGCGGCCACCTGACGCACGGCTCGCCGGTGAACATGTCGGGCAAGTGGTTCAACGTGGTGAGCTACGGCCTGAACGAAAACGAAGACATCGACTACGACGCGGCCGAGCAGCTCGCGCAGGAACACAAGCCGAAGCTGATCGTCGCGGGCGCGTCGGCGTTCGCGCTGAAGATCGATTTCGAGCGTCTGGCGAAGATCGCGAAGTCGGTGGGCGCGTACCTGATGGTCGACATGGCGCACTACGCGGGCCTGATCGCGGCGGGCGTGTACCCGAACCCGGTGCCGCACGCGGATTTCGTGACGACGACGACGCACAAGAGCCTGCGCGGCCCGCGCGGCGGCGTGATCCTGATGAAGGCCGAGTACGAGAAGCCGATCAACTCGGCGATCTTCCCGGGGATCCAGGGCGGCCCGCTGATGCACGTGATCGCGGCGAAGGCAGTGGCGTTCAAGGAAGCGCTGTCGCCGGAGTTCAAGGAATATCAGCAGAAGGTCGTCGAGAACGCACGCGTGCTGGCCGAAACGCTGGTCAAGCGCGGGCTGCGGATCGTGTCGGGCCGCACGGAAAGCCACGTGATGCTGGTCGACCTGCGCGCGAAGAACATCACGGGCAAGGCAGCGGAAGCGGCGCTCGGCGCGGCGCACATCACGGTGAACAAGAACGCGATCCCGAACGACCCGGAAAAGCCGTTCGTGACGAGCGGCGTGCGCCTCGGTTCGCCGGCGATGACGACGCGCGGTTTCGGGCCGGCGGAAGCCGAGCAGGTGGGCAACCTGATTGCCGACGTGCTGGAGAACCCGGAAGACGCAGCGACGATCGAGCGCGTGCGCGTGCAGGTCGCCGAGCTGACCAAGCGTTTCCCGGTCTACCGCTGATCGCCGATGCGCTGCCCGTTCTGCCGGCATGACGACACGCAGGTCGTCGACTCGCGCGTGTCCGAAGATGGCGCCGCGATTCGGCGGCGCCGTCGCTGCTCGGCTTGCGACAAGCGCTTCACGACGTACGAGCGGGTCGAGTTGTCCCTGCCGTTCGTCGTGAAGAAGGACGGCAGCCGCACGGAATTCGACCGTCGCAAGATCGTCGCCAGCATGCAACTCGCGCTGCGCAAGCGGCCGGTTGCCGCCGACGCGATCGACGCGGCGGTCGCCCGCATCGAATATCAACTGCTCGCGACTGGCGAGCGTGAAGTGCGTAGCGAGAAGCTGGGCGAACTCGTGATGAACGAGTTGCGCGGCCTCGATACGATTGCCTATGTCCGCTTCGCATCGGTGTATCGCCAGTTCGAGGACGTTTCCGAATTTGCCGACGTGATCGAAGAATTCCGTCGCGCCTCTCCCGCCAAGACCCCACGTAAGCGCTGACGCGCTGCGTTCGTTCATCGTCTGCTCCGTTGGTTCGATTCGCGCCGATTGTGTCGGCTGCGATCGCATGTCGCCAGTCGGCCGTTCGGCAAATGGCGCGCGTCCGCACACGTCGCTACAGTCGTCGCATCACCGTGACGGAGGACGATTGCGATGGAACGGGGCGCTCAATCCTTGAAGAATGTGGTGCAACGACCGGGCGGATTCACGCTCGTCGAGCTGATGGTCGCCATGTCGCTGGCGGCGGGGCTCGCGCTCTATGCGGTGCCCACGTTCGACCAGTGGCGCATGCGCGAACGCGTGGATGCCCGCTCGCGCGCGCTGCTCGGTGCGCTGTCGTTTGCGCGTGCCGAGGCAACGCGTCTCGGCGCGCGCGTCACGCTGTGCCGCGCCGGACGCGACGGCGCCTGTCTGCGTGCCGGTGAGCGCTGCGATCCGGCCGAATGGTCGTGCGACTGGATCGTCAGCGGGCAGGTCGACGGGCAGTCGCGCGTGCTGCGACGCTACCCGCGCGATGCCGAAGTGGTCGTCGCGGGCGCCGCGCATGAGTTGGCGTTCGCACCGCCGGTCGGTCAATCGATCGGCGGAATCCGGCGTTTCGAATTGCGTCCGCGGCGCAGCGTGCCCGGCGCCGACGACGCGCGCACATCGCGTTGCGTGCGGATTGCGGCAGGCGGCCGCGCGCGGATGGTCGCCGGCCGCTGCGACGCGGCGTGATCGCCATGCGCCATGCCATGCGCGGTACGTCGTTGATCGAGGCGACGCTGGCCATCGCGCTGCTCGCCACCGTGATGCTGGCAGTGGTCGGCAGCCAGCTCGCGATGGCACGTGCGCAGCGCGCGACGATCTGGCGCGAACGCGCGCTGTGGCTGGCCGACGCGCGTATCGAGCGTCTGCATGCCGCCGCGGCGGCCGATGACGGCCTCGCGGCGCTCGCGGCTGTATCGTTGCCGGGTGGCGCGATGACGCTCGATGGTGGGCCGGGCGGCGTCCGCTACGCGGTTGTCCGCTGGCGTGGCGGCAATGGGGGCGCGCCGCTGCGCTGTGATGTGGTGGGGGCGTCGACGCAGCCGCCATCGTGTGTCCGGATGCCGTTTCGGGACAGGGCAGGCGATGAACGCTGATCGCGGTACGCGTGGGCATACGCTGCTCGAAGTGCTGATTGCGATGACCGTCGGGCTCCTCGTGCTCGCGGCGGCCGGTGCGCTGTACCACGCGCAGCGCATTGCGCAGCGTCGCGCGGAAGACGGGTTCAGGATGCGCGACGCGGCCGCTACCGCGCTGATGCTGATCGGTCAGCAGATCCAGATGGCGGGATTCCGGCCGCTCGATGCCGAAGCGGCATCGTCGTTGCCGCCGGTGTTCGGGTGTTCGACGGCGCGCGTGCGCGGTAGCGGCGCACAGGTGCGCTGCGAGCCTGCGCGTTTGTCGTCCGACGCGTTGCTGGTCCGATATGTCGGCGATGCCGTATCGACGTGGACGACGGTGAGCGGCCAAGCATCGGATTGCCTCGGGCAGGGTGTCGGCGAGCCGGGCGAACCTGCGCCGGTGGAGAATCGCTTCGATGCGCATGTCAGCCCGTCGACGGGCGAGCCCGAACTGTATTGCGAGGGAAGCGGCCGGCCGGGCACGCCGCAGCCCGTCGTGGCGGGGATCGATCAGTTGCGCATGCGTTATTTGCGTCGCGGCGCCACGCAGTTCGTCGACGCCGATGCGATGCGTGCCGACGACTGGCGCGCGGTCGTGGCCGTGCATGTCTGCGTGCGGGCGCGCGGCGAGCCGATGCGCGGGCTGACGCGGCATGTCGACTGCGACGGGCGCGTCGCCGTTGCACCGGACGGCCGCGCACGTTTGACGCTCGATCGCATCGTCGCGTTGCGGAACGTCGCGCTCGCATCCGACGCTGCGTTGCAGGATGCAACTCGGGCAAGCGAGGTGGTGAGATGAGCGGAGCAGCGCCGTACGCGCGGGACGACATCTCGCGATGCGTTGACGCAGGCCGCGCGCATGAGCGCATCGTCGCGAGCGGCGGCGACCGGCAGCTGACAGCATGCGCCGGCGTTTCGGCGGCGAGCGCGCGCGAGCCGCCTATGCGTTTGCGCTCAACCCGCCGCGGCTGGCGTCGCGATGCGGGCCTTGCGTTGCCCGCGGTGATCGCGGTCGGCGCAGCGATCGCGGCACTGACCGGCACATGGTTCGACGCCGCATTGACGGAGTCGCGCCGCACCCGCGCATTGTCGGATCGGCTGATCGCATTCCACGCGGCCGATGCCGCGCTTGCCGCGTGCACCCGGCGATTGCTGCGCGGTTCGGCGCCGTATCTGAACGAAAGCGAATCGCACGCGGAGCCTGACGCATGGCGGCGCATGCCGCCGCTGGCGACCACCGAAGCGTTCGCGCCATTCGCCGGTTGGCCGACGGCCGCGCAACCGCCGCGATGCCTGATCGAGGCGTGGCGGCGTCCGGCAGGGCAGCCCGGCGACCGCGCTTACCTGGTCACCGCGCGTGGCGTCGGCGCGCATGCGTCGAGCGCCGTGTGGCTGCAACACCAGGTCGCGATACGCGACGGCCATATCGTCGTGCTGCGCTGGCGTCGTGTCGCGGCGGTGCTTCGATGAACGGCCGCGTGCCCATGTGCCGAGCGGCCGGATTTACGCTGATCGAGCTGATGATCGTGCTCGCGATCGTCGCGGTGCTGGCCGGGTGGGGTATCCCGTCGTATCGCGAGCATGTCGTGCGTGTTCACCGTGCGTCGGCGGTGTCCGCGCTGTACCGTGCGGCCCAATATCTTGAAACGCTGGACGGTGCGCCGCCTGCGGCATTGCCGGACGCGCTCGCGCACGCGCCGCCGGACGGGCATGCCGTGTATCGGTTGACGCTCGGGCGGCCGGACGGTGACGATTCACCGGTGAGCTATGAGCTGGCGGCGACGCCGCTCGACACCGGTCCGATGCGCGACGATGCATGCGGCACGTTCACGCTGCGCTCGGACGGGACGAAAGGCAATGCAGGAAGCGATGGCGCCGACGAGCCGGGCGCTGTCTGTTGGGGTGTGCGCTGAGCTTGCAACGCAAGGAGGGCGCGCAGCGGCCCATGGCCGTGCGCGCGGGATGCCGACGGTCAGTCGTCGTGTGCGTCGAGCCCGCGCTCGTCGCGGGACTGCTTCCAGATCCGGTAGACCTCCCATGCGGCGAAGCCGAGCGTGCCCCACTTCAACGCGGGGCCCGCACTCGCGCGCAGCAGCGAGCGAATGGGTTTCGCCAGCACGAGCGACGCGAGCGAACTCAGCATCGGATACTGGTTGACGAGCTGGCCGAGGCTTGCGTTCAGGTTCTTGGCCGACTGGCCGAACCTGTGGGAGGACAGGCCGGGGATGAACACCTTGAGCCAACTGAAGCGCGTGACGGCATGGCGCATTTCGGCGGCGGCTTCCGCGAGTTCGAGCCGCTCGACTTCGGATCGCAGGATCAGCAATTCCTTGCGGAGCGCGCGGTGCTGCGACGCGCTCCAGTTCGATCGCGACGAATGGGAGCGGGATGGATTGCCCGTGATGTTCTGGCTCATGGCGCGTCGGCGAAGTAGGTGGGAGGGATGAGCGCGAGGGCGTTCACGGCTTGCCGCGGAACAGGTCGCGGTCTTTCTCGAGTTCGGCGAGCGTCGCCTCGAACACGGTCGGCGCGTCGCGCAGGCCCGAGCGCGCCTTCAGCGCGCATACGATGCCGCCAACGGCATACAGCGCGGTGATCGCGGCGAGCGCCTGCCAGCGATAGGTATCCCAGAACGCGATCGCGATCAGCACGGTCAGGCTGATGAGTGCCATCGTCGCGAGCATCATCGCGGCGAGTCCGAGGAACAGCACGCCCATCAGGCGCTCCTTCTCCTCGGCAAGCTCGATGCCCACCAGTTCGAGGCGCGTCTGCAGAAGGCCGATGGCGGAGTCGACGAGGCGGCGCAGCGGTCCTTGACCGGACGGCTGCGAGGGGGTGTCTGTCGTCATGGATGAGATGCTTGCGCGTGCAGTAAGCAGCTAGGACAAAGCCGCCGGCGCAGGCCGGCTGGCTTCGACGCCCGCAGGCCGCGCGACGCGGCCTGCGGGACGAAACGGCGCCAAGCGCGTTACTTGCGGTTGATCAGCAGGCCGATCAGCACGCCTACGCCGGCGGCCACGCCGATCGACGTCCACGGATGCTCGTGCACGTAGTCGTCGGTCGCGCGCGCGGCCTTCTTGCCTTTCTCGACCACGACGACCTGGACGTCGGCCGCCTTTTCCTTGGCCTGCTTCAGGCGAGACATGGCCTTCTCGCGCAGTTCGGCCGCACGGTCGCCCGTGCTGCTCGCCGCTTGCTTGAGCAGGTCTTCGGCGTCCGAGAGAACGGTTTTGATATCCGACATCAGTTTCTCCTTGTTGATTTCCGACATTGCAACTCCCTTCGTGCTGTCATGCTGCAGGTTCACATCGTAGCGAAACCCCTGCCTGCTGGCGAGCCGGGAAGAAACACGGCGGCAGTGCAAGGTTGCATGGTAAACGACTTGTAATCATGAACAGAGCGGCAAAGGATTGAAAAGTTTCCCCTGCAGCCCTCCGTCCTGTCACGATGCCGGGTAAAAATGACAAAAAAGTATGAATATCAAACGGAATAATCGTTCGCACGACCCATTGCTTCCCGTAAGCTGATGGACTGCCCCGCGCTGTCCGGCGCGCGGTTTCAACCAGCATCGTTCGAGGAGGGAACATCATGAGTCTGCGTCTTGGTGACATCGCACCGGATTTCGAGCAGGAATCGAGCCTGGGCACCATCAAGTTTCACGAGTGGCTCGGCAACAGCTGGGGCGTGCTGTTCTCCCATCCGGCCGACTACACGCCGGTGTGCACGACCGAACTTGGGCTGACCTCGAAGCTGAAGGGCGAATTCGAGAAACGCAACGTGAAGGTGATCGCGCTGTCGGTCGACGGCGTCGAATCGCACAAGGGCTGGATCAACGACATCAACGAAACGCAGTCGACGGTCGTGGGCTTCCCGATCATCGCCGACGCGGACCGCAAGGTGTCGCAGCTGTACGACATGATTCACCCGAACGCGAACGAAACGCTGACGGTGCGTTCGCTGTTCGTGATCGACCCGAACAAGAAGGTGCGGCTCACGATCACCTATCCGGCCAGCACGGGGCGCAACTTCGACGAAGTGCTGCGCGTGATCGATTCGCTGCAACTGACCGACAATTACAAGGTCGCGACGCCCGGCAACTGGAAGGACGGCGACGACGTCGTGATCGTGCCGTCGCTGCAGGATCCCGAAGAGCTGAAGAAGCGCTTCCCGAAGGGCTTCAATGCGGTGCGTCCGTATCTGCGCCTGACGCCGCAGCCGAACAAGTAAGCATCGGCGGCGCGGAGCCGCGGCTCCGGTGAAAAAAGGCCCGTCCGGCAGCGATGCCGGGCGGGCCTTTTACCTGGCGGCGGGCGCTTGCGCGGCATCGCTGCCGCGTGCGTCATGGCCGGATCATCAGAAGAATGCCTGGATGCCCGTCTGCGCGCGGCCGAGGATCAGCGCGTGGATGTCGTGCGTGCCTTCGTACGTGTTGACCACTTCGAGGTTCACGAGGTGGCGCGCGACGCCGAATTCGTCGGAGATGCCGTTGCCGCCGAGCATGTCGCGCGCGAGGCGGGCGATGTCGAGCGCCTTGCCGCACGAATTGCGCTTCATGATCGACGTGATCTCGACGGCGGCCGTGCCTTCGTCCTTCATCCGGCCGAGGCGCAGCACGCCCTGCAGGCCGAGCGTGATTTCGGTCTGCATGTCGGCGAGCTTCTTCTGGATCAACTGGTTCGCGGCGAGCGGCCGGCCGAACTGCTGGCGGTCGAGCACGTACTGGCGCGCGGTGTGCCAGCAGGACTCGGCGGCGCCGAGCGCGCCCCACGCGATCCCGTAGCGCGCCGAGTTCAGGCAGGTGAACGGGCCGCGCAGGCCGCTCACGTTCGGCATCAGGTTCTCTTCGGGCACGAACACCTCGTCGAGGACGATCTCGCCGGTGATCGATGCGCGCAGCCCGACCTTGCCGTGGATCGCCGGCGCTGACAGGCCCTTCCAGCCCTTTTCGAGGATGAAGCCGCGGATCGCGTCCTTGCCGTTCTCTTCCAGCTTCGCCCACACGACGAACACGTCGGCGATCGGCGAGTTGGTGATCCACATCTTCGCGCCGGACAGCGAGTAGCCGCCCGGCACCTTCTTCGCGCGCGTGACCATGCTGCCCGGATCGGAGCCGTGATTCGGCTCGGTCAGGCCGAAGCAGCCGATCCATTCGCCGGTCGCGAGCTTCGGCAGATATTTCTGCTTCTGCGCGTCGGAGCCGAATTCGTGGATCGGCACCATCACGAGCGACGACTGCACGGACATCATCGACCGGTAGCCCGAATCGACGCGCTCGACTTCGCGCGCGATCAGCCCGTAGCTCACGTAGTTGAGGCCGGGGCCGCCGTATTCCTCGGGAATCGTCGGGCCGAGCAGGCCGACCTCGCCCATCTCGCGAAAGATGGCCGCGTCGGTGCGTTCGTGGCGGAACGCTTCGGTGACGCGCGGCGCGAGCTTGTCCTGTGCGTACGCCTGCGCGGCATCGCGGACCATTCGCTCTTCTTCGGTCAGTTGCTGGTCGAGCAGCAGCGGATCGTCCCAATGAAAAGTTGCAGCACTCATCGTCTCATCTCCTGTCGGTCAGAGTTGGCGCTTCAGCGCTTACTCTGGTCCCATGCTTCGCGGTCGGCCCGAGTTAGCGCTTGCTGGGCCCCATGCTTTACGGTCGGTCGGAGTGCGCGCCTCGGCGCTGACTCCACACCCGTGCCTTTCGGTCGGGCAGAGGCCGCGCTTCAGCGCTTGCTCCGGGCTGATGCCTGAAGTTCGCTTGACTTGCGTTCCGCTCTGCGGAACAATGTTTTGCAAATCGAACCCAGTGTAGCACCGGATGACACTTTCAACCATCGACGACACCACGATCGACGAGCGCAAGTTCGTCGTCGCGCTCGCGCGCGGGCTCGACCTGCTGCGCGCCTTCCGGCCCGGCGAGACGATGCTGGGCAATCGCGATTTCGCGGAACGCACGGGCCTGCCGAAGGCGACGGTGAACCGGCTCGCCTATACGCTGACGGTGCTCGGCTATCTGCGCTACGACGAGACGCTCGGAAAGTATGCGCTGGACGCCGGCGTGCTGTCGCTCGGCTACGCGCTGCTGTCGGGCTCGGGGACGATCGATCTCGCGCGGCCGCACATGCAGGCGCTTGCGCGCGAGATCGGCGCGGCCGTGTCGCTCGGCTGCCGCGACGGGCTCGACATGATCTACCTGGAGACGATCCGCAGCGAGACCGCGTTGACGCTCGGGCTCGCGCCCGGTTCGCGGCTGTCGATGCTGACGAGCTCGATGGGGCGCGCGTACCTGGCCGTGCAGCCGGAGGACGTGCGCCGCGCGCTCTATGCCGAGCTGCACCGCGCGGCGGGCGGCGCGGCCGACGCCGATGCGCTCGTCGCCGCCGCGCAGCACGCGGTGGCCGAGTTCTCGACGGGCGGTTGCTGCTATTCGTTCCGCGCGTGGCACATGGACGTGAACGCGGCGGCCGTGCCGTTTCGCGAGCCGCGCGAGGGGCGCTGGCTAATCCTGAGCTGCAGCGGCCCCGCGTCGTCGATGGACGAGGGCGTGTTTCGCACGCAGGTCGGGCCGCAACTGAAGGCGCTCGCGCAGCGGCTCGGGCAGACGGTCTGAGCAACGAGCGCGGATGTTGTCGTCGCGCGGCAACCGGTTCGTTCGTGCCGGGTGTGGAAGCGGAGGCGGCGCGGCGCCGTTGCGTATTGCGCGACGGACGAACCGCGCTCATCATCGTTCGCCTGCTTCCCGACGACGAGGTTTGCCATGGCGCACCCCGAACCGATGGAAGGCGGATGCGCGTGCGGCGCGATCCGCTACCGTATCGCCGACGTCCCTACCGATGCCGGCTTCTGCCACTGCCGGCTCTGCCAGCGCACGACCGGCGCGGCGGTTGTTGCGTCGGCATCGGTGCCGATCGGCGCATTCGAATACCTGCAGGGCGAACCGACCGTCTACGCATCGAGCGCGTGGGGCGAGCGGCGCTTCTGCGGCC
Source organism: Burkholderia sp. BCC0397 (assembly GCF_902832865.1). Lineage (NCBI taxonomy): Bacteria > Pseudomonadati > Pseudomonadota > Betaproteobacteria > Burkholderiales > Burkholderiaceae > Burkholderia > Burkholderia sp. BCC0397. The sequence goes on along the minus strand of NZ_CADFDL010000003.1, from coordinate 555,303 downwards.
GTTGCGGCGCGCAGCTCGAATACCGGCTCTCCGACGCGCCGCAGACGGTCGAGATCAATTATGCGACGCTCGACGAACCATCGCGGCTGCGTCCGGCATGGCACGTCTGGTATCGGGATCGTTTCCCGGGTGTCGAGATCGGCGACGATCTGCCCAAGTACGACGATGGCGGAAGGGCGTAGGCGGTAACCATCGGCCTGGGTCGCGCGAGGCGGCCCCATCCCCCAAACATCACGACGTCCGCCCGACCTCCGGCGCGCCGCTCCCTGCGCGCCTTCCCCGCCAATCGCTCAGGCCGTCACGACCTTCGCAAACACCGGCCCCTGCATGAACCGCACGTCGTGCTGGCGCAGTAGCTCGCACTGCGTCTCGTCGACGACGCCGTCGAAGATCAGCGGAATCCGCACGCGCTGCGCATAGGCGACGAGCGCCTTGACCATCCCGTCGCGCAACGCGATGTCCGCATCCATCTTGATGTAGTCGGGGCGCGCCATTTCCGATTCGACCGCGAGGATGCGGCCCGGGTCGGGCAGCTTGTCCGCAACCTTGAAGCCGTGATGCTGGTAGCTGCGCGTCAGGTAGCCGAGGAACGTCTTGTGGGCGACCGCGACCGCCGGCAGCTCGATCACGATCCGCTCGGGCGGCAGCCCGAAGCGCTGCAGCACCGACGAGAAATGCTTGCCGTGGTCGTACTTCACGCTCTTGAGCAGCCGCTCGTGCACGCGCAGGAACAGCAGCCCGTGGCGCTGCGCCCCGAAGAAATTGATCGCGTGCAGCGCGCGTGACAGGCGGTCGATCGCGACCAGCGTCTGGTCGTCGACGGCCGCGTCGACCGGATCGTGCTGCGTGCCCGTGACGAGGGTGACGGCCTGGAAGCCGAGCTCGTCGCCGTAGCGCTCGATCGCATCGGCGAACGACGTCGATTGCGGCGCGCCGGGCATCGTCACGTCGTAGATCGGCTCGTACGCGCTGGCGAGCGTGCGCTCGGGCAGATTCGCGCACGCGGTGCCGCCTTCGGCAAGCGTGAGGTGCTCCCGCAGATACGGCAATTGCCCGGCACGGGTGACCAGCTCGGGGATGGTAGGCGGAATCATCGGCGTGAGAAGGAAAAATGGCGGCCGAAAGGGCCGCCTCGTTGACTTGATATTAGCAGCGCGCGCAGCGCTCGGCTCGGCGTTTCACTCATATGGTTATCCCGTCCCCGAGCGAACACCTAGGGTTTACGTTGATTTCACTATTCGTAATTGGTTTTACTATTCGTAAATCCAAGGATTTGTCGCCGATCAAGAAATGCGGCAGGCGGGCGCCGCGAAACGGCGCCGTTCACGAATCAACAGGAAGCAAGGAGCGAGACGTGGCGGTTGACAGGACAGGCGGGCAGGCGCGCCGGCAGGAGACGGACGGGACGACGGGCGCGGCGGTGCGCGCACGGCGGGGTTGAGGAGCGGATGGCGACCATGAGCATCGATTACCAGACGCTGAAGTTCGAGTACCGCGCCCGCGCGCACGATGCGGCCGTCCACCCGGTGATCGTCGTCGGCGCAGGCCCGGTGGGCCTCGCGGCCGCGATCGACCTCGCGCAGCAGGGCGTGCCGGTCGTGCTGCTCGACGACGACGACACGCTGTCGACCGGCTCGCGCGCGATCTGCTTCGCGAAGCGCACGCTCGAGATCTTCGACCGGCTCGGCTGCGGCGAGCGCTTCGTCGACAAGGGCGTGAGCTGGCACGTCGGCAAGGTGTTCCTGCAGGACGAGCAGCTTTACGCGTTCGACCTGCTGCCCGAGGAAGGGCATGCGCGGCCCGCGTTCATCAACCTGCAGCAGTACTACGTCGAAGGCTATCTGGCCGATCGCGCGTTCGAGCTGCCGAACATCGACATCCGCTGGAAGCACAAGGTGACGGGCGTCGAACAGTCGGCCGAACACGCGGTGCTGACGATCGAGACGCCGGACGGCATCGCGACGCTGCGCGCACAGTACGTGATCGCGGCCGACGGCTCGCGCAGCCCGATGCGCGCGGCGATGGGCCTCGAAAGCCGCGGCCGCACGTTCAAGGACCGCTTCCTGATCGCCGACGTGAAGATGAAGGCGGAGTTTCCAACCGAACGCTGGTTCTGGTTCGATCCGCCGTTTCACCGCAACCAGTCGGTGCTGCTGCACCGTCAGCCGGACAACGTGTGGCGCATCGACTTCCAGCTCGGCTGGGATGCCGACCCCGTCGCCGAGAAGCAGCCGGAGCGCGTGATCCCGCGCGTGCGCGCGCTGCTCGGGCCGGACGTCGAGTTCGAGCTCGAGTGGGTGAGCGTCTACACGTTCCGCTGCCAGCGGATGGAGACGTTCCGTCACGGCCGCGTGCTGTTCGCGGGCGATTCCGCGCACGGCGTGTCGCCGTTCGGCGCGCGCGGCGCGAACAGCGGCGTGCAGGACGCGGACAACCTCGCATGGAAGCTGAAGCTGGTGCTCGACGGTCGTTCCGCCGACAGCCTGCTCGATACGTATGCGAGCGAGCGCGAGTTCGCGGCCGACGAGAACATCCGCAACTCGACGCGCTCGACCGACTTCATCACGCCGAAGAGCGCGGTGTCGCGCGTGTTCCGCGATGCGACGCTGAAGCTCGCGCGCGACTGCGCGTTCGCGCGCAAGCTGGTGAACAGCGGCCGCCTGTCGGTGCCGGCCGTGCTGGCCGATTCGCCGCTGAACACGCCGGACCGCGGCGGCGACGCCTTCGCGTGCGCGATGCGGCCGGGCGCGGCGGCGGCCGATGCGCCGGTGCGTGTGCAGGGCGCGTCGGGCTGGCTGCTGCAGCATCTGCGCGGCGGCTTCACCGGCGTGCTGTTCGGCTTGCCGGGCGACGCGGCCGCGCTGGCGCAGGCCGTCGACGGTCTCGCGCTGCCAGTACGGCCGGTGCTCGTCGTGCCGGCCGGGCACGCGCAGCCGGTGGCCGGCGTCGACGTCGTGGAGGACGTCGACGGGCTCGCCGCGCGGCGCTACGACGCGCAGCCCGGCACGTTCTACCTGCTGCGTCCCGACCAGCACGTCTGCGCACGCACGCGCACGCTCGACCGTCAGGCGATCGCCGACGCACTGGCGCGCGCGACCTGCGCACGCTGAATACGATAAAGACACCGGAGACACCGTCATGCCCCCACTCGATACCCGCCCGCGCCTGGCCGATCCGGACGCGTTCTACGAAGCGCTGATCGACATGCATCGCGACCTGTCGGACGCCGACAGCCAGCTCGTCAACGCGAAGCTGATCCTGTTGCTCGCGAACCAGGTCGGCGACGCCGACGTGCTGCGCGAAGCGATGGCGCTCGCGCGTCAGGGCGTGACGCCGCCCGTGCATCCGGCCGCCGAGGTCGCGCAATGAGCGCGGCGCCGGCCGACGCACGCGTGCTCGAAGTCGAGCGCGTGATCGACGAGACCCATCGCCCGGGTTTTCACTGGATGCTGCTGATGCTGTGCGGGCTGTGCCTCGTGATCGACGGTTTCGATGCGCAGGCGATGGGCTACGTCGCACCGAGCGTGATCGCCGAATGGGGCGTGCCGAAGCAGGCGCTGGGGCCCGTGTTCAGCGCGAGCCTGTTCGGGATGCTGCTCGGTGCACTCGGGCTGTCGGTGCTGGCCGACCGGATCGGCCGGCGCCCGGTGCTGATCGGCTCGACGCTGTTCTTCGCGGTGACGATGCTCGCGACGCCGTTCGCGGGCTCGATTCCCATGCTGATGGCGTTGCGCTTCATTACTGGTCTCGGCCTCGGCTGCATCATGCCGAACGCGATGGCGCTGGTCGGCGAGTTCAGCCCGGCCGCGCATCGCGTGAAGCGGATGATGATCGTGTCGTGCGGGTTCACGCTCGGCGCGGCGCTCGGCGGCTTCATCAGCGCGGCGCTGATTCCGGCGCTCGGCTGGCGCTCGGTGTTCTTCGTCGGCGGCGCGGTGCCGCTCGTGCTGACGATCGCGATGCTCGCGCGGCTGCCCGAGTCGCTGCAGTTCCTGGTGCTGAAAGGGCGCGACGCGCAGGCGCGCGACTGGCTCGCGCGGTTCGCGCCGGAAGCCGGCATCGATGCGAATACGCGGCTCGTCGTGCGCGAGCGCGCCGTGAGCGGCGCGCCGGTCGCCGAGCTGTTCCGCCATGGCCGCCTGCCGGTCACGCTGCTGCTGTGGGCGATCAGCTTCATGAACCTGATCGATCTGTACTTTCTGTCGAACTGGCTGCCGACCGTGATGCGCGACGCGGGTTATTCGCCGGGCACGGCGGTGATCGTCGGCACCGTGCTGCAGACGGGCGGCGTGATCGGCACGCTGTCGCTCGGCTGGTTCATCGAACGTTACGGCTTCGTGCGCGTGCTGTTCGCGTGCTTCGCCTGTGCCGCCGTGTCGGTGGGGCTGATCGGCTCGGTCGCGCACGCGCTGCCGTGGCTGCTGGTCGTCGTGTTCGCGGGCGGGTTCTGCGTGGTCGGCGGACAGCCGGCCGTGAACGCGCTCGCGGGCCAGTATTACCCGACGTCGCTGCGCTCGACCGGCATCGGCTGGAGCCTCGGCATCGGCCGGATCGGCTCGGTGCTCGGGCCGCTCGTCGGCGGGCAACTGATTGCGCTCAACTGGGCCAACGGCGCGCTGTTCCATGCCGCCGCGGTGCCCGTGCTGTGCTCGGCGCTGTTCGTGCTGGGCCTGGCCGGTGTGACGCGGCGCAGCGGCGCGCAGGCGCCGAACGCCGCCCTGAATTGATGGAGAAAGGAAACGATGACGCTTGACCTGTCGAAACCGGCGACCGCCGGCTACCTGAGCGGTTTCGCGAACGAATTCGCGACCGAGGCGCTGCCCGGCGCGCTGCCGCACGGCCGCAACTCGCCGCAGCGTGCGCCGTACGGGCTGTACGCGGAGCAGCTGTCGGGCACCGCGTTTACCGCGCCGCGCGGCCACAACCGCCGCTCGTGGCTGTACCGGATTCGCCCGGCTGCCGTGCACCGGCCGTTCGAGCCGTATGCGGGCCCGCAGCGGCTCGTGTCGGAATTCGGCGATTCGGCCGATGTGCCGCCGACGCCGCCGAACCAGTTGCGCTGGGATCCGCTCCCGATGCCGGTCGAGCCGACCGATTTCGTCGACGGCCTCGTGACGATGGCCGGCAACGGCTCGGCCGCCGCGATGAACGGCTGCGCGATCCACCTGTACGCGGCGAACTGCTCGATGCAGGACCGCTTCTTCTATAGCGCGGACGGCGAGCTGCTGATCGTGCCGCAGCAGGGGCGCCTGTTCATCGCGACCGAATTCGGCCGGCTCGACGTCGAGCCGTTCGAGATCGCGGTGATCCCGCGCGGTGTGCGGTTTGCCGTCGCGCTGCCGGACGGCGACGCGCGCGGCTATATCTGCGAAAACTTCGGCGCGCTGCTGCGCCTGCCGGATCTCGGCCCGATCGGCTCGAACGGGCTCGCGAACCCGCGCGACTTCCTGACGCCGCAGGCCGCCTACGAAGACCGCGAAGGCGCGTTCGAGTTGATCGCGAAGCTGAACGGCCGCCTGTGGCGCGCGGACATCGGCCATTCGCCGCTCGACGTCGTCGCGTGGCACGGCAACTACGCACCGGTCAAATACGACCTGCGTCTGTTCAACACGATCGGCTCGATCAGCTTCGACCATCCGGATCCGTCGATCTTCCTCGTGCTGCAGGCGCAGAGCGACACGCCGGGCGTCGACACGATCGACTTCGTGATCTTCCCGCCGCGCTGGCTCGCGGCCGAGGATACGTTCCGCCCGCCGTGGTTCCACCGCAACGTCGCGAGCGAGTTCATGGGGCTCGTGCACGGCGCGTACGACGCGAAGGCCGAAGGCTTCGTGCCGGGCGGCGCGAGCCTGCACAACTGCATGTCGGGCCACGGGCCCGATGCGGATACGTTCGAGAAGGCATCCGCGAGCGACACGACGAAGCCGCACAAGGTCGACGCGACGATGGCGTTCATGTTCGAGACCCGCACGCTGATCCGGCCGACGCGCTACGCGCTCGACACCGCGCAGCTGCAGGCCGATTACTTCGAATGCTGGCAAGGCATCAAGAAACACTTCAATCCGGAGCAACGATGAGCGATACCCAAGACTGGCGCGCGGCGCTCGACCCGGCCCGCAAGAGCTGGCTCGACACGGCGAACGATCCCGCCTGCGATTTCCCGATCCAGAACCTGCCGTTCGGGATCTTCAGCGATGCGAAGCAGGGCGCGCGCCGTGCGGGCGTCGCGCTCGGCGACCAGATCGTCGACCTCGCCGCGCTCGCGCGTGCGGGCCTCCTGACGCTGCCGGCCGGCGCCGATGCGTTCGCCGCGCCGACGCTCAACGCGTTCATCGCGCTCGGTCGCGACGCGTGGCGCAGCGTGCGCGTGCAACTGTCGGCGCTGTTTTCGCACGACAACGCGCGGCTGCGTGACGACGCGGCGCTGCGCGCGCAGGTGCTCGTCGCGCAGCGCGACGCGACGCTGCATTTGCCGGTCGACATTCCCGGCTACACCGATTTCTATTCGTCGAAGGAGCACGCGACCAACGTCGGCTCGATGTTCCGGGATCCGAAGAATGCGCTGCTGCCGAACTGGTCGGAGATGCCGATCGGCTACAACGGCCGTGCGTCGTCGGTGGTCGTGAGCGGCACGCCGGTGCGGCGCCCGAACGGGCAACTGAAGCTGCCCGACCAGGAGCGCCCGGTGTTCGGCGCGTGCCGCAAGCTCGACATCGAACTGGAAACGGGCTTCATCGTCGGCAAGGGCAACGCGCTCGGCGAACCGATCGCGTGCGAGGACGCGGAAGCGCATATCTTCGGGATGGTGCTGCTGAACGACTGGAGCGCGCGCGACATCCAGCAGTGGGAATACGTGCCGCTCGGGCCGTTCAACTCGAAGGGCTTCGCGACGACGATCTCGCCGTGGATCGTCACGCTCGACGCGCTCGAACCGTTCCGCGTCGCGCAGCCGGAACAGTCGCCGCAGCCGCTCGCGTATCTGCAGCATGCGGGCAAGCATGCGTTCGACATCGCGCTCGAAGTGACGCTGCGCGCGGAGGGTGCCGCCGAGACGACGTCGATTTGCCGGACCAACTTCAAGCACATGTACTGGACGATGGCGCAGCAGTTGGCGCATCACACGGTCGCCGGCTGCAACACGCGCGTGGGCGACCTGATGGGCTCGGGCACGATCAGCGGGCCGACGAAGGATTCGTTCGGCAGCCTGCTCGAGCTGACGTGGAACGGCAAGGAGCCGGTCGCGCTGAACGGCGGCGGCAGCCGCACGTTCATCGAGGACGGCGACGAGCTGACGCTCGCCGGCTGGTGCCAGGGCGACGGCTATCGCGTTGGCTTCGGCACGTGTGCGGGCAAGATTTTGCCGGCGCGGAGTGCGTGACGGATCGCAGCGCGAAACATCACGTGTAGGTCACGCGTAGATCACGCGTAGTCCGGAAGGACAGGGCGGCCCGCATTGCGCGGGCCGTTTTCGCTTACCGGAAGATGGGCACGAGCGGGCCGATACGTATCGGTGCATGATGCTGCGCGCCAACGCCAACGCCAACGCCAACGCCAACGCCAACGCCAACGCCAACGCCAACGCCAACGCCAACGCCAACGCCAATCTGCATCAGACCGCGCGTTGCACCGCGCCGCGTCGTTCCCACAACGCGGCTGCGACGAATGCGGCGACGCAGGCGACCAGTACGCCGACCAGCGCGTTGCTGCCCAGTTGCTCCATCAACGCGCCTGCAACCAGCGGGCCGCCGAAGCTCGCGGCGCTCCACGACGCTGATACCAACGAGCTCGCGGTGACGAGCGCCGCACCGCGGAAACGCTCGCCGCACGCGACGAGCGACAGCGTATAGATGCTGCCGGCCGCCGCGCCGAGTACGAACAGCAGCGGCCAGCACAGCCACGGGTTCGCGATGACGAACGGCAGCAGCGGCAGGCCGCCCAGCACGATCCAGCCGGCGCCGAGGTGCACGCGTTCACGGCCGAGCTTGTCCGCGAGCCAGCCGATCGGGAACTGCATCGCGGTATCGCCGAACAGCATGATCGACGCGAGCAGCACGGCGGTCGCGCTCGCGACGCCGTGATCCATCGCGTAGAGCGGCAGCAGCGACAGCGCAAGCGTATCGAACAGCGCGAAGAAGCCGGTGCCGATGATCAGCGCGGGCATGCGCGGCAGCACGTCGAGCCAGCGGCCGTGCGCTTCGTGATGCGCGTCGTCGCCGGCGAGCGGCGCACGGCGGATCGTCGCGAGCGTCGGCAGCGCGAGCAGGAACAGCGCGCCGCACAGCGCGAAGCGGATGCTCGTCGCGCCGGCGATCTGGCTGACGAGCACCGGGCCGGCCATCTGGAACAGCGTGAAATTGGTCGCGTAGATCGCGACGACGCGGCCGCGCGTCGAATCGTCGGCGAGCTGGTTGACCCATGCTTCGCCGATCGTGAACAGCAGCATCAGCGCGGCGCCGCACAGCACCCGCAGCACGCCCCACAGGATCAGGTTCGACGTGAACTGCATCAGCGCGGTGGCCGCCGCGAGCAGCACGACCGACACGACGATCGCGCGGCGCGAGCCGATGTGCCGCGCGAGCGCGGTGACGAACGGGACGATCGCGAGACCGCCGAGGGCCTGCGCGGCGGTCAGCATGCCGACGACGTTGGTGCCGTGTCCGGCTTCGGTCAGCGCGAGTGCGGTAAGCGGCAGCGTGGCGCCGGTGCCGAGGCCGACGACCGCGACGCTCAGGATCAGCGCGAGGAAATCGCGATTGAGAATGGCTTTCATCGGCCGCGATGCTACACCGCGACCGTAGAAAGGTCCATGAAGGCCATCAGGTTTGAATGGAGTTGTGTACGCAACGATCGCGGCAGGGTCGCGTTACACGTACTCGGTCGGCACGGCCACCGGGCGGCGTTCGAGCGACGCCGACCACAGCGTGAGCGCGAGCGCCGCGACGGCCATCGCGACGCCGACCCACGGCAGGCTCACGAGCGACACGCCGGAGCCGATCGCCATCCCGCCGAGCCACGCGCCGGTCGCGTTGCCGAGATTGAACGCGCCCTGGTTCAGCGTCGACGCGAGGTTCGGCGCGTCGCTCGCGCGATCGACGATCATGATCTGCAGCGGCGGCACGATCGCGAACGCGAGGATGCCCCACACGAAAATCGTCGCGAGCGCGGCGAACGGCAGATGCATCGTGCCCGCGAACAGCGCGAGGACGATACCGATCAGCGCGAGCGTCGCGATCAGCGACGGCATCCGGCGCCAGTCGGCGAGCTTGCCGCCGAGCGTGCCGCCGACCGTCAGGCCGAGGCCGAACAGCAGCAGCACGTAGGTGACCTGCCGCGGCGAGAAGCCCGTCACGTCCTCGAGGATCGGCGTGATGTACGTGAACACGCTGAACAGGCTCGCGGACGCGAGCACGCTGATGCCGAGCACCATCAGCACCTGCGGGTGCTTCAGCACGCTGAATTCGCGCGTGATGCTGGTGTCGGGCATCGCGAGGTTTTTCGGCAGGCAGACCGCGAGCGCGGCGGCCGCGGCGAGGCCGATGCCGGTGACGGCCCAGAACGTCGCGCGCCAGCCGAACGCCTGGCCGAGCGCGGTGCCGAGTGGCACGCCGAGTACGTTCGCGAGCGTGAGGCCGGTGAACATCAGCGCGATCGCCTGCGCGCGGCGGTTCGGCGCGACGAGGTTGCTCGCGACCACCGAGCCGATGCCGAAGAACGCACCGTGGCAGAACGCGGTGACGACGCGCGCGGCCATCAGCACCGTGTAGCCGGGCGCGATCGCGCAGAACAGGTTGCCGGCGATGAACAGCCCGATCAGGCCCATCAGCGCACGCTTGCGCGGCATCTTCGCGGTGACGATCGCGAGGATCGGCGCGCCGATCGTCACGCCGAGCGCGTAGCCCGACACGAGCATCCCGGCGGCCGGGATCGACACGCCGAGGTCGCGCGCGACGTTCGGCAGCAGGCCCATGATCACGAATTCGGTGGTACCGATTCCAAATGCGGCGACGGCAAGGGCGAAAAGAGGCAAGGGCATCGCGGTAGGCTCGGGGAAAAGATGCCGCGCGAGCCAGGCGCAGGATGCGCGGGACGGGCGGTCGGTGAGGCGAACGTCAGCCGCGATTCTACTTCAGTGAAAACCCCTATGCTTGGGGCCAAAACGGGTGTTGCCGGCGTGCGACGGGCGGGGCGGGCGGGAAGCTCACATGGTGGGATTCGGCGGTGGTCTGCGGACGCGAATTCGTCGGGGCGGCGCGATGGCGGCTGCCGGGCCGCGGCTTCAGACGATGCGTTCGGGCGAGCCGTCGGGGAGCGCGGCGGATCGCGCCGGGTCGGCGCTGGCGTTCGATGTGCGTGGCGCGTTTGCGCCCGGTTCCGCGCCCGTGTCCGCAGACGACGAAGGCGATCCGGCGGCGGCGTCGATCACGGCCGGATCGTCCCAGCCGTTCTCGAACAGGCAGGCCTCGATCGGCATTCGCGCGGCCCAGCGTTCCTCTTCGAGCATTGGCTTCGCGTAGAACGCCTCGACGTGCCCGACGCACAGCACGGCGATCGGCTTCGCGCCGTCGGGCATCCGCAGCAGCGTGCGCAGCGCATCGACGTCGAACAACGACACCCAGCCCATCCCGAGCCCTTCCGCGCGCGCCGCGAGCCACATGTTCTGGATCGCGCACGCGGCGGAGGCCAGATCCATCTCCGGCAGCGTGCGGCGGCCGAATACGTGGCGTTCGCGGCCGTCGGCGAGCGCGACGACCAGCAGCTCGCCGCATTCGCGCACGCCTTCGACCTTCAGCCGCATGAATGCGTCCTGGCGCTCGCCGAGCGCGTCGGCGGTCGCGCGGCGCTCGGCCTCGACCAGCGCGTGAATGGAGGTGCGCAGCGTGGGATCGGTGATGCGGATGAAGCGCCACGGCTGCATGAAGCCGACGCTCGGCGCGTGGTGCGCCGCGCGCAGCAGCCGCGCGAGCACGGCCGGATCGACGGGCGCCGGCGTGAAGTGGCGCATGTCGCGCCGTTCGAAGATGGCGCGGTAGACGGCGGCGATGTCGGAATCGTCGAAACGCATGAGCGGCAAAGGCAGGGGAAGGACGTCGGCGCAACGATAACAGACGGCGCGCACGAAACGTTACTTCATTCGAAACAATGCACTGAATTGTTGATGAAGGCAGGTGCGGTGTGCAGCAACAGACACAAGCAAACGATTGCGGATGCGCTGCCAGCCGTCAAATGTGCTGTTTTTCAGCGGTTTGTCGTCACGACGTTCTGCGGCGCGCCCGCATGCCATGCCTCGATGTTCAGCAGCGTCGTGTGTGCGATCTCGGCCAGTGCCTCGCGCGTGAAGAATGCCTGGTGCGACGTGACGATCACGTTCGGGAACGTCAGCAGGCGCGCGAGCACGTCGTCCTGCAGCGGCAGGTCGGAGTGATCCTCGAAGAACAGCCCGCTTTCCTCCTCGTACACGTCGAGCCCGAGATGGCCGAGCTGGCCGCTCTTGAGCGCGTCGACCAGTGCCTGCGCATCGACGAGGCCGCCGCGCCCGGTGTTGATCAGCATCGCGCCGTGCTTCATCCGCGCGAGCGTCCGTTCGTTGATCAGGTGGTGCGTCGACGGCAGCAGCGGGCAATGCAGGCTGACGATGTCGGCGTGATGCAGCAGTTCGTCGAGCTCGACGTAGCGCGCGCCGAACGCGATCAGCTCGTCGTCGTACGGCGGCACCGAGTGCGCGAGCACGTGCATCCCGAAGCCCATCATGATCTTCGCGAACACGCTGCCGATGATGCCGGTGCCGATCACGCCGACGGTCTTGCCGTGCAGGTCGAAGCCGAGCAGGCCGTTCAGCGAGAAGTCGCCTTCGCGCGTGCGGGCGACCGCGCGCGGCAGGCGGCGGTTGAGCGCGAGGATCAGCGCGACCGCGTGCTCGGCGACCGCATGCGGCGAATACGCGGGCACGCGTACGACCGTGATGCCGAGCCGTTCGGCGGCGCCGAGGTCGACATGGTTGAAGCCCGCCGAGCGCAGCGCGATCAGCCGTGTGCCGCCGTCGGCGAGCCGTTCGAGCACGGCCGCGTCGACGGTGTCGTTGACGAACGGGCAGACGACGTCATAGCCGTGCGCGAGGATCGCGGTTTCCGCGTCGAGGTGCGACGGCTGGAAGTGCAGCCGATAGCCGAACTGCCGGTTGGCGGCGGTGAATGAATCGTCGTCGTACTGCCGGCTGCTGAACAGGATCACGCGCACGCTGCGCCTCCGATGGCTGACGCGCGCAGTTTACTGCAGGCCCGTGACGATGTCGGCGTGGTCGGGCCCGCGCACCGGCCGCAGGAAGCCGTAGTCCGCCCGCTCGCGGCCGGCCGGCGCGCTGAAGTGCTCGAGCGCGTGCTCGACGAAGCTGCGCGTACGGGCCGGCACGTACTGGCGGTTCGGGTAGACGAGCGACAACTGCGCGTCGGGATCGTCGATCCGGTAGCCGGCCATCAGCCGCACGAGCGTGCCGTGGTTGAGCGCGTCGGCCACGCACGGCTCGGGCAGCACCGCGATGCCGGCGCCGGCCACGGCCGCCGCCTGCACGAGCGCGAGCTGGTTGACCGTGCAGGCCGGGCGCACCGTGACCGAATGGGCGACGCCGTCGTGGCCGACCAGTTGCCACGTCGGCGCGTGCTGGTGCGGCGCGAGCGTGACCCAGTCGTGGCCCGGCAGGTCGTCGGGCACGCGCGGCTCGCCGCGGCGGTCGAGATAGGCGGGCGCCGCGCACGCGACGAACGGGTTCGGCGCGAGGGCATGGCCGATCAGCGACGGGCTGCCGTCGAGCCGGGTGCCGGTGACGATGCCGACGTCGTAGCCTGAATCGAGCACGTCGAGCGGCCCTTCGGCGACGGTCAGCTGCACGCGCAGCTCCGGGTAGCGTTGCCGGAAGCTGCTGACGAGCGGCGTCAGCGCGAGCGGCGACAGCAGCCCCGACGCGACGACGCGCAGCGTGCCGGCCGGTTCGCGCACCGCATGCGCGACGGACGATTCGAGGTGGTCGAATTCCTCGAGCAGCGCACGGCAACCATCGAGGTAGCGCACGCCGGCCTCGGTGAGCGACAGGTTGCGCGTGGTGCGATGGATCAGCCGTGTGTTCAGGTGGCCCTCGAGCATCGCGATCGAACGCGTGACGAGCGCATTGGACACGCCGAGATGGTGCGCCGCGCGCCGAAAGCTTTGCTGTTCGGCGACGCAGACGAATACACGCACGGTCTGAATCTGGTTCATAGCTTGCGTATTCTGGCCCGGTTGATTGATTTTGGTTGTGATTTATCGCCGCGCCACGTCGAAAGCGCATTGCGCGGCCCCAGCTCTCCCTCGTATCGAAAATCGAATTTCGATTCCGTAGACAATTGTTAAATACAGAACCGATATCCGTCAACCTGAGAAAACGGGCGGCTTGCATAAAATCGAAATCGCGAGTACCAGTTTAACGCTGCAGCGCAGCAAGGACCTGCCGGGCAAAACCGACGCGGTATTGGAATATGCGCCGATGCGGCGAAGTTTGCTTATTTAAATCAATTGGTTGGGAGAAATTCGTGCTAGCCGTGACGCGGCAATTTCGGAGTCGCTCCCCAATACGCGCCGCAATAGTGGATGTTTTTTCCACGTTCGGATTTTGTGTATCGAATTCGCGCCGTGATTTGTATCAGGTGGCCGGTCCATTTCGTTCGATCCGAGAATCGGGCTGAACCGCCGGTTTCCGCGAATCGCCGCTGATATTGGCGGAGAAAATCGTGCGGGGGGGAACCCGAATGGCGCCGTTTCGGAACCGGCGGGCAATCCCTTTTCAATCCGGCAGGTCATGGCGCGAGCGGTGCGCGGCCGGCTGGCCCGGTCCGGCGACCGGGCCAGCTTCGCGCTGTCCGGACGTGCGTGCCTCTTGCGCGAGGCGGCGGAACACGGAATGATCGATTAGTTCGCCGCGCGTGCCACGGGCGCCGTGCTACGGGCGCCGTGCCACGGGCGTCCGAGTACTTCCTTTCCTCATCTTTTTCCAGCCATGTCCATCGATTATTCGCCGATTCCCTGTCCCGTCGTCGTGCCGCTCGACGCGATCCTGCCCGAAGAACCGCTGCTGATGATGGGGGCCGGCCCGGTTCCGATCCCGGCCGCCGTGGCCAAGGCGAACACGATCGTGATCAACCACCTCGGCGCGACGATGGCGAAGATCATCGAGCAGGTAAAGGAGATGGCGCGCTACGTGTTCCAGACCCGCACGAAGTGGGTGCTCGGCGTCGCGGGCCCCGGTTCGGCCGCGATGGAAATGGCGATCTCGAACCTCGCATGGCGCGGCACGCGCGTGCTGTCGATCCGCAACGGCTTCTTCAGCGCGCGGATGGCCGAGATGGCCACGCGCGTCGGCGCCGACGTCGCGACGCTCGAAGTGGCCGACCGCGCGGTCGCGAGCCTCGACGAGATCGCCGACGCGATCGCGCGCGAGCGGCCCGAGATCGTCACGATCGTGCAGGGCGAGACGTCGAACACCGTATGGAACCGCGACCTGCGCGACATCGCCGCGCTCGCGAAGGCGGCCGGCGCGCTGGTGGTCGTCGACGCGGTGTGCACGCTGTCGACGATGCCGCTCGAGATGGATGCGTGGGGCATCGACGCGGTGATCACCGGCGGCCAGAAGGGGCTGTCGTCGATCCCGGGCGTGTCGCTGATCGCGTTCTCCGATGCCGCGTGGGAGCGCATGAAGAATCGCCCCGAGCCGAATGCGCACTGGTGCCTCGACATGGCGCTCGCGGAGAACTTCTGGCACAACGCCGGCTATCACTACACGGCGCCCGTGTCGGGCGTGCTCGCGCTGCACGAGGCGCTGCGGCTCGTCTGCGCGGAGACGCTCGAAAGCCGCTTCGCGCGCCACCTGCGCTGCTCGCTGGCGCTGCAGGCGGGCGTCGAAGCGATGGGGCTCAAGCTGTATGCGCCGAAGGACTGCCGGCTCAATTCGGTGGTCGGGATCGAGACGCCGGAGGGGCTCACGCCGGGGATGGTCTGCGGCCATATCTCGAAGCAGTACCAGGTCGAGATCTCGGGTTCGTTCGGCTTGCCGATCGTGCGGATCGGGCAGATGGGCGAGCAGTGCCGCGAACACAACCTGTTCCGCACGCTGCATGCGTTCGGCCGCACGATGGTCGACCTGAAGGTGCCGGTCGACCTGCCGGCCGGCGTCGCGGCGCTCGAACAGGAACTGTCGCGGCGCGGCGCGTAAGCGGAAGCAGCGAGGAAAAGGACCGCGCTCAGCGGCCCTGCATCGCGCGCCGGTACGTATTCGGCGTCGTGCCGTGCGCGTCGCGAAAGCGATGGCTGAAGTGGCCGGCGTTCGCGTAGCCGCAGTCGGCCGCGATTTGCGCGAGCGGCAGCGCCGTCGTACGCAGCAGCTCGCGGGCCCGGGCGAGCCGTTGCTCGGCCACCCATGCGTGCGGCGCGCGGCCGAACGACAGCCGGAACATCCGCGAGAAGTGGTATTCGGACAGCGCGGCGACCTCCGCGAGTTCGCCGAGCGTCAGCGGTTGCGTCAGGTAGGTGTCGATGTAGTCGCGCACGCGGCGGCGCACGGCCGGCGCGAGCCCGCCGCGGAACGACGTGTCGGTGCGCGTCGTGCTCTGGCCGCGCAGCAGCAGGCTCAGCACGTCATGCGCGGTTTCGTTCACGCGCAGCCGGTCGTCGGCATCGTCCCAGCCGTCGAGCGCGAGCGAGCGCAGCAGCGCGGCGACGCGCGCATCCTCGAAATAGGTGCGGTCGGCGAGCTTCAGTTCGCGCGGCTCGCGATCGAGCTCGCGGATCGCGCGCTGCGTGAAGTGTTCGGGCAGGAAATACAGGTGGATGAAATGCATTTCGCCACGCACCCACCAGCGCGATTCATGGTCGCCCGGCAACGCGCACAGCAGGCTCGGCGCGCCGTAGCGCGGCACGCGCTGGCGCTCGGTCCGGTAGCCGCCGTCGAGGTAGCACGACAGCGTGTGGTGGCCGGGCTGCTCGTAGACCGTCTCGCTTTCGTCGGTGATCCGCGTCCATTCGGCGATCGCGAGATGGTCGCCGAGCCACGCGAAGCGCTCGAGCGTCGCGTTCGCGTCGGCGAGCGTGCGGCAGACCGACTGCAGGCCGAACGGCAGATCGCCGCCGGCCAGGGCGGCGGCGCGGTCGATGGGCGGGGCGCAGAGGGAGAGACTCATGGTGCGCCGAGTATAAGCGGGCGCGCGGCGCCGCGTGCGGCGTCCCGAAAAAGACCGCAATTCCGGACAATCGGCACGCGCGGTGCGGCGGCATAGTCGGGATCCCGATTCACCCGATTGTCCGGATGGCCGCCATGAACTTGTCGCTGTATTTCGTCACCGTGCTGATCTGGGGCACCACCTGGATCGCGATCAAGTGGCAGCTCGGCTCGGTGCCGCCGCCCGTGTCGATCGCGTGGCGCTTCTGGCTCGCGGCCGCCGTGCTGTTCGCGCTGCTGCGCGTGATGCGCCGGCCGGTGCGCCCGCCGCGCGAAGCGTGGCGCTTTCTCGTCGCGCAGGGCTTCGCGCTGTTCTGCCTGAATTTCCTGTGCTTCTACTATGCGGAACTGGTCGTGCCGAGCGGGCTCGTCGCGGTGATCTTCTCGACTGCGCCGCTGCTGAACTCGATCAACGGCCGGCTGTTCATGGGCCGCCCGCTGCGGCCGTCGGCGATCGCCGGCGCGCTGCTCGGCCTGGCCGGCATCGCATGCCTGTTCTGGCAGCAGATGGCCGGCCATCTCGACGACCACGCGACGTGGATTGGGCTCGCGATCGCGTTCGCCGGCACGATGTGCTTCTCGGCGGGCAACCTGCTGTCGAGCCGGATGCAGTCGATGGGGCTGCACCCGCTCGCGACCAACGGCTGGGCGATGCTGATCGGCGCGGCGATCCTGACCGTCGGCAGCGCGGTGGCCGGGATGCCGTTCACGCTCGACATGAGCCCGCGCTATCTCGGTGCGCTCGTGTACCTGGCCGTGCCGGGCTCGGTGATCGGCTTTACCGCATACCTGATGCTCGTCGGCCGGATCGGGCCGGAGCGCGCCGCATACTGCACGGTGCTGTTCCCGATCGTCGCGCTGGCCGTGTCGACGGTGTTCGAGGGCTACCAGTGGTCGCCGCTCGCGGTGATCGGGCTGCTGCTCGTGGTGGCTGGCAATCTCGTCGCGTTCGATCTGACGCGGCGGTTGTTTTTGCGGACGGCGTGACGCAATACCGACGGCGATACGGGACGCTCGGAAAGTCGATCGGAATGGTTGACATGGTTGACTTGGTTTCGATTCAGGGCTACGCTTGATTCTCCGGTTGGATCAGGAGGTCAGGATGGTCACGCAAGCTCATGGGCTCGAAGGCGCGGCTGCGGTTCTCGATGTCGAGACGGAGGAGGCGCTGCGCAGCGCGGTCGGCGCCGCGACCATGCTCGGTCCCGATCGCGCCCGCGCGCTGCTCGCGCTGTCGGACGAGCAACTGGGGCACCTGTTCAAGGTGGGCATCGCGCAGGTCATCGATCTGGCCGGCACGATCACCTTCGGCATCGCCGCTGCCGCGACACGCGACAGGCAGCCGTCCGGCCGGCAGAAGCGGGAGACGGCTGCACGCCCGGATGCCGGCGTCGCCGATCTCGAGCGGCAGGTGCAGGCCGAACGGCGCGTGCTGGTTGCCGATGGCCGGTTGCTGTCCGCCGCGCAGACGTGGACGGGGCTCGGCATGACGCGGCAGGCGCTGAGCAAGGCGGTCGCGTCGGGGCGCATTTTCGCGGTCGAGGTCGGCGCCGCACAGTACTATCCGGCTTTCTATCTGGCGGGAGACGTCGACCGCAAGACGCTGGGGCGGGTCACGCAGTGTCTTGGCGACTTGCCCGGCTGGAGCAAATGGCAGTTCTTCACGACGCCGAAGGCGTCGCTGGGCAACGTCACCCCGCTCGTCGCGCTGTCGCGTGGCAAGCTCGACGATGTCGAACGTGCCGCCGCGGCGTTCCGCGAACGCTAGGAGTCGCGCTTGCTGACGGCACCGGGCGAACATTTCGCGAGCGCGACGCTCGTCGTCCGCGAGGTCGCGCCAGCAACGCTGGTGCGCCTCTCGCGATATGCGACCGGCGAGCCTTACTTCGGGAAGTCGGGCGGCAATCGCTTCGACGATCCGCGCAAGCGGCGGCGGTACGGCACCAGTTATTTCGGCTTTGATCTGCATTGCGCATTCGCCGAGACGGTGCTGCATGACGAAGTCGCCGATCTGGTGCTGGGCGGTTTTCCGCTCGTGACGACCGAACTCGATCGCCACGCACTTTCATTTGACGGTGCGCCGCTGACCGTGGCGGTCCTGCACGGCTTGCCGCTGAAAAACCTCGGAGGCGACGGCGCGTTGTCGACCATCGTGCCGTACGACGTGCCGCAACAGTGGTCGCTTGCCGTCCACCGGCATCCCCGTCGCGTCGACGGATTCTTGTACATGTCGCGCCATCTCAACACATCGGAAGCGCTTGTGCTCTTCGATCGTGCCGAGCCCAAGCTCTCGCTCGGGAACGCCGTTCCGTTCAGGCGTCACCCCGATGCGGCCCGCGTATTGCGGGACTTCAACGTGCTGCTGCGTTGACGCGCGTTGCGCGTGCGCCAACGCGCCTCTTCCGCCCCTCACGCCGCCGCGCCGCTCCCGGCCACGCGCGCCTGCCGCTGGTACAGCACCATCGACAGCGCGACGCCCGCCGCCGCCGCCACCGCCGCGAACAGGAACACCTGCGGATAGCCGAACGCGCCCGCGACATAGCCGGCGAGCGGGCCGGTGATGCCGAGCGACAGGTCGAGGAATACCGAATACGCGGACAGTGCCGCGCCGCGGCTCGCGGGCGGCACGAGCGCGACGGCCTCGACGCCGAGCGCCGGGAAGATCAGCGCGAAGCCGAAGCCCGTCAGTGCCGCGCCGACGAGCGCGACGTGCGGCACGGGCGCGAGCCACAGCAGCACGAGGCCCGCGCATTCGAACGCGAATGACACGATCGCGACGCGGAAGCCGCCGTGAGTCTTGATCGTGTTCGCGAACAGCAGGCGCGCGCCGATGAACAGCGTGCCGAACACGGTCAGCGACAGCGCGGCGTTCGGCCAGTGGCGCGCCGCGTAGTACAGCGTGACGAACGTGGCGATCGAGCCGAAGCCGGCCGAACCGAGCGCGAGACCGAGGCCGTGCGGCAGCACGCGCGTGAACACGCTCGCATACGACATCCGCTCGCCGTGCACGAGCGGCACCGAAGCGATCAGGCGGGCGAGGTAGAAGCCGAGCGCGGCCAGCGCGATCACGATCACGCCGATCAGCGCCGGATTCAGCGTATGCGCGATCGCGACGCCGACCGGTGCGCCGAGCGCGAGCGCGCCGTAGGTCGCGATGCCGTTCCACGAGATCACCTTCGCGTTGTGTGCGACGCCGACTCGGCCGATGCCCCACAGGATCGCGCCGGTGCCGCACAGGCTTTCGCCGACGCCGAGCACGAGCCGGCTCGCGATCAGCAGCACGAGGCTCGCGACCGGCCAGTGCGCGAGCAGCAGCGCGACGAGCAGCAGCACGCCCGACACGCCGCAGCCGACCAGCCCGCGCAGCACCGTCTGCTTTGGCCCGAGCGTATCGGCGAGGCGCCCGGCGAGCGGCCGCGACGCGAGCGTCGCGAAGTACTGGACGCTGATCGCGCCGCCCGCGACGATCGCGGAAAAGCCGAGGTCGTCATGGACGAAGCCCGGCAGCACCGCGAGCGGCAGGCCGATGGTCAGGTAGCAGATGAACGTGAAGCAGACGACGGACACGATTTGCAGCGTGATCGCGAACCCGCTGCGCGGCGGTATGGCGGAATCGGTTGACATGGGGTCGGAACGAAAGAGCGGAACGGACGGAAAAACGGCGGAAAAGGGAATCGGGATTTTCCCATGGAACCGGTTTTCACGCAGGTACCGTTTAGTTAACCGCGCCCCGTTCGTGAAGATCACCGCTGGTTGCGGCGCCGGGAACGGACGGCGCGCACCGTGCGACAAGGGCGTCGGCCGGCCGGGCGCGCATATCGCGGCAGTTATATGAGCCGCATGCGTGATGGGCTATGGGTTGCGGAATTTGACGGTGATAGCGTGCAAACTGTCGGAAAAACGTCGGTCGAGCGCTCCGCGCAGGCCGCCTTGCCCCCAATTTGAAGAAACACCGAGACATGAGTGAGCCGATCCGCTTCTACCATCGTCACGCGATCCGCGAAGTCAGCGGCGCGGACGTCACCCGCACCGTGCTGCAATACCTGCGCGAGGACGCGCATTGCACCGGCACCAAGGAAGGCTGCGCGGAAGGCGACTGCGGCGCGTGCACGGTCGTCGTCGGCGAGCTGACCGACGCCGGCGCGGTCGAGTTCAAGGCCGTCAACGCGTGCATCCAGTTCCTGCCGACGCTCGACGGCAAGGCGCTCCTGACGGTCGAGGACCTGCGCCAGCCGGACGGCGCGCTGCATCCGGTGCAGCAGGCGATGGTCGATTGCCACGGTTCGCAATGCGGGTTCTGCACGCCCGGCTTCGTGATGTCGATGTGGGCGCTGTACGAGAAGCACGGCCACGAAGGCTGCGGCAGTGCGTGCGCGAAGGCGAAGGACGTGCCGACGCGCACCGAGATCGCCGATGCGCTGACGGGCAACCTGTGCCGCTGCACCGGCTATCGCCCGATCGTCGATGCGGCGGTGCGGATGTTTGATGCGGCCGGCGAAGGTGCGACCGGCGAAGGCGCGACCGGCGAAGGCGCGCCGCAGCCGGCCGCGCCGGTCGACACGGCCGCGCTCGCCCGCACGCTCGCGTCGCTGAAGCGCGACGACACGTTCGACTACACGACGGCCGACGGCGCGCGCTTCGCGGCGCCGCGCACGCTCGACGCGCTGGCCGCGCTGAAGGTCGAGCGTCCCGACGCGCGCATTCTCGCGGGCAGTACCGACATCGGCCTGTGGGTCACCAAGCAGATGCGCCGGCTCGACGACCTGATCTACGTCGGCCAGATCGCCGAACTGCAGCAGGTCGTGCACGGCGACGACTGGATCGAGATCGGCGCGGGCGTGACGGTCGAGAAGGCCTATGCGGCGCTGGCCGGCACGTATCCGGAGCTGACCGAGATGTGGAAGCGCTTCGCGTCGGTGCCGATCCGCAACGCGGGGACGATGGGCGGCAACGTCGCGAACGGCTCGCCGATCGGCGATTCGATGCCGGGCCTGATCGCGCTCGGCGCGCGCGTCGTGCTGCGCGGCGGCGAGACGGTGCGCGAGCTGCCGCTCGAGGCGCTCTACACGGGCTACCAGCAGAAGGACATGGCGCCGCACGAATTCGTCGTCGGCGTGAAGGTGCCGACCCGCACCGGCGCACGCGAAAAGCTGCGGTTCCGCACGTACAAGCTGTCGAAGCGGTTCGATTCGGACATCTCGGCCGTGTGCGCGGCGTTCGCGTTCATCGCGGACGGCGACACGATCCGCGAGCCGCGCATCGCGTTCGGCGGGATGGCCGCGACGCCGAAGCGCGCCGCGAATACAGAAGCCGTGCTCGATGGCGCGCAGTGGCACGAAGCCACCGCGCAGGCTGCGATGCAGGCGCTCGAGCGCGACTACCAGCCGCTGTCCGACATGCGCGCGACGAGCACGTATCGCCTCGATACCGCGAAGAACCTGATGTATCGATTCTGGCTGGAGACGCGCCCGCACGATCCGCTGCCGCCGCAAGCCCTGAACGTGCGTGAAGTGGCCGCCGAAGTTGCCGATGTCTCGGCGCGCGTCTGAAGACGGAGAACCCCGAACATGAACCAGCAAGCAGAACCGTTCCTCAGCACCCTCGACCCGCAGGCCGACACCGCGCAGGTGCACGTGTCGCGCGCGCACGAATCCGCCCACCTGCACGTGAGCGGGCGCGCCACCTACACCGACGACATTCCGATCGTCGCCGGCACGCTGCACGCGGCGCTCGGGTTGTCGGCGAAGCCGCACGCGAAGATCGTGTCGATGAACTTCGACGCGGTGCGCGCGACGCCGGGCGTGGTCGCCGTGTTCACGGCCGACGACATCCCGGGCGTCAACGATTGCGGCCCGATCATCCACGACGATCCGGTGCTCGCGAAGGGCGTCGTGCAGTTCGTCGGCCAGCCGATGTTCATCGTCGTCGCGACGTCGCATGAAACCGCGCGGCTCGCCGCGCGCCGCGCGCAGGTCGACTACGAGGAACTGCCCGCGATCCTGACCGCGCAGGAAGCGCGCAAGGCCGAAACCTACGTGATCCCGCCGCTGAAGCTCGCGCGCGGCGATGCGGCCGCGCGGCTCGCCGTCGCGCCACACCGCGAGTCGGGCGAGATGCTGCTCGGCGGGCAGGAGCAGTTCTACCTGGAGGGGCAGATCGCGTACGCGGTGCCGAAGGACGACGACGGAATGCACGTGTATTGCTCGACGCAGCACCCGAGCGAGATGCAGCACCTGGTCGCGCACGTGCTCGGCGTCGCGTCGCACAACGTGCTGGTCGAATGCCGCCGGATGGGCGGCGGGTTCGGCGGCAAGGAATCGCAGTCGGGCCTGTTCGCGTGCTGCGCGGCGCTCGCCGCGTGGAAGCTGCTCTGCCCGGTGAAGCTGCGTCCGGACCGCGACGACGACATGATGATCACCGGCAAGCGGCACGACTTCCATTACCGCTTCGACGTCGGCTACGACGACGACGGCCGCATCGACGGCGTCGCGCTCGAGATGACGTCGCGCTGCGGCTTCTCGGCCGACCTGTCGGGCCCGGTGATGACGCGCGCGGTGTGCCACTTCGACAACGCGTACTGGCTCGGCGACGTCGACATCGCCGGCTACTGCGGCAAGACCAACACGCAGTCGAACACCGCGTTCCGCGGCTTCGGCGGCCCGCAGGGCGCGTTCGCGATCGAATACATCCTCGACGACGTCGCGCGCGCGCTCGACCGCGATCCGCTCGACGTGCGCTACGCGAACCTGTACGGCAAGACCGAACGCAACGTGACGCCGTACGGGCAGACGGTCGAGGACAACGTGCTTGAGGAGCTGCTCGGCGAACTCGAGACGACGAGCGACTACCGCGCGCGGCGCGCGGGCGTGCGTGCCTTCAACGCACGCAACACGGTGCTGAAGAAGGGCATCGCGCTCACGCCGGTGAAGTTCGGCATCGCGTTCAACGTCACGCACTTCAACCAGGCCGGCGCGCTGGTGCACATCTACACGGACGGCTCGGTGCTCGTGAACCACGGCGGCACAGAGATGGGGCAGGGGCTCAACACGAAGGTCGCGCAGGTGGTCGCGCACGAGCTCGGCATCCGCTTCGGCCGGATCCGCGTGACCGCGACCGATACGAGCAAGGTCGCGAACACGTCCGCGACGGCCGCGTCGACGGGCTCGGACCTGAACGGCAAGGCCGCGCAGGATGCGGCGCGCCAGTTGCGCGAGCGGATCGCGGTGTTCGCGGCGAAGCAGTTCGGCGACGGCAAGGTCGAGGCGGCCGACGTGAAGTTCGGCAACGACTTCGTGTGGATCGGCGGCGCGAGCGTGCCGTTCGGCGAAGTGATCGCGAAGGCGTACCTCGCGCGCGTGCAGCTGTGGTCGGATGGTTTCTACGCGACGCCGAAGCTGCACTGGGATCAATCGAAGCTGCAGGGCCGGCCGTTCTACTACTACTCGTACGGCGCGGCCGTGTCGGAAGTCGTGATCGACACGCTGACGGGCGAGATGCGCACGCTGCGCGTCGATGCACTGCACGACGTCGGCGCATCGCTGAACCCGGCGATCGACATCGGCCAGGTCGAAGGCGCGTTCATCCAGGGGATGGGCTGGCTGACGACCGAGGAGCTGTGGTGGAACCCGGGCGGCAAGCTGATGACGCATGCGCCGTCCACGTACAAGATCCCGACGGTGAACGACACGCCGCCCGAGTTCAACGTGCGGCTGTTCCAGAACCGCAACGTCGAGGACAGCATCCACCGCTCGAAGGCCGTCGGCGAGCCGCCGCTGCTGCTGCCGTTCTCGGTGTTCTTCGCGGTGCGCGACGCGATTGCGGCGGTCGGCGACTACCAGGTGAATCCGCCGCTCGACGCGCCGGCCACCGGCGAGTCGATCCTGCGCGCGATCGGCGCGGTGCGTGCGGCCCGCGCGGGCCAGGCAGGCTGAGATGAAACGCTCTTCGCGCTTGCTTCGTTCGTTGCCCGCTCACGGCGGCACGGCCCGGCGGAGGCCGGCATGAACGGCCCCGCTCGTTCGCCGCGTGCCGCGTCGCAGGCGCCCGCCGCCGGATGCGACGGCGCGTGCGGCAGTTCGCCGTCGCAGCTGCCGGCGTTCGCGCAAGGCACCGGCCAGCGCAACCGCGCGACCGGTGCGCCGGCGCCGATGCACATCGTGCTGTTCGGCGCCGGGCACGTCGGCCACGCGCTCGTCACGCTGCTCGGTGCGTTGCCGTGCGTCGTGCAGTGGGTCGACACGCGCGACGAGCTGTTCCCGGACGAATGTCCGCCGAACGTGCAGCCGGAGCCGACCGACACGCCGGAGGCCGTCGTCGACGCGGCGCCGCCCGGCGCGTACTTCCTCGTGATGACGCACAACCACGCGCTCGATTTCTCGCTCGCCGCGCAGATCATGCGGCGGCGCGACTACGCGTACTTCGGGATGATCGGCTCGCGCACCAAGCGCGTGAAGTTCGAGCGCCGGCTCGCCGCGCGCGGCGTCGATCCGGCGCGGCTCGTCGAAATGGTGTGTCCGATCGGCGTCGCCGGTATCGTCGACAAGGCGCCGGGCGCGATTGCGGTGGCCGTCTGCGCGGAGTTGCTGCAGGCACGCTCGGGCATGCGGGTGGCCGATGCGAAGGCGGCCGCGGCCGGGCGCGCACGCGACGACGTGTCCTGCGCGCGGTAAAACGCCGATGCCGCGCGGCCGGCGCACGGCCGCGCGTTTTTGCCTACACTGCACGACAACGCGCGGCAGCGGGCCGCGCTTCACCTCACCGTGCACGCGCCCATGTCCGATCACTCCGTCTATCTCGACGCGCTCGATGCGAGCCTCGTCGCCATCGAGCGCTGGCTGTCCGGCGTCGATACCGCGCCGGCGGCGCTCGATGCGCTGCTCGCGGCGTTTTCCGCCGACTTCACGATGATCCTGACCGACGGCCGCGTGGTCGACCATGACGGCACGCGCGCGCTGTTCGCGAAGCTGGCCGGCGCGAAGCCGGGGCTGCGCATCACGCTGTCGGAGATCCGCGTGCTCGCGGCCGACGCATCGCATGCGGTGCTCACCTATCTCGAAGCGCAGCACGCGGCAGCGGGCGAGCTGCCCGCGCGCCGCGGGACCGCCGTGTTCGCGCGCGACGCGGCGGGCGTCGTGCGCTGGACCCATCTGCAGGAAACCTTCTGCACGGCCTGAGCGGCCGCGTTGCCTGAGCAGTTGCGCTGCCTGACCAGTCGCGCTGCCTGACCGGTCGCACTGCGCTTTGGCCGCGCGTCAGCGCTTGCGCGTGCGGGCGACCGTCAGCTCGTCGGACACGCTCTGCATCAGCGCGCACAGCCACGCGATGTCGGTCGGCCGATCGGGTTGCGGGTGCGTGAGCAGGTAGCTCTTGATGCGCGGGAACGGCACGGGCGGCGTGACGACGACGAGCGGCAGCAGTTGCGCATAGTGCGTCGCGAAGCGGCGCGTCGTCGTGAAGATCAGGTCCGACTGCAGCAGCACCTGCGGCACGATTCCGAAGTACGGCAGCGTCGTCACGATGCGCCGCGTGAGGCGCGCGCGTGCGAGGCCGATCTCGATCGCGTTGCGCTTGTCGCCGGTGTACGGCGTCGGCGCGACGTGCGCGGCCGACGCATACGCGTCGCGCGTGAGCGGCTCGCGGGCGAGCGGATGTGCGTCGCGCATCAGGCACACGATCGTGTCGGAAAACAGGTCCTGGCGCGCGAACTGCGGGTCGGGCTTCGGCCAGTTGCCGATCACGAGATCGAGCGCGCCCGATTCGAGCGCGCCCGCGTGGTCGAGCGCGGGATTCAGCGAATCGATTTCCAGATGGGCATGCGGCGCCGCATCGCGAAAGCGCTCGATCAGCGTCGGCATGAAGAAATCGTTCAGGTAGTCGGGCGCGGCGACGCGGAACGTGCGCCGCGCGGACGACGGATCGAAGTCGCCGTGCGGCGTCGCGATGAAATCGACCTCGCGCAGCGCGCGCGACGCGGCTTCGAGCAGCGATGCGCCGTATTCGGTCGGCACCATGCCGGATTTGCCGCGCACGAGGATCGGGTCGTTCAGCGTCTCGCGCAGCTTGCGCAGTGCGGTGCTGATCGCGGGCTGGGTCTGGTTCAGCCGCAGCGCGGCCTGCGTGACGCTGCGCTCGAGCAGCAGCGTGCGCAACACGCGCACGAGCCAGATGTCGAGCGAGGCGGTACGGTCGTCGTCTTCCATCGATGGGGGGTGATTCTAGGGTCTGTTTACATATGGAACGCGCATGCGTTGCCACGAGAACGGCCGCTCGCGAGGCGTGCGACGCCGCGAATACTGACGTATTCGCAAGGAGCACAACGCGGCGAGCGGCCGTTCTCGTGGCAACCCCAAATTAATAAATTCATGTCACGGGAATGCCCGAAATCGCCCGTATGGCGGCGTCGCTCGTCGCTTGTTTGGCTCGGCCAAACGGCGCTCCTCACTCCTTGCCATACGCCCCGAAGGAAGTCCCCTTGGGGGACGAGCGATTTCGGGCATTCGCATGCGCGTTCCATATGTAAACAGACCCTAGTGACGCGTAACCTTACCGCAGCCGCGCGTTGCCGTGCGTGATACCGGCCATCACGCACGCCATCACGCACGGCCCTTCGGCAGCGTGCTGATCCGCTTGACCTCGCGCGATTCGAGCCAGTTCGGCGTGCGCGCGCAGTACAGCACCATCGGCAGCGCGTCCTCGCCCCAGAACAGCTGCTTGTTCATCCAGAAGGTGGGCACGCCGAACACGCCGAGCGCGATCGCGTCGTCGGTATTGCGGCGCAACTGCGCACTCGTTTCCTCGAATTCGATCAGCTCGTCGCCGTGCCCGACGCCGACGCGTTCGCACAGCGCCGCGAAGCCTTCCGGCGTCGACGGATCGTTGCCTTCGCGCCAGATGAACCGGAACATTTCCAGCACCGTCACGATATCGGCGCGCAGCGCGATCGCGAGGCGCAGCACCTTGTCGGAATCGAACGGATGCGCGGGCGGCATCTTGAAGCGGATGCCGAGCTGTTCCGCGCGAAACAGCGCGTGACGGTACGTGAACACGCGTTTGGCCGGCACGTCGGCGCTCGGGCGTTGCCCCCAGTGGCGCTGCAGGTCGGGCAGCGAGACGGCGATGGGGTTGAACGGTACGTCCGGCCATTTGTCGTGCTGTTCGAGCAGCAGATACGAGAACGGCGACACGAAGTCGAAGAACCAGGCGGGTTGGGCGGTATCGAGGCCGGTTGTCATGTCGTTCTCCAGAAGGTGGGGCGTGCGGCGCCTGGCGGCGGCCTCCATGTTACGCGGCGGCGCGCGCATGCAGCAATGATCGCGGATCGTTCGCTCACGCGGAACCGGGAGTCGCCCGGGGGGCGTCGCCGGCCGGCGGCGGGCCGGTTTCCGCGCGTGCCGGCGGGCTGCCGGCGCCGGGCGGGCCTGCCGGCGCATCCTGGTCGTGCGCGGTGAGCCGTTCGCGCACGAAGCCGATGTGCTCGCGCAGCACGTAGAACTGCCCGGCGTACGCGAGCGGCATCTTCATCCGGTTCACGGCTTCCTCGATGTCGTCGAGCTCGTCGAGCAGCTGCACGCGCTCCTCGGCCGTGTGCTCGCCGAGCGCGCGGCGCTCGAGCGCGATCAGTGCGCCGTACCAGCGGTAGATGCGCGAGCGCACGCGCCAGCCGTACAGCGACGGCACCAACCGCAGTCCGGGGATCAGCACGACGATCAGCGGCACCACCACGACGAGCAGCCGGTCGACGAGGCTCGCGACCCAGAACGGCAGCCGCCGGTACAGGAAGGTCTTGCCCGACTTGTAATACCGCGCCGCGTCGTCGGACAGCGGGAAGCCGCGCGTGACGGCCGACGGGAATTCGTCCGCGTGCTGCAGGATCGTCGCGTGGCCGTGCACTTCGCGCGCGGCCTCGATCAGCAGGTCGGACAGCGCGGGATGCAGCGCGTCGCGTGCGACGAGTTCGATCGTCGGCGCGACCGTGTGGATGTCGGCGGGCGGCAGGTTGCGGCCGAGATCGTAGACGCCCATCGGCAGCGTGATCGCGGTCAGGTACGGAAAGCGCCGCGCATACGCCTCGGCCTGCGTGAACGAATACACGTGCACGCCCGGCGCGCGGAACAGCTTCGCCATCACCGGGATCTGCGTCGAGTCGCCGGACAGGAAGGCGGCGTCGATCTTGCCGTCGAGCAGCGCGGTCGCGGCGTCCTCGCCGGCGGTCGGCAAAAGCTCGGTCGAGCCGCCCGGCACGATGCCGTTCATCTTCAGCAGCGCGAGGCTCAGTTCGCGCGCGCCGCTGCCTTCCGCGCCGAGCGCGAGCCGCTTGCCCTTGAAGTCGGACAGGCGTGCGACGACCGGGCCGCGGTACATGATCGCGAGCGGCACGTAGCCGATGCTGCCGAGCGACACGAGATGCTCGTCGCGCTCCTTCGGGCCGATGCCGCTCTGCACGAAGCCGACGTCGACCGGCGCGTTCGGGTTGGACAGCCGTGCCAGGTTCTGCGCGGAACCTTCGGACGATTGGACGTCGAGCGTGACGCCGTTTTTCGCGAGGATCGTCTTGTATTTCTGCGCGGCGTTCCAGTACGTGCTGCCTGGCGGCCCGGACGAGATCACGAGCGTGGACGGCGGCGCCGGCTGGATCAGCTTGACCGCGAGCCAGACGGCCGCGCCGGCGAGCAGCACGGTCGGGCCGATCGACAGCGCGAGGTCGCGCCACGAGACGGCGACGAAGCGGGCGAGGATGCGGCGCGGCGGGCGAGGGCGGGCAGGCTTCATGGGATCGGCGGATGACGCTGGCGTGACGCATCGGTGACGGTCGTCACCGGACGACACGGATGCTCGCGGCGATGGTACCCGGTTTCGCCGCGTATGCGCGAGTCGGGCGGCGTCGCGCGGCTGCCCGGCGACAGCAGGGGCGGGCGTCGCGTCAAAAGCTTTGCGCTTCCGCGGGCGCTGGATTACATTGTGCGACGCAGCCGCGCCCGAATCGCGCGCGACCCGGCACGTCATGAGACCGGGCGCGTCCGGCCGGCGGCTGCCCGGTAGGGCCGGCCCGCTTGTCGCGTGCGCCGGCCGCCGGCCCGTGCCGCCTCTCTCGTATCGCCGTGGAAAACACCGGCTGTCCCGCCCGTTCGCGCGCGGGCCGGCTGTTTTTGGGGGTATCCGGCCGTACTGTGCACGGCCGTTCCGGAGTGATAAGGAGATAGCATGAAGTCGATCGTGTTGAGAGCGTTGGGTGTCGCCGCCGTGGCGGCCTGTCTGTCGGGCAGCGTGTATGCGCAGTCGAGCGACGCAGCGGCAACGGAAGCGCCGGCGGCCGCGACGAGCGCGCCGAAGGCCGCCGCGAAAACCGCGAAGAAGGCGAACCGCAAGCTCGGCTACGCGGTGCGCAAGGCCATTACGAAGGCAGGCGGCATCGACGTGGCGAACATCGTCGTGCGTTCGAAGGGCGGCGCGATCTCGCTGGAGGGCACGGTGCCCGACCAGGCACAGATCGACAAGGCGGAAGAGGCAGCGAAGGGCGTGAACGGCGTGACGTCGGTCTCGAACAAGCTGACGGTTCAGCAGCAGTAACGCCGGGCGGCGGCGCGCGAGCGCCGCGCGCGCCCGTTTCCAGGCGGGCCCCGGCATACCGGGGCCCGTTTGCGCTTCAAAGGCCGAAAGCCGCGCGCGGCGCGGCGGCGGACCGACAACGATATCGAGGAGACGGCGATGACGAAGCTCGGGTGGGGCAGGCGGATGGTGTGGGGAGCGGCGCTGGCCGCGGTCGCGATGCTCGGCGCCTGCAACGGCGACGAGTCGGCCGAGCGCAACCGGTTGCCCGGCTTCGTGTCCGGCAGCGTGCGCACGACGGCCTACGACGGCGCGAGCGACGACCTGCTGACGGCCGGCCTCGGGAAGACGGGCCTCGCCGCGGCGAGTGCGCCCGGCTTCGCGAATCCGTCGCGGCCGACGAGCGCCGAATTGCGCCGCCTCGCGATCTGGTCGAACTACCGCGCGCTCGTCGACATGAGCGCGAACGGCGGCTACGGCCGCTTCTGGGGGCCGAACGTCGACCTCGACGGCAACGACACGCTCGGCGAAGGCAAGATCCCCGGCACCGAATATCTCGCGTATGCCGACGACGGCAGCGGCGCCAAGAACGTGACGCTGCTCGTGCAGGTACCCGCCCGCTTCGATCCCGCGCAGCCCTGCATCGTCACCGCGACGTCGTCCGGCTCGCGCGGCGTGTACGGCGCGATTTCCGCGGCCGGCGAGTGGGCGCTCAAGCGCGGCTGCGCGGTGGCCTACAACGACAAGGGCGGCGGCAACGGCGCGCACGAGCTCGGCTCCGATACGGTCACGCTGATCGACGGCACGCTCGCCGACGCAGTGCTGGCCGGCACCGCGAGCCTGTTCACCGCGAACGTGACGAGCGGCGATCTGGCCGCGTTCAACAGCCGCTTCCCGAACCGCTATGCGTTCAAGCACGCGCATTCGCAACAGAATCCCGAGCAGGACTGGGGGCGCGTGACGCTGCAGTCGGTCGAATTCGCGTACTGGGCGCTCAACGAGCAGTTCGGACCGCTGATCGACGGCGCGCGTCACGGCGTGCGCTATCGCGCGGGCGACATCACGACGATCGCCGCGTCGGTCAGCAACGGCGGCGGCGCGTCGCTCGCGGCGGCCGAGCAGGACAACCGGGGCTGGATTACCGCGGTCGTGGTCGGCGAGCCGCAGATCAACGTGCGGATGGCGCCGAATGCGGTCGTCCGCACGGGCGGCCAGCCGGTGCCGTCGTTCGGCCGGCCGCTGGCCGATTACGCGACGCTCGCGAACCTGCTGGAACCGTGCGCGGCCGCATCGGCGTCGCTCGCCGGCGCGCCGTACCTGAGCGCGCTGCCGGCCGCGACCACGCAGTCGATCCGCACGCAGCGCTGCGCGACGCTCGCCGCGGCCGGGCTGGTGGCGGGCGCCGACACGCAGAGCCAGGCGGCGGACGCGCTCGCGCAGCTCCATGCGGCCGGCTATCTGGCCGATTCCGACCTGCTGCAGGCGTCGATGTGGGATTCGCAGGCGATTCCCGCGATCGCGGTCACCTATGCGAACGCGTACACGCGCTCGCGTGTCACCGACAACCTGTGCAACTTCAGCTTCGCGACGACGAACCCGGCGACGGGCGCGGTCGCGGCGCCCGCCGCGTCGCCGATGCCGGCCGTGTTCGGTACCGGCAACGGCGTGCCGCCGACGGCCGGCATCAATCTCGTGTTCAACAACGGCGCGGGCGTCGACCATCGGCTCGCGACGCCCGATGCAAGCTTCGCGGGCGCGCTGTGCCTGCGCCAGCTGTGGACGAACGGGATGCTCGGGATGCCCGCGAACGTCGACGCGGTGCGCGTCAACGCGAACCTGCACGGCAAGCCGGCGATCATCGTGCAGGGCCGCAGCGACGCGCTCGTGCCGGTGAACCACGCGTCGCGCGCGTACGTCGCGCAGAACGGCATCAGCGAAGCGGGGCGCAGCCAGCTGGTGTTCTACGAAGTGACGAACGGCCAGCACTTCGACGCATTCCTGTCGGTTCCGGGCTTCGACACGCGCTTCGTGCCGGTTCACTACTACAACGTGCAGGCGCTGAACCTGATGTGGAAGCGCCTGAAGAACGGCGCGCCGCTGCCGCCGTCGCAGGTGATCCGCACGGTGCCGCGCGGCGGCACGCCGGGCGCTGCGCCCGCGCTGACGAGCGCGAACTTGCCGCCGATCTCGGCCGCGCCGGGCGCGAACGCGATTGCCGTCGGCGTTGGCATGATCGACGTGCCGCTCTGACGACGGCCGCCACGCCGCCTCCGACAAGCCGGACGCCCGTCCGGCTTTTTTCTTTGCGTCGCCTGGAATCGGTCCCGCACGGCCTTTTATCCGAATGGCGAGCGCTGTAACAAATTCTTACTTTACGGCGATAAATCCTGAACCTATTATGCGCCGGTATTTTAACTTAATTTAATAAATTCCAGATACGAGGATATTCCTTTCCTTTTAGTTAATCGATCCTTTCGATTTTATTCAATCGGATCGAGTCGCGATTGATCGCCGTTTCGCGATTAATCGGTATCTCGCCGACGGGGATCGTTCGTCTGTTCGAAGTGAAGGCGCGTTGCCGGGCGGGCTTCGCGGGGGTGTCTTTTTGTCGTCGATTTTGTGCGTATGCGAATTCGCGGAATGAATCCGTATTGCGGCGAATCATTGAATTGTCGTTGGCAATGGAATTGATTCCATTGTGCGGTTGCAAAAAACATGGGTGGGGTAAATCGTGCCGATCGGTATTCACCGATCCGGTAAAAAACTCGGAGTGCATCGCATAACGAATGCATTCCCGGTGCGGAGCGCCGGCGCAAATGATCCTTTGCGCCGGCGGTATTTATCGTTCTGTTCGAGAGGCAATAATGACGACACGGAAGTCCTTGAAAGACGGTTTCGCGCTATTCGGAACGACCTTGAGCGTACCGCTCGCCGCCGCAGCGGCCGCGGCGCTGCTCGTCACGGGGTGCGGCGGCGACGATGGGCCGAGCCCGAGCGCGTCGGCCGCCACCGCGGCCGCGACGTCCAGCGGCAGCACGTCGGCCGCCACCGACACAACGGCCGCCGCCGCGGCCGACCAGCCGTACGTCGACACCGACGTGTACGGCACCGGGCCGAACGACGCGGTCACGGATTCGACGGAAGGCGCCGCGGTCGTGCACCGCCAGGTCACGATCGGCGGCAAGACGATC
Source organism: Burkholderia sp. BCC0397 (assembly GCF_902832865.1). NCBI lineage: Bacteria > Pseudomonadati > Pseudomonadota > Betaproteobacteria > Burkholderiales > Burkholderiaceae > Burkholderia > Burkholderia sp. BCC0397. The sequence goes on along the minus strand of NZ_CADFDL010000003.1, from coordinate 522,330 downwards.
AAGTACACGGCCACCACGGGCCACCTGACGACGATCGATCCGGTCACGTCGGCGCCGAACGCGAAGATGTTCTACGTCGCGTACACGCAGGACAATCCGGACCCGTCGAAGCCGCGCCCGGTCACGTTCTTCTACAACGGCGGCCCCGGTTCGTCGTCGGTCTACCTGCTGCTCGGCTCGTACGGGCCGAAGCGCCTGCAGTCGTCGTTCCCGAACTTCACGCCGCCCGCGCCGTACAAGCTGCTCGACAACCCGGACAGCCTGCTCGACCGCACCGACCTCGTGTTCATCAACCCGGTCGGCACCGGTTACTCGACGGCGATCGCGCCGGCGAAGAACAAGGACTTCTGGGGCACCGACCAGGATGCGCGCTCGATCGACCGCTTCATCCAGCGCTACCTGACCAAGTACTCGCGCTGGAATTCGCCGAAGTTCCTGTACGGCGAGTCGTACGGCACCGCGCGCAGCGCGGTCGTGTCGTGGGTGCTGCACGAGGACGGCATCGACCTGAACGGGATCACGCTGCAGTCGTCGATCCTCGACTACGCGAACGCGCTGTCCGCGCCGGGCACGTTCCCGACGCTCGCGGCCGACGCGTTCTACTGGAAGAAGACGACGCTCACCCCGACGCCGACCGATCTCGACGCGTACATGGTCCAGGCCCGCAACTACGCGGACAACACGCTCGCGCCGCTCGCGCAGAAGCCGAACCCGCAGGACGGCGGCTTCGTGAACGTACGGCTGAACCTGAACCTGCGGACCGCGCAGCAGATGGGCTCGTACATCGGCACCGACCCGACGTCGCTGATCCAGACCTTCGGCAACCCGGCCGCGCTCGGCAACGTGCCGTCGTCGGACGACAACCCGCCGTACACGTTCTTCCTCACGCTCGTGCCGGGCACGCAGATCGGCCAGTACGACGGTCGCGCGAACTTCACGGGCAAGGGCATCGCGCCGTACATCCTGCCGAACTCGGGCAGCAACGATCCGTCGATCACGAACGTCGGCGGCGCGTACACGGTGCTGTGGAACAGCTACATCAACACCGATCTCAAGTACACGTCGACGTCGTCGTTCGTGGACCTGAACGACCAGGTCTTCAACAACTGGGACTTCAGCCACACGGACCCGACCGGCGCGAACAAGGGCGGCGGCAATACGCTGTACACGGCCGGCGACCTGGCATCGACGATGAGCGTGAACCCGGACCTGAAGGTGCTGTCGGCGAACGGCTATTTCGACGCCGTCACGCCGTTCCACCAGACGGAGCTGACGCTCGCGCAGATGCCGCTCGATCCGACGCTGAAGGCGCAGAACCTGACGATCAAGAACTACCCGTCGGGCCACATGATCTACCTGAACGACGCGTCGCGGACCGCGCTGAAGGGCGATCTCGCCAACTTCTACGACGGCATCCTCGCGAACCGCACCGCGTTGCAGCGCGTGCTGAAGCTGCAGGCGCGCACGCAGCAGATGAAGCAGCAGAAACTGCAGCAGCAGGGGCAGTAAGCGTTGCGGGCGGCGGGTGCCGCCCGCCGCGACGCGACGAAAAAGTGCACTCGCGCAATGCGGGCCGGTGCTTTGGGTCGTGTGCGCCGATGGCGTCGCTGTCGTTCGTCAAGATGCCCCGTGAGTCATGGACTCCCGGGGCATCGGTTTTTGTGTTCGAGCAGCGCGCATCGCCGCGGGCGTCACCGGTGACCGCGTCCCTTAATCCCTAAAAAGGGGATGAAAGGCCCTCTATTGAGGATAGGCAGGTGCATGCGCCGAAGGCGGCGTTTTTCACTGGAAGCGAGGAGGCTGCTTACGCCAGCACGAGCCGCACGCCGACCGCGACCAAGGTCGCCGCGAGCAGGTTGCGCAGCAGCCGCTCGGGCGCGCGCGCCGACAGCAGGCTGCCGAGTACGATGCCCGGCAGCGAACCGAGCAGCAGCGACAGCAGCATCGACCAGTCGACCGAGCCGAGCAGCCAGTGGCCCATGCCCGCGACCAGCGTGAGCGGCACCGCATGCGCGATGTCGGAACCGACGATGCGGGTCGTCGCGAGCAGCGGATACAGCAGCAGGAGCACGGTCACGCCGATCGCGCCGGCGCCGACCGACGTCATCGACACGAGCACACCGAGCACGGCGCCCGTCAGCACGGTCGACCACAGCGTGCGCGCGGGGCTCGGCGCCAGTGGGTTGCGCGCGGCGAATGCGGTCAATTGAGGGCGGAAGATCAGCGCGAGCGACGTGAGCAGCAGCGCAACGCCGAGCACGAGCTGGATCATCCGCGCGGTGCCCGGCGTGTTCATCCCGTGCGTGTGCAGCCACCACAGCGTGAGCGCCGCGGCCGGCACGCTGCCCGCCGCGAGCCGGAGCGTGATACGCCAGTCGATCGAGCCTTTCAGGCCGTGGACGAGCGTGCCGGTGGCCTTGGTTGCGGCCGCGTACAGCAGGTCGGTGCCGACCGCCGTCGCGGGGTGGACGCCGAACAGCAGCACGAGAATCGGCGTCATCAACGAACCGCCGCCGACGCCCGTCAGGCCGACGAGAATGCCGACGAACAGGCCGGACAGGGAGTACAGCAGATCGATATGGGGAAGCGACATCGGAAGCAGGCGGTTATGCGGCGGTCGGCGGCGGCGCGCGGCGGCTGCGGCGCGCGCGTCAAAGTCCGCCATTGTCGCAAAAGTGACGCGTCAATGTACGACTGCGTTAAAAATCGGCCGGGAAGGGGCGCGCGGCGACGGTCGGCGGGACGTGAAGCGGACGTTCGAACAGGGGCGCGGCCGACGATGGTGATCGACCCGAAAGCGACGACGAATCGGGCGCGTATGCCGCGCGGCCGACGCACATAAAAAGGGGCGCGACAATGCGCGCCCCGATCCGATGCCGGTTCCCGGCTCGCCGGTCGCCGGTCAGTGCATCGCGGGCCCGGCGCCTTCGACCGCGCGTGGCGGCCGGATCCGCAGCGCGAAACCGATCAGCGCGGCCACGGCTGCAAACACCGCGCCGAACGCGAATGCCGCGTGGTAGCCGCCGTTCAGCGCGTCGAGCGGTGCGGCCTGCGCCGCCGCGAGCGCGTCGGTGCGGGCGCCCGCGAGACTCGCGAGGACCGCGAGCCCGAGCGCGCCTCCCATCATGAACGCCGTGTTGACGATGCCCGATGCGAGCCCGGAATCGGCCGGGTCGACGTCGCTCATCGCGGCGAGCAGCACCGGATTGAACGCGACGCCCGCGCCGATGCCGAGCAGCGTCATGCCGGGCAGCACGTGCCACACGAAACCGCCGTCGACCGGCGCGCGCGAGAACAGCGCGAGGCCGCACGCCGCGATCAGCAGGCCGGCTGTGATCGGGCCGCGAATCCCGAAGCGCATCACGATCCGCGCCGACAGCCCGAGCGAGAACGCGGCCATGATCAGGTTCGCCGGCAGGAACGCGAGGCCGACCTGCAGCGGCCCGTAGCCGAGCACGCGCTGCATGTACAGCGCGGACAGGAAGAACCACGCGAACATCGCGGCCGCCCACAGCACGGCGATCGCGTTCGCGAGCGCAACGTTGCGCGCGGCGAACAGCGTGAGCGGCATCAGCGGATGCGCGGCGCACGATTCGATCGCGATGAACAGCGCGAGCAGCACGGCGGCCGCGCCGATCAGCGCGACGGTCTGCATCGACAGCCAGCCGGCCTCGTTGCCGCCGACGATCCCGTAGACGGCCAGCATCAGCGATGCCGTCACGGTGATCGCGCCGGCGACGTCGAGCCGCGCCGTGCCGGCCGGCGCACGCATGCGCGGCAGCAGCGCGACGCACATCGCATAGACCGCGACGCCGATCGGCAGGTTGACGAGGAAGATCCAGTGCCATGACAGCGAGCTCGTCAGCAGCCCGCCGAGCAGCACGCCGATGCTGCCGCCGCCCGCGCACACGAAGCCGTAGACGCCCATCGCGCGTGCGCGTTCGCCGGGTTCCGTGAAGAGATTCATGATCAGCGACAGCGAGACGGCCGACACGACCGCGCCGCCGAGCCCCTGCACCGCGCGCGCGGCGATCAGCATCGCCTGCGATTGCGCGAGGCCGCAGGCGAGCGACGCGACGGTGAACACGACGAGGCCCGCGAGGAACATGCGCCGCTGGCCGTACAGGTCGCCGAGCCGGCCGCCGAGCAGCAGACAGCCGCCGAACGTCAGCAGGTAGGCATTGACGACCCACACGAGGGCCGTTTCGGTGAAGTGGAGGTCGGTGCTGATCGACGGCAGCGCAACGTTCACGATCGTGCTGTCGAGCACGATCATCAGCACGCCGAGGCAGAGCACGATCAGCGCGTACCAGCGCTTCTCGCCGTGAATCCCGTGGGTCATGGGCCTGCAGCCTTCTGATAGTTATTTGAAAGGATGCATTGTAGACGTCAGCGGCGCGGGCTTCCTGCCGGTTTGTGGCAGGAGCGTCGCGTAGTGGCGCGCGCGGCCCCGGTGCGCGTGCAGCGGATGAGCTACGAGCGTGGCGGCAGTTCGCAGCCGTCGGGACCGCAGGCGGCCGCGTCGCTGCCGTCGAGTTCGACGATGCCGTCGCGCCACGCCCGGTCGAGCGCCTGCGCGAACGCGTCGGCCGGCTGCGCGCCCGACACCGCGTAGCGGCCGCCGAACACGAACAGCGGCACGCCGCGCCCGCCGATCTGCGCGGCGCGCGCGATGTCGGTTTCGACTTCGTCGCGATACGCGTCGCTGCGCAGCACCGCTTCGACGGCCGAGCGCTCGAGCCCGGCTTCGACCGCGAATTCGGTCAGCTCGGCATGATCGAACAGCGAGCCGTGCTCGCAGAAATAGGCGCGATAAAGCCGCTCGGTCAGCGCGTGCGCGAGGCCCGACGCCTGCGCGAGCTTCACGAGCCGGTGGCCGTCGAGCGTGTCGCCGACGAGCGTGCCCGGCAGGTCGTAGCGCAGCCCGACGCTCGCGGCCGCATCGGTCACCTGGCGCAGCATCTGGTCGACCTGCGCGGGCGCCATCCGGTATTTGCCAGCCAGCATCGCCTCGACCGGCTCGACCGGCTGGCCGGGCATCAGCCGGTACGCGCGCAGCGCGACGTCGACGCGGTCGGCGTGCGCGAACGCGGCCAGCGCCTCGTCGAAGCGGCGCTTGCCGATCCAGCACCACGGGCAGATCAGGTCGGACCAGATTTCGACGGTCAGGGTCGGGCGGGCAGTCGGGGCGGGAGCGGTCGTCATGGGCGGTCCGGGCGGCAAAAAAAGTGTAACCGAGACTATATCACTTTATGTTTCGACGCTTCGTCGTCCACGGAACCGTGCGGAAGGGGCCGCGTGTCGCGAAGCATGGGCGCGGAACCGGCGGCCCGGTACCGATGACCGGGCTACCGTGATTGCGCCCGCCGCGCCGCGCTCACGCGTCGCCCTGCGTTTCCTTCAGGTGCTTGAGGTGCTTGTAGACCGTCGCGCGCCCCATCCCGAGGACGTTCGCGACGTAGTTCGCCGCGCTCTTGCCGCGGAACGCGCCTTCCGCGTACAGCGCCTCGACGAGCTCGCGCCGGTGCTCGCGCGTGAGCCCGTTCAGCCCGACCTGCCGCTCGCGCAGCCAGCCGTGCAGGAACGTGTTGATGCGCTCCTGCCAGTCGTCGCGGAACAGCTCGTCGGGCTGCGCGACGATGCCCGCGCCCTTGATGAACAGGTCGAGCGTCGCGCGCACCTCGTCGAACACCGCGATGTTGAAGTTGATGCACATCATCCCGGCCGGCCGGCCTTCGTCGTCGAACAACACGTTGCTGACGCAGCGCATCCGCCGGCCGTCCCAGTTCAGCTTCTCGTACGGGCCGATCACGCGCTCGCGCGCGGAATGATCGATTTCCTCGAGCGCGGAATCGTCGCCGACCTCGCGCTTCGACAGGTTGTTCGCGAGATACAGCACGGTCTGGTCGTGCAGGTCGTGGATCACGACTTCCGCGTACGGGAAGAACAGCGCGGCGATACCGTCGGCGATCGGCGCATAGCGGGTGAGCAGCAGGTCTTTGACGGGAGATTTCTTCTTGCGCATCGGTGTCGCGATCTCGGGTGGGCGGGAGCCGGGCGGCATGTCGGGCCGGCGAGCCGGCGCACCGTGGGCCGGCATGCCCGTGCGCCCGCGCGCGGCCGCCGCGGCGGTTGCGCCATTGTATCGGCCCCGCGTGCGCGTGCCGCTCATGCGCGCGTCAGATGCGTGTACAGCGCGTGCGCGATCGCGATGTCCTCGAGCCCGAGGCCGATCGAGCGGAACAACGCGTGACGCGTGCGCGACGGCGCCGCGCAGGTGCCAGCGACGAGCGCGGGCAGGTCGCCGACGATCCGGCCGGCATCCCAGCCGTGCTCGGCCGTCGCGATCTGCATCTCGCCGGCGCTCGCGGGCGTCGTGTGCCGGTAGTCGCAGTAGACGTCCATGTCCGGCAGCCACGCGGGCGGGATTTCGTGCGCGCGCGCGACGTTCGTGCTGATCGACGTGACGAGCGCGGGGCGCGTGAGCATCCCGTCGCCGAGTACGGGCGTGCCCGACGACGTGCACAGCATCACCACGTCCGCGTCGCGCACGCAGGCTTCGACGCTTGCCGCCGCGCGTGCGCGTGGGTCGAGCCCGGCGAGGGTCGCCTGCTGCGTTGCGTCGCCGGCCAGCGTGGGCGAATACACGCGGATCGTGTCCCAGTTGCGCAGCGCCGCCGTGTGCCGCAGGTGCGCGAGGCCGACCGCGCCCGCGCCGACGATCGCGAGATGGCGCGCGTCGCGCGGCGCGAGGCAGTCGACCGCGAGCGCCGTCGTGCCGGCCGTGCGTTCGACGGTCAGCAGCCCGGCGTCGCACCACATCAGCGGCTGGCCGGTCTGCATCGACATCAGCGCGGTCCACGCGGTGACGACAGGTCTCCCGTCGGGTTTGCCGCCCGTCACGACGTACGGCGACAGCTTCGCGCCGAACACCTGCTCGTCGGCGAGCGCGCCGAGATACGTGATGAAGTCGCCGGCCTGGTCGGGAAACAGCGTGAGCGTCTGCGGCGGCTGCACCGCGCGCGCCGCGGCGAGCGACGCGAACATGCGGCGCAGCGTGCCGAGCACGTCGAGCGACGGCAGCGCCGCGCGCACCGCGGCTTCGTCGACGGTCAGCGGCACGGTGGGGACGGTTTGCGTCATCGGACATCTCCGGTTCGGGCTGGACAGAAAGTCTCGAAAGACGATGTCCGGCGGGGTTTGTTATGGACGAAAAGTCTAATATAGACAAACTAAATCGGGAGAATTTTTCTTTTCGAGACGTTGTGTCGTTGCCGGGTTCATGAAAAACGTCATGAAATCAACGCTATTTTTAGCTAGAGACGAAATTCCGACGTCGTGTAACAGGGTAACCTCCTCGTATCCCCTATAGTCTATAGTAGACTTTGAGTCTATATTTTCGCGTGCAGAACCCGCCACGCCGCCATGCGGCGGCCGCCTGCATCGAATGCCAACCCGGCGCCCGGTCGAGGGCGTCGTGCGACCGATCTTCATCGCCTCAATCCAGAACAGAAGGACCGTCATGAACTGGAAACTTTCCCTCTGCGCCGCCGCGGCGCTCGCGTGCGTGGCCGTCACGGCCCATGCGGAACAGACCACGTTGCGCTTCGGGATCGAAGCCGCCTATCCGCCGTTCGAGAGCAAGACGCCGGCCGGTCAGTTGCAGGGTTTCGACGTCGACATCGGCAACGCGGTGTGCGCGAAGCTGAACATGAAGTGCGTGTGGGTCGAGAATGCGTTCGACGGGCTGATCCCGGCGCTGCAGGCGCGCAAGTTCGACGCGATCAACTCGGCGATGAACATCACCGCGAAGCGCAAGCAGAGCATCGATTTCACGCCGGCGATCTACGTGGTGCCGATCGTGATGGTCGCGAAGCACGGCTCGCCGCTGAAGCCCGACGTCGCGAGCCTGCGCGGCAAGCACGTCGGCGTGCTGCAGGGCTCGTCGCAGGAGGATTTCCTGAAGGCGCACTGGGCCAGTGCGGGCGTGGCCGTCGTGTCGTACCCGGATCAGGACCAGATCTACGCCGATCTCGTCGCGGGGCGTCTCGACGCGGCCGTGCAGGAAGCGCAGACCGCGCAGGACGGGTTCCTCGACAAGCCGGCCGGCCGCGACTACCGGATCGTCGGCGAGCCGCTGAAGGATCCGGCGACGCTCGGCGAAGGCACCGGCTTCGGGACGCGCAAGAACGACAAGGCGCTGCAGGCGAAGATCGTCGGCGCGCTTGACGCGCTGAAGCAGGACGGCACGCTGAGCGCGCTGTCGCGGAAGTACTTCAAGCGCGACATCATCGCGAAGTAAGCGCCGCCGCGTGCCGGCCGCGGGGCTGGCGCACGGCGTATCCCATCTCGACACAGTGCGGGGAGCCATGGATTTCGACGTCATCGTTCTGGGGGCCGGCATCGTCGGCGTGTCGTCGGCGCTGCATCTGCAGGATCGCGGGCTGCGCGTCGCGCTCGTCGACCGGCGCGCGCCCGGCGAGGAAACCAGCCACGGCAATGCGGGGCTGATCGAGCGCTCGTCGGTCGTGCCGTATGCGTTTCCGCGCCGGCTCGGCACGCTGCTGCGCTACGCGTGCAACCGTTCGGTCGATCTCTATTGGGACTACCGCGCGCTGCCCGAGTATGCGGGCTGGCTCGCGCGCTTCTGGCGCGAATCGTCGCCGCAGCGGCTCGCCGCCGCCGCGCGCGACCTGCTGCCGCTCGTCGCGGCGAGCGTCGTCGAGCACGATGCGCTGCTCGCGCGCACCGACGCGCAGCCGCTCGTGCACGACGGCGGATGGATCGAGGCGTTTCGTTCGCCTGCGCTGTTCGACGCGGAAGCGCGCGCGCAGCAGCGCGTGGCCGACGCGCACGGGCTGCGGATGACCGTGCTCGACGCGCCTGCGCTGCGCGCGCGCGAGCCCGGTATCGGCGACGCATTCTGCGGCGCCTTCCACTGGCAGGACCCGAAGACCGTGTCGAGCCCGGGCGGGCTGACCAAGGCCTATGCGCGGCTGTTCGAGCGCGACGGCGGCACGTTCGTGCGCGGCGACGCGACGACGCTCGTGCAGGTGGATGACGGCTGGCAGGTCGGGTCCGAGCACGGGCCGATCTCGGCGCGCTCGGCCGTGGTCGCGCTCGGGCCGTGGTCCGATCATGTGTTCGCGCCGCTCGGCTACCGGATTCCGCTGCGCGCAAAGCGCGGCTATCACATGCATTACCGGCCGACGCGCACGCCGCTGAACGTGCCCGTGTGCGATACCGAGGCAGGCTTCGTCGTCGCGCCGATGGAGGGCGGGCGCCTGCGGCTCACGACCGGTGTCGAGATCGCGCCGCGCGACGCGCCGCCGACCGGCGTGCAACTCGAGCGCGCCGAACCGCTGGCGCGCGACGCGTTCGGCCTCGGCGAGCGGCTCGATCCGGAGCCCTGGCTCGGGATGCGGCCGTGCACGCCCGACATGCGTCCGGTGATCGGGCCCGCGCCGCGCCACCGTCATTTGTGGTTCGCATTCGGCCACTGCCATCACGGGCTCACGCTTGGGCCCGCGACCGGCCGCCTGCTCGCCGAAATGATGACGGGCGCGCCGACCTATATCGATCCCCATCCGTACCGGCCCGCACGCTTCGGTTGAACCTGCGGCGCGCAGATGCGGTTTCGGCCACCGGCACGCGCCGGTGGCCATGCGTGTTCTTCACAGTTTTTCATTCCGCTGTCCGGATTATCGAAATCCATGCAATCGGAAATGATCTGCGTAATCGATAAGAAAGAAAATTGCGCGATAAAAGAAAATCAGAAAAGTCGCGATTTATCAATGCATTTTCATATTGCTGAAATGCGTAATGGGCAGCGGTTTTGACGGCATAGGCCTCATCGCCGGCCATGTGTTCCGGCGTTACGCGGAATGTACCGGAACACGTCACCGCGGGGCTCGCAAACGTTACGTTACATCCGCGTTTCGATCACCTTTTTCGTCAGACGATTCGAGCTCCCTAATCCGCGAATTTCGCCTGAAATCGATTAAAAAAGCGTTATTGCCCGTCAATGGACGGACGAATCAATCCGGTCTCTGGAATTGGCACGCTTCGTGCAATCCGTCCCCATGCTTTGTCAACGTTGTGCCAACCGAGATGGGGAAAATAACGATGGGACAGAATTTTAAATTGACGGGTGTGGCGCTGTCGGTCGCGACGGTGTTCGGGGTGCTGGCTTCGGGTTCCGCGATGGCGGCGGCCCTCGATTCGCTGCCGATCCCGCAAGTGATCGTCAATCCGCCGACGAACAGCGTGTCGGTCGGGCTGGTCGCGACGGGCACGTCGCCGCTGGGCTCGGTCACCGTGACGGCAGGCGGGTCGGGGGCGATCCAGACGTCGCTCGGCGAGCCGGGGCAAGTGCTGTCGGGCGCCGTGGGGGCGGTGACGGGCACACTCGGCGGTGGCGGCGGCACCGTGCAGCCGCTCGCGCCGTTGCAGGGCGTGGTGAATCAGGTGACGGGGGCGCTCGGTGGCGGCAACCCCGCAGGCGCGCTGACCGGTGCGTTGAATACGGCGACGGGGACGCTGAGTCATGCGGTTGGCACGGCAACGGGGGCACTGGGTGGTATCGGCGGCGGCGCGAATCCGCTGGCGCCGGTGCAGGGTGTGGTGAACCAAGTAACGGGCGCGCTCGGTGGCGGTAACCCGGCGGGTGCGCTGACTGGCGCAGTGGGCACGGTAACCGGCGCCCTGGGCAACCTCGGCGGCGGCGCGAACCCGATCACCCCGATCCAGAACGTCGTGAACCAGGTCACGGGCACGCTCGGCAGCGGCAACCCGGCCGGCGCACTGAGCAACGCGGTCAACACGATCACCGGCATGCTCGGCAACGTCGGCGGTGCAGGGAGCCCGCTCGCGCCGGTGCAAGGCGCCGTCACGCAGCTCGCCGGCACGCTCGGCAACGGCGATCCCGCCGGTGCGCTGACGAACGCGCTGAACTCGGTGACGGGCACGCTCAGCGGCGCGAACCCGCTGGCGCCGGTGCAGGGCGTCGTGAACCAGGTCGTCGGCACGCTGTCGGGTGCCGGCGGCGGCAGCCCGATCACGCCGATCACGAACCTCGTCAACGGTCTGCAGAACGCGCTGCCGGGCGGCAATCCGGCCGGCGCGCTGACCGGCGCACTCGGCTCGGTGACGGGCGCGCTCGGCAACCTCGGCGGGACGACCCCGCTGGGGCCGGTGCAAGGCGTCGTGAACCAGGTCGTCGGCACGCTCGGCGGCAGCAACCCGGCCGGCACGCTGAGCAACGCGGTCGGGACGGCCACGGGCGCCCTCGGCAACGCGGTCGGCTCGGTGGCGGGCGCGCTCGGCGCACTGGGCGGCACGAATCCGTTGGCGCCGGTGCAGGGCGTCGTGAACCAGGTCGTCGGTACGCTCGGCAGCGGCAATCCGGCCGGGGCACTGACGGGCGCGCTGAACTCGGTGACGGGTGCCCTCGGCAATCTCGGCGGCTCCAACCCGCTGGCGCCGGTGCAAGGCGTCGTGAACCAGGTGATCGGCACGCTGTCCGGCGCCGCCGGCAACAACCCGATCGCGCCGATCACGAACCTCGTGAACGGCCTGACGGGCGGCGGCAACCCGGCCGGCGCACTGACCGGTGCGCTCGGTTCGGTGACGGGCGCCCTCGCGTCCGGTCCGGCGGCGCTCGGCCAGGCGGCCGGCGCGCTGTCGGGTGCGGCCGGTTCGACGGCAGCGGCAGGCGGCAGCCTGCTCGGCTCGGGCGCGAACGCGGCCGGCGGCACGGCCGGCGCGGTCGGTTCGCTGCTGACGACGGGTGCCAACTCGACGGCGACGGTCGTCAATGCGGTGGGCACGTCGGTGGGCACGTCGCTCGGTTCCGCGCCGAGCCTGTCGGTGACGCCGCATTCGGGCAGCAGTTCGCCGAACAACCCGCTCGCACCGGTGACGACGCTGCTCCAGTCGCTGACCGGCGCCCTGCCGAGGTAACCGGCCGAAACCGCACGACGGCGCCGCATCGGCCGTCGTGCGGACGGTCGCGCAATACGGATCGTGTAACCCGGGTCGCGCAACGCAGCATGACAGCGATGTCATGCCGCGTTGTCATTGCGGGCTTCCCGTTTTCCTTCGTCGCAGGAATGATCGCGGCCGCTCGTCGCGGCATGGCATGGCGCTGCATGGAATAACCGGCCGTCGCCGTCCGTTTACATACCGAGTTCCGGCACAGCCGGCCGGCGGGATAATGATCGCGACGCAGCCGATCGTCCCGTCCGGCGGCACCGTGTCGCGACACGACGCCAAGGAGAACGGGAATGAAACGGATGCTGTTCGCCGCCGCGCTGACGGCGGCGATCGTGCGGCCGGCGGCCGCGGAACCGCCGCAGGTGGGCGACGGGAAACTGGTCGACGAAGCGCACATGACGCTGTACGTGTTCGATCGCGATGCGCCGGGCAAGAGCATGTGCGACAGCGCGTGCGCAGCCAACTGGCCGCCCGCGCTCGCCGACGCGTACGACAAGGCGTCGGGCGCGCTGAGCCTCGTCGCCCGCGACGACGGCAAAAAGCAATGGGCGTACCGCGGCCGCCCGCTGTATCGCTGGAAGATGGACCACAAGGCCGGTGACGCGGGCGGCGACGGGATCGGCGGCATGTGGCACGTCGCGCGGCCGTGATCGCGCGGCGACGCGCGAGGCACCCCGATGAGCTATGAATCGGACCTGCTGGTGTGGCTTCCGCATCTCACGCGCTATGCGCGTGCGCTGACGGGCGAGCGCGCGTGGGCCGACGATCTCGTGCAGGACACGCTCGAGCGTGCGCTGAACCGGCCGCCGCGCGACGGCGGCAACCTGCGCGCGTGGCTGCTGACGCTGTTGCGGCACCGCTTCATCGACCAGTTGCGCGCACGGCACGAGATCGCGGTCGACGACGCGACGGCGCCGTGGCAGACGATGGCCGCGCCGGCAGGCGAGGTCGGCGGGCTGGAGTTGCGGGACGTGCAGCGCGCGCTGTACCGGCTGCCGGTCGAACAGCGCGAGGTGCTGCTGCTGGTCGCGCTCGAGGAGTTGAGCTATCGCGATGCCGCGCAGGTGCTCGGCGTGCCGGTGGGCACGGTGATGTCGCGACTCGCGCGGGCGCGCGCGCAGATGCGCGCCTTGCTGTCGGACGCGCCGTCGGCGCACGGCACGGCCACGTTACGGGTGATCGGGAAGCCATGATGGACGATCCGCGCAAGCCTTCGAACCAGCAGGACGACGATGCGTCGGCGCAGCTGCTGTCCGCGTTGCTGGATGGCGAACTGTCCGGGCGCGAGCGCCGCGAGATGCTCGAGCGCCTGCAGTCCGATCCGCAGGAAGCCGAACGATTCGCGCATTACCGCGCGCAGCGCGATGCGCTGAAGGCGCTGTTTCCGTTGCCGGGGGCCGCGCCCGCGTTGTTCGTGCAGCGCCGCGCGCCGCGCTGGCGCGCCGTTGCGCATGCGTTCGCGGGGCTCGCGGCCGGGCTGCTGATCGGTGTCGCGCTGCATGCGGGGTGGGCGGCGTTCGGCCGCGAACCGGCGTTCGCCGCGCGCGCCGATGTCGCATACGCGGTGTACGCCGCCGACCGCGAGCATCCGGTGGAAGTCGGTGCGAACGATCCCGCGCATCTCGCCGCGTGGCTGTCGGCGCGCGTCGGCCGGCCGGTGCGCGCACCGTCGCTCGACGAATACGGTTACGCGCTGCTGGGCGGCCGGTTGCTGCCCGGCGACGCGGGGCCGGCCGCGCAGCTCATGTACCAGCGCGCGGACGGCGCGCGCGTGACGCTTTACATGACCGCATACGATACGCGGCGCCTCGCGCCGCAGGCGATGTCGGCCGATGGCCGCTACACGTATTTCTGGTCGGATCGCGGCATGGGTTATGCGTTGTCCGGCCGTGGCGACGAACGGCGTCTGCGCGAGCTCGCGATCGACGCATGCGGTGCGCTGGGCGGCCCGACCGACGCGTGGAAGGGATGACGCGCGGCGCTCGCAAGGAGCAGGCGATGAAGACGGCGATGATGAAGGGGCTCGTACTGGCGGCGTTCCTCACGGGCACGATGCTTGCGCGAGCGGACGGCGACCCGCCCGTGCGCGTGCCGGTCGACGCGGACGGTGTGCAGCGCGTGGCGATCGTCGGCGGCAGCTATTTCTTCCGGCCGAACCACGTGATCGTCCGCGCGCACGCGCCGGTCGAGCTGACCGTGTCGGCCGAGGCCGGCGTGGTGCCGCACAGTTTCGAAATCGACGCGCCGCAGGCCGGCATCACGGTACGCACCGAGCTCGCCACGACGCCGAGGACGTTTCGTTTCACGCCGATGCAGCCGGGGCGATTCGCCTACTATTGCACGCACCGGCTGCTGTTTTTCAGGAGCCATCGCGAGCGCGGGATGGAAGGCGTGCTCGATGTCGAGGCGGCGCCGTGATCGCCGCGTTGCTGGCCGCGAGCCTGATAGGAGCGAGCATGACAGCCGATCCCGTGACCGTCGCGCAGGCGCATTTCGACCACGTCCGCTCGTACCGCGCGACGATCCGGTCGTCGGCGCGCGACGGCGAGCACACCGAAATCCGCTACGCATACCTGAAACCCGGCTTCGTCCGGATGGATTTCGTGTCGCCGCATCGCGGCGCGGTGCTCGCGTACGATCCCGGCGACGGCAAGGTGCGGCTGCGCCCGTTCGGCACGCATGCGCCGCCCGCGCTGACGCTGTCGCCGTCCAATCCGCTCGTGCGCGACCGCGCCGGCCACCGGGTCGACCGCTCGGACGTCGGCGAACTGCTGCGCAACGTTCATGCGCTGCAGCAGGGCGGCGCGACGGTGACCGAAGGCGAGGAGGCCGTCGGCGGCCGGACCACGCTGCGCGTGCTGGTCACGGGCGCGCCCGCGCACGCGGTCGACGGCGTGCATCGCTACCGGCTGTGGCTCGACGCCGCGGACGGTTTTCCGCTGAAGGTCGTCAGCTACGCCGGCGACGACGACGTGCCGCTCGAAACCGTGACGCTCGACGACGTGGAGATCGACGTCGCGTTTCCCGAGCGCTTCTTCGCGCCCTGACGGCGCGCCGACCCGCGTTCCTGAACGCGCATGCCGGAGGCTGCATGGCGGAGTACCGGTTTTCGACGACCTGGCGGGTGGATGCGCCGCTCGCGGCGGTGTGGGATGCGATCTACCAGGTCGACCGCTGGCCCGACTGGTGGAAGGGCGCCGTGCGCACCGTCGAGCTCGAGCATGGCGACGCGCGCGGCGTCGGCGCGCTGCACCGATATACCTGGAAGGGCGCGCTGCCGTACCGGCTGACCTTCGACATGCGTGTGCGGCGCGTCGAGCGGCCGCATGCGCTCGAAGGCCGCGCGAGTGGCGCGATCGAAGGCGACGGATGCTGGTCGTTCGCCGCCGACGGCGCGCGCACCGTCGTGCGTTACGACTGGCACATCCGCACGCACGGCTGGATGAACTGGCTGGAGCCGCTCGCGCGGCCGCTGTTCCGATGGAATCACGACGTCGTGATGCGCGAAGGCGCGAAGGGCCTCGCGCGGCGGCTGGGCGCGGCCGTCGAGACGGACGGCCGGACCTTCCGGCCGTTGTCGGGCGCGGACTGCGCCGATGCGTGAGGAGCGTGCGGATCGGGCCCGGCAACGCCGGCGAACGAACGCGTCGCGGCGGATGAAATCGGCGCCCGCACGGTTTTTTCGATGTGATGTCGCCGGTCTCAGGAACTCCGGGCTTACCCGGTGTCCAAACGGGGCTGGATAGGATTGGCGGGCCGCACGGGGCCGCCCGTCGGGACGGTTTTTGGCTTCAGTGTATTGTTTTAAAAGGGTTTTTGTTGTTTTCATGTGTTTTTCCCGCCGCATCGCCGCCCCGAAAATTCCTCCGCTTTCCCTTCTTGAATTTGTCAAAACCCGTCCATATAATTAGCACTCGCTGCACGAGAGTGCTAACAATTCTCTGCCGGGCGATCCGCCGGGCAGATTCCCTAAGCGTTCTTCAATCTCAGTCAAGAGAGGAGTGAATATGAACCTTCGTCCTTTGCACGATCGCGTGATCGTCAAGCGCCTGGATCAGGAAACCAAGACCGCCTCGGGCATCGTGATCCCCGAAGCTGCTGCTGAAAAGCCGGATCAAGGCGAGATCCTCGCGGTCGGCCCGGGCAAGCGCGACGACAAGGGCGCACTGATCGCACTCGACGTGAAGGTCGGCGATCGCGTCCTGTTCGGCAAGTACGCAGGCCAGACCGTGAAGGTCGACGGCCAGGAACTGCTGGTCATGCGCGAAGAAGACATCATGGCCGTGGTCAACGCCAAGTAAGCGTCCTCCGACGGTACATATTCCCAAGAATTCAAGGAGTTAAAGATGGCAGCTAAAGACGTCGTATTCGGCGATTCCGCCCGTTCGAAGATGGTCGAAGGCGTGAACATTCTCGCCAACGCAGTCAAGGTCACGCTGGGTCCGAAGGGCCGCAACGTCGTGCTCGAGCGCAGCTTCGGCGGCCCGACGGTCACCAAGGACGGTGTGTCGGTCGCGAAGGAAATCGAGCTGAAGGACAAGCTCCAGAACATGGGCGCGCAAATGGTCAAGGAAGTCGCTTCCAAGACCAGCGACAACGCAGGCGACGGCACGACGACGGCAACCGTCCTCGCGCAATCGATCGTTCGCGAAGGCATGAAGTACGTCGCATCGGGCATGAACCCGATGGACCTGAAGCGCGGCATCGACAAGGCAGTCGCAGCGGCTGTCGAAGAGCTGAAGAAGATCAGCAAGCCGTGCACGACCAACAAGGAAATCGCACAGGTCGGCTCGATCTCGGCGAACAGCGATTCGTCGATCGGCGATCGCATCGCTGAAGCGATGGACAAGGTCGGCAAGGAAGGCGTCATCACCGTCGAAGACGGCAAGTCGCTGGCCGACGAACTCGACGTCGTCGAAGGCATGCAGTTCGACCGCGGCTACCTGTCGCCGTACTTCATCAACAACCCGGACAAGCAAGTCGCCGTCCTCGACAACCCGTTCGTGCTGCTGCACGACAAGAAGGTGTCGAACATCCGTGATCTGCTGCCGGTGCTCGAGCAAGTCGCGAAGGCTGGCCGTCCGCTGCTGATCATCGCTGAAGACGTCGAAGGCGAAGCGCTCGCGACGCTGGTCGTCAACAACATCCGCGGCATCCTGAAGACCGTTGCGGTCAAGGCACCGGGCTTCGGCGATCGCCGCAAGGCGATGCTGGAAGACATCGCGATCCTGACCGGCGGTCAAGTCGTCGCGGAAGAAACCGGCCTGACGCTCGAGAAGGCAACGCTGGCAGAACTGGGCCAGGCGAAGCGCATCGAAGTGGGCAAGGAAAACACGACGATCATCGACGGCGCAGGCGAAGCCGTGAACATCGAAGCACGCGTGAAGCAAGTGCGCGCGCAAATCGAAGAAGCGACGTCGGACTACGACCGTGAAAAGCTGCAAGAGCGCGTGGCCAAGCTGGCCGGCGGCGTGGCAGTGATCAAGGTCGGTGCTGCGACCGAAGTCGAAATGAAGGAAAAGAAGGCACGTGTCGAAGACGCACTGCACGCCACGCGCGCAGCTGTGGAAGAAGGCATCGTGGCAGGCGGCGGCGTTGCGCTGATCCGCGCTCGCACCGCGATCGCAGGCCTGACCGGCATCAACGCCGACCAGAACGCCGGCATCAAGATCGTGCTGCGCGCAATGGAAGAGCCGCTGCGCCAGATCGTCACGAACGGCGGCGAAGAAGCCAGCGTCGTGGTGGCGGCGGTTGCTGCAGGCAAGGGCAACTACGGCTACAACGCAGCAACGGGCGAGTACGTCGACATGGTTGAAGCCGGCGTCGTCGACCCGACCAAGGTTACGCGCACCGCACTGCAGAACGCAGCTTCGGTTGCAGGCCTGCTGCTGACGACGGACGCAGCTGTCGCAGAACTGCCGAAGGAAGATGCACCGATGCCGGGCGGCATGCCGGGTGGCATGGGCGGCATGGGCATGGACATGTAATCGACTTCGGTCGATGGTGTCCGGAGCGCGCAGCGATGCGCGTTCCAGCCAAAGAAAAGACCCGCAGCGATGCGGGTCTTTTTTTATGGGCGCGTGGAATGCGATGCGCTCGGGCTTCGCGGCGGGGCGGCCCGCCGCGTCGCGACTCAATGCCGGTGCGACGTCCTCGGCACCGGGTCGGCCTTCACGGCCGGCGGCGTGTCCGAATCGTCGTTGCTGCGCGCCCAGAAGAACCGGTCGGGCAGGTACGCGCCCATGCCGGGCCGGAACGCGTCGCGCACGGCCTGGTACAGGTATTCCTGCGCCTCGCGCACGGCCTCCGGCGGTTCCTGGCCGTTCGCGAGCAGCGCCGCGATGGCCGCGCCGAGCGTATCGGTGATGCCCATCAGCCGGTGCGGCGAGCGATCCCACATGTCTTCGCGCAGCTGGCCTTCTTCGCCGTACAGCGTATTGACGAGCCGGTGCGACCCCGTTTCCGACGACAGGATGTATTCGCAGCCCTGCGACAGCAGGTGCGACACGGCCGCGTCGAGATTCGGCGCCTCGGCATCGCCGTCCGGCTGGGCGAGCGCGATCAACGTGGCGTGGTCGGCGACCAGCAACGTGGTTTGCGGCGCCAGCAGGTCGGCGATCGATTCGCGCAGGTCGTCGGCGGCGAGCACGTGCTCGTCGTCGAGCGTGAAGTCCGGTGCGAGCACGAGCGGCACGCCGTCGTAGTCGGCGAC
This sequence comes from Burkholderia sp. BCC0397, assembly GCF_902832865.1. Lineage (NCBI taxonomy): Bacteria > Pseudomonadati > Pseudomonadota > Betaproteobacteria > Burkholderiales > Burkholderiaceae > Burkholderia > Burkholderia sp. BCC0397. Next base: position 503,624 of record NZ_CADFDL010000003.1, on the reverse strand, counting down.
CACTTCGGCGATCGCGCTCACGACTTCCGCGCGCGTTGCCGCGCCGATCTTGAACGCGGCAACCGGCATGTCCTCGAGCAGCATGCGCGCCTGCGCGGCGACGACGTCGGGGTCGAGGCCGGTCACTTCTTCGCAGGCGGCCGAGTCGCGCACGGTATAGCCGGTCAGGACGGACACGCCGTGACAGCCCATGCTCGCCAGGGTCATCAGATCGGCTTGGAGGCCGGAGCCGCCGGTGGGATCGGACAGGCCGAAGGTGAGGACGATCGGAGGGGCGTTGCTGGACATGTAAAAATGGGGCAAGAGAAAAACGGACAAGCGACGGAGATGCGGACGGCGAGGCGAATGGGCTGGTTCGGCCCTGTGTTGCCCGGCAGGCCGCACTTTTCAACCATTATGCGGTGGAATCCGGCCGGTACGACGGATTTTTTAGCGCAGCGCAACGTAGTTGCCGTCCTCCAGCGCGATTGCTAGGCAGTCCGGCCCCGACACGGTACCATCATGGCTCCCGAATTTACCGACTTTTCCCCGACGCGGCTTAAGATGGAATACAAGAGCTGGATGTGCCTGATTTGTGGCTGGATTTACGACGAAGAAGCCGGGCTGCCGGAAGAGGGCATTGCCCCGGGCACGCGCTGGGAAGACGTCCCGATCAACTGGACGTGTCCCGAATGCGGCGCCCGCAAGGAAGACTTCGAGATGGTCCAGATCTGATCGGACCGCTGGCCCACGGACACTCCGCTCAGGCCTCGCACCGGCCCCGGCGCTCGCGCGCCGCGGCTCGCGCGAGCGACTCGACGATGACAGGCGCGCGTGTCCATGACGTCCGATCCGGCGAACGTTCCCCTCCCTGACGCATTGCCCAACCCGCGTGGCGGCGCCGTACGCGCCGCCGACGCGTGGCTGGCGGCGGCTGCCGACGCATTCGGGCGGCGCGACGACGCGGCGGCGCCGCTTGCCGCGGCCGCGGCCGTGCTCGCGGAAGCCGGCTGGCTGCCGGCCGCGCGTTTCGCCGGGCAACTGTCGGCCGCCGTGCCGCTCGTCGCCACCGAGCCGACTTCGGCCGGCTGGCGGGCTGCGCTGCACGATTTTCGTGCGGCCGTCGGGCGCCACAACCTGCGCGAGCTCGCGTGCTCGCCCGTTCTCTTCGAGCATTTCCGTACGTTGCGCGCGCAAAGCGCCGCCGACCTGCGCGCGAGCACGCCGCTCGATGCGCTCGCGCTGGTCGGCCGCGCGGTGCCGCCTGCCACGCTGCGCGCGCTGCCCGATGCATTCGCGACCCGGATTCGCGCCCGCTACGAGCAGGCGCTGCTGGGCGTGCTGCGTGCCGAACACGGCGCGCCGGGCGCGGCGCTCGACGAACTCGACGCGATGCTGGCCGCGCTCACCGACGACGGGCCGTACGATTTCTGGCGGCTCGCGGCCGCATGCGTGCGCGCGCTGCGCGCAAGCGGCGCGCCCGAGCTGAAGCGCTTTCTCGCGCGAACCAACCTGCTGCTCGGTGAGCACGCGCAGGGCCGGCCGGTCGCGCCGCCCGAGCTGGTGCGCGAGACGGTGGCGCTGCTATGGCGCGATTTCGCGCTGTTCGGCGCCGCGGCCGAGGATGTCGCCCTCGTCGACGTGCTGCACGACTACGGGCTGACGGTCGACTGGCACGTCGCCGGCACGCCCGCGTCCGAAGCGCTGTGGGAGGCCGATGCCGCGCGGGCCGAGCACGATGCGGTCACGGCCGCGCCGACCCGCGCGCTCGGCGTCGTGACCGTCAACGCGCATGCCTATGAGGATTTCCTGCAGACCGCCGATGCGTCGATGGCCGATCTTGCGGCCAATCCGGCCGCGGCCGACGCCGGCGCCGCGTGGCACGCGTCCGGCGCGGCCTATCGGGTCGGCACGGCCGCCTGCGCGCTCGGGCTCGGCCACGCGGCGCTGCTGGCCGACACGCTCGGCCTGGCGTGGCGCCGTGCGGCGCACGGCGTGCCGCTCGCCGACGGCGGGCTTGATGCGCACCGCCACGCGTCCGACATGCTGCGCGCGGCGCTCCTGAAGATCGCGGCCGGCGTCGCGCCGCCGGATCTCACGGCGGCGTCCGAAGCGCTTGGCACGGCGCTTGGCCGGACCTGACGAACAAGGGGACGGACACTCGGCGGCGGCCCTTGTCGCGCGGGCCTGCAACACGCTGCCGACAGCGCCCGCGCGCGTGTTAGAGTGCCGTGTGATCCGCGCGCGCCGTTGCCAGCGCGGCGCGGCGTTGCTTGTTGATCGCGGCCCGGTCAGGTCGCGGCGTCTTTGCTAAAATTCAAACCATGTCAAAGCCTTCCGATCGCATCAATCTCACCAACCAGTTCCTGATCGCCATGCCCAACATGGCCGATCCGACGTTCTCGGGAACGGTGGTCTATCTTTGCGATCACAGCGAGCGCGGTGCGCTCGGCCTCGTCATCAATCGTCCTACCGACATCGACCTCGAATCGCTGTTCAACCGCATCGACCTGAAGCTCGACATCGAGCCGCTGCTGCACATTCCCGTGTACTTCGGCGGCCCGGTCCAGACCGAGCGCGGCTTCGTGCTGCACGAGCCGGTCGAGGGCGCGAGCTACAACTCGTCGATGTCCGTCGACGGCGGGCTCGAGATGACGACGTCGAAGGACGTGCTCGAGGCGGTCGCGACGGGCACCGGCCCGAAACGCTTCCTGCTGACGCTCGGCCATGCGGGCTGGGGTGCCGGGCAGCTCGAGGAAGAAATTTCCCGCAATGGCTGGCTGACGGTCGCCGCCGATCCGCGCATCGTGTTCGACACGCCGGCCGAAGAGCGCTTCGAAGCGGCGCTCGGCCTGCTCGGCGTCAGCTCGTCGATGCTGTCCGGCGAAGCAGGGCACGCATGAGTGGCGCGAGCGCGCGCGATGCGACGCTCCTGGCGTTCGACTACGGCGAAAAACGGATCGGCGTCGCGATCGGCAACGCGCTGACGCGCTCGGCGCGTGCGCTCGTCGTGATCCAGAACCTGAACCGCGAACACCGCTTCAAGGCGGTCGGCGACCTGCTGGCCGAATGGCGGCCGGACGCGCTCGTCGTGGGCCTGCCGATGCATCCGGACGGCACGCCGCACGACATGACGCAGCAGGCGAAGCGTTTCGGTAACCAGTTGAATGGCCGCTTCGGGCTGCCCGTCACATGGGTCGACGAGCGCTATTCGTCGGTCGAGGCGGAAGCCGGGCTGCGCGAGCGCAACGTGCGCGGCCGCGCACGCACCGACATGCTCGATGCCGAAGCCGCGCGCGTCATCCTTCAACAGTATCTCGATCAATTGTCCGACCATGAGCACCATTGACGCCGAGGCGCTTTACCGCGTCCTGCTCGACCAGATCCGCGCCGCGTACGGTACGGCGTTCGCCGAACCGGGCGGCCCGCGGCTCGCCGGCATTTACAGCGGCGGCGCATGGCTCGCCGAGCGCCTCGCGCGCGATCTCGGCGCATCGGCGTTCGGCGTCGTCAACGTCGCGCTGCACCGCGACGATTACGCGAAGAAGGGGCTGCACAGCCAGGCCAGCCCGACGTCGCTGCCGTTCGACGTCGACGGCGCGCGCATCGTGCTCGTCGACGACGTGCTGTACACCGGGCGCACTGTGCGCGCGGCGCTCAACGAGCTGTTCGACTACGGCCGTCCGGCCGCGGTCGAGCTCGCCGTGCTCGCCGATCGCGGCGGCCGCGAGCTGCCGGTTGCCGCACGCTTCGCGGGCGGCACGCTCGACGTGCCGGCCGACGCGACGCTCGTGCTCGCGCGCGACGATGCCGCGCAGTTCACGCTGCGTATCGAGGCGCACAGCGAGTCGCACGGCGCCTGAACGGCACGCGAACCGTATCCCGGGCCGCTGGTTTGCACCGCGGCCCGTTTGCATAGTTGGAATCACGCACACCATGACCACCGACACCACTGGCCGCACCGGCAATCCCGCGGCGGCCGCGAGCCCCGACCGGTTTCGCTACGGTTTCCTGAAGGGCAACCCGCAGCTCACGAAAAACGGTGAGCTGAAGCACCTGCTGTCGATCGAGGGCCTGCCGCGCTCGATCGTCAATCACATCCTCGATACGGCCGAGCAGTTCGTCAGCGTGACGGACCGTGAAGTGAAGAAGGTGCCGCTGCTGCGCGGCAAGTCCGTGTTCAACCTGTTCTTCGAGAACTCGACGCGCACGCGCACGACCTTCGAGATCGCCGCGACGCGCCTGTCGGCCGACGTGCTGAACCTGAACATCAATGCATCGTCGACGAGCAAGGGCGAATCCTTGCTCGACACGATCAACAACCTGTCGGCGATGCATGCCGACCTGTTCGTCGTGCGCCACGCGTCGAGCGGCGCGCCGTACCTGATCGCCGAGCACTGCGCGCCGCACGTGCACGTGATCAACGCCGGCGACGGCCGCCACGCGCACCCGACGCAGGGCTTGCTCGACATGTACACGATCCGTCACTACAAGCGCGACTTCACGAAGCTGCGCGTGGCGATCGTCGGCGACATCCTGCATTCGCGCGTCGCGCGCTCCGACATCCACGCGCTCACCACGCTCGGCGTGCCCGAAGTGCGCGCGATCGGCCCGCGCACGCTGCTGCCGGGCGGGCTCGAGCAGATGGGCGTGAAGGTGTTCAACAACCTCGACGAGGGGCTGAAGGGCGTCGACGTGATCATCATGCTGCGCCTGCAGAACGAACGGATGAGCGGCGCACTGCTGCCGTCCGCGCAGGAGTATTTCAAGACGTGGGGCCTGACGCCCGAGCGCCTCGCGCTCGCCGCGCCCGACGCGATCGTGATGCACCCGGGCCCGATGAACCGCGGCGTCGAAATCGATTCGCAGGTCGCCGACGGCCCGCAGTCGGTGATCCTCAACCAGGTCACGTTCGGCATCGCCGTGCGGATGGCGGTGATGGGCATCGTCGCCGGCAACAGCGACTGAGCCCGCTTTCGCGCATCCTCGTTCAGGCATTCAACGCAATCAACGCATTCACAGACAGCGCATGAAGATTCATATCCAAGGCGGCACGCTGATCGACCCGGTCGCCGGCACCGAACGGCAGGCCGACGTATTCGTCGCGGACGGCAAGATCGCCGCGCTCGCGGCGGCCGGTTCAGCGCCGGCCGGTTTCAACGCGGACAAGACGATCGACGCATCGGGCCTGATCGTGGCGCCCGGCCTCGTCGACCTGTGCGCGCGGCTGCGCGAGCCCGGCTACGAACACAAGGCGACGCTCGCGTCCGAGATGGCCGCGGCCGTCGCGGGCGGCGTCACGACGCTCGTGTGCCCGCCGGACACCGACCCCGTGCTCGACGAGCCGGGCCTCGTCGAAATGCTCAAGTTCCGCGCGCGCAACCTGCGGCAGGCGAACGTGCATCCGCTCGGCGCGCTGACGGTCGGCCTCAAGGGCGAGGTGATCACCGAGATGGTCGCGCTGACCGAATCCGGCTGCGTCGGCTTCACGCACGCCAACGTGCCGGTGCGCGACACGCAGGTGCTGCTGCGCGCGCTGCAATACGCGAGCACCTATGGCTACACGACGTGGCTGCGTCCGCTCGACGCGTTCATCGGCCGCGGCGGCGTGGCCGCGAGCGGCCCGCTCGCGTCGCGGCTCGGGCTGTCCGGCGTGCCGGTCGCGGCCGAGACGATCGCACTGCACACCATTTTCGAACTGATGCGCGTGACGGGCGCGCGCGTGCACCTCGCGCGGCTGTCGTCGGCGGCCGGCCTCGCGCTCGTGCGTGAAGCGAAGGCCGAGGGGCTGCCCGTGACCTGCGACGTCGGCGTGAATCACGTCCACCTGATCGACGTCGACATCGGCTACTTCGATTCGCAGTTCCGGCTCGACCCGCCGCTGCGCAGCGAGCGCGACCGCGAAGCGATCCGCGTGGCGCTCGCCGACGGCACGATCGACGCGATCTGCTCGGATCACACGCCGGTCGACGACGACGAGAAGCTGCTGCCGTTCGGTGAAGCGACGCCGGGCGCGACGGGGCTCGAGCTGCTGCTGTCGCTGACGCTGAAGTGGGCGGACGAGACGCGCACGCCGCTCGCGCAGGCGCTGCGCCGCATCACGTCCGCGCCGGCCGATGTGCTGCAGCTGCCGGCGGGTCGCCTCGCCGAAGGCGGCGCGGCCGACCTGTGCGTGTTCGATCCGCGCGCGCACTGGCGCGTCGAGCCGCGTGCGCTGAAGAGCCAGGGCCACAACTCGCCGTTCCTCGGCTACGAACTGCCGGCCACCGTGCGCGCGACGCTCGTGGGCGGGCAGGTCGCGTTCGAGCGCCACTGAACCACGCCGGATCTTCTTCATGACCGCTCTTCGCAAGCTGCGTCTCGTCTTTCACCTGTTGCGCGGCATGGTGATCGTCGCGCTGTGCTTTTCGCACGTCACGCCCGCGCGCCGCGCCAAGCTGATACGCCGCTGGTCGCTCAAGATGCTGCGAATCTGCGGGATGCGCCTCGTCGTCCACAACGACGGCGCGCGGCTCGACGCGAGTGCGCTCGTCGTGGGCAACCACGTGTCGTGGCTCGACATCTATGCGGTCAACGCGTGGCGGCCGACGCCGTTCGTGTCGAAGGCCGAGGTGCGGCAGTGGCCGGTCGTTGGCTGGCTTGCCGAGAAGCTCGACACCGTGTTCCTGCAGCGCGAGAAGCGTACCGAGGCGATGCGGATCATGCACGAGATGGCCGAGCGCCTGCGCACCGGCGGGCTGATGTGCGTGTTTCCGGAAGGGACGACGTCCGACGGCCAGGAGCTGCTGCCGTTCCATGCGAACCTGTTCCAGGCCGCGGTATCGGCCGGCTGCGCGGTGCAGCCGATCTGCCTGATGTACGAGGACGCGCACGGGCGGCAGTCGGTCGCGCCGGCCTACACGGGCGACCTGTCGCTCGGCAAGTCGCTCGACATGGTGCTGCGCGGCGGCCCGCTCGTCGCGCATCTGTACGTGTGCGAACCGATCGCGCCGGGCGGCGACCGCCGGGCGACGTCCGCAGCGGCACGCGATGCGATCGCCGCCGCACTGGCGACGCTGCAGGAGAAGGTCGGAAAGCCGACGGCCGAATCGCTCGCGGAGCTGCAGAAGCATGCGTTTCCGGCGATCGAACTCGGTGCCGACGCGGCCGGCGACGCGACGGCCGACGCGCCCGTGCCGGGGCGCGAGGGCTGACGTGCCGCCCGGCCGGGCGAATCAGCGAGCTGTCACTCGCCGCCCGGCGAGCGGCACGCTTCGCACTGCACCTGCGTGACCGTGCGCTGCGCCGGATCGGCCGTCAGCCGCACGGCCGACAACTGATTCCCCCAGACGCATCCCGAATCGAGCGCGACGACGTTGTCGCGCAGCATCAGGCCGAGCGCGGCCCAGTGCCCGAACACGACCGTCACGGCCTCGGTGCGGCGTCCTGGCACGTCGAACCACGGCAGGTAGCCGGACGGTGCGCTGTCGGGGCCGCCGTTCGCCTTGAACTCCATCGCGCCGTCGGGCGTGCAGAAGCGCAGGCGCGTGAACGCATTGAATGCGACGCGCATCCGGTCGCGTTTTTTTAGGTTCGGACTCCATTGATTCGGCTCGTTGCCGTACAGGCCTTGCAGCGTGTCGCGCCAGTCGGGGGCGCGCAGCGCGCGCTGCAGTTCGTCCGCGAGTTCGAGCGCGAGCGTGGCGTCCCATTGCGGCAACACGCCGGCGTGCACGAGCAGCTTTCCGTCTTCGACGTGCACGAACGGGCGGTGGCGGACCCAGTCGAGCAGCGCGTCGGCGTCGGGCGCGTCGAGGATCTCGCCGATGGTGTCGCCCGGGCGCTCGGTGCGCAGCCCGGCGGAGACCGCGAGCAGGTGGAGGTCGTGATTGCCGAGCACGACGGTCGCGCGCGGGCCGAGGTCGACGACCGCGCGCAGCGCGGCAAGCGAGCCCGGGCCGCGGTTGACGACATCGCCGGCGATCCAGAGGGGCGTGTCGGCGGGGGCTGAAAGCTTGTCGAGCAGCGACTGGAAAGCGGAATAGCAGCCCTGGATGTCACCGATGGCGATGGGGGGGAGGGTCATGGGGAGGCGGATTTTGCGAGTATCGATAAGTCGGGAAAAATTATCCAGTCAATGCAGCGTTTCGCAATTTCTGTTCCGCGACAGCGGGTTGATTTGGCAAGAAATTTCATGCCCGGAAAGGGTTCGAAGCGCTGTATCAAGTTGTTAGCGGCATGGCTTTTGCAGGGGGCGGCTCCCTATAATTGTCGCTTTCCCCAACAAAATTAGCATTTCATGACTTTGGAGGCCATGTCGACCGGTTAAAATTCCCGGTCTGACGTGGCGATCATCGCCGAGTGCTTCGAATTTTGACGCGGCGGTCGCCAGAAGGCGCTCGCCGCGCATTACTACAGAGGGAGTCTCATGATTCTGGTTACGGGCGGCGCAGGGTTTATCGGTGCCAACTTTGTACTCGATTGGCTGCGCGATTCCGACGAAGCGGTGCTCAATGTCGACAAGCTGACCTACGCGGGTAACCTCCGTACACTGCAATCACTGGACGGCAACCCGAAGCACGTGTTCGCACGCGTCGACATCTGCGATCGTACCGCGCTCGACGCGTTGTTCGTCGAGCACAAGCCGCGCGCGGTGCTGCATTTTGCCGCCGAAAGCCACGTCGACCGCTCGATCCACGGCCCGGCCGATTTCGTCCAGACCAACGTCGTCGGCACGTTCACGCTACTTGAGGCCGCCCGCCAATACTGGAACGGCCTGAACGATGCCGACAAGGCCGCGTTCCGCTTCCTGCACGTGTCGACCGACGAAGTGTTTGGTTCGCTGTCCGCAACCGACCCGCAATTCTCCGAGACGACGCCGTACGCGCCGAACAGCCCGTATTCCGCGACGAAGGCGGGCTCCGACCACCTGGTGCGCGCGTATCACCACACGTACGGCCTGCCGGTACTGACGACGAACTGTTCGAACAACTACGGCCCGTACCAGTTCCCGGAAAAGCTGATCCCGCTGATGATCGCGAACGCGCTCGCGGGCAAGCCGCTGCCGGTGTACGGCGACGGCCAGAACGTGCGCGACTGGCTGTATGTCGGCGACCACTGCAGCGCGATTCGTGAAGTGCTCGCGCGCGGGGTGCCCGGCGAGACGTACAACGTCGGCGGCTGGAACGAGAAGAAGAACCTCGAGGTCGTGCACACGCTGTGCGATCTGCTCGACAAGGCGCGCCCGAAGGCAGCCGGTTCGTACCGTGACCAGATCACCTATGTGACGGATCGCCCGGGCCATGATCGCCGCTACGCGATCGATGCGCGCAAGCTCGAACGCGAGCTCGGCTGGAAGCCTGCGGAAACGTTCGAGACCGGTCTGGCAAAGACGGTCGACTGGTATCTCGACAACCAGGTCTGGGCCGATGAAGTCGCATCGGGCGAGTATCGCAAGTGGGTCGAAACGAATTACGCGAAACGCACTTGAGGAGAGAAGCGATGGCACGTAAAGGCATCATTCTCGCCGGCGGTTCCGGCACCCGGCTGTATCCGATCACGCACGTCGTATCGAAGCAGCTCCTGCCGGTGTACGACAAGCCGATGATCTACTACCCGCTGTCGACGCTGATGGTCGCCGGCATTCGCGATGTCCTGATCATTTCGACGCCGCAGGACACGCCGCGCTTCGAATCGATGCTCGGCGACGGCAGCCAGTGGGGGATGAACATCCAATATGCGGTGCAGCCGTCGCCCGACGGGCTCGCGCAGGCGTTCATCATCGGCAAGGAATTCGTCGGCAACGATCCGTCGGCGCTGATTCTCGGCGACAACATTTTCTACGGGCACGATCTCGCGAAGCAACTCGAGCGTGCGCATGTGCAGGAAACGGGCGCGACCGTGTTCGCGTATCACGTGCATGACCCGGAGCGTTATGGCGTCGTCGAGTTCGACAAGTCGTTTCGTGCGGTGTCGATCGAGGAGAAGCCAGCCAAGCCTCGTTCGAACTACGCGGTGACCGGCCTGTACTTCTACGACAACCGCGTGTGCGACATCGCGGCCGACATCAAGCCGTCGCCGCGCGGCGAGCTGGAAATCACCGATGTCAACTCGCGCTATCTCGACAGCGGCGCGCTGAACGTCGAGATCATGGGGCGCGGCTATGCGTGGCTCGATACCGGCACGCACGATTCGCTGATCGAGGCGGCCAGTTTCATCGCGACGCTGCAGAAGCGGCAGGGTCTCGTGGTCGCATGTCCGGAAGAAATCGCGTATCGCCGCAACTGGATCGACGCGGAGCAAGTGCTGAAACTGGCACAGCCGCTCGCGAAGAACGCATACGGGCAGTACCTCAAGAACATTCTCACGGATCAAGTCGCATGGCCATCCAAGTAACGGCGACGGCGCTGCCCGAAGTCAAGATCATCGAGCCGAAGGTGTTCGGCGACGCGCGCGGATTCTTCTACGAGAGTTTCAACGGGAAGGAGTTTGCAGAGCAGGTCGAACCCGGCATCGAATTCGTGCAGGACAATCATTCGCGGTCGTCGAAGGGCGTGTTGCGCGGGCTGCACTATCAGGTCCAGCATGCGCAGGGCAAGCTCGTTCGCGTCGTCGAGGGCGAAGTATTCGACGTTGCAGTCGATATTCGCAAGCGCTCGCCGAACTTCGGCAAGTGGGTGGGTGTGGTGCTGTCGAACGACAACCATCGGCAGCTGTGGGTGCCGCCCGGCTTCGCGCACGGTTTCGTCGTGCTGTCGGAGGCCGCGCAGTTCCTCTACAAGACGACCGACTACTGGTTCCCCGAACACGAGCGCAGCATCGTGTGGAACGACCCGGAGATCGGGATCGAGTGGCCGATCGATTTCGAGCCGCTGCTGGCGGCGAAGGATGCGGCCGGCAAGCGTTTGAGCGAAGCCGAAGTTTATGCGTGAGGTGAGTGTGACTCCTGAGCCGACGATCCTCGTGACGGGTGTGAATGGCCAGGTCGGGTTCGAACTGCTGCGCTCGCTGCAAGGACTCGGCCGCGTGGTGGCATGCGACCGCTCGATGCTCGACCTGTCCGATCTCGATCGGGTCCGCAGCGTCGTACGCGAGCTGAAGCCGTCGATCATCGTGAATCCGGCCGCGTATACGGCCGTCGACAAGGCGGAGACGGACGTCGACGCCGCGCGCCGGCTGAATGCCGAAGTCCCAGGTGTGCTGGCCGAAGAGGCGGCGCGTAGCGGCGCGGCACTGGTTCACTACTCGACCGATTATGTGTTCGACGGCGTAAAGCCGGGTGAGTATTGCGAGACCGATCTCCCGGATCCGCAAAATGTCTACGGCCTGACCAAGCTTGAAGGCGAAGCGGCGATCGCCTCGTCCGGATGCCGGCATCTCATTTTGCGCACCAGTTGGGTATATGGTGCGCGTGGACATAATTTTCTGCTGACGATGCTTCGTTTGGGTGCCGAGCGCCCCGAATTGAAAGTCGTTGCTGATCAAATGGGCGCACCGACCTGGAGTCGCGCCATCGCAACGGCGACGTCGCACGTGATTGCCCAGGCGCGCGGTGCCGCGGATGCGGCGGAATGGTGGGACGCACGTTCCGGAACGTATCATTTGACAGCTGGCGGGGACACGTCGTGGCACGGATTCGCGTCGGCGATTTTCGAGCTGGCGAATCTTCCGAAGCGGCCGGTCATATTGCCGATTCCCGCTGCCGAATATCCGACGCCGGCGAAGCGGCCGTCGAATTCGAGGTTGTCCAACGCTAAGCTGGCGCAGATTTTTGGTGTGGCCCTGCCGCACTGGCGCGAATCTCTCGGGTTTTGCCTGGCTGGTATGCAGAAGACGTGATCGTTTCTGTAGTGTGAGTGGTCGCATGCGCGTGTAGTGCGTTTCGTACCGAAGCGGGCGGATGCGGCTGATATCCGCGGCGTCATACGTCGACCTAAGCGCGTTGATCGTCAATGCAATACGAGGAACATGTGAGCTTGTTGCCGATTATTCTTTGCGGTGGTGCCGGGTCAAGACTTTGGCCCGTGTCTCGTGAATCGCATCCCAAACCGTTCATTCGGCTTGCCGACGGCGAAAGCCTGTTGCAAAAGGCCTTCCTGCGGGCGGCCGGTCTGGCGGGCGTCGATGAAGTGCTCACGGTCACCAATCGCGACCTTTTCTTCAAGACCGAGGACGAGTATCGGGAAGTCAATGCGACCGGATTGGCGACCTCGTTCATTCTCGAGCCTTTTGGCAGAAACACGGCTGCCGCGATCGCCGCAGCGACCTTGTATGCTGCCGCGGCTCAGGGTGAACAGGTCGTGATGCTCGTGCTCGCGGCGGATCATCTGATCAACGACACATCCGCGTTTGCCGACGCAGTGGAGAAGGCGTCGGTGCTGGCCACGGGCGGGCGGGTCGTGACGTTCGGCATACAGCCCGACAGCCCGGAAACCGCATATGGTTATATCGAGGCGGACGGAACCGACATCGTGCGATTCGTCGAGAAGCCCGATCTCGCTCATGCGCAGCAGTATCTTGAGTCCGGGCGGTTTCTGTGGAATTCCGGGATGTTTTGTTTTACGGCCGGAACGATGCTGCGAGAGCTTGCCGAGCATTGCCCCGACATCCTCGATTCCGTGAAAGCCTGTATCGGTGTGTCACCGTCGTCGACGAGTGCACGCGGTGGGGCGCAGATTCGTCTCGATCCGAACAGTTTCGGCGCGGTTCCCGATGTTTCCGTGGATTATGCGGTGATGGAGAAGTGCCGGCAGGGGGCTGTGATACCGTGCTCGATTGGCTGGAGTGACGTGGGATCGTGGACGGCGCTGGGTGATCTTGCGACTCCGGACGAATACGGCAATCGCGTGGAAGGCGAAGCCCTGCTCGTCGATGTCAGGAACAGTTATCTGCAGAGTTCCGAGCGTTTGATTGGCGCAGTCGGTGTCGAGAACCTGATCGTGATCGACACACCCGACGCGTTGCTGATTGCTGCGCGCAGTCGCGCACAGGACGTGAAGCAGATCTATGCGGAACTCAAGGCGACTGGTCACGAGGCGTACAAGGTACATCGAACGGTGCATCGCCCGTGGGGAACGTACACGGTGCTTGAAGAGGGACCGCGATTCAAGATCAAGCGCATTGTCGTGAAGTCTGGCGCAAGCCTCAGCCTTCAAATGCATCATCATCGCAGCGAGCATTGGATCGTCGTGTCCGGGATGGCGAAAGTCGTCAATGGTGATGAAGCGTTTTTCGTGTCGACCAACGAGTCCACTTACATCCCGGCTGGCCACAAGCACCGGCTGGAGAATCCCGGGGTAGTCGACCTGGTCATGATCGAAGTTCAGAGTGGCGAGTATTTGGGCGAAGACGATATCGTCCGCTTCGAGGACAACTACGGGCGAACATGACGCGATGGCCGGCAGGGGCGTGGCGGATTTTCGCGTTGCCGAAGCGGTCTGCTATCACCGATTGCGGAATGATCGTGTCAAAGCGCATTGAAATTGCAGGATAGCGAACATGGCCATTTCGCACGATGCTGATACCGTAGGCGTAGCAATCTTATGAGCAATACACAAAATCGATCGCCGAACACCGGAGCGGTTGTCGTTTTCTTTCATCCTGACGCGGCGTGTGTTGCTCGCGCGAATCGGCTGGCCGAGTCGATGCATTGCGTGGTGGTCGACAATACACCGAAAGTGCTTGATCGCCGCGCTCTCGGGTTGACCGATTCGATTGAATACATCCCCAACGGGTGGAATGCCGGAATCGCGATGGCGTTCAATCAGGGTGTCGGCGCGCTGATTCAGGCGGATTGCGATGTCGCGTTGCTGTTTGATCAGGACAGTGAGCCGCCCCAGTCCTTGCTGACGGATCTGCCGAAACTGATCGTCCAGGCCCGGGAGTCGGGAAGCCGTGTTGCGCTGATCGGTCCGGCTTATGAGGATCGTCGTCTGCGTGGGGTCGCACCGTTTGTCCGGTTTGGATGGGGCAGGCTCCAGCGGATACCTCCGGTGGGCGACGTGCCAATCGACGTCGATTTCCTCATTTCATCCGGGTCCTGCATCAACCTGGAATGCTGGAAAGAGGTCGGCGCAATGGACGAGTCGCTATTCATCGATTTCGTCGATCTCGAATGGTGCATTCGCGCGAAGCAGCGCGGCTATCAGGTCTGGGGGATTCCGTGGTTACGGATGAGTCACGAGTTGGGAGGCGAGCCTGTTCAGGTATTGGGGCGTCGTTATCCCATGCACGGGCCGATCCGCCACTATTATCAGTTTCGAAATGTAATCGCATTGATGAAGCGTGCATCGATGCCGTTGAAATGGAAATCGACGGAACTCGTGAAGTTGCCATTTCGGGTCCTGATCTATTGTTTTTTTCCGGATCGGCGTGGCGAGCATCTTGTGATGGTATGGCGCGGAATCCGAGATGGTTTTCGGGGGCGGCTCGGACCTTATTCCGATAGTGCTCGATGAAAATTTCGAAGGATGTCGCTAGGCGGGTCGGTTAAACTCGCTTGATTAGATGTGTGGCCGCCTTGCGGCTATACAGAGTTTTGACATCCTTGGGGGCGCCCGGGATTTGGATGCTTTCGTAAAATCTATCCAGTACTCACGTTCGTTATTGAGGGCTGTACGGACCGCGGTGATAGTGGTCGCGTGACGTGGGCGTGTCAACTGAATGGTGTTGTGGATTTTTTGCGATGCATCATAAATCAGAAGGCGTATGGTGACGCGTTAGTGGATGGGTTTGAAGTGAGGAGGCGTGCCAGATAATCACACTCTGACGGACTGGATGATGGGCTGGGATTGGTATTAACCCCACTTCCTTTCAAAAATATAATTATATGTAATATGTTGTAAGCTCGTGGCCGGCCTTCAGTTAGCGATGTATCGATATTTGCCACGGCTATGGCAACAGAAGCCTACCCAAACCGTCTACCTGAGAGATGAGTATGGAGCCAACGCAAATTGCTCGCGGATATTGCCACGTCTGCGGATCGCAAGCCATCTTCAAGTCATACGAGCCAGTCGATTTCCCCTGCAAGCGCAATTCTTTCCTGTGTGATTACTGCGGATCTTCCGCAAGAAACCGGCATCTTGCAAAGTCGATTCTCGATTTGTGGCTGAGCGGTGATTCCCACGCATCGCTTCGGAAATTCGCAAGAAAATTTCGAGGAACGGTCTACATAGCGAGCACGGCAGGTGCTGTCGCTGAATCCCTAGCTCCGCTTGGGAAACGCCTCGTTGCCAGTGAATATATCGACGGCATTGCTTCGGGAGAGAGCCGTAATGGAGTGCTCTGCGAGGATATCCAGGCTACGTCCTTCGACGACTGCTCATTTGATCTGGTTATCACTGAAGATGTTCTGGAGCACGTTCCCTGTCCTGAAATGGCATTTTCCGAGATTAGACGCATTTTGAAACCCGGTGGTTATCATGTTTCGACGATACCGGTTAAATGGCATCTTGCTAAAAGTGAACCTCGGGCAGTAATCGAGAATGGGGTGATTCTTCACTTGCAGGAGCCCGAGTTTCATCTCGATCCGACCAGAGTTGAAGGAATATTGGCGTTTACTGACTACGGGCAGGATATTCTCGCGCGCTACTGTAGCATCATCGGTAAGTCGGAGATGTTGGCTGCTCATGGTGATCTCGACATGGAGCGCGCATACGCAATTTACAACAACTGGGTCTTCTTGTCGCAGCGGCAAGGAGAGGCATCGCTGCCGGTATCTGCCTGGACAAGATTCGTAAGTCGATGGATGTGAAGTTGACCATACTCGAGTATCGGCTTTGCAACGGCTGAACCGATGGCATTCGGCGACGCTCATCGACCTTGTCGTTCATGCGGGCGCGCGGTAGAGGGTGGTTTTTGATCCGCTGGAGATGGCCTGGGACGGAGCAGGCGCTGGCCGCTCCGTCGAGTTGTGTCCACTTCACGCCGGCAGGCTTCGACCTAGTCGAGGGTTCCGATGCGCGGAGGATTGGCCAGCGTGAACGGCAATACGTCCACGGCGAGGGAAAGATTCGGGTTGTATGCCGGGTCGCGATTCAGTGCGCTACCCCATCGCTCTTCCATTCGACGCACCTCACCCACAAAGCGCTCGTACTTGTCCGCCGCCATGTCGGAACCACGTGTTGCCGATTCGTAGTGGTACAACTCGGCGAACGGCGTCCATACGTTTCGGTAACCTGCGTCTCGCACCCGCAAGCAGAAGTCCACGTCATTGAAAGCGACGGCAAAAGCCTCGTCCAGGCCGTGTACCTCGTCATATATCCGCTTGCTGACTAGCAGGCATGCAGCTGTGACCGCAGACATGTTCTGCACGGAAACTGCACGGTTGAAGTAGCCGAAATTCCCACGCTTGAGCATGTGGTGCATATGGCCCGCGATACCGCCCAGTCCCAACAGCACGCCGCCATGCTGAAGCGAGTTGTCCGGGTACCACAGGGCTGCACCGACTGCACCGATGCCCGGCTGCGACGCGATGCCGACCATTTCGTCGAGCCAGTCAGGCGAGATGACTTCGGTATCGTTGTTCAGTAGACATAGGAAACTGCCCGTCGCTGCTGCTGCGGCGATATTGTTCAGCGCAGAAAAATTGAACGGCGAATCGTCCCTGATGATCCTGACGTTCGGGCGGAGCGATATTTCCTGGAAATAGGCGAGGGTAGCCCCGTCAGTGCTGCCATTGTCGACGACGATGATTTCGTAGTTCGGGTATACCGTGCGCCCGACGATGCTTTCGACGCACTGGCGGAGCAACGCGACGCCGTCTCGCGTCGGGATGATGATGGACACCTTTGGAGCAGGGGCGGGTATCGCGTACCTCACGCGGAAAACCGGCAACTCGCCGAAGGGCTGCTCCACGGTTGCGACGGTGCCGGAGCGCGCGAGATGACCTTCGATGGCCCGCTGCGCCGCCGTTGATGCATACGGTTTGGCATGACTCGTTCCTGCGGTGCTACTGGCCGTGATGCGCCAGTGATAGAGCACATGCGGAATGTGAACGACGCTGTCATCGCCGGCAATCTCGACGCATCGAAGCGCGAGATCGTAGTCCTGGCTTCCTTCGAACCCGAGCCGAAAGCCGCCCACCTGCCGCACTAGCGCGGTTTCGATGACGCCGAGGTGTGAAAACAGATTCTGCGTACGGAACAACGCAGGATTCCAGTCGCATTTGAAATACGGGGCGGTCCGCTGCCCGCGTTCGTTCAGCTTGTCCTCGTCGCTGTAGAACATGCGCGCGCGAGGGTATCGGTTGATGTATTGTGCAACGGTAAACAGTGCGTGAGGCGGAAGGATGTCGTCATGATCCAGCAGTGCGACGAATTCACCGGTTGCCAGCGAGAGGGCGCTATTGCTCGCTTCGGAGATATGGCCGTTCTCCGTACGAAACACGAGCCGGATTCGTGAATCATGCGCCTGATGGCGTGTCAGGATTTCGCGCGTAGTCTCGCCCGGCGATGCATCGTCCGCGATACAGAGCTCCCAGAACGGGTAGACCTGCTCCTGCACGGAACGGATCATTGCTTCGAGATACGACGGATTGCTGTTGTACGTCGGAACGACGATTGAAATCAGCGGCTGACGTTCGAACGATTGCAGAGCACTCTCGGTGGCCGCACGTTCCGCGTCGCCGAATCGATCGAACTTGTTGATCCACTCGTGATAGACCTCGTCGGGCGGGGGGGCGTCGGCGAATCCGCCACCATCACGCAGACGTCTGGACCGAGCAAGGATTCCCTGGAGACCTTCCCGCTTGAGCATGGCCGCGTAGTGCCCGAGCGCACTCGGCAGGCTACCGCGGACGACCGCTTGGCGCCGGATCGTTGCCGCAACGACGCCGGCCATGCGGATTGCAGACGTGACGTGTCGAAGTGGCGACGTCAGGCGCCATGATAGCGACGCGTGGATGTTTCGCAGCTCATCCTCGAGCCGGATTCGGTCGGCTTCGGCATTCGCGCGCAGGATATTTTCCTTGCGCAGGCCCGCAAGTTCGCGTTCCAGTTCGAGAATGCGCTGCGCCAATGCGCTGCCCTCGACGTCGTCACGGGAAAGGGCATCGTGATTTGTCGAATCGTGTGGGGCGCGGTGTTGGCCGGAAGTCATATGAGTAAATCAGGGCCCGGTCGGTGTGGGTTGATCAGATCCTCAAACGGACTGACACGTTTTACGCAGTTTCGCGAACAAAGAGCTCGATGCGATTGATGGGAACACCGACGAGTCCGGTTGCGACACGGGCGGACTCCGACTTTACGATGATGGCATCGTGAACGCAGTCGAGTATGCGAATACCGTTGTCGGAAGGTGCCGCGGCGAGCACGGTGAACGCGTAGTCGCCAGGCGGAAGGATTGGCATGTCGAAACGAAACTCCGCAACGACGTGGCTCGCATCCGTAGACGGCAAACCGCCTTCCCGCAGCGCGAATACGCTGTCGTCACCAAACAGCGGCTGCCCGAGTCGGTCCTTGACGAAGAACGCAATGTGCGGCGTGTCGGATTCGGTCCGGCGGATGCGAATCCGAAGTGAAACCCGTTCGCCACCCGTGACCCAGGTAACAGGGGCTCCTTTCGTGTTGGTGAGGGTCGTGGATTCGATCAGTGTCGACTCACGTTGCGCCGGAAGTTCGTGCGGATCCAGATCGACGCTCGGCAGCGCCGGCAGTGTATCGATCGCGTCGCGCGGGAATCCGCTGCGCTGATCTGCACGTGGCTCGTTGCCGATGGCGGTCATGTCGAGCTTTCTGGTGTCGGATTCAACACGAGACACGCCGTCCTCGCCAGGTTTCCGATAAAACGCCTCGAAGTAGTTCATGCAGACGGTTTTCGCACTTCCCGACTCGCGCATCGCACCTCGATCCAGCCAGATGACCCGGTCGCACAGGCTGCGGATGGCGGATGAATCATGGCTGACGAACAAAACCGTCCCGGTCTGTTGAAAGCGACGCAGGAAGCGCATGCATTTTTGCGTAAAGAATGCGTCGCCCACAGCCAGCGCCTCGTCGATAACCAGGATGTCGGCATCCACGTGTGCGATGACTGCGAACGCGAGGCGGACGAACATGCCGCTCGAGTATGTTTTGACGGGCTGGTCGATGAAGTGGCCGATATCGGCGAACGCAATGATCTCGTCGACGCGCGAATCGATCTGCTCGCGGGTCAGGCCGTGCAACTGGCCGTTGATGTAGATGTTTTCCCGGCCGGAGTATTCGGCATCGAACCCGGAACCGAGTTCAAGCAGCGCTGCAATGCGCCCCTGAGTTTCCACCGCGCCGTTCGTGGGAGCGAGTGTGCCGCAGATGATCTGCAGCAACGTGCTCTTGCCGGAGCCGTTGCGGCCGATGATGCCAATCGTTTCTCCGCGCGTAATCTCGAAATTGACGTCTTTGAGCGCCCAGAACATCCGGGCGCACGCCTGCGCGCGCTGGCGCAGCGATTCGCGCACGCTCGGGACCGGTGCAAGCCCGCTCAGCAAGCTGAGGACACTGCGTTTCAGGCGGTCCGACGGTTTGCGATAGGACTCGAATCCTTTGGCGAGCGACGCGGCGCGGATGACAACATCAGATGACATCGGCGAAACCCCGGCGCGTCTTCTGGAACCATGCGAAGCCGATCCATGCAACGGCGACGGCCATGATCGAATAGATGGACCACCGATTCCAGTCGATCATGTGTCCCCAGATGAGAACGTCACGACCCTGTTCGATGGGATAGGTCATCGGATTCAGATAGACGAAGCCGCGGAACTGTTCTGGCAGCGAAGACACCGGGAAGAACACGGGCGAGAGGAACATCATCGCGGTGATGACGATCCCTACGGTTTGTCCGATGTCGCGGAGATAGACGCCGGTGGCGGACAGGATCCAGC
Organism: Burkholderia sp. BCC0397; assembly: GCF_902832865.1. Classification (NCBI taxonomy): domain Bacteria; kingdom Pseudomonadati; phylum Pseudomonadota; class Betaproteobacteria; order Burkholderiales; family Burkholderiaceae; genus Burkholderia; species Burkholderia sp. BCC0397. The sequence continues at coordinate 483,811 of NZ_CADFDL010000003.1, read as the reverse complement.
TCACGCCCATGATGAATACGCAGAGCGGTGCGAGCACGATGGGGAACAGAAACGCAGTCAATGGCACGCTACCGACGACGACCCATTCGGCGACCAGCAGGATGCAGACGCTCACGCTAAGGTGGAACAGCGCCGATAACAGCGTCACGCAAGGCAGGATTTCAAGCGGGAATACGATCTTCTTGACGAAGTTCGAGTGGGAGAGAATTTGCCCCGGTGCCCTGTTCACGCATTCGGAAAACAGGTTGAACACGATCATTCCGGCGAACAGCACCACGGCGAATTCGCCCTTTGATGCTGCGTGCGACGCGTCGTTCCAGCGTGACTTGAACACTTCGCTGAAGACGAACGTATAGACGCTCAGCATCATGAGGGGGGTGAGCAGCGACCAGAAGATGCCTAGAAAGGACCCCTTGTAACGTCCCACGGCGTCGCGGCGCGCGAGATCGAGCATCAGGCGGCGATTTTTCACCAGTGAAGCGGCGAGAGATCGCGGCGAAAGACTAAAGCTTTGCATAAGTTCGACGACAAGGTCAGCGGGTGTGGCACGGCACAGGGAGCCGGCGGAAAGCGGATCCGTGCAGCCGCGATTCGATGACCGCAGGCGGGCGTCAGGCCGGTGCAGCACCTGCGGTCCAGTGCTTTACTTGGCCCTGAGGCCATTCTGGTGCATGCGAATTATCGCATAGTGGTTCATCGGCGGACCGACGTCGCGTCGGTTGCAGCGTGTGTCGAAGTGTAAATGTCGCAAGCAATCCCGGGCGCGTGTGCGGGGCTGCGGATTGGTGTCGATCGTTGGCTTTTCCAAGCCGCGAGCCGAACCCGAATGGAATTTCGGGCCGGGGAGCGTCTTTCCCGGGGCTTTTCAGTGCCGATTTTCCATATTATGAAATGGTGCGTCGTGGTACGATTCGTTGTTTACCATTCGCGACTGATGGCACATCACTGGATCGATCCATCGATCGCAATCCATAGGTTGGCATCGTGTCCGGACGGGATGCGAAGAATGAATTCATATGTCTGACAATATCGCGATCGAATCTCACGGCATCAGCAAGGGTTTTGAGTCCTACGAGCGGCCCGGCGACCGGTTGAAGAGAGGAGTGCTCGGTGCTATTGCGCGACTTGCGCAAGGCTCGGCGACGCGACAGGCGACGCATCGGCAAGCTGAAGCGCAGTCGAACGTATTTTGGGCCCTTCATGACGTGAGTTTCTCCGTCGCGGCCGGAGAAACCGTCGGCATCGTGGGGCGGAACGGGTCGGGCAAGAGCACCTTGCTCCAGATCGTCTGTGGCACGCTGGCCCCGACCCGCGGCGATATCGCCGTGCGCGGCAAGGTTGCCGCGTTGCTCGAGCTCGGCTCCGGCTTCGACGTCGAGTACACCGGTCGCGAAAACATCTATCTGAATGCGCAACTGTACGGGCTATCCCGTCAGCAGATCGACGATCGCTACGAGTCGATCGTCGATTTCGCGGACATCGGCGAGTTTATCGATCAGCCCGTCAAGACCTACTCGAGCGGCATGTTTGTCCGTCTGGCGTTCGCGGTCATCGCGCATGTCGATGCGGACATCCTGGTGATCGACGAGGCGCTGGCGGTTGGCGACGCATTTTTCAATCAGAAGTGCTTTCGTTTCCTGCACGAATTCAAGCAGCACGGAACCATCCTGTTCGTCAGTCACGATACGTCGACGATCAGAAAGCTTTGCTCGCGCGTCATCTGGATCGACAGCGGGCGGATTGTTGCGCAGGGGAAACCGGCGGACGTCTGTGCAGCGTATCTGGAGGCGCGCTACAGCACGAGCGGAGCAGCGTCCACGGCGGTGCCAGTGGAGGTGGAGCGTCACGACAGCGCAGTTGATTTCCGTCGCGAACGCTTCAACGCCTCCTCGTTTCGCAACGACATCCAGGTGCTGGCGTTCAATCATCAGTCGCAGGCTTTTGGCGAGGGGGGCGCGCGAATCGTCGACGTTGCATTCTTCGACGATCAGGAGCGCAGGCTCGAATGGATTGTCGGTGGCGAAACGATTACGCTGCGCGTGACAATTGAAATCGACGAGCCGCTGGTTTCCCCGATCGTCGGTTTCTACCTCAAGAACGAGCGAGGTCAGGAGCTGACGGGAGACAACACGTTCGCAACCTTCGCCGAACGACCCGTATCATGCGACGCCGGCGACGCGCTATGCGCGGAGTTCACCTTCATCATGCCGGTACTGCCGGTGGGTGCTTTCTCGATCAACGTGGCGATTGCGGAGGGCACGCAATACGATCACGTTCAGCATCACTGGATCCACGATGCGTTACCCCTTCGCGTGCACGCATCCCGCGTGAGACACGCGCTCGTGGGCGTACCGATGGCGCATGCCGGACTGTCCGAAGAGATGTAGCGCGGAACGGATTTGATCCACAGGCATGAGCACAATCTCCCGGCGTAAAGTTGTCGTCATGTGTTCGGCGAGATTACTTACAAGATTTTTGCAAGTTTGCAGAGCAGGATTCTCAAATGATCAAGCAAGAGCGAATTTTTCGATTCAAAGCGTCGGAAGATGATCACTCGTTCACGGGTGAACGATATCTTCCGGGCGTTGCGGGGCCGATTCAGTACGAGCATTACCATCGGTATCTTTTCTCGACGGCGATCTGCGCAGGCAAGGACGTGCTCGATATCGCTTCGGGGGAAGGCTATGGTTCTGCATTGCTGGCGCAGGCGGCGCGCTCCGTGACCGGTGTCGATGTCGACCCGCAAGCAGTCGAAAATGCGAAGGGCCGCTATGGTGACGTACCGAACCTCCGGTTCGAGTGGGGTAGCGCCACGCAGATTCCTCTTGCCGACGCATCGGTCGACATCCTCAACTCCTACGAGACGCTGGAGCATTTTCGCGAGCATGAGGTGTTCATGCGTGAGGCGCGTCGGGTACTGAAGCCGGGCGGCATCATGATCATTTCGACGCCGAACCGTCCGATCTATTCGCCGCCCGGATCGCCCCCCAACGAATACCATGTGCGCGAGCTCGATCGCGAGGAATTCGTCCAGTGGCTCAAGAGCGGGTTTCAGAATTTCGTCCTTTATGAACAGAAGCCGCTTGCCGGATCGCTGCTCCAGAAGGAAGGGCGCAGCGGTGAGCGTCGCATCAACTGCTGGTCCGAACACGAGGTGGGCGAGTATCGCGAGACTGCGGGCGTTCTCGATCCCGTGTACTTCATTGCGATTGCGTCCGACGGTCCGATACCGGAAATGGACGACAATCTGCTCGATGGTGGTGTGTCGTTCACGCGTTACGACCAGGCGCGCAACGCGCATATCGGTGCCCAGGCGGCTGAAATTGTCCGCCTGACGACGGAAACCATGGCACGCGGCGACGAAATCGGCCGTCTGACGGCCGAGGCAGTGCGGCTGACCGACGAGGTTCTCCGGCGCGACGAAGAGATCGGCAAGTTGACGGTCGAGACCGTGCGCTTGAACGACGTCATCATTGCGAACAATGCCGATATCGGCCGCCTGAAAACCGAAGTCGAGCGATTGACTCGGACCGTTTCCACGCTTACCGAGGCGACCGAACGTCGCGACGAAGCGATGACGACCTCACGTAAGGTGCTTGAATCTCTCGACGTGCAGAACAACACGTCGACGGTTCTCGCTGCTCGGGTCGACGAGTTGACCGACCAGTTGAAGCACGCGGAGGGCGTGCTCGGCACACAGGCTCAGGACAGCGACGGCGAGCGCGAGAGCGATCCGTCGACGGTTGCATTACTGATCGAGAACGAGAGCCTTCGGCGGCAACTGAAGCAGATCACGAACTCCACTTCCTGGCGCGTGACGAAGCCGCTTCGTTATGCCGCCCGCCGTATCCGCGCAAATCAGCAGGGTGCCAACACGACGCCGGTTTCGCGTCTTGGAGCGGCGACAGGGTTGTCCACGTCGATCGCCGAGGTTGACGGGTTGTCGTCGTTGACGCTCCAGCCGTTCGAGCAAGCGTCGGCGCCGCGAGCGACGATCGTCGTGCTGCAATCACAAGGCGGCGCGGCGATGCGCGAATGTCTTGCGGCCCTGAGCCACCATACGACATCCGTCGCATACCAGATATTCGCGGTTGGCGAGATCGATGCGAAGCTGGTGGCCGAGAGCGGTATCCGTGTCATCGACGATCGTCATGCAGCCCTGTCGATATCCGCACTGGCCAAGCATATCGGTGATTTGTCCGGGAGCGAATTCGTTGTCCTGATGTCGGACGTATTGCTGGCGCGTCCGGGATGGCTGGCGGCGATCGATGAAGCGTTCGAACGCTTTACCGACGCGGCTGCGGTCTCCGGGATCATCTTGGAAAGGAACGGTACGGTGTACGCCGCTGGCGGAGTCATCGATGCTGGCGCGCATCTCCTGGCCGCCCATGCGGGCGTCAACAGCGATAACGTCAAGATCCAGAATGTGACCGAGATCAAGGCGGCAAGCCCGGGATTCATCGCGGTTCGAAACGATGCCTGGAGGCGTGCATCGCGTTTCGAGGAGGAGATGCCGGTCCTCACAACCGGTTTCGTTGCGTTGGCGCTCGATCTGTTTGCACGAGGAGAGAAAACCTACTTGCAGCCGTTCGCCCGTTTCGTCATGTCGAATGCGGCGCAAGCGAGCCGGCCGACGAATGGTGACAATTGGGATGATGCGTATCAGCGTTGGCTCCTGCGGCAGCATCACGACAGGCTCTTCCGGGTCGAACGCCCGTTTGGCGACGTGCTTGCATTGCCGCAGCGACCGAAGGTCGTGATCGTCGATGCATTCGTGCCAAAGCCCGATCAGGATTCCGGATCGGTTGACGTCTACTGGTACATACGGATTTTCCGCGAGTTCGGCTATGACGTGAGCTTCATTGCTGCATTCGAACAGTCGCCTCCTGTCGCCTATATGGACGCGCTGCGGCGTTGGGGCGTGCGGGTTCAGTGTGCGAGCGATCTCGCATCGCTCAACCAGTTGTTCATGGAAGAAGTCGTGGATGCACGCGTAGTCGTCGCTCAACGCATCATCGTCGCTCGTCATCTGGTCGAACCGCTTCGTCGGGGAGCGCCGCATGTCAAGCTGGTGTTTGGCACGGTGGATCTCCATTACCTCCGTGAAGAGCGTGCGGCAATCCACGACCGCTCCTCCGAAGCACTGGAAGAGGCGTTGATGCTGCGGCGCACGGAAATTCAAACCGTGCGCGAAGCCGATGCGACCATCGTGGTGAGTCGTCTCGAGCACGATGTGCTGAAAGATCTGGTGCCGCAAGCGAACGTCCATCGCATTCCGATCCCGCGGATGCCGACCCGTTCGGGGCGGACATTCGACGAGCGGTCCGGCGTCGTATTTGTCGGCGGATTCGCGCATCGACCGAATATCGATGCAGTGCAATTCCTGGTCGAGGAGATTTGGCCGATCGTGCGGCGGAGCCAGCCCACCGCGGAGTTGCGTATCATCGGCAGCGGCGTGACCGATTACGTACGCTCGCTCGACAATCCGGCAACGGGTGTGAAGGTTGTCGGATTCGTGGAGAGTCTGGGCGACGTGCTCGACGTGGCTCGCGTATCGGTTGCACCGCTTCGATTCGGTGCCGGTATCAAGGGCAAGGTGGTTTCAAGTCTGTTGCATGGGGTACCCAGCGTGCTGAGCAAGATTGCGAGCGAAGGCATGGGCCTCGTTGCAGGTGAGCAGGTGCTTGAGGGTGACAGTGCCGAAGACATTGCCGCAGCGATCGTCAAACTGCTCGAAGACCCGCAACTGTGGCAGCGCGTCGCCGATGCAGGGTTCGCGGCTGCGGTTGCAGAGTACTCGGTGGAAACCGTTGCGGCCAGGATGTCTACTCTGCTCGCATCGATCAACGTCCTCGACGGCGAGCGAGATTTGCGTCCTGGTGCATTCGATATTCACTGACCGTTCCACTCATATTGATCCTCGCCATGCTGCGTTCCCTGTTCTCGTTGTTTCGTAAAGTACCGCCGCAACGTCGTCCCCGTACCGACGGGAAGCTCGGTGTCGTGATCGAACTGGCGTCGTTCGACAAGGGCGGTCTCGAGAAGGTCGTGCTCGACTCCGCGATCGCATTCGATCGGGCACGTTTCGACGTCACCATCGTTACGCCGGGCAAAGTCGGGCACCTTGGTACCGTCGCACGCAATGCCGGCCTGCGGGTGGTCGGACTGCCCGCAGCGAACACGCTCGCGGCTTACGAGAAACTGCTGACCGAGTTGAGTGTCGATATCTCGATGTCTCACTTCTCGAATACCGGCTATCCGCTGTTTGATCGTCTCGGGATTCCGAATATCACGTTCATCCATAATGTCTATGCGTTCTTTTCGGACGAACAGTCACGAGCGTTTGCCGACAATGATCGCTATGTCGATCGCTACGTTTCAGTTTCGAAGAACGCGACCCGCTTTGCTGTGACGAATCTCGGCGTGTCGGACGGCAAGGTCGTGACGGTACCGAACGGGCTTATCCTGTCTGAACACGAGACGAGGGAAAAGCAGCCTCCGAAGCTGACGCGCGCGCAGCTTGGCCTGTCGGATTCCGACTACGTGTTCGCGAATGTCGCTTCGTACAATCTGCACAAGGGGCACTACGTGATGGCGGACGCGATGCGCCATTTGCTGGCGCGCAGACGCGACGTCAAGATTCTCTGCGTTGGCAACGTGATCTATCCCCCTCACGTCGATGCGCTTCGCCACTATCTGGTCGAGCATGGTCTGGAGCAGCATATTCTGATGCCGGGCTATTTCCCGGATGTCGAAGACGTACATCGCGTTGCGGACGCGTTCATCCTTCCGTCGTTCATCGAGGGTTGGAGCATTGCGATGAACGAGGCCATGTTCTATCGCAAGCCGATGATCCTCACCGACACAGGCGCATCCGCCGAAGTCATCGACGATGACGATATCGGGATCCTGATCCCGAACGAATATGGCGATACGCCGAATCTGAATTCGAAGTTGCTCGACGAGCTTGCCTACGCACCGAGGGAATATAAGATTGCGCCCGTCCTCGCGGATGCGATGGACCAAATGGCATCGAACGCTGCGCAGTGGCGTGAAAGAGGGGCGCGGGGGCGCGACAAGATCTACGCGAGCTACAACTTTGCCGATATCGTGACGCGCTACGAATCGATCATCGAAGATGTGGTCAGGGCGCACAACCGATAACGGAAGAGGCGGATATGGTGAGCTCACTCAAGTCGTTTTACCGCTTCGTCAGGTGGCGCTTCAAACCCGCGGTTTGCTTCTACCTGGGCAATCACTTGTTCATGAATTATATGCCTTATCGAATAAGGCATTGGTTCCTTGGCAGGTTTTGTCAGGTGAGGATCGGTCGCGATTCAAGCATTGCGATGGGGTGCTTTGTTACGGGGTATCACATTTCGATTGGGGATAATACCGTCGTAAACCGATATACCTATCTGGATGGTCGTGTTCCCTTGACGATCGGGAACAACGTAAATATTTCGCACTATACGTTAATCCAGACGTTGACGCACGATCCGCAGAATCCGGATTTCGTATGCTTGTGCAAACCGGTTGTCATTGAGGATCACGTCTGGATCGGTGCTCGCGCAATCATCAGCCCTGGTGTTCGTGTTGGCGAAGGGGCAGTGGTGGGAGCAGGGTCGGTTGTAACGCGTGATGTCGAACCATACACGATCGTTGCCGGAAATCCGGCACGGTTCATCAAGGAGCGGACGCGGGATTTGCGGTATCGGTCGCGCTACTTCCCGTTCTTTGATACCGATATCCAATGAATTCGTGTTTGAGTGTTTTGTGGATGAAATCATTGCCCGGTCTTGAATATGTCAATCTTTAAATTCCGCAAGCCGTCTGCGCCTGCATCCGTTGCTCGGGCGAACGCCACCATTTCTGTGGTTATCCCTTTGTATAACCATGCACGGTATATCGAAGGTACGTTGCAGAGTGTGTTGTCGCAGTCTTCTCCTGCCGATGAAATCATATTGATCGATGACGGTTCGTCCGACGACGGGTTTGACGTCGCGTCGCGACTTCTCGCAAACGTTCCGTATGCGAACGCCTATCGACAGGAGAATGCAGGGGCCCACAATACGATCAATCGTGCGATTGGTCTCGCCCGCGGCGACTATGTCGCGGTGCTGAATTCGGATGATGTATTTGCGCCGGAGAAACTCGCGCGTTGCCGGGAACTGATTCAGGAGCGGGCCGGCCCGGGGTTGATCGTGGGGCGGGCCGGCATCATGGACGACCACGGCATCGAACAGCATGCTGGCGTCGCGATCGACTGGCTGGCGCGTGCATATGGATTTCTAAGCGATACCGGATTGCAGCAACTGGCATTGCTAAACGAGAATTTTGTCGCGACGACGTCGAACATGGTATTCAGTCGGGCTCTCTGGCAAGCTGCGGGCGGATTCCAGCCGCTTCGCTACTGCCATGATCTCGATTTCTTGATGTACGCGTTCGCCTACGACAGCGTGTATATCGACCGGGACGTGAAGCATATCGTGTATCGCGTGCACGAAAGGAATACGATCAAGGAAGACTTGAGCAAGGTTCGGGTCGAGATCGCGGCGGTCATTGCGCAGGCACTTGCGATGTCGGGGCCGAGAATGTTCTCCGCGCGATTGGACGGAAGCGATCTTGATGCATTCAGGCGCTTCCTGCAGAACAAGGGGATGACTGAGATGCTGTGCTTTCTGCAGACCGTCCTTCCGGCATTTCCGACGCGTTCAGCATTCTATGAATATGCTGTCGATGCACGAAATGCCGATGCATTTCGCGTCGCCGTGGCGGGCTGACTTGTCACGACGCCAAAGAGCAGAACGATCGAGGCTGCGCACGCAGGGTGCGCGACCGTTCTCATGGCAGACCCCGCACGGACTACCGCATACTCAGATATATCCGAACGCTTTCAGCCCTTCAGCCGCGGTAGCGCAACAGTGGGCGGTGATGTCCGGTGGCAGGCTCGTCTGCCAAGCCGTTGCGCGGTCGTTCAGGAACGGCCGCGACAGGTTGAGGTGACTCTGATCATGGCGCAGTACCGGCGCCCGCTTCGAATTGTCCAGCATGGATTCCTCAAACGGCAGGCCGAGAAATGCCGCAGAGCGCGCCAGGACATTCCGCGGGTTCGAGACGAGATCCTCGTAGCGCAGGAGCAGATAATTCGCGCGCTCGTGCATGGCATTGTGCAAGTGGAGATTGGTGTAATTCCACAAGCGAGGGAAATATTCCTCGATGCCTGACGGAGCCCACGTGACGTTTTTGAGGGACAGCATCGTACCGCGTACGTCGCGGACGATGTGGAGAAACCTGATGTCAGAGTCCAGGAGTCCGACCTGTTCCAGCTTTCGGATCGAAAGGAGATCGTCAGGGGTTTTGTCTCCACTCAACCGCTTTCCTGCATTGGATGCGATGCGACCATAGATCGATGTGAGCACGCCTGCCACGGTCGGTTCGGCTTCACGTAGCGCGTCATCGATGTCCGTGGCGGAGATATAGGGCTCAAGAACTTCGGGGAAGTCGTCCGTCGACTTGACGATCTTGCTGATCAGCGGACGTGCGACGGACCAGTTGCTGATGCAACCCATGACGTGAGCGATCGGACTGATAAGCGTGGTTTGGTTCGGGATGAAGATGTCGCTGTGCAGGTTGAGCGACTCCTTGAACAGGGTCGTTCCCGATCGAGGCGAACCGAAAAGAATGAACATGCTGTGGGGATGGCGTGCAATGGACGACGGCCTGGCCGCATCACCGAATGAGTGGCACGGGGCCGCGCGATCCACGCCAATCGAGTATGAGCGAACCTCTACGACATCGTGGATGCCAAAACGTTCTTGCCAATGTCGCATGTCGTGCCCACGATGCCGGCCAGATCACATGCCCGCATCGACAGTGACAAGGTGAATGGCCTGTCGTAATGTTTCGAATGCCTTACGATGCGAACACATGCGCATCATGTTCACTTCGATAATGTTTGATTTGAGATGAGTACTTCGAGAGCCCTGCTAACCGTATCGATCGTCGTCTATCGGCCGGACGTCGAGCGCTTTTTCAAGACACTCCATAGCTTGCGCGACGCAGTGGGCGCGATGCGTCTACGCGATCCGAACTTTCATGCCGTAATCTGCGTGGTGGACAACGGCGGCACGCCCGATATCTGGGAGGACGTGGCCAGATTGAATGTGGCCGGATTCGAGTGTGCGTCGTTGAGTGGTCACGGGAACGTCGGTTACGGCCGCGGACATAACCTGTCGATTGCGACGGCAAGCAGCGAGCATCACCTGATTCTGAATCCGGATATCGATCTCGACGAGAACTCCCTCGTGCAAGCGTTGAGCTTCATGTGCAGTCGTCCAGACGTCGGACTTTTGACGCCGAATATTTCCGATGAGAAAGGTGGCATCCAGTATCTGTGCAGGCGTCCTCCGGCAATATTCGATCTGCTGGTCAGAGGATTTTTTCCGGCGAACTGGAGGGTGCGGTTCGGGAAGCGTCTCGCGCGCTACGAGATGCGTGACGTGATCAACGATCACGATATCGTTGAGGATCCCCCCATCGTCAGCGGCTGCTTCATGCTGTTCCGCACCGAAGTCCTGAAGAAACTCGGTGGCTTCGATCCGCGCTATTTCCTCTACTTCGAGGACTACGACCTGAGCCTGCGCACGCACGAGGTCGCCCGTGTCGCGTATGTCCCCTCGGTGCGCGTGGTCCATCACGGTGGTGGGGCGTCCCGCAAGGGCTTCGCGCACATCCGCATGTTCGCGGCATCGGCCTTCAAGTTCTACAACCGCTTCGGCTGGAGGCTCTGGTGAGTCACCTCGTCGTCACCGGCGCGAACGGCTTCGTCGGTCGGGCAGTCTGCCGCTGCGCGCTCGAGGCCGGGCACACGGTTACCGCCCTGGTGCGGCGTCCGGGCGGCTGCATTGACGGCGTGCGCGAATGGGTACACGACACCGCCGATTTCAATGCCCTGGATGAAGCGTGGCCAACCGATGTGGCCGCCGATTGCGTGATCCATCTCGCCGCGCGCGTGCACGTGATGCGGGACGAGTCGCCCGATCCCGATGCCGCGTTCGATGCCACCAACGTAGCCGGCACACTGCGTCTCGCCGAGGCCGCGCGCCATCACGGCGTGCGCCGCATCGTGTTCGCGAGTAGCATCAAGGCGGTCGGGGAGGGCGACGGCGGGATGCCGCTGTCGGAAGCGTTCGAACCCGATCCGCAGGACGCATACGGCCGTTCGAAGCTGCGTGCGGAACGGCAACTCGCGCAATTCGGCGCGTCTGCCGGGCTCGACGTCGTCGTCGTTCGTCCGCCGCTCGTCTACGGTCCCGCCGTCCGCGCGAACTTCCTGCGGATGATGGACGCGGTCGCGCGCGGGATGCCGTTGCCGCTCGGTGCAGTTTCAGCGCGCCGCAGCATCGTCTACGTCGACAATCTCGCCGATGCGCTGCTGCGTTGCGCAATCGACCCGCGCGCCGCCGGCGAATGCTTTCATGTCGCCGACAACGACGCGCCGACGGTCGCAGGCCTGCTGCGCCTCGTCGGCGACGCGCTCGGCAGGCCAGCGCGGCTGATCGCGGTGCCGCCGGCGCTGTTGCGTATGCTCGGAAAGCTGACCGGTCGCAGCGCGGCTATCGGCCGCCTGACGGGCAGCCTGCAACTCGATACCGGTCGGATCAGGCGCGTGCTCGACTGGCATCCGCCCTATACGACCCGCCAGGGCCTCGAAGCGACCGCCGCATGGTATCGTTCGCGCGATACACCAAAATAAAAGCCACATGCTTCTCGCGAATCCCACCTGGCTCACCACGGCCGCGGTGGCTCTGGCCGCCGCATTCGCCTCGACGACGATTCTCCGCGTACTGCTCGCCACGGGGTTGGCCTGGCGTCTTGCCACCGACGTTCCGAACGATCGTTCGCTCCATACGCTGCCGACTCCGCGCGTCGGCGGATGGGGCATCGTGCCGGTCTGTGTCGTTGCACTGCTCACGCTGGCGCCGCGACTGTGGCTGATCGCGATCGCTGCTGCGGGGCTGGCTGCGATGTCGCAGATTGACGACCGGCGCGGGCTGCCGGCCCGTGTGCGGTTCTCGGCACACCTCGCGGCAGTCGTCGCGCTGATCGTCGTGTTCCCGGCCGATGCGCCCTGGTGGCTGCTCGCGGGCGTCGGCTTCGCAATGGTCTGGCTGACGAACCTGTACAACTTCATGGACGGCGCCGACGGTCTTGCGGGTGGCATGGCGCTGTTCGGCTTCGGCGGGTACGCGCTCGCGGCGCTTGGTGGTATGCATGCTTCCGCTGATCTCGTCGTGGCGGGCGCTGCGGTTGCCGGCGCGGCGCTCGGCTTTCTTCTGCTCAATTTCCATCCGGCGAGACTGTTCCTCGGCGACGCCGGCTCGATTCCGCTGGGCTTCCTGGCCGGCGCGCTGGGCTACTGGGGCTGGCGTACCGATGTCTGGCCGATCTGGTTTCCCGCGATGGTGTTCGCGCCCTTTATTGCCGATGCATCTGTAACACTTTTGAGACGTCTGTTACGCGGAGAAAAGTTCTGGCAGGCGCACCGCGAGCATTATTATCAAAGGATGGTCCGGTCGGGCGTCAGTCACGGCCGAACGGCCCTTTATTGGTACCTCATCATGCTCGCAGGCATAATTCTGGCCGTGTGGGCAAAGGGCCGCCCCGAACTGCAGCAATGGCTGTCGTTCCTCGCGTGGTACGGCGTCCTGGCATGGTTCGGATGGTTGATCGACATGCGTTGGCGCAGATTTCAGCCGGCCGCCAAAAACAATTCTTGAGGTTTCCCGCCGATGTTGCGATCCAGAGCATCTTGGCTGTCCCTGAGTGCTTTCCTGTTCGACCTGACGGCGGTTACCGCCGCATGGTTGTTCGCTTATCTCGTCCGATTCAACGGCAGCGTTCCGCATGATTTCCTGAGCGGCGCGCTGATGGCGTTGACGTGGGTGCTGCCCGTCTACGCACTGATGTTCCGCGGGTTCGGCCTGTATCGCGGGCTGTGGGTGTTCGCGAGCCTGCCCGATCTGATGCGCATCGCGAAGGCGGTGGTCGGCGGCGGCGTGATCGTGATGATCGGCGCCGTGATGTTCCAGCCGCAGCCGATCATTCCGCGCTCGGTGCTGCTCGTGTCGCCGTTGATGCTGTTCCTGGCGATGGGCGGCGCGCGCGCGCTGTATCGCGCGACGAAGGAGTACTACCTGTACGGCGGGCTCGTCGGCAAAGGCAAGCCGGTGCTGGTGCTCGGCGCCGGCACGGCCGGCGCGAGCCTCGCGCGCGAACTGTCGCGTTCCGGAGAGTGGCGCCTCGTCGGCCTGCTCGACGACGACGTCACGAAGCAGGGCCGCGAAATCTACGGCTACAAGGTGCTCGGCTCGTTCAACGACCTGAAGCACTGGACCGATGCGATGAAGGTCGAATACGCGATCATCGCGATTCCGTCGGCGTCGGTCGAAACACAACGTCGCGTCGCGACGCTGTGCGTGCGGGCCGGTGTCAAGGCGATGGTGCTGCCTTCGCTGACCGCGCTGATGCCGGGGCAGGGCTTCCTGTCGCAGGTACGGAGCATCGATCTCGAGGATCTGCTCGGCCGCGATGCCGTGACGATCGACACGCCGCACGTCGAGGCGCTGCTGCGCGGTCGCGTCGTGATGGTGACCGGCGCGGGGGGCTCGATCGGCTCCGAGCTGTGCCGGCAGATCCTGCGCTTCGTACCGGCGCAACTGGTCGCGTTCGACCTGTCCGAATACGCGATGTACCGGCTGACCGAGGAACTGCGCGAGCGCTTCCCCGATCTGCCCGTGGTGCCGATCATCGGCGATGCGAAGGATTCGCTGCTGCTCGACCAGGTGATGTCGCGTCATGCGCCGCACATCGTGTTCCATGCGGCCGCCTACAAGCACGTGCCGCTGATGGAGGAGCACAACGCGTGGCAGGCGCTGCGCAACAACGTGCTCGGCACTTATCGCGTGGCCCGCGCGGCGATTCGCCACGACGTGCGTCACTTCGTGCTGATCTCGACCGACAAGGCCGTCAATCCGACCAACGTAATGGGCGCGAGCAAGCGCCTCGCCGAAATGGCGTGCCAGGCGTTGCAGCAGACGAGCGGGCGCACGCAGTTCGAGACGGTGCGCTTCGGCAACGTGCTCGGCAGTGCGGGCAGCGTGATTCCGAAGTTCCAGCAGCAGATCGCGAAAGGCGGCCCGGTGACGGTCACGCACCCGGAAATCACGCGTTTCTTCATGACGATTCCGGAGGCGTCGCAGCTCGTGCTGCAGGCGTCGAGCATGGGGCAGGGCGGCGAGATCTTCATTCTCGACATGGGCGAGCCGGTGAAGATCGTCGATCTCGCGTGCGACCTGATCCGTCTGTACGGTTTCTCGGAAGAGCAGATCCGCATCGAGTTCACCGGGCTGCGGCCGGGCGAGAAGCTCTACGAGGAACTGCTGGCGGACGACGAGGCGACGACGCGCACGCCGCACCCGAAATTGCGGATCGCGCGGGCGCGCGAAGTGCCGGACAATTTGCTCGACGAACTGTTGCCGTGGCTGATGCAGCATCGTGTGCTGTCCGACGACGAAGTGCGGCGCGACCTGCGGCGCTGGGTGCCGGAATACCAGACGGCCGTTGCCCCGACCTTGCAGAGCGTACCGCCGGTGCGCGTTGCGTCGAACGGGTGACGCGGCCCGGTCGAGACCCGAACGGCTCGACGACGCATGAAAATAGCGCCCCGCGGGGCGCTATTTCTTTATCCGGCAGCCGGCGTGACGCTCAGTGGCTGCGCCGGTGCTTGCGCACCACCATCCACCGCGGCGCTTTGAACCGCACGATGCTGAGATAAAGCCAGACATACGTCAGCGCGAACAGCACGACAAAAACGAACAGATGCACGGTATGCCGCCAGAACAGCGTCGCCGGTATCACTGCGACGAGGCACAGCAGCCACAGATACGGCGACGTCAGCGAATTGCGGCGCGTCAGATCGTGCGCGTGTTTCGTGCCGACGGCCCATCTCATCAGCCGCTTGTACACGAGCATATGCAGATGCACGCCGTCCGGAATTCCCGGCGACATCCCGCGGATGAATTTCTTCCGATAAATCGAGAAGCAGGTCTCGAAGATCGGATACATGAACAGCAGCACCGGGTACCACGCGGACACCTCGCGGTTGCGCATCACGAGCAGGATCGCGAGCTCCGCGAGCATGAAGCCGATGAAATACGCGCCGCCGTCGCCGAGGAAAATCAGCCCGGCCGGGAAATTCCACAGGAAGAAGCCGAGCACGGCGCCCATCATGATGATCGACGCGGACATCACGACCGGGTCGTTGACGTGGAACGCGACATACGCGAGCGACGCGAACATCATGAAGCTGACCATCGATGCGAGCCCGTTGAAGCCGTCGATGATGTTGATCGCGTTCGCCAGCGCCGCAACCGCGAGCACCGTGATGAACGCCGAGATGGCCACGTAGCCGAGCAGGAAATCGAGCGGCGGCACGCTGATGCGCTTGACCGCGATGCCCATCAGCCAGAACGCCAGCGCGGCCGCGCCCATCGTGCAGAGCAGCCGCGCGCGCGGCGACACGCGCTTGGTCAGGTCCTCGACGAGGCCGGACAGGAATGCCGGCAACCCGCATGCGGCGATCCCCAGTATGCTCCCGGCGATCGTCGGATAGCGCCGCGACAGGATCAGTGCGGCAATTACGACCCCGGCGAGGATCCCGATGCCCCCGACACGCGGCACGGGCCGCACGTGGAATTTCTGCACGCCGGCCAGGTCGCTGTCGATCGAGAATTTCTCGTGAAGGTGCGCGTAGCGCACGATGAACAGCGTGACGAGCAAGGAGACGATGAAGCCGGACGCGAAGCTGAGCATGGGATCGCTCGAAAAATGGACAGCGGATTATACAAAACCGCGCGGGTTCCCCTCCTGCCATCGCCAGTGGTCGACACACATTTCCTCGATGCCGAGCGTCGCGCGCCAGCCGATGATGTCGGCCGCGGCCTGCGGGTTCGCATAGCACTCGGCGATGTCGCCCGGGCGGCGCGCGACGAGTTCGTACGGCACCGGGCGGCCCGACGCCTTCTCGAACGCACGCACGACTTCCAGCACGCTGTAGCCCTGGCCGGTGCCGAGGTTCACGACGAAGCTCGCGTCGCGCTTTGCGAGTGCGTCCAGCGCGGCGATGTGCCCCTTCGCGAGATCGACGACGTGGATGTAGTCGCGCACGCCGGTGCCGTCCGGCGTCGGGTAGTCGGAGCCGAACACACGCAGCTTTTCCAGCTTGCCGACCGCGACCTGCGCGACGTACGGCATCAGGTTGTTCGGAATGCCGGCCGGATCCTCGCCGATCAGCCCGCTCGCGTGCGCGCCGACCGGGTTGAAGTAGCGCAGCGTCGCGATCCGCCACGACGGGTCCGATACCTCGAGATCGCGCAGGATCTGCTCGGCGATCAGCTTCGATTGGCCGTACGGGTTGGTCGCGGACAGCGGGAACGATTCGTCGATCGGCGAGCGCTCCGGCACGCCGTACACGGTCGCGGACGAGCTGAACACGAACTGCTTGACGTTGCGCTCGCGCATTACCTTCAGCACGGTCAGCAAGCCGCCGAGATTGTTCTGGTAGTACTCGAGCGGCTTCTCTACCGATTCGCCGACCGCCTTGAGCGCCGCGAAATGGATCGTGGCAGTGATCGGGTGCGCGTCGAACACCTTCGCGAGCGCGGCTTCGTCGCACACGTCGACCTGATGAAATGCCGGTGTTTTGCCCGTGATGCGTTCGATCCGGCGAACGGATTCGACCTTGCTGTTGACGAGGTTGTCGACGATTACGACGTCGTAGCCATTGTCGAGCAGCTCGACGGTCGTGTGCGAACCGATGTAACCCGCACCGCCGGTGACGAGTATGGTGCCTTTAGCGCTCATTGCTCATGTGCTCCTTCAAAAAGTGATGCCTGTCAACGTATGAATGGTACGTCTGTAGCAATCGACGACCGTTTGCTCATCGAATTCGGCCGCCACCTTCAGTCGACCGCGCGTCCCCATCACTGCGCGTCCTTCCGGCTGCAACTCGATCATGCGAACCAATTGCTCCACGAGGCTCGCGCTGTCCCGCACGCGGCACAGGAACCCCGTTTCGCCGTCGGCGACGACGTCGCGGCAGCCCGGCACATCGGTCGCGACGATCGGCCGGCCCATCGCCGATGCTTCCATCAGCGTGCGCGGCACGCCTTCGCGGTACGACGGCAGCACGACGCAATCAGCCGCCGCGATGTGCGGGCGCACGTCGTGCGCTTCGCCGAGATACTCGACGATGCCTTCGTCGACCCACGCGTCGACATCCGCGCGACCGATCGCGCTCGGATTGTCGACGCCGAGCGGCCCGAGCAGCTGGAAGCGCGCATTCGGGAAGCGCTCGCGCACGCGACGCGCGGCCTCCACGTATTCGCGCACGCCCTTGTCCCACAGCAGCCGGCCGATCAGGATGAAGACGGGCGCTGCGCCGGCCGGCAGCGGCACGGGCGAGAACTGTTCGAGATTGACGCCTTCGCCGTGCAGCAGCCGCGCGCGGTCGGGATGCGCGAGCAACCGCTCGTCGGTGAAGGTCGCGAGATCGTCGCGGTTCAGGAACCACACTTCACGCGGGAAGCGGAACGCGAACTGGTACAGGCGCTTCGCGACGTTCGCCGCGCGGCTCTTCTGGATGAACACGTAGCCGAGGCCCGTCGTCACCGCGATCGACGGCACGCGCGCGAGCCACGCGGCCACCGAGCCGTAGATGTTCGGCTTGATCGTGTAATGGAACACGAGATCGGGCCGCAGCGCGCGGTAGTGGCGCACCAGCGCGGCGAGCGTGCCGAGATCCTCGCGCGGGCTCGTGCCTTTCGACGCGACCGCGAGCGCCACGTAGCGGCAGCCCATTTGCTCGAGCAACGGCACCGTGCGGTCGTGCGGCGCGATCACGATGACCTCGGCGCCGCGCGCGACGAGCGCACGGATCAGCCCGTGGCGATACGTATGGATCGCCCAGGCCGTGTTGCAGACGAGCGCGATGCGCAGCGGGGAGGTGGCGGACATGAAAAAAAGAAAAAATAAAGCGTCGAAATTGCCGAACTGGCCGGATACGCGTCAGGCGGACGGCCGCGCGGCGAACAGCGTCTGCTTGATGCGCTGCAGCGTACGGTACGGCGTCACGAAATGCAGCAGGTTCTTGGCGAGGCCGGCCCAGTCGTACGGGTTCAGCGCGTTGAAGTGGCGCAGCAGCAGCGTAAGCGTCGACACCAGCTGGCGCCGGCGTTTGGTCGCGCTGATCCCGCCCTCGTTAAGCTCGTAATACAGGCCGAGTTCCGGCAGGTTCGCGCAATCGTAGCGTTGCATTAACCGTAAAAAAAGATCGAGATCCTCGGCCGCGCGGTACTTCGCACGATAGTTGCCCACTTCGCGCACGGCGTCGATGCGCAACATGACCGACGGATGCACGAGCGGCGAGCGCAGGAAGCGGGTGCGGCGCAGCGTGCGCGGATCGGCGGGCGGCGTCAGCATGAAGCGCGGCTCGCCGGCGCGCGACACGACCTGCGTCCACATGCCGACGCAGGCCACGCGCGGGTGGGCGCCGAGATAGGCGCGCTGCTTCGCGAGGCGCTGCGGCGCGGCGAGATCGCCCGCGTCGATGCGGGCTGCATAGCGGAACCCGCGCGCCGCAAGCGCGTCGATGCCGGCCGCCAGCGCGCGTTCGATACCGCCGTTCTGCGGCATGCGCAGCACGTCGATCGACAGGCCCGGCAGGTCGGGCGCGACGATCGGCGGCGTGCTGCCGTCGTCGACGATCAGCACGTGCACGGGCGCGTCCTCGCGAAACGACGCGAGGGTCCGGACGACGTCGTCGTGCCCGTTGTAGGCTGGCATCAGCACGGCCACGTCGTCGAGCGGGGGCGGGCAATCAGGGGACGTCATGTTTGCAGCTTGAAACGGATGTAATAAAAGTTGACGGCGGCCGCAGCCAGGTAGCCGGCCGCCAGCCCGACGAGCGCGCCGTACAGGCCGAGCCGCGGGATCGCGAACAGGTTGACGAGCGCGGCGATCGCCAGCGCGAGCAGCCATTTCGTCAGCAACACGAATTTTGCTTGATATTTGAGAACGATAAGATTGCCTATCGCCTCGATGCCGGCCGGCACGGACAGCCAGACGGCCCAGCGGAAGATGTCGACCGACGCCTCGTAGCCGCGGCCGAACACCTTGCCGACGATCAGCGGGGCGGCGGCGTCGAGCACGAGCGCGCCGGCCGTCATCAGGCAGGCCGTCATTGCGATCAGCCGGACGATGTTGCGGCGCAGCCGCGCGACGTCCTGCACGCGGTAGACGAAGGCGGGCGCGATCGTCTGCGCGAGCATCAGCGCGAGCGTGATCCAGTTCTCGTTGAGCTGCTGCGCGGCCGAATAGCGGCCGAGATCGGCGAACGACACATGACGCTCGAGCATCAGGCGATCGAGCTTCAGGAACAGGTACATGCAGATGAGGCCGAGCCAGAACACGGTGCCGGCCGTCGCAAAGTGCCGGAACAGCGGCGTGTCGAACGTCCAGCCGAGCGCACCGCCGTTACGATGGCGGTAGTACAGCAGCAGGGCGACGCCGATCGCGGCGGCTTCCAGCGCCCACAGCCACGCGAAGCGGGCGGGGCCGGCGGCCGCGCGGACCAGCAGCCACACGAGCAGCGCCTTGGCGAGCGCGGTGACCATGCTGGTGACGAGCTGCGGCTTGCTGTAGGTCATGCTCTGCAGCCACGCGTTGATCACGCCGACGAACGGCTCGCGGAACACCATCGTGACCGCCAGGCCCGCGAGCATCGCGCCGACCAGCGGGTCGAAGGCGCCCGCGGCGATCGCGATCCAGGTCGCGACGAGCGCGGCGACCGACACGGCGATGCGCAGCACGAACGCGCTGCCGAGCACCGCGCCGAGCTGGGCGGGCGGGCGCTGGACGATGGTCGGGACGAGGATTTCCGCGCCGCACACCCAGGTGAGCGGCGCCAGTACCAGGAGAAGCGTATTCGCATACTGCCATTTGCCGAACACATCTGGCCCGAAATAACGGGCCAGCAGGCCGCTGATCGCGATCGCGACGCCGATCTGCGTGAGCCGTTCGAGCCCCAGCCAGACGAGGTTCGCGACGGCCTTCGCGACGTCCGGGTTGCCGAAGCGCTTCAGCATGCGCGGCAGCGGCGGCGCGCGCGGAGGGCGGCCGGAAGCGGCGGGTGGGCGGCGGCGGGACGGCTAGGCATTAAAATGGGCGATATGCGCGTCATCAAAACCCGCGATTATAAGTGGGATCGCGGCCGCGCCAGCCGTTGCGCGCCGTGGCCCGCCGGCAGGCATGTATCATGCGCGGCACCCGTGAGCGGCGGCCGCGCAAGCCAGACAATTTTCCATGCACGCAACTGAGAGAGAAGAGAATCGATGATCTCCCAATCCATCTTCAAGGCATATGACATTCGTGGCGTGGTCGGCAAGACCCTCGACGTCGACACCGCGCGCGGAATCGGCCGGGCATTCGGCAGCGAAGTGCGTGCGCAGGGCGGCGATGCGGTCGTCGTCGCGCGCGACGGCCGCCTGTCCGGGCCGGAACTCGTCGGCGCGCTGGCCGACGGCCTGCGTGCGGCCGGGGTCGACGTCGTCGACGTCGGCATGGTGCCGACGCCGGTCGGTTATTTCGCGGCGAACGTGCCGCTGGCGCTGAAGGGCGGCGAGCGCCGCGTCGATTCGTGCATCGTCGTCACGGGCAGCCACAACCCGCCCGACTACAACGGCTTCAAGATGGTGCTGCGCGGCGCCGCGATCTACGGCGAGCAGATCCAGGCGCTGTACCGCCGCATCGTCGACGAGCGGTTCGAGACGGGCAGCGGTACGTATGAAGAAATCGACGTCGCGGATCAATACATCGCGCGCATCGTCGGCGACGTGAAGCTGGCACGGCCGCTGAAGCTCGTGATCGACGGCGGCAACGGCGTCGCGGGCCCGCTCGCGACGCGCCTGTTCAAGGCGCTCGGCTGCGAACTCGTCGAGCGCTTCACCGACATCGACGGCACGTTCCCGAACCACCATCCCGATCCCGCCCACCCGGAAAACCTGCAGGACGTGATCCAGGCGCTGAAGGACACCGATGCGGAGCTCGGCTTCGCGTTCGACGGCGACGGCGACCGCCTGGGCGTCGTCACGAAGGACGGCCAGATCATCTATCCGGACCGCCAGCTGATGCTGTTCGCGGAAGAAGTGCTGTCGCGCAACCCGGGCGCCCAGATCATCTACGACGTGAAGTGCACGCGCCACCTCGCGCAGTGGGTGAAGTCGAAGGGCGGCGAGCCGCTGATGTGGAAGACGGGCCACTCGCTCGTGAAGGCGAAGCTGCGCGAGACGGGTGCGCCGCTCGCCGGCGAAATGAGCGGCCACGTGTTCTTCAAGGATCGCTGGTATGGCTTCGACGACGGCCTGTACACCGGCGCGCGCCTGCTCGAGATCCTCGCGAAGACGGCCGATCCGAGCGCACTGCTCAACAGCCTGCCGGACGCGATGAGCACGCCGGAACTGCAGCTCTGGCTTGACGAAGGCGAGAATTTCCGCCTGATCGACAAGCTGCAGAAAGAGGCGAAGTTCGACGGCGCCGACGAAGTCGTGACGATCGACGGCCTGCGTGTCGAGTACCCGGACGGCTTCGGCCTCGCGCGTTCGTCGAACACGACGCCGGTCGTCGTGATGCGCTTCGAAGCCGAGACGCAGGAAGGGCTCGAGCGCATTCAGGAAGACTTCCGCCGCGTGCTGACGGCTGCGAAGCCGGACGTCAAGCTGCCGTTCTGAGCGCCGGCGGCCGCCGGGCCGCCCGTACGACGGCCCGTTCAGCGGCCGTGCTGGTCCCGAAAAGCGGCGCGCGCCCCAGGCGCGCGGCCGCTTTTTGTCTGTCCGGCCCGCCGGCCGGGATAAAATCCCCCCTTTATGTCTGTCGCCGGCTGCCAGCCGGCGTTTTTTCAGCGTGCAAAAGATCCTGATCGTGCGCGTGTCGTCGCTGGGCGACGTCGTGCACAACATGCCGGTGATCGCCGATATCCGGCGCCGCCACCCCGATGCGCAGATCGACTGGCTCGTCGAGGAAAGCTTCGTCGACCTCGTGCGGCTCGTCGACGGCGTGCGCAACGTGCTGCCGTTCTCGCTGCGCCGCTGGCGCAAGAAGCCGTTCTCGGGGGCGACGTGGCGCGAGATCCGCGCGTTCCGCCGGCGCCTCGCGGCCGAGCAGTACGACCTCGTGATCGACTGCCAGGGCCTCATCAAGACGGCGTGGGTCGCGAGCTGGGCGCGCGGCCCGCTCGTCGGGCTCGGCAACCGTACCGACGGCGCCGGCTACGAATGGCCGGTGCGCTTCTTCTACCGCAAGCGCGTGCCGATCGCGCCGCGCACGCACGTCGTCGAGCGCTCGCGGCAGCTCGTCGCGGCCGCGCTGGACGACCCGGCGCCGACCCCGGCCGATCCGGTCGAATTCGGCCTCGACACGCGGGCGGCGGCGCTCGCGGTGGCCGCGCTCGGCCTGAACCTGCCGGTGCCGTACGTCGTGTTCGTCCACGCGACGTCGCGCGCCGACAAGCAGTGGCCGGACGCCGCATGGATCGAGCTCGGCCAGGCGCTCGTGCGGCGCGGCGCGTCGCTCGTGCTGCCGTGGGGCAACGACGCGGAACGCGCGACCAGCGAGCGGCTCGCGAAGGAATTCGGCGCGGCCGCGATCGTGCCGCCGAAGCTGTCGCTGCCGGCCGTGGTCGGGCTGATCGACGGCGCGGCCGCGACGGTCGGGGTTGATACAGGTCTGGTTCATATCGCGGCCGCGCTGAAGCGTCCGACGATCGAACTGTACAATTTCGCGACGGCCTGGCGGACCGGCGGCTACTGGTCGCCGAACGTCGTCAATCTCGGCACGGCGGGGCAGCCCCCGTCGATCGCGCAGGTGAAGTCGGCGCTCGCGGGCTTCGGTCTCCTGTAATGCTGTCCACACGCGAACCGATCATGAGCGAATCCCAGATCATCGAAGTCCCGTCCGCCGACTGGAGCGGACACAACCTGTCGGCGCCGCGCGAGCAGTTGCTGGCCGCGGTCGAGGAAGGCAAGGTGCTGTATTTCCCGCACCTGCGCTTCGCGATCGAAGGCGGCGAGGAAGCGCTGCTCGATCCGGCGCTCGCCGATCCGAAACGCAAGAACATCAGCCTCGCGCCGAATGGTGGCGCGCTCGCCGGCGTGCTCGGCGACAGCGTCACGCAGTCGGCCGTGCGCGCGCTCGTCGCGCGCTTCCAGCAGCAGGCCGGCACGCTCGTCGACGGCCTCTTTCCCGAATACCGCGGCAAGCTGCGGGTCGCGCCGACGAGCCTGCGGCTGATGCAGGTCGAGACGCGCCAGACGTCGTGGCGCAAGGACGACAGCCGGCTGCACGTCGACGCGTTCCCGTCGCGGCCGAACTACGGCGAGCGCATCCTGCGCGTGTTCACGAACGTGAATCCGGCCGGCGTGCCGCGCGTGTGGCGTGTCGGCGAGCCGTTCGAGGACGTCGCGAAGCGCTTCCTGCCGAAGATCCGGCCGCAGTTCCCGGGCTCGGCGTGGCTGCTGAATCTGCTGCATGTGACGAAATCGCCGCGCAGCGCGTACGACCACCTGATGCTGAACCTGCACGACGGGATGAAGGCCGATCTCGACTACCAGAAGATTTGTCCACAGCAAACGATGCCGTTTCCGCCGGGCAGCGTGTGGATATGTTTCTCCGATCAGACTTCGCACGCTGTGATGTCCGGCCAGTTCATGCTCGAGCAGACCTTCTTCCTGCCGGTCGACGCGATGGTGCGCCGCGAATGCGCGCCGCTCGGCATTCTCGAACGCCTGACGGGCAGGGCGCTGGTTTGAGCGCGCCCCTGCTTCGACACAACCCGCAGGCGGCCGCATGCTGAGGGCGATCTATCGCGCGCTGTGGTGGCTCGTCGCGCCGGCCGCGGTCATCCGGCTCTACGTGCGTTCACGCAAGGAGCGCGGCTATCGCGAGCATATCGGCGAGCGCTTCGGCCACGTCGCGGGACGCTCGCGCGACGACCGTGCGCCGCTGATCTGGGTGCATGCGGTGTCGGTCGGCGAGACGCGCGCCGCGCAGCCGTTGATCGATGCGCTGATGCACGCGCGCCCCGATGCGCGCATCCTGCTTACCCACATGACGCCGAGCGGCCGCGCGACGGGCGAACAGATCTTCGGCGATCGCGTGCTGTGCTGCTACCTGCCGTACGACATGCCGGGCGCGGTGCGGCGCTTCCTGCGCGCATGGCGGCCGACGCTCGGCCTCGTGATGGAAACCGAGGTGTGGCCGACGCTGATCGACGAGTGCCGCCGCGCGGACGTGCCGCTCGTGCTGACCAATGCGCGGATGTCCGCGCGTTCGTTCCGGCGCGCGGCGAAGTTCGGCGCGGCGACGCGTGACGTGTTCGGCGGCTTCTCGCGCGTGCTCGCGCAGAGCCCGGCCGACGCGGAGCGGCTGACGTCGCTCGGCGCGCGCAACGTGACCGTGCTCGGCAACCTGAAGTTCGACATGACGACGCCGCCGGAACTCGCGGCACGCGGCCATGCGTGGCGCGATGCGATCGGCGCGCGGCCGGTGTGGGTCGCCGCCAGCACGCGCGAGAACGAAGAAGCGCTGGTGCTGCAGGCGTTCGCGGAAATGCGCACGCCCGGCGCGCTGCTGGTGCTCGTGCCGCGTCATCCGCAGCGCTTCGCCGAAGTCGAGGCGCTCGTCGCGCGCAGCGGGCTCAAGTGCGTGCGGCGCTCCGTCTGGGCCGCCGATGCGGCCGCGCTCGCGGCGGGCCGGCCGGCCGCCGAACCGCTGCCGGACGACGTGACGGTGCTGCTCGGCGATTCGATGGGCGAGCTCGGCGCGTACTACGCGGCGGCCGACATCGCGTTCATCGGCGGCAGCCTGCTGCCGCTCGGCGGGCAGAACCTGATCGAAGCATGCGCGGTCGGCGTGCCGGTGCTGATCGGGCCGCACGTGTTCAACTTCACGCAGGCGACGGCCGACGCGGTCGCGGCCGGTGCTGCGATGCAGGTTGCGGATCCGCTCGATCTCGCGCACGTGCTCGACGCGTTGTTCGCCGACAAGGCGCGGCGCATCGCGATGGGCGCGGCCGGCGCGGCCTTCGCGTCGCGTCACCGCGGCGCGACCGCGCGCACGGTCGACGTGCTCGCCGCGCTGCTGCCGCCCGGCGAAGCCGGCGCGCGTGCGTTACCGGGCGGGCAGGACGCTGCTTCCGAAGACGAATAGACGAAGGGCGGCGCAAGGCCGCCCGCGCACGCATGGCGGCGACCTGAGCCGCCGCTACGCCGCTCACACCGTCAACAAGCCCTTCTTCTCGATGAACGCGATCACGTCCGCGACGCCGTCGAGCGCCTTCAGGTTCGTCATCACGTAAGGCCGTTCGCCGCGCATCTTCTGCGTGTCGGACGCCATCACGTCGAGGTTCGCGCCGACCAGCGGCGCGAGGTCGGTCTTGTTGATCACGAGCAGGTCGGACTTCGTGATGCCGGGGCCGCCCTTGCGCGGAATCTTCTCGCCGCCGGCGACGTCGATCACGTAGATCGTCAGGTCCGACAGCTCGGGGCTGAAGGTCGCCGCGAGATTGTCGCCGCCCGACTCGATGAACACGATGTCGGCATCGGGAAAGCGCGCGAGCATCCGGTCGACGGCTTCGAGGTTGATCGACGCATCTTCCCGGATCGCCGTGTGCGGGCAGCCGCCCGTCTCGACGCCCATGATGCGTTCCTCGGGCAGCGCGCCCGCGACCGTCAGCAGCCGCTGGTCTTCCTTCGTATAGATGTCGTTCGTGATCGCGACGAGGTCGTAGCGCTCGCGCATCGCCTTGCACAGCATTTCGAGCAGCGTGGTCTTGCCGGAGCCGACGGGGCCGCCGATGCCGACGCGCAGCGGCGGCAGTTTCTTCGTGCGGCGGGCGGAGGAGGAGGCAGGTGCGTTCATGGTCGGGCGATGAGGTTCAGGAGCGGAACAACCGCGAATACTGGGTTTCGTGCCGCGCGGACAGGATGCCGAGCTGCGGCGCGAACGTGTTGACGGAGTCGGGCGGCGTCGCGAGCGCGCGGCGCACGGCGGCGTCGATCGCGCCGCGCAGCGCGACGAGGATGCGTTGCCCGGCGAGCTGGCCGAGCGGCACGGCCTTCAGCGCGGCGGACGTCTGGTTCTCGACCCAGCCGAACGCGTACGCGGCGAGCGTCGCGTCGGCGCTGGCGTCGTGAGCGGCGGCCGCGTACGCGAACGCGGTCGGCAGCGCGACCGGCGACAGCGACGCGAGCGTCGCGCGGCGTGCGGCGTCGCCCCATTCGAGCGATGCGCACAACTGCGCGAGCGACCAGCCCATCTGTTCGGTTTCGCGGCGCAGTTCGGCCGATTCCCGGCTCGCCACGAACCAGGCATTTTCGGCGGCGAGCGCGTGCGTGTCGTGGGTCTGCCAGCGGGCGAGCTGGTGCGCGAGGAACGGCAACTCGCCGTGCGCGAGCACGTCGGTCAGGCCGCTGGCGATCCAGTCGCGTGCGGAATCGGCATCGCGGATCAGGTTCGCGTCGAGTGCGGCTTCGAGGCCCTGCGAATAGCTGTATGCGCCGATCGGCAAAGCGGGCGACGCGAGGTGCAGCAGCGCGACGAGTTCAGTGGTGGTCATGACCGTGGTGGCCGTGCGTGCAGCCGGGACCATGCTGATGATCGTGATCGTGATCGTGATCGTGCGAATGCGAGTGGCCGTGGTGTTCGCCGAACACCTGCTGCGCGAGCGCGTAATCCTCGGCGAACGTCGCGTCGTGCCCGTGCTTGTGGCCGCCGCCGTACGCGCCGGCTTCCGGCTGGAACGGCGCGCTCGTTTCTTCGACTTGCGTGCCGAGCCTGCGCAGCATGTCCGCGAGCACCGGATCGGCTTCGAGCTTCAGGTAGCCGTCGCCGATCTCGACCGGCGTGTGACGGTTGCCGAGATGGTACGCGGCGCGCATCAGCGTGAGCGGATCGGCCGCGCGCACGAGCAGCACGGTTTCGGGGGCAGCTGCGATGCGCACGAGCGCGCCATCGTCGGCGACGAGCACGTCGCCGTCGCGCAGCACGGTGCCGCGCGGCAGCAGGACCGCGACGTCCTCGCCGGTGTCGAGCGTCGCCGCGAGGCGGCTCTTGCAGCGGGCGTCATAGGCGAGCGTGAGCGTCGGCGCGCGCGCGACGAGCGACGCGGCGAGTTTCACGTTCGGGGCAATGCGTTTGTCGAGGGTGCGCATGAAACAAAGGATTCCGAATCAGAACAGGAAATAGCGCTGCGCCATCGGCAGCACCGTTGCCGGCTCGCAGGTGAGCAACTGGCCGTCGGCGATCACGTCGTAGGTTTCCGGATCGACGCTGATCGATGGGCGCCATGCGTTGTGAATCATGTCGGCCTTGGTCACGTTGCGGCAGTTGCGTACCGGCACGATTCGCTTCGCGAGGCCGTAGCGCTCCGCGATGCCCGCATCGGCCGCCATCTGCGACACGAAGGTCAGCGACGTGCGGGCGAGCGCACCGCCGCGCGTCGCGAACATCTCGCGATAGTGAACCGGCTGCGGCGTCGGGATCGACGCGTTCGGGTCGCCCATCTGTGCGACGGCGATCATCCCGCCCTTCAGGATCATCGACGGCTTGATCCCGAAGAACGCCGGCTCCCACAGCACGAGGTCGGCCCACTTGCCCGGCTCGATCGAGCCGACTTCGTGCGCGATGCCGTGCGTGAGCGCCGGGTTGATCGTGTACTTCGCGACGTAGCGCTTCGCGCGGAAGTTGTCGTTGCGCGCGCCGTCTTCCGGCAGCGCGCCGCGTTGCACCTTCATCTTGTGCGCGGTCTGCCACGTGCGGATGATCACTTCGCCGACGCGGCCCATCGCCTGCGAATCGGACGACAGCATCGACAGCGCGCCGAGATCGTGCAGGATGTCCTCGGCCGCGATCGTCTCGCGGCGAATGCGCGATTCGGCGAACGCGAGATCCTCGGCGATCGATGGATCGAGGTGATGGCACACCATCAGCATGTCGAGATGCTCGTCGAGCGTGTTGATCGTGTACGGGCGCGTCGGATTGGTCGACGACGGCAGCACGTTCGCCTCGCCGCACACCTTCAGGATGTCGGGCGCATGGCCGCCGCCGGCGCCTTCGGTGTGGTACGTGTGGATCGTGCGGCCCTTGAACGCGGCGACCGTCGATTCGACGAAGCCGGCCTCGTTCAGCGTGTCGGTGTGGATCGCGACCTGCGTGTCGGTGTCGTCGGCAACCGACAGGCAGTTGTCGATCGCGGCGGGCGTCGTGCCCCAGTCCTCGTGCAGCTTCAGGCCGATCGCGCCGGCCGCGATCTGCTCGACGAGCGGCTCGGGCAGGCTCGCGTTGCCCTTGCCGAGGAAGCCGAGGTTGATCGGCCAGCCATCGGCGGCCTGCAGCATCCGCTCCATGTGCCACGGGCCCGGCGTGCAGGTCGTCGCGTTGGTGCCGGTGGCCGGCCCCGTGCCGCCGCCGAGCATCGTCGTGACGCCCGACGCGAGCGCCTCGTCGATCTGCTGCGGGCTGATGAAGTGGATGTGCGTGTCGATGCCGCCCGCCGTCACGATCAGCCCTTCGCCGGCGATCACTTCGGTGGCGGCGCCGATCGCGATCGTCACGCCCGGTTGAATGTCGGGGTTGCCGGCCTTGCCGATCGCCGCGATGCGGCCGTGCTTGATCGCGATATCGGCCTTCACGATGCCCCAGTGATCGAGGATCACCGCGTTCGTGATGACGGTATCGGGCACGTCGGCGGCCACGCGCTGCGACTGGCCCATCCCGTCGCGGATCACCTTCCCGCCGCCGAATTTCACTTCTTCGCCGTAGGTCGTGAAATCGCGTTCGATCTCGATCAGCAGTTCGGTATCGGCGAGCCGGACGCGGTCGCCCGTCGTCGGCCCGAACATTTCCGCGTACGCGCGGCGGCTCAAGCGTAGTGTCATGTGCTGTTCCTGAAGAGCGGGGCGCGGCTTACAGCGGCCCCATCACCTTGCCCTGAAAACCGTAGACGGCGCGCTCGCCCGCGAGCGCGACGAGCTCGACGGTGCGCGTCTGGCCCGGCTCGAAGCGCACGGCCGTGCCGGCCGCGATGTTGAGCCGGAAGCCGCGCGCGGCCGCGCGGTCGAACGACAGCGCGTCGTTGACTTCGAAGAAGTGGTAGTGCGAGCCGACCTGCACCGGGCGATCGCCGGTGTTCGCGACGACGAGCGTCAGCGTCGCGCGGCCCGCGTTCAGTTCGTGTTCGCCGTCGTCGGTGAGGATTTCGCCGGGGATCATGCGGGGCCTCACGGAATCGGGTGGTGGACGGTCACGAGCTTCGTGCCGTCGGGGAAGGTCGCTTCGACCTGGATGTCGGGAATCATTTCCGGCACGCCGTCCATCACGTCGTCGCGCGTGAGCAGCGTCGTGCCGTAGTGCATCACCTCGGCCACCGTCTTGCCGTCGCGCGCGGCTTCCATCAGCGCCGCGGTGATGAAGGCGACCGCCTCCGGATAGTTGAGCTTCAGGCCGCGCGCGCGGCGGCGTTCGGCGAGCAGCGCCGCCGTGAAGATCAGCAGCTTGTCCTTTTCGCGGGGAGTCAGTTTCATGAAGGCAGACGTTCAGGAAAACGTAATTTTTATCGGTGCGCACGCGACTGGGCAGGCGCGCGGACCATCGTAGCACCGCGCTACTTTGCGTGCGTCGTGTATCGACTATGTAAGGAGCAAGGTGCGTGCCATGTGCATCGCGGTGGTGCGATGCGCGTTCGTGGTGCGTGATGCCTGCAGAGCGTGCACTGTGTGTCGCGATGCTGCGCCGAAACGGTGCGTGATGCCTGCGCGTTCAGGTTTGCCAGAGGCGCAGCGGTCGCGCGTCGACGCCGTGCACGATCGGCCGCAGGTGCAGCCAGCATTCAGTGAAGTGGCGCTGCAGCGCTTCCATCGACGTCGCGAGCGCGCGCACCAGCACGACGCCGGGCGTCACGCAGGTGGCGCCCGCACGCAGCGTGTCGTCGAACGGCATGCGCGCGGCAAGCGATTCGGCGAGCGCGGCGTCGCACGCGGCGCCGGCCGCCCACAGCGTGCCGTAGGCGGGAAAGCCGGCGAGGCCCTGCAGCGCGCCGCGCAGCGGGTCGCGCGCGTCGAGCAGCGCGCGCTCGGTCCACAGCGGCCGGCCGTCGGCATCGACGAGCGCCGACGTCGACGCGATGCGTCCCTTCGACCAGGTTTCGCCCGCCGCCTGCCGGCCGAGTTGCGTCGCGTCCCAGCCGATCGCGCTCGCGCCCGCGCCGAGCGTCACCGTGAAGTCGAGCGACGCGTGCGCCGCGTCGAAGAACAGGTTGTTCTGCGGCAGCCAGTCGAGCTTTGCGTGCGCGCCGACCGTGATGCCGATGCGCTGCGTCGCTTCGAGGCCGTTCGACTTGTACCACTTGGTCGCGCCGGGTGTCGTCAGCACCGCGTGCGTGCCGTCGCCGAGCGCGATGTCGATGTCGAGCCGGTCGCCGCCCGCGACGCCGCCCGGCGGGTGAACGATCACCGCGTGGCAGATCGCATCGCCTTCCGGGTACAGCGGCCGCTGCACGCGCAACGGGCCGTCGTGCAGCCGGTGCGCGAGCGTCGTGCGCGCACCGTGCCGCTCGAAGCCGAGTTCGAGGCGGCCGCGCCACGACTTGGCGACGGCAGGGCGGGACAGCGAGGCGTGCGAATCGGGGGCGGACATCGGCGGCGAACGGGAAACGAAAGAAACGGGCGTGAAGAACGTGGATGCTACCGGAACAATAATGCAGATGCCGCGTGCGTTGGAAGCGCCGCGTGTGGGCGTTTCGCGAGCCGGCCGCCCGTGTCACCTCCCGTGTCACCCGCCATGCCTACCGCCGTGCCTACCGCCGTGCCGCCCGTCACACCGCGATCAACTCGCGCACGCCGTTCGTCCCCATGTCGCGCGCATCGCCCCCCGCGACGATCTCGCCGCGGCTCATCACCCAGTAGCGATCGGCGATCGATTGCGCGAAATCGTAATACTGTTCGACGAGCAGCACGGTCATCTTCGATTCGTCGACGAGCTGGCGCAGCGTGCGCCCGATGTCCTGGATGATCGACGGCTGGATGCCTTCGGTCGGCTCGTCGAGGATCAGCAACTGCGGCTCGCTCATCAGCGCGCGGCCGATCGCGAGCTGTTGCTGCTGGCCGCCCGACAGGTCGCCGCCGCGCCGTGCGCGCATGTCCTTCAGCACCGGGAACAGGTCGTAGATGCGATCGGGCACTTTCGAGGGTGCCTTGCGGCTCGCCGCGCCGACGAGCAGGTTCTCCTCGACGGTGAGCCGCGGAAAGATGTCGCGGCCCTGCGGCACGTACGCGAGCCCGGCCGCGACGCGCGCATACGGCGGCAGTGCGCCGAGCGCGGTGCCGCGCCACGACACGCTGCCGCTCTTCACGGCGACGACGCCCATCAGGCAGCGCAGCAGCGTGCTCTTGCCGACGCCGTTGCGGCCGAGCAGCACGGTGAGCTTGCCGTCGTCGGCGGCGAGGTTCACGTTGCGCAGGATATGGCTGCCGCCGTAGTACTGGTTCAGCGCTTCGATTTTCAGCATCGCATCATCGTCCGAGGTAAGACTCGATCACCGCGTCGTCGCGCTTGACCTGGTCGAGCGTGCCGTGCGCGAGCACCGCGCCTTCGGCCATCACCGTCACGCGCCCCGTGTCGCCCGCGAGCGCCGCGACGAATTCCATGTCGTGCTCGACGACCATCATCGAGCAGGTGCCGCGCAGCGTGTTCAGCAGCTCGGCGAGTTCCATCGTCTCGTGGTCGGTCATCCCGGCCGCCGGCTCGTCGAGCAGCAGTAGCGCGGGGCGCTGCATCAGCAGCATGCCGATCTCGAGCCGCTGCTTCTGTCCGTGCGACAGTTCGCCGGCCGCGCGATACGCGTGGCTTTCGAGGCCGATCAGCGCGAGCGTCTCCTCGATCTTCGCCTGCGCGGTGCGGTCGAGCCGCGCGCGCAGCGACGCGAGCCAGCCCTTGTCGGTCTGCATCGCGAGTTCGAGGTTTTCCCACACCGGATGCTGTTCGAACACGGTCGGCTTCTGGAACTTGCGGCCGATGCCCGCACGCGCGATCTCGGGCTCGTTCATCCGCGCGAGGTCGATCGTCTGGCCGAGAAACACCTTGCCCGCATCGGGCCGCGTCTTGCCGGTGATGACGTCCATCATCGTCGTCTTGCCCGCGCCGTTCGGGCCGATCACGCAGCGCAACTCGCCCGCGTCGATCGCGAGCGACAGCTTCTTCAGCGCGCGAAAGCCGTCGAAGCTCACCTCGATATCCTCGAGATAGAGGATCGTGCCGTGCGACGTGTCGATGCCGGGCGGCACGACGCGCCCCATCGACGCGCTGCCGCTGACCGCCAGCAGTTCGTCTTCGGGCGGCGGCGGCGTGAACTGATAGAGAGCCGTTCCGTTCATGCGCGTTTCCCCTTCGCGAGCACGGTTTCGACGAGGCCCATGATCCCGCGCGGCAGCAGCAGCGGCACGAGCACGAAGATCAGGCCGAGGAAGAACAGCCAGTATTCGGCGAAGTACGCGGTGAAGAAACTCTTCGCGCCGTTCACCGCGAACGCGCCGACGATCGGCCCGATCAGCGTGCCGCGCCCGCCGACCGCGACCCAGATCGCCATTTCGATCGAGTTGCCGGGCGACATCTCGCCGGGATTGATGATGCCGACCTGCGGCACGTACAACGCGCCGGCGATGCCGCACAGCACGGCCGACACGGTCCACACGAACAGCTTGTACGCGAGCGGGCTGTAGCCGAGGAACATCAGCCGCGTCTCGCCGTCGCGCACCGCGGTCACCACGCGGCCGAGCTTGCTCGTGACGATCGCGCGCGCGGCGATGAACGCGAGCACGAGCGTCGCGAACGTCAGCAGCAACAGCACCGTGCGCGTGCCCGGCGACGTGATCGCGAAGCCGGCGATGCGCTTGAAATCGGTGAAGCCGTTGTTGCCGCCGAAGCCCGTCTCGTTGCGATAGAACAGCAGCATCGCGGCGAACGTCATGGCCTGCGTGATGATCGACAGGTACACGCCTTTCACGCGCGAGCGGAACGTGAAGAAGCCGAACACCCACGCGAGCACGGCCGGCACGAGCACGACCAGCGCGAGCGCCCACGCGAGATGCTGCGTGCCGCTCCAGTACCACGGCAACTGGTGCCAGTCGAGAAACACCATGAAGTCGGGCAGGTCGCTGCCGTACTTGCCGTCGTGGCCGATCTCGCGCATCAGGTACATGCCGATCGCATAGCCGCCGAGCGCGAAGAACAATCCGTGGCCGAGGCTCAGGATGCCGCAGTAGCCCCACACGAGATCGAGCGCGAGCGCGGCGATCGCGTAGCACATCAGCTTGCCGGCGAGCGTCATCGTGTACGCGGACAGATGGAACGCGCTGGCTTCCGGCGCGACGAGCGCGGCGAGCGGCACGCCGATGCCGATCGCCACGCACAGCGCGACGAGCGCGAGCCACGCGCGGCGCGACAGCAGCGCAGGGCGGGGCGGCAGGCCGAGCGCGAAGCCGTCCGCCGCGCGTGCAGCGGCAGCGGCCTTCGACGTGTCGGCGACCGGGTTCGGCATCGAATCGGTGAATGAAGTCACGTCAAGCCTCCGCGCTGCGGCCCTTCGGCGCGAACATGCCCTGCGGGCGTTTCTGGATGAACAGCACGATCATCACGAGCACCGCGATCTTCGCGAGCACGGCGCCCCAGAACGGTTCGATCGCCTTGCTCGCGAGGCCGAGCCCGAAGCCGCCGAGCACGGTGCCGGCAATCTGGCCGACGCCGCCGAGCACGACGGCCATGAACGAATCGATGATGTAGTTCTGCCCGAGATCGGGGCCCACGTTGCCGATCTGCGACAGCGCGCAGCCGCCGAGGCCCGCGATGCCCGCGCCGAATGCGAATGCATACGCGTCGACGCGTGCGGTCTTCACGCCGACGCATGCGGCCATCCGGCGGTTCTGCGTGACCGCGCGCACGAACAGGCCGAGCCGCGTCTTCGTCAGCACGGCCCACGCCACGAACACCACCGCGAGCGCGAACGCGAGGATCGCGAGCCGGTTGTACGGCAGGATCAGGTTCTGCATCACCGTCACGCCGCCGCTCATCCACGACGGGTTCACGACCTGCACGTTCTGCGCGCCGAACAGCATGCGGGTCCCCTGGATCAGGATCAGGCTCACGCCGAAGGTCGCGAGCAGCGTTTCGAGCGGGCGGCCGTACAGGTGCCGCAGCACGAGCCGTTCGAGCACGATGCCGACGAGCGCGGCCACCGCGAACGACACGGGCACGGCGACGAGCGGATACCAGTCGAATGCGCCGGGTGCGTAGCGCTGGATCAGCGTCTGCACGACATAGGTGGCGTACGCACCGATCATCAGGAATTCGCCGTGCGCCATGTTGATCACGCCGATCAGCCCGTACGTGATCGCGAGGCCGAGCGCGGCGAGCAGCAGCACGCTGCCGAGCGACAGGCCGGCGAACAGGGTGCCGACGATTTCGCCGCGACGCTGCAGCGTATGCAATGCATCCAGC
The DNA here is from genome assembly GCF_902832865.1 of Burkholderia sp. BCC0397. NCBI lineage: Bacteria > Pseudomonadati > Pseudomonadota > Betaproteobacteria > Burkholderiales > Burkholderiaceae > Burkholderia > Burkholderia sp. BCC0397. The sequence goes on along the minus strand of NZ_CADFDL010000003.1, from coordinate 449,149 downwards.
CCCTGTTGCGCGGCGGCGCGGACGCGCGCGTCGGGTTCGGCGAAGCTGCCGTCGGCGTTCTTCGCGACGAGCGGGCGCAGTTGTTCGATCATGTCGAGATCGCTGCGCGCGGCCACCACCTGCGCGGCTTCGAGGCGCTTCGCCGGATCGGCATCGTGCAGCGCGGCGATCGCCCACAGTGCATCGAGGCGACGTTTCAATGCCGGATCGGTTTCCTTTGCACGGGCGCGGTCGATCATCGGCTTGAGCGCCGGGTCGGGCGACTTCAGCAGCGCGTCGATCGCGTCGCGTCGCGCGGCCACGTCGGGCGACGCGAGCGCGAGGCCCGACAGCGCGCCGGCGATCTTCGAGCGCAGCAGGTTGTTCAGCATCACCGGCTGCGCGTCGCCGGCCGGCGTCGCGGCCTGCGTGAGCGCGTCGTGCGCGGTGTCGCCGGCCTGGATCAGCAGGCGGCCGTCGCCGGTCGCGAGCGCATCGCCGCTCGACAGCGCGTTGAGCACCGCAACGGCGCGCGGATCGGTGTCGGCGGCGAGCCGTTCGATCGCGGTCGTCTTCGCGTCGAAGTCGTCGCCGGCGAGCGCGGCGGTGTCGGCCGCCGTCAGCGCGAACGCGGCGTGCGGCAGCATGCCCGCGAGGGCGGCGCATGCCGCGATCGCGCGGGCGGCTCGGCGAAAGCGTGTAGGCATCGGGAAGTCCTGTCGGGCGAGGGGAAGCGGAGTGATGCGGTGCTGCGCCGGCGCGGGCGGCTCGTCACGGCAAGCGCAGCCGACGTATCGGCATTGGCATTGGCGTGCGAGCGGCACGTCACGCACGAAGCGCGACGCGCCGCACGGCATCAGGCCAGCGCCGCGCGCTGCCGGCGCAGGAACGCCGGAATCGAGCTGACGACGTCCGGCTTGCTCTGGTTGCCCGCGATGAACGGGCTCCACGGCTGCGCGCGCACGGCCGTCTTCGTCTTCCACACGACGTTGAACTGCCCGTCGCCGCGGATCTCGCCGATCATCACCGGCTTGTGCAGGTGATGGTTGCCGTCCATCGCGAGCGTGAAGCCCGACGGCGCGGCCACCGTCTGGCCGATCATCGCGACGCGCACCTTGTCGACGTCGGTGCTCTTGGCTTTCTCGACGGCCTGCTTCCACATATGGATGCCGACGTAGGTGGCTTCCATCGGATCGTTGGTCACGCGCTTCGCGCCGCCCGGCAGGTTGTTCGCCTTCACCCACGCGGCGAACTGGTCCTTGAACTTCGTGTTGGTCGGGTTCTTCACCGACATGAAGTAGTTCCACGCGGCGAGGTGGCCGACGAGCGGCTTCGTATCGATCCCGCGCAGCTCTTCCTCGCCGACCGAGAACGCGACCACCGGCACGTCGGTCGCCTTGATCCCCTGGTTGCCCAGCTCCTTGTAGAACGGCACGTTCGAGTCGCCGTTGATCGTCGAGATCACGGTCGTCTTGCCGCCCTGCGAGAAGGTCTTGATGTTCGCGACGATGGTCTGGTAATCGCTGTGGCCGAACGGCGTGTAGACCTCCTGAATGTCGGCATCCTTCACGCCCTTCGATTTCAGGAACGCGCGCAGGATCTTGTTGGTCGTGCGCGGATACACGTAGTCGGTGCCGAGCAGGAAGAAGCGCTTCGCGCCGCCGCCTTCCGCGCTCATCAGGTACTCGACGGCCGGAATGGCCTGCTGGTTGGGCGCGGCGCCCGTGTAGAACACGTTGCGGGACATTTCCTCGCCTTCATACTGCACCGGGTAGTAGAGCAGTCCGTTCAGTTCCTCGAACACCGGCAGCACGGACTTGCGCGACACCGACGTCCAGCAGCCGAACACGCACGCGACCTTGTCCTGCGTGAGCAGCTGGCGCGCCTTCTCGGCGAACAGCGGCCAGTTCGATGCAGGATCGACCACCACCGGTTCGAGCTTGCGGCCCAGCACGCCGCCGTTCTTGTTGATGTCGGCGATCGTCATCAGCGCGGTGTCCTTCAGCGACGTCTCCGAGATCGCCATCGTGCCCGACAGCGAATGCAGGATGCCGACCTTGATCGGGCCGGTGCCCGCATCGGCCGCGTGCGCGAACGGGCTCTTGCCCGCCAGCGCCAGCGCGCCGGCCATCGAACCGAACTTCAACAGACTGCGACGTCTCATTGGGATCCCCTTGTCGTGTTGGATGCGCGTGCGCCGTGGCGGCGCCGGCCATCGTGTAACGCAAGGCATGTGCCAGTCGCGCGGATGCACGCCGGGCGTGCCTGCGCAGGGCATCCGCGGGCACCAGCGGGCATCGGGACGGTGCGGATGACGCGCCGTGCAGCATGCGCGGTCCGTTGCGGTGCAGACGCGCGGGCGGAAATGGTGCACGGCGGTGCCGCGGCGTCGCAACGCAGGGAAACGGAGGAGGAAAAGCGCAACGGGCGCGCAGTGCGCGCCCGTTCGGCGGATCGGTGCGGCCGGCGGCAGGGTGCCGGGCGGCGCAGCGGCGCGTGATGCGCCGCCGGAAGGATCGATCAGTAGCGCGGCACGGACGGATCGACGTCGCGCGACCACGCGTCGATGCCGCCTTGCAGGTTGTACAGCTTCGTGAAGCCGCGCGATTCGAGGAACATCGCGACCTGCGCGCTGCGCATCCCGTGATGGCACACGCAGACGATTTCCGCTTCGTCGTCGAGCTCTTCGCTGCGCGCGGGAATCTGCTGCATCGGAATCGCCACGCTGCCGGCGATCTGCGCGGTCGCGATTTCCCACGGCTCACGCACGTCGAGCACGACCGGCGCGGGGCGCGCCGTGTCGCCGAGCCATTCCGCGAGCATCGCGGGCGTCAGGATCTGCATGGAGGCTCCGCCGCTCAGAATTTGAAGCGCGACGGCTCGATCGCGTTGACGAGGTGGTTGATGTAGGTTTCGAACACGTCGGCGACGCGGTACTGCTTGTCGTCGATGCGCGTGATGATCTGCGCCTTCATCACCGGACGGCCGCCGACGAACGCCGACAGGCGGCCGCCGATCTTGAGCTGTTCGAGCATTTCCTGCGGCACGACCGGCAGGCCGCCCGCGACGCAGATCACGTCGTATGGCGCCTTCGCGGCCCAGCCGCGCGAACCGTCGCCGAGCACGACTTCGGCGTTGGTCACGCCGTCGTTGCGCAGGTTGTCTTCCGCGAACTTCGCGATCGTCGGATCGATCTCGACTGCCGTCACGTGCTGCGCACGATGCGCGAACAGCGCGGCCAGGTAGCCCGAGCCCGCGCCGATCAGGAGCACGTTCTCGTGCTTCTTGACCGTCAGTTCCTGCAGCACGCGTGCTTCGACGCGCGGGAACAGCATCTTGCTGGTGCCGCCGGGCAGCGGCAGTTCGAGATCGGCGAACGCGAGATCGCGGTATTCGGCCGGCACGTAGTTTTCACGCTTGACGATCGACAGCAGGCCCAGGACATCCAGATCCAGCACGTCCCACGGACGGATCTGCTGTTCGATCATGTTGAAACGCGCGTTTTCGATATTCATGGTGTGGTCACGCAGCCTGGTCGGCCATCAGCGGGGATAGAGAAACTTCGTGATTGTACCAAACGGCACGGCCGCGAAGCCTTCAGGCGGCCTGCAACAGACCTTTACCCCTTGCTCTTCTTGATCTGCGCCTCGAATGCGAGGTCGAGCTTGCTCGCCTTGCGCGGCTTTTGGGGGCCGAATCCGTCGACGAACTTGACGAATTCGTCGAGCGGCAGCGGCTCGCAGCGCTTCTCGGCGGTGCCGCCCGAGCGGTCGACGAGATAGAACAGGCCGCCCGTCATCGCGACGGCCGCGAATTGCGGGTTGCCGGAGCGGGTCTTCAGGCGTTCGACCGCATAGGTCGCTTTGGTGGTGCGCATCTTGGGGGGCTAGCGAAGCGGATGTAAGCCTCACACTCTATCAAACCGGCCGGGCCGGCGCCCGCCCGATGCCGGCGCGAACCGCGTCCTAGACCGTGCGCGAGTAGCGCTGCCGCGGCGTCTGGCCGAGGTACGCATCGAACGCCATCGCGATGTTGCGCACGACCATCCGGCCGGCCGGATGGATCGTCAGCCGGTCGCGCGCGATCGTCAGCAGCCCGTCGCGCTCGAACGGGCGCAGCGCATCGAGCTCGCGCGCGAAATGATCGGCGAAGCGGATGCCGTGCGCGGCCTCGACATGCGAGAACGGCAGTTCGAAGTTGCACATCAGTTGCGTGATCACGTCGCGGCGCAGCCGGTCGTCCGGCGTGAGCCGTACGCCGCGCACGATCGGCAGCCGGCCCGCGTCGAGCGCGGCGCCGTAGGCGGGCAGGTCCTTCGCGTTCTGCGCGTAGACGTCGCCGACCTTGCCGATCGACGACACGCCGAAGCCGATCAGGTCGGTATCCGCGCGCGTGCTGTAGCCCTGGAAATTACGCTGCAGCGTGCCGTTGCGCTGCGCGCGCACGAGTTCGTCGGACGGCCGCGCGAAGTGGTCCATTCCGATATACACGTAGCCGGCCGACGTCAGCATGTCGATCGCGAGGCCGAGCAGCGCGATGCGCGTTTCCGGCGGCGGCAGCGTCGCATCGTCGATCTGCCGCTGCATCTTGAACAGGTGCGGCATGTGCGCGTAGCCGAACACCGACAGGCGATCGGGCGCGAGCTCGATCATCGTTTCGAGCGTGCGCGCGAACACGGCGACCGTCTGGTGCGGCAGCCCGTAGATCAGGTCGACGCTCACCGAATGGAAGCCCGTCGCCCGTGCGGCGGCGAGCAGGTCGGCCGTCATCGCGCGCGGCTGGATGCGGTTGATCGCCTGCTGCACGGCCGGGTCGAAATCCTGCACGCCGAGGCTCAGCCGGTTGAAGCCGATCGTGCGCAGGTGGACGAGCGTCGCCGGCGTGACCGTGCGCGGATCGATCTCGATCGAGAACTCGGCGTCGGTGTCCGGCGCGAGCGCGAAATGCTCGCGCGTGGCCGCCATCAGCTCGGTCGTTTCGTCGTCGGACAGGAAGGTCGGCGTGCCGCCGCCCCAGTGCAGTTGCGTGACGGGGCGGGACGGATCGAACAGCGCGGCCTGCAGCGCCATGTCGCGCTTGAGCTGGTCGAGATACGGGCGCGCGCGGCGGCGGTTGTTGGTCGCGATCTTGTTGCAGCCGCAGTAGAAGCACGCGGTGTTGCAGAACGGGATGTGGAAGTACAGCGACAGGTCGCTCGACGAGGCGCCGGGGTCGCCGGCCGCGCGGCTGTAGTCGGCCGGATCGAAATCGTCGCGGAATTGCAGCGCGGTGGGATACGACGTATAGCGCGGCCCGTTCGCGCCGTATTTCGCGAGCAAATCGGGACGGAACATCGTGTCGGCAGAACCAGAATGCATGACGGTCTCGCGCTTTTTTAGATGCTTTCGAGTATATGAACGCGCGATCGGACTGCATTGTGTAATAACGTCGCAGCCGGCGATGGCACAATGCGGGGAGGGGCTGCCGGACGCCGCGTCCGGTTGCCGCACCGTTTTTTGTTGTTCGTTGTCCGTCGAGAGAGCCGAGTGTCCGTCGAAATACCTGTTCGCCCGGCGCCCGCCGAAGTCCCGCCGCCGCACGCGTGCCGCGAGGGCTGCGGCGCGTGCTGCATCGCGCCGTCGATTTCCAGCCCGATTCCGGGCATGCCCGACGGCAAGCCGGCCGGCGTGCGCTGCGTGCAGCTCGGCGACGACCTGCGCTGCATGATCTTCGGCCGGCCCGAGCGCCCCGCGTGCTGTTCCGGGCTGCAGCCGTCCGCCGACATGTGCGGCGCGTCGCGCGACGACGCGCTCGCGTGGCTCACGCGCCTCGAGGCCGCGACGCGGCCATTGCATCCAGGAGAGAGTTCAGCATGACCGTCCCTCGCGCGCCCGGCCGGCGCCGTTTTCTCGCTGCCGCTATCGGCGCCGTCGGCGTGTGCGTATCGCTTGCCGCGTGCGCGTCGACGTTCCCGTTCATCCCCGATCACTACACGTTCTCGCGCGGCGACGTGCAGAAGGCCGTCGCGCGCAAGTTTCCTTACCAGAAGACGGTCGCGCAGGTCGTCGACGTGTCGCTCGCGAACCCGGCCGTCAATCTGCTGCCCGACCAGAACCGCGTCGCCGTGCAGCTCGACGCGAATTTCGCGAGCCCGTTCCTGCGCGGGCCCGTCAGCGGCAAGTTCACCGTGTCGGGCCAGCTCGCGTACGACGCGCCGAGCCGCTCGGTCGTGCTGAGGGCGCCGGCCGTCGACAGCCTCGTGCTCGACGGCGACGCGCAGATGTACGCGCAGCAGGTTGGCGCGGCGGCCGGCCTGCTCGCGACGCAGCTGCTGACCAACTATCCGATCTACACGTTCAAGCCGGAACAACTGCAATTTGCCGGGGTGAACTACGAACCCGGTACAATTACGATCCTTACAAACGGCATACGCGTGGCGATCGTCGAAAAGTGACGACGGGGCGCGCACGGCCGGGTGGGCCGCGCGCGCAAGAGTGGCCTTTTCTTTCGACCATTTCGGAGTTGGGCCACGGATGGACTGGATCCTGATCTGCAAGGCATTGATCCTCGGCGTCGTCGAGGGGCTGACGGAATTCCTGCCGGTGTCGAGCACCGGTCACCTGATCGTCGCGGGCAGCTTCCTGAATTTCAACGATTCGCACGCGAAGACGTTCGACGTCGTGATCCAGTTCGGCGCGATCCTCGCGGTCTGCTGGGAATACCGGCAACGGATCGTGTCCATCGTGTCCGGGCTGCCGAGCCGGCCCGATGCGCGGCGCTTCACGCTGAACGTCGTGATCGCGACGATTCCCGCGATCGCGCTCGGCCTCCTGTTCGAGAAGAAGATCAAGGCCGTGCTGTTCTCGCCGGTGCCCGTCGCGTTCGCGCTCGTCGTCGGCGGCGCGATCATCCTGTGGGCCGAGGCGCGGCAGCGCGAACGCAGCGAGCCGCCGCGCGTGATGTCGGTCGATGCGCTGACGCCGCTCGACGCGCTCAAGGTCGGTATCGCGCAGTGCTTCGCGCTGGTGCCCGGCATGTCGCGCTCGGGCTCGACGATCATCGGCGGGATGCTGTTCGGTCTCGACCGACGCGTGGCCACCGAATTCTCGTTCTTCCTCGCGATTCCGATCATCTTCGGCGCGACGCTCTACGAAACCGTGAAGGACTGGCAGGCGTTTACCGTCGATTCGCTCGGCCTGTTCGCGCTCGGGCTCGTCGCGGCGTTCGTCAGCGCGTTCGTGTGCGTGCGCTGGCTGCTGCGCTACGTCGCGACGCATGACTTCACAGTGTTCGCGTGGTACCGGATCGCGTTCGGGCTGTTCGTGCTGCTGGTGGGTTACAGCGGGTGGTTGAACTGGGCGTGAGGCCAGGCAGACACGCCGGGCGGGTCCGGCGCGCATCGCAGGCATCATGAAAAACGGCCTGATCGGCATTTGCCGATCAGGCCGCTTTATTTGGCGGGGCCCGCCGAGTCGTGCGCTGGCCCCGGGCGTTTAGCCTGCGCGCTTGCGGAACACCAGGTCCCACACGCCGTGGCCGAGCCGCAGCCCGCGCCGTTCGAACTTCGTCACCGGACGGTAGTCGGGGCGCGGCGCGTAGTCGGCGGCCGTGTTCTCGAGCGTCGGTTCCGCGCCGAGCACTTCCAGCATCTGCTCCGCGTAGTTCTGCCAGTCGGTCGCGCAGTGCAGGTACGCGCCGGGCTTCAGGCGCGACGCGAGATGCGCGACGAGCGGCGGCTGGATCAGCCGGCGCTTGTGGTGACGCGCCTTGTGCCATGGATCGGGGAAGAAGATGTGCACGCCGTCGAGGCTTTCCGGCGCGATCATGTGCTCGATCACCTCGACCGCGTCGTGCTGGATGATGCGGATGTTCGGCAGATCCTGCTCGCCGATCAGCTTCAGCAGCGCGCCGACGCCCGGCTCGTGCACCTCGACGCCGAGGAAGTCGTCGCCCGGGCGATGCGCGGCGATTTCCGCGGTCGACGCGCCCATCCCGAAACCGATCTCGAGGATGCGCGGCGCGCTGCGGCCGAAGATCGCGTCCCAGTCGGGCAGTTCCGGCGCATACGGGACGACGAAGCGCGGGCCGAATTCGTCGAGCGCACGGCGCTGGCCGGTCGACACGCGGCCGGCGCGCGTCACGAAGCTGCGGATGCGGCGGTGGTGCAGCGGGTTGACTTCGTCGGCGCCTTCGGTGGCTTGGTCGGCTTCGTCGGGAATGGCGTCGTCGTGCGGCGGCAGGCCGGCTTCGTTCGGATCGTCGTGCATCATCGGTACAGAGAAAGGCTCGGTTCGGGCGAGGGCCCGTTACGCAGCAGCGCTGCCGGGCGATTCGGCGCATGGTACAAAAAAGCCGCCTTCGACGAGGCGGCTCATGCGCAGGCTGCCGTGCAGCCGGAAAGTGGAGCGGGCGATGGGAATCGAACCCACGTCATCAGCTTGGGAAGCTGAGGTAATGGCCATTATACGACGCCCGCAGAACGTATGATTGTACAGGGGTTCCAGTGAAGAAGGCAAGCGGGGGAGTTTGGGCGGTGGCAGCGAAACTGGCATAGCTCGATGCCGCAGCGGTGACGTCGCTGGCAGTGGAGGCGGTCGCGAAAACTCTCCGGCGACCGCCCTTCTCACTCTAATGCTGGACCTTGTTACGCTGTCTGAGGTGAATTAATCAAAGAGATCTCCGCTCTGTCCTGAAATCGGCTCCAGGTTGCTGAATATCAATTTTGGTCTCTTTGCTCCAACTCGCCCTTTCTCGTCAATTCTATCAACTACCCCAACGAGGCGGCATGTCTCGAAAAGCATAGGCTTATAAGGTACTATATTTCTGGATTCTGGGTAGGCGGTGAGAATGTGTCCTTGATACTTGAAGCCCATTGATTGAGATGTTTTGTTTTCGCGAGTTACTTCACCGGTGAGCGAGACGGCTGCGCCGTGAACGAGTTCTGGGAAAAGAAGCTCGTCATTCAGGTCTTCGTCTTCGTCCGAGAAGATTGATTTTTCATGCGCGGTGATGATTTCTTGATCGATTTTCCCATCTACCACTACGCCAATCGATAAAGTGGTTTCTGTGTCGATGTTCGCGGCCAGCTTCTCAAGTATCTTCGGATTGCAATGCGCATAGAGCTCTAGATATTTGACTGGAAGAAAGAGGTACTCGCCAGATTCATTTGGTATTCCGATGAGTTCATTATTTTCTTTGAATTTAACATCATCGAATTGTCTCTTATCCAGGCTGCCGAGGTGTTTGCCAATTTTTGCGACCCATTTTAGAGCTTCTAGGGCCGTTTTGAAGATGTCCTTGAAACCAACGCCGTCGAAATCCTTTTCCGCCATCTTCTTGGCTGCGTTGGTGACATAGGCCGTGGCTGCTATGCCAAGACCCAATTGGAATAGGGTTGAAATATCGGTCGGAATCGATGCTATCCAAGATCCCTTTTCGATCCGCACCGGAACTTCAAATTCTATATCTCTTAAATCTGGTGCTTGAGCAAGAATGAAGTGGCGAAGTGCTTCATCGAAGCCAACCAATGCTCTGGCGGATTTGCGTGCATCGAAAGCCCCCGACTCTAATCGCTTGCCATCGTACTTAACGAAACCGACGAATTCTGTTTCCTGGCTCATTGGATTCTCTTTGTTCTATGGTCGTTACGTCTCTAATCTCGTTCGCCTCGTAACAGACTGGTCTCACTAAAGGCGGTAAAGGTAATTTTGCCCGAAAAAATGGCAGTGCGGGGGCAGGCATTCGGGCGCGTGGCTCGGGGGTGAGGTCGAACTAGAAATACGCCGGCGGCACGCTTGCACGCTACCCGGTGTCGAAAATAGACGAGTCGGCGTCGGAAGCATACAAGCCCGGGTAAAGCTTTCGAACTAACGTGACAGGCCTCTCATCCGATCGTTAGTCTGGAGCCGACATGTCCGATTTCATCACCGTTCTGCGCAAAACCTGCCCGACGCCTGTCCTTGACGCGACCAAGTGGAAGCGCATCGGCGGCGATCCGCACACCGTGAACCTCAACGCGTACGTCTCGAAGGACGGCAGCAAGATCATGGGTACCTGGATCTGCACGCCGGGCAAGTTCGAGGTGAACTACGAGAAATGGGAGTACTGCCACTTCCTCGACGGCTACTGCATCATCACGCCGGAAGGCGAGGAGCCGGTGCACCTGAAAGCCGGCGACGTGTTCGTGATCGAACCCGGCATGAAAGGGACGTGGGAAGTGGTGGAGACGGTGCGCAAGTACTTCGTCTTCGCCTGAGCGGACGGTCGATTCGATCCAGTCCAGGCATATCGTCATCGCCTCACATCCTCCCGGCTCATGGAGCCGGGACGGCAACCGAGGATTCCGGCTCGGTCAAACTCGATTCGGTTCGGAAATAACGCGCCGAGCGTGGTCACCCGCTCGGCGCACTCCCGCTATCCGACCGCAACCCGTGGCGAACTCGCCGCGCAGTTGTCCGGCGACGGCGCAATGACGCTTGCCGCCGGTCCTGCACGCTGTTCCGCAAACCCCTAAGATGCAGCGATCCGCCCACCGTTTCCGCTGCAGCGCATGAACCTTCCGCCTGCGCCGGCCGCCCCACCGGAGCCCCGACCATGCGCATCACCGCGATCCACGAACGCGCGATTCCCGTGTCCCGCTATGCCGACCCGGCGATTCCGTCCGGTGGCCTGACGACGAGCGTCGTCGCGGTCGTCACCGACGTCGTGCGCGACGGCCGCCCGGTGACGGGCTACGGCTACGCGTCGATCGGCCGCTTCGCGCAGGGCGGCCTGATCCGCGAACGGTTCGCGCCGCGTCTGCTGGCCGCCGCCGACACGCTCGCCGACGAAGCCGGCACGAACCTCGACCCGCTTCGCGCCTGGCGCGCGATGATGGCCGGCGAGAAGCCGGGCGGGCACGGCGAACGCTGCGTCGCGGTCGGCACGCTCGACATGGCGATCTGGGACGCCGCCGCGAAGATCGCCGACCTGCCGCTGCATCGCTTTCTCGCCGATCGCCTCGGACGTACGGCGGCGCCGCGCGTGCGCGTGTACGCGGGCGGCGGCTACCGCTATCCCCATGACGATCTCGCACACCTGTCGGACGAGATGCGTCGGATCGTCGATCTCGGCTACACGCATGCGAAGATCAAGATCGGCGGCGCGGATCTCGAGCAGGACCGGCGCCGCATCGACGCCGCAGTCGCGCACCTTGCCGGCCCTTCGCATCTCGCAGTCGACGCGATGAACACGTACGACGCGACGACCGCCTACCGGGCCGTCGACATGCTCGCGCCGTTCGACCTCTGGTGGTTCGAGGACATCTGCGACCCGCTCGATCTGCCGCTCCAGGCAGACGTCGCTACACGGTACGCACCGCCGATCGCGGCGGGCGAAGCGCTGTTCTCGCTCGCGGAAGCGAAGCTGCTCGACCGTTACGGCGGCCTGCGCGCCGACCGCGACGTGCTGGTGTTCGATCCCGTGCATAGCTACGGGCTACCGGGCTATCTGCAGATCGTCGATCACTTCGTGTCGCGCGGCTGGCGGCGCGATTCGTTCTGGCCGCACGGCGGCCATCTGTTCTCGCTGCACGTCGTCGCGGCGCTCGGGCTCGGCGGCGCGGAAGTCAGCCCGTTCGCATTCCATCCGTTCAGCGGACTGGCCGATGGCGAAATCGTCGACGCGGGATACGCACGCGTGCCGCAGGCGCCGGGCATCGGTTTCGAACTGCATGCCCACGCGCGCGACGCATTTCACGCGGTATCGGAATCGGGCGGCTGACGTCTAAAGTGGAACAGGGGCGGCGGAGTCAGCAGCACCCAGGATGAACGAGCCCGGTACGCGCGACGGGGCGGCACAAGGTACGCCACACCGCGCAGTTCACGCGCCCTCGACATTCCCGGCTGCCCATTCCGGCCGCTGCCCGAGCGTATCGAACAGCCGGACGATTTCGGCCTTCACCTTCTGCACCGCGTTGCTGACGAGCGCCGTGTCGTGCCAGCACAACGACAGGTCGCGCGCGAACAGCCGGTGCGCGACCGTCGACAGCTTGAGCTTGCGCTCCTCGATCTCGACGTGCGCGGCCGTCCACGGCAGGATCGTCACGCCGAGCTGCGCCATCACGGCCGCGAACAGCAGCCCGGTCGAGCTCGCCTCGAAACCGATCTCGTACGACAGCCCGGCCTCGCGCATCGCCCAGTCGACGCGGTTGCGGATCGTGTTCGGCGCGCTCGGCAACACGAGCGGCATGCGCGCGATCGCGTCGAGCGGGACGGGCGCATCCGGCACCGGAAAGCCGGGCCACGTGATCAGGTACAGCGTCTCCGTCAGCAGCCGGCGGATCGCGATGCCGCGCGTATCGACCGCGTCGACGACGATCGCGAGATCGAGCCTCGCGCGTTCAAGCAGCGTGTCGAGATCGGCGCTCGGCGCTTCGATCAGCTCCAGCATGATGCCCGGATAACGTTCGCGTACCACCTGCGCGAGCGGGATCGCCAGCACGCGCGCGGTGCTGGACGGCATCCCGACCGTCACGCGGCCCTGCGGCGTCTCGGCGTCGCGGCGCAGCAACTCGCGCGTGCCGTCGGCCTGGCGCAGCAGTTCGAGCGCGTGCCGGTACAGCGTGCGGCCGGCGGCGGTCGGCGCGACGCCGCGCACGCTGCGTTCGAGCAGCTGCATCCCGAGATCCTGCTCGAGATTGCGCATCTGCTGGCTCACCGCCGGCTGCGCGACGTGCAGCGCCTCGCTCGCATGCGTGACGTTCCCGCATTCGACGACCTTCACGAAATAGCGCAACTGTCTCAAGTCCATCGCCGCCGTCTCCGATTCAAGTCCGATTCGAGCCATAAGCCAATCCGATCGAGCAAGATGAATATCATATTTTTCGGCGATCGCTGACGTTTCTATACTCGTCTCACAAAAGAGCCCGACTGCCGGCCATCCCGGACCGGCCGCGGCGCAAGAGCCGGCGCCGCCGGCAAGGAGACGAAGATGTTCAAGGCGATCGACGCGCCGGCGGCCGGCGCGAAGCCGCGGCGCACGCCGCTCACGCGCGAGCAGGTGAAGGGCTTCTGGGCCGTGTACGCGGGCTGGGTGCTCGACGGCGTGGATTCGGTGATCTACGCGCTCGTGCTGATCCCCGCACTGACCGAACTGCTGCCGGCGTCCGGCATCGCGGCGACGCCCGCGAATCTCGGGATGTACGGTTCGATCCTGTTCGCGCTGTTCCTGATCGGCTGGGGACTGTCGTTCATCTGGGGGCCGCTCGCCGACCGCTTCGGCCGCGTGCGCACGCTCGCGGCGAGCATCCTGATCTATTCGGTGTTCACCGGCGCGGCCGCGTTCGTGCACGACGTGTGGGCGCTGGCCGCGTGCCGGCTGATCGCCGGGATCGGCGTCGGCGGCGAATGGGCGCTCGCCGGCACCTACGTCGCCGAGAGCTGGCCGGAGGACCGCCGCAAGATGGGCGCCGGCTACCTGCAGACGGGCTACTACTTCGGCTTCTTCATCGCGGCCTGCCTGAACTACACGATCGGCGCGACCTACGGCTGGCGCGCGATGTTCCTGTGCGGGTTGGCGCCCGCGCTGCTCGCGGTGTTCACGGTGATGCGCGTGAAGGAGCCGGGGCAGTGGCGGCGGCACGACGCGCGCGACGGCGACGTGGCCGACGCGCGGCGCGCGCATCCGCTGCGCGAGATCTTCGCGCCGGCGTTCCTGCGCCGCACGCTGACGAGCGCGAGCCTCGTTGGCGTCGCGATCGTCGGGCTGTGGGCCGGCTCCGTCTACGAGGCGAGCGCGGTCACCTCGCTGGCGACACGCGCGGGCATCGATCACGTCGGGGCGTTGCGGCTCGCGTCGATCGGCGCGGCGATCCTGTCGTGCGCGACGATCGCCGGCTGCCTGGTGGCGCCGTGGCTGTCGGAACGGCTCGGCCGGCGTACCGCGCTCGGCGTGTATTTCGCGGGGATGGCCGCGTCCATCGTGTTCGCGTTCGGCTGGGCGTTCTACCAGCCGAACGGGCTCGCCGCGTTCATGGTGTCGCTGGCATTCCTCGGTTTCTTCGGCGGCAACTTCGCGATCTTCTCGCTGTGGTTGCCCGAGCAATATCCGACACGCGTGCGGGCCACTGCGTTCGCGTTCAACGCGTCGGTCGGCCGCTTCATCGGCGCGGGCGTGAACTTTGTGCTCGGCGCCGCGATTCACGGTTACGGCTCGCTCGGCGTGCCGGTCGCATGGACCGCGGCCGTGTTCGGGCTCGGCATCCTGATCCTGCCGTTCGCGGTCGAAACGCGGCATCAGACGCTGCCCGAGTGAGCGTCGCGCCGCAGTCGTTCGCAAACAAGACACACCCCGTCATCAATATCAGGAGTCCGGAATGCAGGCATTAACAGGAATCAGGGTCGTCGATCTGAGTCGCGCGCTGTCGGGGCCGTTCTGCTCGATGGTGCTCGCCGATCTCGGCGCCGACGTGATCAAGGTCGAGTCGGGGCCGCACGGCGACATGAGCCGCGCCTGGGGGCCGTTCGATCGCGGCGTGAGCACGTACTACCTGTCCTGCAACCGCAACAAGCGCGGCATCTGCGTGGACTTCCGGCAGCCGGCCGGCCTCGACGTCGTGCGGCGCCTGATCGCGCAGGCCGACGTCGTGATCGAGAATTTCAAGGCCGGCACGATGGACGCGATGGGGCTCGGCTATGCCGCACTGAGCGCGCGCGACCCGCGGCTCGTGATGGGCAGCGTCACCGCGTTCGGCCCGCGCGGCCCGCTGCGCGACTGGCCGGGCTTCGACCAGATCGCGCAGGGCTATGCGGGGCTGATGAGCCTCACCGGTTTCCCCGACGGCGAGCCGACCCGCACGGGTACCGCGATCGGCGATCTCAGCTCGGGGATGTGGGTCGCGACCGGCGTGATGGCCGCGCTGTTCGAGCGCGAGCGCACCGGGCGTGGCCAGCATGTCGGCACGTCGCTGCTCGAAAGCCTGGTTGCGCTGCTGAGCGTGCACGGGCAACGCTATCTGAGCCTCGGCGACGTGCCGCGCCGCACCGGCAATGCGCATGCGGTGATCGCGCCGTATGGCGTGTTCGAGACGGCCGACGGCCCGCTCAACCTCGCGCCGATCACGACCGACATGTGGCTGCGGCTGTGCCGGTTGCTGGATCTGCCCGAACTGCCGGACGATCCGCGCTTCGCGACCAACGATGCGCGCGTCGCGCATCGCGACGAATTGAAGGCGCTGCTCGAAAGCCGGCTGCGTACACGCGGCAAGCGCGAATGGACGCAACGGTTCGTCGAGGCCGGGCTGCCGGCCGGGCCGATCCATACGCTCGACGAAGTGTTCGACGATCCGCAGCTCGCGCATTGCGGGCTGGTCGAGCCGGTCGCGCATCCGACGCTCGGCACGCTGCGCCAGGTCGTCACGCCGCTCGGCGGGATGGGCGACGACGTGCCGGCGCCGCGCACGCGCCATGCGCCGCCGCTGCTCGGCGAGCATACGGTCGACGTGCTGCGCGAAGCCGGCTACGGCGACGATGCGATCGACGCACTGCTGGCCGGCCGCGCGATCTTCCAGGCGGATGCGGTGGCGGAGGCCGTGCAATGACCGACATGACGAAACACGACGGGGTGTCGACCGTGACGGTCGACCTGATCGGCGAGCGGATCGGCGAGCGGATCGCGCGCGTGCGCTTCGCGAATCCGGCGCGACGGCATGCGCTCGACGCGCCGTTGCTCGATGCCCTCGTCGCGCGCCTTGATGAACTTGCCGTGCTTCGTCCGCCTCCCGTCGTGATCCTGTCGAACGACGGCAGCGGCGACGTGTGGAGCGCGGGGCACGACCTGCGCGAACTGGCCGACGATCGCGATCCGCTCGCATACGGCAAGCCGCTCGAACGCGCGCTGCGGCGCGTACGGAGCTATCCGGGCGCGGTGATCGCGGCGGTGGCCGGATCGGCGTGGGGCGGGGCGGTCGATCTCGTGATGAGCTGCGATCTCGTCGTGGCGGCGCGCGACGCACGTTTCGCGATGACGCCGGCGAACATCGGCCTGCCGTATTCGACGAGCGGCCTGCTGCGCTTCTACGACAACCTGCCGATCCACGTGCTGAAGGAGATGTTCTTCTGCGCGCAGCCGCTCGATGCGGAGCGCGCCGCGCATCACGGGCTCGTGAACCGGCTCGCTGACGCGAGCGGGGTCGACGACGCGGCGCTCGACGTCGCGCGCACGATCGCCGCGAAGGCGCCGCTCGCGGTGCACGCGGTGAAGGAGCAGTTGCGCGTGCTGCAGGACGCGCGGCCGTTGCCGGCCGATGCGTTCGAACGGATCGCCGAGTTGCGCCGGCAGGCGTGCGAAGGCGCGGATTTCGACGAGGGGTTGCGTGCGTTCGCGGAACGGCGCGTGGCGCAGTTCCGCGGGATTTAGGCGGACGGGCAAGGTTTCGATGCGACGGCGGCGGCGCGCGTCATGCGCCGCCGAGCGCGTGTCGAACGGATTGCCGAGTTGCGACGGCAGGCGTGAGAAGGCGCGGATTTCGACGAAGGGCTGCGCGCGTTCGCGGAACGGCGCGCTCCGCAGTTTCGCGGATACGCCAACGAGCAGCAGCGTGCCGATCACGATCAGCGGCCGCGCATGAACGCGCGTATCGATCACGCACGGTATCAGCGCAATCGCAATCGCGCGTGCCGCCCAGTCGTACCGCGCGCTACGCGCGCACCACCGTCACGCCCGCGGCCTCGATCGGCTTCGTCAGCGCGGCGTTGGTTTCCTTTTCGACGACGATCGTCTGCGCCAGCGTGATGTCGCCGATCACGAACGATGACGCCGCGCGCAGCTTCGACTGCGACGCGAGCACGACCGTCTCGGCCGCGCGTTCGGACAGCGCGCGCTTGATCGCCGCTTCCTCGAAATCGCCGGTGCTCAGGCCAGCTATGGGATGCACGCCCGTGACGCCCATGAAGTAAAGGTCTGCGTGAATGCGCGCGATGCCTTCCATCGCTGCCGCGCCGACCGCGACGATCGAGTGCTTGTAGAGCCGCCCGCCGATCAGGATCACGTCGATCGACGGATGCGCGGCCAGCGCAACCGCGACGCTCGGACTGTGCGTGACGATCGTCGCATGCAGGTCGGCCGGCAACTGGCTGACGAGCAGCGCGGAGGTCGTGCCGCCGTCGACGATCGCCACCTGCCCGGGCGCGATCATCTGTGCAGCCCGCCGCGCGATGCGCCGCTTCTCCGTGGTTTCGAGCGCCTCGCGCTGCGCGAACGGCGCGACGGCCGGCGACGCCGGCAGCGCGCCGCCATGCACGCGCTGCAGCAGCCCTTCGGCCGCGAGTTCGCGCAGGTCGCGGCGCACCGTGTCTTCGGACACGCCGAACTGCACGCTCAGCTCGGCGGCCAGCACCTGGCCGTCGCGTGCGAGCGCATCGAGGATCGCCTTCTTGCGTTGCGTCGTCAGCATCGTGTTTGCACGAAAATTCTTGAAATTGCACGAATCTGCACGTTACCATGGGCGCCGTCCTTTGTCGAACCGGAGGCTGCAATGGCTGCAACGCGGGAACGGGTCCGCATCGTCGATACGACGGTGCTGTCCGATGACTGGTATGTGCTGCGGAAGGTGACGTTTGATTTCCTGCGCCGCGACGGAACGTGGCAGCGCCTGAGCCGCGAGACCTACGATCGCGGCAACGGCGCGACGATCCTGCTGCGTCATGCCGAGACGGGCGACGTGCTGCTGACGCGGCAGTTCCGGATGCCGGCGTTCGTGAGCGGGCACGACGGCATGCTGCTCGAAGCGGCCGCCGGGCTGCTCGACGACGAAACGCCGGAAGCGCGTATCCGCGCGGAGGCCGAGGAGGAGACCGGCTATCGCGTGCGGGGCGTGCGCAAGGTGTTCGAGGCGTTCATGAGCCCGGGTTCCGTGACGGAGAAGCTGCATTTCTTCGTCGGCGAATACGATGCGTCGCTGCGCACCGGCGCCGGCGGCGGCGTCGCGGAAGAGGGCGAGGATCTGGAGGTCGTCGAGATGCCGCTGCAGGCGGCGCTGGACGCGATCGAGCGTGGCGAGATCGTCGATGCGAAGACGATCATGCTGCTTCAGTACGTCGCGCTGCGGGAAATCGCGGCCGCGCGCGCCGCATGACGCCGCGGCTCGTGCTGGTCGCCGGCCCCTATCGCAGCGGCACGGACGGCGACCCCGCGCGCATCGCCGCGAACCTGCACCGGCTGGAAGCCGCGGCGCTCGCCGTGTATCGCCGCGGGCACGTGCCGATGATCGGCGAATGGGTGTCACTGCCGCTCGCGGCCGCGGCCGGGTCGACGCAGGTCGGCGACGCGATCGGCGAAACGTTCCTGTATCCGGCCGCGCACCGGCTGTTGCGACGCTGCGATGCGGTGCTGCGCATCGACGGCGCATCGCGCGGGGCGGATGCGGACGTGGCGCTTGCGCGGCAACTCGGCAAGCCGGTCTATTTCTCGGTCGATGAGATTCCGGTTGCGCAGGACGATTCGGCTGACTGAGCAAGCGTGGGCGCCGGGTTGCGGCATCGCCGGTGCGGCGCTTGCGGGCAGACGGTATTCGCATCGCCGGCTGCCGCACGCGCAGCGCTACGCAGTGGCGTTGCCGACGCAGCGCGGCGCCCGAACCGGCGTATGATCGCGACGCCACTCGCGCAACGTTCGACGCCACCGCTTCTCCATCATGCCGTTTTCCGATCCCGCTGATTCCGCCGCCGCGTCGCTTCCCGCTGACCTCGTCGCGTCCGCCGTCGACGCACTTGGGCGCGCCGACGCATTGCTCGTCACGGCCGGCGCGGGCATCGGCGTCGATTCCGGGCTGCCCGATTTTCGCGGCACGGACGGCTTCTGGCGCGCGTATCCGGCGCTGCGTCACGAGCGTTTCGAATTCCACGAGATCGCGTCGCCGCACGCGTTTCGTGCGCGTGCGCCGCTCGCATGGGGGTTCTACGGACACCGTCTCGCGCTCTACCGCGCGACGGTGCCGCACGCGGGCTTCGCGATCCTGCGCCGCTGGATCGACGCGAAGCCGAACGGCGGCTTCGTGCTGACCAGCAACGTCGACGGCCAGTTCCAGAAAGCCGGCTTCGATCCGGCGCGCATCGTCGAGATCCACGGCTCGATTCATGCGATGCAATGCCTGCGCCCGTGCACGGACGACACGTGGGACGCGGCGCCGTTCGTGCCGGAGGTCGACGAAACGACGTGCCGCCTGGTGGGCGACATGCCGTGCTGCCCCCACTGCGGCGGGCTTGCGCGGCCGAACATCCTGATGTTCGGCGACACCGGCTGGCTCGGTGCGCGCTACGACGCGCAGGAGCGCGCACTGGAAGACTGGATCGCGCGGGCCGGGCGCGTCGCCGTGGTCGAGATCGGCGCGGGCACCGCGATTCCGACCGTGCGCTTGTTGAGCGAACGGCTCGGTGCCGACGTGATCCGCATCAACGCGCGCGAAGCGCATGCGCGCCGGGCGGACGTGATCGGGCTGAAGGGCGGTGCGCTGGCGACGCTGAACGCGCTCGAGCGCGCGAGGCGCGGCGGCTGAGCCCCGCGCCTCGCGTCGACCCGCCGAAGCCGCGCGATGACGGCCGTGCGGCGAGCGCCTGCACGAGCGCCGACCATTGCGGCACGCCCGCGTTCGCGCCGTCGACCTGGAACCAGCCGGTTTGCCCCGGACATATCGCCGAGTCGCATGCCGTGAAACCGCCTGACGGATTCGCGTCGTAGCTGGCGTCGAGCCCCCGCGCCTGCCGGCTACGGAATGCGCATGTGGCCCGGCCCGTCGGCATTGCCGGCGCGGCGCGATTCCGCATACAGTTCAGCGTAGGCCGCGTGCGCCGCGCGGCGCCGCCCGTGAGGAGTGCCCTTGTTCTATTCGATCGTCGCGATCTTCGTCGGCGCCGGGCTCGGCGCGTTGCTGCGCTGGTTCCTGAGCCTCGCGCTCAACGCGTTCTTTCCCGCGGTGCCGCTCGGCACGCTCGCGTCGAACCTGCTCGGCGGCTACGTGATCGGCGTGGCTGCCGTCTTATTCACGGCCCGCGTCGGGTTGCCGCCCGAGTGGCGGCTGTTCGTGATCACGGGCTTTCTCGGCGGCCTCACGACGTTCTCGACCTATTCGGTCGAAGTG
The DNA here is from genome assembly GCF_902832865.1 of Burkholderia sp. BCC0397. NCBI lineage: Bacteria > Pseudomonadati > Pseudomonadota > Betaproteobacteria > Burkholderiales > Burkholderiaceae > Burkholderia > Burkholderia sp. BCC0397. Next base: position 429,078 of record NZ_CADFDL010000003.1, on the reverse strand, counting down.
ATGACGCACGCGTTCGAGGGCGAATTCGGATGGGCGTTGGCGGTGGCTGCCCTACACTTGACTGGATCGTTCGCGTTGACGGCGCTCGGCATGTGGACCGCGCGCGCGTGGCTCGCGGCGGCCTGAGCGGGCCGCCATCGGAGGGAGCGATGGACAGGGTCTTTTTGCGCTTCTACGTGCACGAGCAGCACCGGCTGCACTGGAAGCCGCTGTGGGAGTGGCTGCTGGAAGAGGCGAACCGGATGGGTGTCGCGGGCGGGTCCGCGTTTCGCGCGATGGCCGGTTTCGGCCAGCATCGCGTGCTGCACGAGGATCGCTTCTTCGAACTGCAGGGCTCGCTCGCGATCGAGGTCGAATTCATCGTCACCGAGGACGAGGCGCAGCGGCTGCTCGAGCGGCTGTCGCACGAGAAAGTGCGGGTGTGCTACGCGATGATGCCGGCGCAGTTCGGCGTGATCGACACGCTCGGCGCACCGCCGGCGCAGGGGCCGGCGGTGTAGGTGTCGCGCCGGATCAGATGCCGAACATCGTCAGCGACACGGCGGCGCGCGTGACGATCATCAGCAGCACCTGCACGATCACGAACAGCAGGATCGGCGACAGGTCGATGCCGCCGAGGTTCGGGATCACGCGGCGCAGCGGGTTCAGGAACGGCGCGGTGAGCTGGTAGAGGATCGGCATCGCCGGCGAGCGCGGGTTGAGCCACGACAGCAGCGCCATCAGGATCGTCATCCAGATCACGAGATTGAGCGCCCACTTCACGACGGTGAGCAGCGCGACCACGACGAGTGTCGCGATCACGGCGGCCGGATCGAAGCCAGCCATCACGACCATCAGCACGACATAGACGAGCGCGGTGAGCAGCGCGGCGACGACGCTGGCCCAGTCGATGCCGCGTACGCCCGCGATCACGCGGCGCAGCGGCAGCACGAGCCAGTTGGTCGCCTGCAGCACGGCTTGCGTGACGGGGTTGTACGGCGGCACGCGGACGGCCTGCATCCAGACGCGCAGAATCAGCGCGGCGCCGAATAGCGTGAAGACGGTATTGAGCAGAAAACGGGCGATCTCGCCGAACATCGTTGGCATCCTTTTTATACAGTCAGTAGCGTGCGGCCGCCAACGCCGGTTGGCGGCGCATCGGCCGACACATTATCACGCCTCGTCTCGCGACGGGGAGGGGTGCGCGGCCACGCGCGCGAGCGACGTTTCGACGGCTTCGGCCAGCGCCGGCAGTGATGCCGGCGGCGTCGCGCGCTTCGCCGCGAGCGCGACCGCGCGGCGCGTCAGCAGCGCGTACAGCGCCGCGTGATCGCCGCCGCGCGCCTCGAGCAGCGCGAGCTGGCGCTCGACGATGCCCGTGTCGCCGCGCGACACCGGCCCGGACAGCGCATTCGCGAGCCCCTTGTCGCGCGCGGTCTCGATCGTGCCGGCGAGCATCGGCAACAGCGCGCGCAGCGCCGCTTCCTCGTCGAAACCGAGGCCGCGCCATAGCTCGACCGCTTCCGACAGCCCGCACAGCGCGAAGCTCGCCGCGTAGTGGGCGGCCGCGTGATACAGCATCCGGCCGCCGGCCGGAATCGACAGCGGATGGCAGCCGAGTGCGGCGGCAAGTCGCAGCAGCGTCGCGTGCAGCGCACCGTCCGCTTCGATCGTGACCGAGCAGCCGTCGATGCGCGCGAGGTCGGCATCGGTGCCGCCGAACAGATAAAGAGGATGGAAGCCGCCAGTGGCCGCGCCTTGCCGCTTCGCCGGATCGAGCAGCGCGACCGCCGACGCGCCGCTGCAATGGACGACCGCCTGGCCGGCGGCGCGCGATGCGTCGAAGCGCAGCGCCGCGGCGCTCGACGCGAGATGATCGTCGGGCGTCGTCACGAAGATCAGGTCGGCGGCGTCGACCACCTGCTGCGGGGTATCGACCGCGCGGCAGCCGTCGATGCGCGCGGCGAGGCCGGCGGCCGAGGCGGGCGTGCGGCTCGCGATCGCGACGACGGGGAAGCCGGCCTGCGCGAAACGCTGCGCGACACAGCGCGCGAGGCGGCCGGCGCCGATGAAGCCGAGGCGGGGTGTGTCGGGAAGCGGCATGGCAGCGGATGTAAGCGAAAACGAAGCAGCCGCCAGTATCGCAGGAATGACGGCGGTGTCGCGGAAGGCCGGCTGCACGTATGAATTACCGGTACGCGGTGCAATCGAGGTGCGGGCTGGAGTCCGGCATCGCGGTCGAATCAGGATTGCCGAATCCGACCCCGAAACACTGGGCGCCGCATCCCGCTTGAAATGTCGGCGTGTTGTCTCGAATTTGTAATCGTTCATTACGCACGCGCGCCTGCTGCGCGCGCCGGATCCGGTAAGACTGACCGGTCGTCGTGCAGCGACCCGACTCCTCGGACGGAATCGCGCGACCCGCAAGGCTTGCCGCCCACGCCGGGTCCCGCGCTGGACGGCGACTCCGGCCGCGTGCAATTGCAATTTGCAACAAATGCACGATACGCGCGGGCCGGGTTTTCGCTACATTGCTTCCATGCGACGTGCATGCCCGCCGTTGCCGACAGGAGCGCCTAAAGTCCCGCTCCAGCAGGAGAATCGAAGTGAAAAAGCTCATTCCGTTCATCGCCGCCGCCGCGTTGGGCCTGGGTGCCGCAAGCGCCGCGCAGGCTCACGTGTCGATCGGGGTCGGCATCGGTATCCCGGTCGCACCCGCGTATCCCGTCTATGCACCGCCGCCGCCCGTGTACTACGCGCCGCCGCCGCCCGTGTATTACGCGCCGGCGCCGGCCTACTATGCACCGCCGCCCGCCGTGGTCGTCGGCGGCTACGGTGGTGGCTACTACGGTCGCCCGTACTGGCGCCATGGTTACGGCGGCTGGGGCCATCACGGCTGGCGTCGCTGATTCGTCCCGCGCGGCCTGACCGCGCGGCAAAACGGCGCAACGTCCCGCGAGGGGCGCTGCGCCGTTTTTCATTGGGGCTGCCATTCCGTGCGCGGCCCGGCAGGGCGGCCGCGATTACACCGCGTGCACGATCAGGTCGCGGTAGCCGCCGACGATCACGCTGTACGAGAAATATGCGAACAGCAGCGCCGACGCGACATGGCACGCACGCATCAGGCCGGCGCCCGCGCGCTTGCGGCCCTGGCTCGCGAGCGTGCACATGAAGAGCGTCCACGCGAGGCCGCCGAGGAAAAAGCCCGACAGGAACACCGACGCGGTCGCCGGGGTGGTCGCACCGGCTTTCGCGATCAGCGCGCCGCCGACTGCCGCGAACCACAGGATCGCGCTCGGCGACGACATCGCGAGCAGCATCCCGCGCACGAAACTGCGCCGTGCGCTCGCCCGCGGCGGCGGTGCGTCGTCCGCGTCGTCGTCGGCTGCCTTGACGGGCGCCAGCGCTTCGCGCGCCATCTTCCACGTGAGGAACAGCAGCACCGCGCCGCCGCCGATCCACACGATCCAGCGCACGGGTTCGAACTGCAGCAGCACGGCCATCCCCGCGAGCGCGAGCGCCGCGTAGACGAGATCCCCGACGCACGACCCGACGCCGAGCCAGAAGCCCGGCCGGAAGCCGTGCGACAGCGTCAGCGACAGCATCGCGACGTTCACGAGGCCGATGTCGAGACACAACGATAGCGACAGAAAGAATCCGTCGGACAGCATGGAGGCGGGCGGAAAGCTCATCTTCTGGGTGCGTGCGGCGATTGCGATGCGCGGGCCGGCGGGCGCCGGCCGCATGGCGTCAGAGACCGATCTCCTGCCACAGCCGGTCGACGCGCGCCTTCACGGCCGCGTCCATCTCGATCGGGCGGCCCCATTCGCGGCTGGTTTCGCCCGGCCACTTGTTGGTCGCGTCGAGCCCCATCTTCGAGCCGAGTCCGGCCACCGGCGACGCGAAGTCGAGATAGTCGATCGGCGTGCTGTCGACCATCACCGTGTCGCGCACCGGGTCGACGCGTGTCGTGATCGCCCAGATCACTTCCTTCCAGTCGCGGATGTTCACGTCCTCGTCGACGACCACGATGAACTTCGTATACATGAACTGCCGCAGGAAGCTCCACACGCCGAACATCACGCGCTTCGCGTGGCCCGCGTAGCTCTTCTTCATCTGGACGATAGCCATCCGGTAGCTGCAGCCTTCGGGCGGCAGGTAGAAGTCGGTGATTTCCGTGAACTGCTTCTGCAGCAGCGGCACGAACACCTCGTTCAGCGCGACGCCGAGCACCGCGGGCTCGTCGGGCGGCTTGCCCGTGTAGGTCGAGTGGTAGATCGCGTCGCGGCGCATCGTGATGCGCTCGACGGTGAACACCGGAAACCACTCCTGCTCGTTGTAATAGCCGGTGTGGTCGCCGTACGGCCCTTCGAGCGCGTGTTCGTACGCGGCCGCCGCATTGCCGGCCGGCCGTGGCGGTGCGCCGGCCGGCGCGGGGGCAGGGGCGCCTTCCTGCGGATGAATGAAGCCTTCGAGCACGATCTCCGCGCGCGCCGGCACCTGCAGCGTGTCGACGCCGGGCGTCAGGCACTTCGCGAGTTCCGTGCGGCTGCCGCGCAGCAGGCCGGCGAACTGATACTCGGACAGCGAATCGGGCACGGGCGTGACCGCGCCGAGCGTCGTGGCCGGATCAGCGCCGAGCACGACCGCGACCGGGTACGGCTTGCCCGGGTTCTGCAGCGCGAACTCGCGGAAGTCGAGCGCGCCGCCGCGATGCGCGAGCCAGCGCATGATCAGCTTGTTGCGGCCGATCAACTGCTGACGGTAGATGCCGAGGTTCTGGCGCGACTTGTTCGGCCCGCGCGTGACCGTCAGGCCCCACGTGACGAGCGGCCCCGCATCGCCGGGCCAGCAGGTCTGGATCGGCAGCTTGTTCAGGTCGACGTCGGCGCCTTCCCAGACGATCTCCTGGCACGGCGGCGACGACACCGACTTCGGCGCCATGTCCCACACCGCCTTCGCGAGCGACAGCAGCTTGCCGGCGTCCTTCAGGCTCTTCGGCGGATCGGGTTCCTTCAGTGCGGACAGCAGGCGCCCGAGATCGCGCAGCGAACCGAGCGCGGCATCGTCGCCCGCATCGACGCCCATCCCGAGCGCGACGCGGCGCGGCGTGCCGAACAGGTTGCCGAGCACCGGGAACGCATGGCCGGGCGGCGCGTTGAACAGCAGCGCGGGGCCGCCGGCGCGCAGCACGCGGTCGCACAGCTCGGTCATTTCGAGCACGGGCGACACCGGCTGCGTGACGCGCCGCAGTTCGCCGAGCGCCTCGAGGCGCTGAATGAAATCGCGTAAGTCTTTGTATTTCATGAAGAAGGTCCGGGCCACCCGCAGGGACGGGCAGCGGTGGGCGGGTGCAACGGCCGGCTGCGACCCCGAATCGACCGACGATTTTACCCGCGCAGCCGCGCGGCCGCCCGGCGCAGAAAAAAGTCGACCGCGCGCAAACCCCCTACGGCACGGGGATTGCGTTCTGAAGAGCGATTCAAAATTACTTTTTGTTATGATTTCGAAGTTTTATAGTGTTGACGATCTATAAAACCCTGCTAGAATCCGCTCACATTGGCTGCAGGGTAAAAGGCTTCGAGCCGCCAATCACCGATCTTTGACGCAGCGCGTCACCGTCCGCCGAATCCTGCACGGCGTCTTCGACGGCTTTTGTCGTAGTCCCAGCCAGCGCTACCAGACGCTGGTTTTTTGCGTGGGTGCCACCGCGTATGCCCGCCTCGCCCACTGTGCGAAGGCGCCGGCCCTCTTACACCGTGGCCTCGAACGGTACTTATACCGTTTCCCCCGATGCTTGCGCGTCCCAACCAAGGCGTGCGGCGTCGTGATTCCGCGGCGCGTTTTCTGTCTCGCCATCGAGCTGAGCGAGCCGCACGAGTCATGTTCATGGGAGATGATCTGAATGAACGCTTGGTTATCGTGGCGTCCCACTGAGCAGCATGCGCAAATCGTGCGCAACATGCTGCGTCGCGGGACGCGTGTCAGTCACCATCTATTCAGCGTTGTCGGCTGTTTTGCTGTCGCGGTTGCGCTTGCACTGTGGCTGCTGCCAACCGTCCGCGGCACGCTCGCCGCGAAGCTGATGCCGGTCGTGTCCGCGGCCGTGCAGGCCGGTCCGGCCCGTCTGCTGTCCGGCCATCCGCTGCCGAACTTCGCGCCTGCCGGCGCGCAGCCGCAGCAGGAAGAGAGTCCCGAAACGGATGCGCTTGCGGTCGGCCTCGATGTCGCACCGGAAACCGCCGCTCAGGGCGCCCAGGGCGATGCGTCCGATCCGGCCCGTAACGGCCCGTCGCCCGTCGCGCTTGCGAAACTGATTCCGATTCAGCGCGTGGCCGCCGATGCCCGCGACGATCGCGCGCTCGCGTCGAACCGCGAACAGGCGCTCGTCGCCACCTATCTGTCGCGCCGTTACCGCGTCGCCCAGGAGCCGCTCGGGCAGCTCGTCAAGGCGGCGTTCCAGACCGGTCGTGACGTCGGCCTCGATCCGCTGCTGCTGCTGTCCGTGATGGCGATCGAGTCGGGCTTCAACCCGTACGCCGAAAGCGGCGTCGGCGCGAAGGGGCTGATGCAGGTCATGTCGAAGGTCCATTCCGACAAGTTCGAGTATTTCGGCGGCACCGACACCGCGCTGCAGCCGCTCGCGAACCTGCAGGTCGGCGCACTGGTGCTGAAGGACTGCATCGCGCGCGGCGGTTCGCTCGCGACCGGCCTGCGCCTGTACAACGGCTCGACGAACCCCGACGACAACGGCTACGGCTCGAAGGTGATGGCCGAGCGCGGCCGCCTGCGCGACGTCGCGCGTGGCCGCAGCGTGCCGCTCAACGCGCCGCAGGCGCCCGCGCAACCCGCGAAGCCGATCGTCACCGCCGCTGCCGTGACGGCTGCGGCAGGCGGCGCGAAGCGCGTGCATGCGACGCTCGACGGCACGACGTCGGTCAAGGCGGCGCCGAAGGAAGCCGCCTCGCAGGACGACGCGAGCGTCGATACCGCGAAGCAGTCGCACGCCGATCATTCGGAGCTCGGCGCGTAACGTCACAGGCGCCGCGCGGCGCCGGCCGGCACGACATGCAAAAGGCACCCGATTCGGGTGCCTTTTCCTTTTGCGGTACATGAAGCGGCCGGTGCGCCGGCCGCGGCGTCAGTGCTGGCCGAACAGCGCCGCGAGCCGGTCGACGGCCTCTTCGAGCCGCGAGTAGGCCGTCGCATAGGACAGGCGGATATAGTCGTGCGGCGCATGGACACCGAAGTCCATGCCGGGCACCAGCACCACGCCTGCGTCGTGCAGCATCGCCTGCGTGAGCGCGGCGCTGTCGCCGGCCGCCGGGTGGGCCACGCCGCCGCAATGCGCATACACGTAGAACGCGCCGTCCGGCATCACCGGCACCGTGAAGCCGAGCCGTTCGAGCGCCGGTGCGATGAAATCGCGGCGGCGCTTGAATTCGAGCCGGCGTGTTTCGTAGATGTCGAGCGTCGCGGGTTCGAAGCAGGCGAGCGCCGCATGCTGCGCGAGCGCGGACGGGCAGATGAACAGGTTCTGCGAGAGCTTCTCGAACGTGCCGACGAGCGCGGGCGGCACGACGAGCCAGCCGAGCCGCCAGCCCGTCATGCTGAAATACTTCGAGAAGCTGTTCACGGTGATGACGTCGTCGCCGAACGACAGCGCCGACACGGGCGCGGCGTCGTAGCTGAGCCCCTGGTAGATCTCGTCGACGATCGTGAAGCCGCCGCGTGCGCGCACCGCTTCGACGATCCGCTTCAGTTCGTCCGGTTCGAGCGACGTGCCGGTCGGGTTCGACGGCGACGCGAGCAACACGCCGCGCGTGCGCGCGTTCCAGTGCGTGCGGACGTCGTTCTCGGTGAGCTGGAAGCGCGCGTCCGGGCCGCTCGGCACGAGCACCGGGCGACCTTCGGCCGCCGCGACGAAGTGCCGGTTGCACGGATACGACGGGTCGGGCATCAGCACTTCGTCGTCGCGGCCGACCAGCGCGAGGCACGCGAGCAGCAGCGCGGCCGATGCGCCGGCCGTCACGACGATCCGCTCGGGGGCGATCGTGAGGCCGTACGCGCGCGCATAGTGCGCGGCGATCGCCTCGCGCAGCGGCGCAATGCCGAGCGCGCTCGTGTACTGCGTGACGCCGCGGCGCAGCGCGGCCGCGGCGGCCTCGACGACCGGCTCCGGCGCGGTGAAATCCGGCTCGCCGATGCCCATGTGGATAACATCGCGTCCCAAGGACTCGAGCCGCTGTGCCTCCTTCATCAGTTCCATCACATGGAAGGGCTGGATCGCGTCGACGCGTGCGGCGAGCGTGACGAGCGAATCGGCGGTGGTATTCATCGGCGGGCAGGGCGGAGGGGGAAAAGAATGAAAAACGGGCGCTTGCGCGCCCGTGGACAAACCAACGGTATCAGCCGTTGCGACGCGCCTGCGTTTCGGCGGGGCGCAGCTTCGCGGCCAGCTTGTCGAGCACGCCGTTCACGTACTTGTAGCCGTCGGAGCCGCCGAACGTCTTCGCGAGTTCGACGGCTTCGTTGATGATCACGCGGTACGGCGTTTCGACATGGTGGGTGAGCTCGAACGTCGCGATCAGCAGCACCGCGCGTTCGACCGGCGACAGCTGCTCGATCGGACGGTCCAGCGACGGCGCCAGCGCTTCGACGAGCGTCGCATGCTCGCGGATCACGCCGTGCAGGATCGCTTCGAGCAGTTCCTTGTCAGCCTTGTCGTAACCGAGCGCGCCGCGCAGTTGCGCGTCGATCTCGCCGGAGGGCGCGTTCGACAGCAGCCACTGGTACAGGCCCTGCGTCGCCAGCTCGCGCGATTGTCGGCGGGCGCTCTTCTTCATGCGCGCTCCTCTTCGTCGTCTTCGTCTTCCTCTTCGTCCTCGTCGTCGCCGAGCTGGTCGAGCGCCATCGTCAGGTTGGCCATCTCGACCGCGACGCGTGCGGCGTCACGACCCTTTTCGGTCATGCGCGCGACGGCCTGCTCGTCGTTTTCGGTCGTCAGGACCGCGTTCGCGATCGGCAGGTTGAAGTCGAGGCCGATGCGGGTGATGCCCGCGCCGCTCTCGTTCGACACGAGTTCGAAATGGTAGGTCTCGCCGCGGATCACCGCGCCGAGCGCGATCAGCGCGTCGAACTGGCCGCTTTCGGCGAGCTTCTGCAGCGCGAGCGGGATTTCCAGCGCGCCGGGCACCGACACGAGCAGCACGTCTTCACCGGTGACGCCGAGGCGTTCCAGTTCTTCGACGCATGCGTCGGCGAGGCCGTTGCACACGGGTTCGTTGAAGCGCGATTGCACGATGCCGATACGCAGGCCGTCGCCTTCGAGATTCGGTTGGTATTGTCCGATTTCCATGATCTGGTCCGTGGTGTGGATGAACGGTTATAGGGCGAAAGCGCCGTGGCGGGTTACGCGTGGGACGCCGGGCAGGACTTGGCTTCGCCGCCGGGCATCGGAATGAAGCCCGTGACTTCGAGGCCGTAGCCGGACATGCTGCCCAGCTTGCGCGGATTCGACAGCACCTGCATCTTGCCGACGCCGACATCGCGCAGGATCTGCGCGCCGATGCCGAACGTCTTGAAATCGACCGGCCGGCGCTTGAGCGCAGCGGCCTTTTCTTCCTCGTCGAACGCCTTGAAGACGTCGATCAGGTGTTCCTTCGTATCGCCGCAGTTGAGCAGCACGATCACGCCGAGGTCGCGTTCCGCGATGTCGCGCATCGCGGCGTCGAGCGTCCACGAGTGTGTCGAGATGCCCGTCTCGAGCAGGTCGAGCACCGACAGCGGCTCGTGCACGCGCACCGGCGTATCGACGTCGGGCGACGGCGTGCCGCGCACCAGTGCGATATGCGGCGAGCCGCTCGGCTGGTCGCGGTACAGCACCGCGCGGAACGTGCCGTGCGCGGTCTGCATCGTGCGCTCGGCGATCCGTTCGATGATCGATTCGGTGCGGCTGCGGTACTGGATCAGGTCGGCGATCGTGCCGATCTTCAGGTTGTGTTCCTTCGCGAACTCGAGCAGGTCCGGCAGGCGCGCCATCGTGCCGTCGTCCTTGATCACCTCGCAGATCACCGCGGCGGGCGTGAGGCCCGCGAGCGCGGTGAAGTCGCAGCCGGCTTCGGTATGGCCGGCGCGCACGAGCACGCCGCCCGGTTGCGCCATGATCGGGAACACGTGGCCCGGCTGCACGATGTGCTCGGGGCGCACGTCGTGCGCGACCGCCGTGGCGATCGTGTGCGCACGGTCGGCGGCCGAGATGCCGGTCGTCACGCCTTCGGCCGCTTCGATGCTGACCGTGAACGCCGTGCCGTACTGCGTGCCGTTGCGGTAGGTCATCAGCGGCAGGTGCAGCTGCTTGCAGCGTTCCTGCGTCAACGTCAGACAAATCAGGCCGCGGCCATACCTGGCCATGAAGTTGATCGCTTCCGGCGTGACGAATTCGGCGGCGATCACGAGGTCGCCCTCGTTTTCGCGGTCTTCTTCGTCGACCAGGATCACCATCCGGCCGGCTTTCAGCTCGGCGATGATGTCGAGCGTGGAGGCGAGCGTCATAAAGGGGTGAGAAAGAGGAAAGTGCGTATTTTACGCCAGCCGGGCGGCGTTTCGGCTGACGCGGGCCGCGCGGGGCCGGCGAGTGCTCCGGAAAGCGCTGCGGCCGGCCTGCGCGCGGGTGCGGACGGTTGCGGGCCGGGCGTTGCCCGGCCGCGCGTCACGCGTGCTCGTTGCGCCCGCCGAGGTAGTCCAGCTTGCCGAGTTCGACGCCGCTGTGGCGCAGGATGTCGTACGCGGTCGTCACGTGGAAGAAGAAGTTGGGCAGCACGAAATTCAGCAGGTACGACTGGCCGGTGAACTCGATCGGGCCGACGCGCATCTTCAGCACGATCTGGCGCGCCTCGCTGCCGTCGATCTGCGCGGCGTCGAAGCTTTTGAGGTAGTCGATCGTCTTCTGGATGCGTGCATGCAGTTCGTCGAAGGTCTGCTCGACATCCGGGTAGCTCGGGATCTCGGCGCCGGCGAGCCGCGCGGCGCAGCCCTTGGCCGTGTCGGTCGCGATGTAGACCTGGCGGACGAGCGGCAGCATGTCCGGATAGAGGCGTGCGCCGATGAATACCGACGGATCGATCTGCTTTTCCGCCGCATGGGCCTGCGCCTTGCCGAGGATGTGCTGCAGGTTGGTGAGGCCGCGGATCAGGACGGGCAGCGAAGCCTGGTACATCGAGATGGACATGGGGACGACTCCTTGAGGAAGAGGGGCAGCCGACACGCGGCGCTTCGTGCGTCGCGGCGCCGAAACCGCTGCCGTTGCATCTTAGCGCGACGGGATGGCTCGTGCGTGTCGTTGGCCGTCTGGCCAGGGTGGCGCATTCGACCTTCGACACGCTGCCCGGCGGTCGGATGCGCGGGGGCAGGGCAGGCGCGACGCTGGGACCGGGAGCGGTCGAGTGCCCGGGGCGACGCGGAAGGAGGGACGGCTGTGCGTGTCGCAAGCGGGGTACGGCAGCCGGATTGCGATGCGCATCCGGCTGCCGAACGGGCCAGGTCGCCTGCGGCCGGCCGCAGGCGAATGCCGGTCAGTCCTGACGGGCTGGGTTTGAACCGCCGGTTCCGCTCGCCGGGGCAGCGGCCTTGACGAGCGCCCGGATGCCGGGCGCAATCGTGACGATCAGGTCGGCCGGCGGTTGTGCCATCATCGCCGAGCGCAGGTAGGTCGACGAAGCCTGCTCCGCAGCCGCTGCCCGGTCGAGTACCGCGGCCACGCGCGCCGCGGCGTCCGCGGGCATTGTTTGTCCGTTGCGCAACGCCTCGATCGCGGCCAGCCCGCCGCGCGCCATTTCCGCGAGGTCGTCTGATACCGGCAGCGCCGCTTCCAGTTCCGGTCGCCCGGCGGCGGCATCCCGGTACAGCGTCGGGTTATCCCGCCATATCCGCAGTTGCGCCTCGAGCGGCGCCGCGCGCGAACGGTCGCCGTTCACCAGGCGTTGCACGTCCCCGAGAAAGCGGTGCGCGAGCGGGGTATCGATCGCTGTCGCGTCGGCAAGCCCCGTCGACGCCTGCCTGTCGCCGGCCGGCTTGCCGGCGAGCGCCGCCCGCTTGGTGCGATCATGGCCGATGAATTGCACCGGACGAACCGTGTCGAGCAACGTCTCCACGGCGCCGGCCCGATCGGGCGCCAGCCTCGCGACCATGCGCTCGCGGTTGCCGCGATCCTGAAGCCCCAGCAATCGCAGCGCGTTCTGCGTGGTGAACAGGCGTGCGTACATATCGTCGAGGTCGCGCACGTCGGCCGGCGACCAGAAGCGTTCGGCGATCGCGGCGGAAACGGGCCAGAGTTTCGCATCGAGCATTTCGTCGGTGACCTGCTCGCTCCATAGCGCGGCCTCGCCACCGAGTATGAGACGCTGTTGCGCGGGCGTCAGCGGGGGCCGTGGCGCGACCACGAAACCGTCCACCACGTGACGCACGCGCGGACTGATCTTCCGGGCCGCGTCGGCTTCCTGCGCCGTGATGCCGAATGCTCCGGGATCGGTCGGATCCACGCCGTAGTAGGCGCTGGCGGGCAACTGATGATCGAGGTAGTAGCCCGACGACACGATCACCTTGCCGCCGGCCTCCGCCACCTTTGAAATGCCGTTCGACGTGCGCCATGTCTGGATGACGGTGTCGCCGTAGTCCGGCAGATCGGCCACTTCGTCCCAGCCGATCGTCTTCTTGCCGTATTTGGCGGCGATTGCGCGGATCCGGGCCTGAAAATACGCTTCGAGCGCCCTCGGCGACGCAAGCCGTTTCTCGCGCGCAAACGCCACGATGGCCGGGTTGTCCGACCAGGCTTTCGGCCCCAGCTCGTCGCCGCCGACGTGCAGGTAACGGTCGGGAAACAGAGTCGCCATCTCGCCGAGCAACCGGTCCACGAATCGATAGGTGCGCTCGTTCGCCGGATCGAGCGCGACGTTCATCACCGATTGCGGATCGTGCCGGTCGAAGCGGCCGGCGCCGAGTTCCGGATAGGCGGTGACGATCGCGCCCGTGTGGCCCGGCAGGTCGAATTCCGGCACGATTCTCACGCCGCGATCGGCGGCATACGCGACCAGATCGCGCATCTCAGCCTGCGTGTAGTACCGCCCGTCCGCGGCCGATTTCTGCAACGCCGGATAGCGCAGGCTTTCCACCCTGAAGGCTTCGTTGTCGCTCAGGTGCAAATGCAGGACGTTGAGCTTGACGAGCTCCATCGCGTCGATCTGGCGTTTCAGCGTCGACACCGTCATGAAGTGACGTGCGACGTCGATCATGATGCCGCGCCACGCGAAGCGCGGCGCATCGTCCACGGTCAGCAGCGGGAGCGAGACCTCCCGGCCGGCATGCCGAATCAGCTGGCGCAGCGTCGCCAGGCCGCGCAGCACGCCCGTGAGGCCGTCGGCGCGCAATTGAACGCCGTTCGTGCCGATGGCGAGCCGGTAGGCTTCCTTCCCGGCGTCGGCCTTGGAGGCCGGATCGCCGCTCCGGCAATCGATGTCGAGGCTCGGCCCCACCGTGTCGTCGGGATCGACGCCGGCGAGGCGATCGACGTCGCGCTGAAAGCGTTGACCGGCCCGATCGAGCAGCGTGCTGTTGCAGCCATGCCAGTTCAGGCCGAACGCGCCTCGCACGGCCAATGATCCGTCCGCCGTTTCCAGCGATTTCGGGACGGGCATCAGCGGCAGCGAAGCCTGCGCGAGCGTGGGCACGCAGCAGGAAAGGGTGCAGAGAAGACCGAGAATGAAGCGGGACGAGGACGGCGCGTGTCGGGCACGCGTTGCTCCGGATGCGGGTGCTTTCATCATTGATACGTCATCCTTGATTCGAGAGGAGGGGCGGTCGTTGTCCGTCGCGCGCTCACAGCAGCTGGCCGGTGAGGCGGAGCTGGTTGCGCACCGTGCCGCCGCTGGCCCGACGTGCCGCGTCGACCGCCAGGTCCGCCTGCTGCGAATCGCTGACGGAGCCTTGCAGCGTCACCTCGCCGTTGTGCACGCGGACGATGATGCGCGACGCGTTCAATCCTTTTGCCCGCGCGAGCGCCGCCTGGGTGCGCTTGCGCAGGACGCGATCCGTTGTCTTGCGTGCCTTCGTCGAATCGATTCCGGACGCCGGCTCGATTGCCGTGCGCGAGGCCGCGCCCGATGCGAGGTCGGGGCGCTCGGCGACGCCCTGTGCGCCGGCCAGACCGGCGCTCGTCATGCACGTTGCAGCCAGTGCCAGATGCAACAGCGTTCCAGCGAGTTTTTTCATCGGTTTTTCTCCACGTGTTTGAAATCCCGCAACGCCCGCCGGCAACGTGTCCGGCGGCGAAGCACGGTTGCATGAAGCCGGTTCAGAACCGGGTGATCATGCCGATCGATGCACCGGTGACGCCGCTGCCACCGGGACGCAGCCCGAGTGCGCCGATGTTCGCCGGGTCGCTCTTGTAGGCGCCGGTAAAGCCGTTGCGGTCCACTTCCGCGTAGAGTTCGGTGCGCTTCGACAGGAAGTATTCGGCCACCAGCCACGACGTCAGCTTGTGGCCGTTCGCGCCCGCTACGTTGCCGAGATTGCGGCCGGCGTCGTAGTAGAACGCGCCGGATACCTGTATTGCCGGCGCCGCCTGCCATGCGAAGCCGACCAGTTGAACGTTGTCGCGCCGCGTCGCGCCGCCGGGCTGGCGGGCGGTGGCGGTCGCCCTGAACAGCAGGTTCGACAGGTACATGCGTACCGGGCCGAGTTGCGCCGAGCCGCCGGCCAGGAACGTCTGCGCGTTCGCGGTGCCGTCCGGGCTGTAGGTTTTCTCGTAGGTGGCGCCGATCGACGCGCCTCGATACTGGTACATCCCGGCGATCGAGAAGTTGGTTCCGGCGCGCACGCTGCCGGCCACGCCGCCCGGGGAGTAGCTGGCGGCGAACCGGAAGCCGCCAGCCTCGCCGAGATACTTGATCGTGTTGTCGAAGCGCGAGTCGAGCGTGAAGTAGTTGCCGAGGAACAGCACCGGCGGCTCGGTCGTCAAGCTGCCGAGACCGCCCGCCGGATCGAGCAGAATGGCGAGATCCTCGCTGGCATTGAACTGCCGGCCGAGCGTGAGCCGTCCGAAGCGGCTCGACAATCCCACGTAGGCCGTCTGGGAGAACAGCGTGCCCGACGAGGCCAGCGCGCCCGTTCCCTGCGTGAAGGCGCCGGCCATCGCGAAGATCGCATTGACGCCGCCGCCCAGATCCTCCCTGCCTTTCAGGCCGAAGTTGCTGCCGGACACGATGTTGTTGTCGAACATCACGCGGCTTCCGCCCTTGACGCCGTTTTCCCACCGTATGCCGCCGCCGGTGGTGCCGAACAGCGTTACGCTGGATTGCGCATGGGCCAGACATGGCAGCCCCGCCAGCCATATCGCCAATAACCGTTTCTTCACGTGTTGTCTCCTGATTTTATTCGGTATCCTGATTTTTATTTGTCGTTCGGCACGACCCGCTGCGTCGACGGGCGAGCCGATCGAATGGCTTTACCGGCTACGCTCGTGTGTCGCGCGGCGATTCGACCGTACGGACGATGATATAAGCAATACATATGGCTTGTAAATAGAGGAAAGGTTCGTGGCGGGACGGGACGGAACAGGCTCGAACGAGGGGGTGCCCCGATTGACGGGCGCTCGCTCCCATGTCGGCTGGCAGGGCCGGTCAATGCGGTCCGGTCTGGACCGGGGCGGCGATCAGTCGGCGCAGCGGCGCGGGGCGGCGTTTCCGGGGGCGGCGTACGTCGGCGAGGCCATGGCGTTACCGAGCAGTTGCAGGACGATCGATCGCCAGGTGCCGAAGGCCGCTGCAACTTCGGTGAGGTCGCCTTCGGTCACGGCCTCGACCGTCAGCCCGCGAATGAGGGCGCCCGTTAGCAGATCGAGTTCCCTGACCCGCTCGCGTGCGTCGTCGCCGGCGCTTTCGCTGACGGTGTTGGTCACCTTGATGAATTCGTCGCTGGATCGATCGCGGACTTCGGCGATGGCCTGATCCAGTTCCTTGTCGCTGCGTCTTGCCAGATCGATTTCAATGCTGGCCGCAAACAATGGTGTTCCGATCAGCGAACCGGCGATATCGAGCAACCGCCCGACGAGGGCCAGCGGGTTCGCGGCATCCTGCGCGGCTGCCTTGACGTGCTTCAGGCGCTCCTGGATCAGGCGCTCCTGCACGGCCGCCATCAGCATCGCCTTGGTCGGGAATTGATGCTGCAACGCGCCGATGCTGACCGCGGCCGCCTTCTGGACGGCGCGCGTGGTTGTTCCGGCGTAACCCTCCGTGTGCAATAGCCCGATTGTTGCGGCGATCACGCGTTCGCGCGTCGCGTGGCTGCGCTCGGCCTGCGAGCGCCGGCTCGTGATTTCCGCGTCGCCGCTGGATCGACTGCTTGCCATCGTCCGTCTCGTCTCGATGATTGCTGCGTCCGCGACGCTGGCGCAGCGTGTTGGTATGGGTATATCGCTCGTCGTTACGTTCGCGACGAGGCGGACGATCAGTCCTGATGCACGCCCTGCGAGGCCGACAGCATCCGCTCCACGTACCGCGCGATCATGTCGATTTCGAGATTGACCTTGTCGCCGGCCTTCACGTGACGCAGCGTCGTGACTTCGACCGTATGCGGAATCAGGTTGATCGAGAATTCGCAGCCGTCCGCGCGATCGTCGACCGTGTTGACGGTCAGGCTCACGCCGTTCACCGTGATCGAGCCCTTGTACGCGAGATAGCGGCCGAGTTCGCGCGGCGCGACGATCCGCAGTTCGTGCGACTCGCCGACCGGTGCGAAGCGCGACACGGTGCCGAGCCCGTCCACATGGCCCGACACGATATGCCCGCCGAGGCGGTCGTGCGCGCGCAGCGCCTTCTCGAGGTTCACGTCGCCGGGCTGTGCGAGGCCGACCGTGCGGTTCAGGCTTTCGCGCGACACGTCGACGTCGAACGCGGTATCGGTTTTTTCGATCACCGTCATGCACGCGCCCTGGATCGCGATGCTGTCGCCGAGCGCGACATCGGCGAGGTCGAGGCCGCCGGCCTGCACGGTCAGCCGCACACCCGCGTCGGGCGACGCGCCGAGCGGGGCGATCGATTCGATGCGGCCGACGGCCGCGACAATTCCGGTAAACATCGTGACGATTCCGTTCAGTGTGAGGTGTCGGGCGGCGCGAACCGCGCGAGGATCCGCAGGTCGTCGCCGATTCGCTCGATACCGTGGAACGACAGTCGGGTGCGCACATCGAGGCTCGCCGGCGCGGCGAGGTCGAACATGCCGGCCGCGTCGGCGCCGAGCAGGCTCGGCGCGAGATAGACCAGCAGTTCGTCCACGCACCGCTCGCGCAGCAGCGAGCCGTTCAGCTTGTGGCCGGCCTCGACGTGCAGCTCGTTGACGCCGCGTGCGCCGAGCGCCGCCAGCATCGCGGGCAGGTCGACCTTGCCGTGCGCATTCGCGAGCGGCACGATTTCCGCGCCGCGCGACTTCAGCACGTTCGCGCGGACTTCGCCGCCAGCGTCGAGCCGGCCGCAGAAGATCAGCAGCGGCGCGCCTTCGAGCAGCCGCGCATCGAGCGGCAGGTCGAGGCGGCTGTCCACCAGGATGCGCTGCGGCTGACGCGGCGTGTCGATGCCGCGCACGGTCAGCAGCGGATTGTCCTCGCGCACGGTGCCGATGCCGGTGAGGATCGCGCACGCGCGTGCGCGCCACGCGTGCCCGTCGAGGCGCGCGGCCTCGCCGGTGATCCACTGGCTTTCGCCGGACGGCAGCGCGGTGCGGCCGTCGAGCGACGCGGCGGTCTTCATCCGCACCCACGGGCGGCCGCGCGTCATCCGCGACACGAAGCCGATGTTCAGCTCGCCGGCTTCGTTCGCGAGCAGCCCGCAGCGCACGTCGATGCCCGCATCGCGCAGCATCCCGAGGCCGCGCCCCGACACCTGCGGATTCGGGTCTTCCATCGCCGCGACGACCTTCGCGACGCGCGCGTCGATCAGCGCGTTTGCGCACGGCGGCGTGCGGCCGAAATGACTGCACGGTTCGAGCGTCACGTAGACGGTCGAACCCGCGACGTCGTGGCCGCGCGAACGCGCGTCCTTCAGCGCTTGCACTTCCGCGTGATCCTGGCCGGCCGGCTGCGTGAAGCCTTCGCCGATCACGTCGCCGTTCTTGACGATCACGCAGCCGACGCGCGGATTCGGCGCGGTCGTGTACATCCCGCGCGCGGCGAGCGCGAGCGCGCGCTGCATGTGGGCGAAATCGGTATCCGAGAACATGCGCGCGGCCCCGGGTCAGGCGGCGAGTGCCGCGAACGCGCGGCGCGCGGCCGCGAGCGTCGCGTCGATCACCGCGTCGTCGTGCGTGCTCGACACGAAGCCGGCTTCGTACGCGGACGGCGCGAAGTACACGCCCTCGTCGAGCATCAGGTGG
The DNA here is from genome assembly GCF_902832865.1 of Burkholderia sp. BCC0397. Classification (NCBI taxonomy): domain Bacteria; kingdom Pseudomonadati; phylum Pseudomonadota; class Betaproteobacteria; order Burkholderiales; family Burkholderiaceae; genus Burkholderia; species Burkholderia sp. BCC0397. Next base: position 410,679 of record NZ_CADFDL010000003.1, on the reverse strand, counting down.
AAGAAGCGGTTGAAGCGCTCGGTGTCGCTCTTCGTGACTTCCGCGAAGCTGCCCGGCACGCGCTCGGCGAAGTACAGGCCGAACATCGCGCCGATCGAGTCGGCCGCGAACGGCACGCCGGCCGCGCGCGCTTCGGCCGCGAGGCCGTCGGCGAGCCGCTTGGTCTGCGCGGTGAGCGCATCGTAGAAGCCCGGCGCCTGGATCAGCTGCAGCGTCTTCAGGCCCGCGGCGACCGCGATCGGGTTGCCCGACAGCGTGCCGGCCTGGTAGACGCCGCCGAGCGGCGCGAGGTGCGCCATGATGTCGCGGCGGCCGCCGAACGCGGCGGCCGGCATCCCGCCGCCGATCACCTTGCCGAGGCAGGTGAGGTCGGCCGCGATGCCGTAGTACGCCTGCGCGCCGCCGAGCGCGACGCGGAACCCGCACATCACCTCGTCGAAGATCAGCACGGCGCCGTGCTTCGTGCACAGTGCGCGCAGCGCGTTCAGGAATTCGGGCGTGCCGCGCACGAGGTTCATGTTACCCGCGACGGGCTCGACGATCACCGCGGCGATCTCGTCGCCGAACGCGCCGAACGCTTCCTCGAGCGCGGCGACGTTGTTGTATTCGAGGACGGTCGTGTGCTTCGCGATGTCGGCGGGCACGCCGGCCGACGTCGGGTTGCCGAACGTCAGCAGGCCCGAGCCGGCCTTGACCAAAAGACTATCCGCGTGGCCGTGGTAGCAGCCCTCGAACTTGACGATGCGGCTGCGGCCCGTGAAGCCGCGCGCGAGGCGCAGTGCGCTCATCGTGGCCTCGGTGCCGCTCGACACCATCCGCACCTGCTCGATCGACGGCACGAGCTTGCAGATTTCCTCGGCGATCTCGATCTCGGCTTCGGTCGGTGCGCCGAACGAGAAGCCGTCGGCGAGCACGTTCTGCACGGCCGACAGGACTTCCGGATGGACGTGGCCGACGATCATCGGGCCCCACGAGCCGATGTAGTCGATGTACTGCTTGCCGTCGGCATCCCAGAAATACGGGCCTTGCGCGCGCGCGACGAAGCGCGGCGTGCCGCCGACCGAACGGAACGCGCGCACCGGCGAGTTGACGCCGCCGGGAATGGTCTTCTGGGCGCGTTCGAAGAGGATCTGATTGTTGGACATGAGCGAAACCTGCGAGAGAACGGCGCGGGGGCCTGTGCACGGGCCGCGGCGCCTGGGCGGAACGATCGTCTGATTGTACCGGAGACACGCGCGGCAGGCCGACCGACCGGTCCGCGGCCTTTCGGCGCGCGGGGGAATCGGCCTGACGGAAAAGGCGCGCCTGATTCGACCCGGTTTCCGGTTATCGCGGCGGCTTGCGCTTGCCGGTCAGCTCGGCCCAGCGCTTTTCGAGCGGGCCTTCGGCCATCGGCTTGATCGACGTGCCGGAGCTCTGCGCATCCCAGGTCTGTACCGAATACGGATGGACGCGCAGCGCGTCGCGCGCGATCACGACGTCCTGGTGCGCGTCGACCAGCCAGTCGTACACGAAGTCGATGCACAGCCGGTAGCCGCGCTTGGTCGACGGATCGGGCACCTTGTACGGCGCGCGCGTCACGTAACCGGAGCCGAACACGCCCTTGGGCTCCTTCGCGACGCGGTGCAGGAACACGCGGTCGCCCGGCAGGATGCCGCGCGCGAAGCCGCAGCCCCACACGTCATGCACGGCCTCGCCGGCCTTCACGCGCGCGGCGACGTCGGGCAACTCGGGCCATGGCCATTTCTTGGGGCTCCAGATCAGCAGGAAAGCGGTCATCGGTTCGGTCGTACGTCGAATGGGTCAGACAAAAGAGGCGGGCGGCAGCAAGCTTAATCGAATCCGCCCGCGCGATTGTTGGTGCACGACGAGCGTGGGCGTTTCCCCGCCCGCCGCCGCACGCGGTCCGAGGCACGCAAAAAAGTTGCGCGTACAATCATGGGCCTGAACGCGCCGCTTGCAGCGCGGCTTCCCGTCTTCACCGCCACGCGCGCCCCGATGCGCGCGGGCTCCCATTCCGGATACCCATGTCCCACGTCGTCCGGCGCCGGCCCGATGCCCGGCTGATCCTGTTGCTCGGCGCGCTCGCGGCCTGCGGGCCGATCGCCACCGACATGTACCTGCCGAGCCTGCCGTCGATCGCCGCCGGCTTCTCCGTCACCCCGGGCGCCGCGCAGCGCACGCTGACGAGCTTCATGGCCGGCTTCTCGATCGGCATGCTGCTGTACGGCCCGCTGTCCGACACGTGGGGCCGCCGCCCCGTGCTGCTCGGCGGGATCGCGCTGTTCACGCTCGCGAGCATCGGCTGCTTCGTGGCGGGCTCGATCGACATGCTGATCGTCGTGCGCTTTTTGCAGGCGCTCGGCGCCGGCGCCGCGTCGGTGCTCGCGCGTGCGATCGCGCGCGATGCGCACGAGCCGAGCGACGCGGCGAAGGTGCTGTCGATGGTCGCGATCGTCACCGCGGTCGGGCCGCTGCTCGCGCCGCTGATCGGCGGCCAGATCCTGCGTTTCTCCGGCTGGCGCGGCGTGTTCGTCGTGCTGGCCGTGTTCGGCGCGATATGCGCGACGACCGCTTACCTGCGCGTGCCCGAAACCTGGCCGAAGGAGCGGCGCAAGAGCGCGGCCGTGCTCGCGTCGTTCGCATCGTACGGGCGCATCCTGTCCGACCCCGTCGCATGGGGGCACATGCTGTGCGGCGGGATGGCGTTCGCGTCGATGTTCTCGTACATCACCGCGACGCCGTTCGTGTACATCGAGTATTTCCACGTGTCGCCGCAGCACTACGGGCTGTTGTTCGGCCTGAACGTCGTCGGGATCATGATCGGCAACTTCGCGAACACGCGGCTCGTCGGCCGCCTCGGTTCGCTGCGCATCATCGCGGCCGCGTCGCTCGTGAGCTGCATCGCGTCGCTCGCGGTCGCGCTCGTCGCGCTGACGGGGTGGGGCGGGTTGTGGTCGATCGTCGTGTGCCTGTTCTTCGTCGTCGGCGTGGTCGGGATTTTGTCCGCGAACTGCACGACCGACCTGATGCACCGCTATCCGCACAACGCGGGCGCGTCGGCGGCCGTGTTCGGCGCGATGCAGCTCGCGCTCGGCGCGCTGGCGAGCGTCGCGATCGGCGCACTCGCGGACGGCACGCCGTTCGCGATGGGCGTGACGATCGGTGTGTCGGGCGTGCTGTGTTTCGCCGGGCGCTACCTCGTGCTGCGCTGGCACGGCCGGCCGGTGAAAGCGGGCGCCTGAACCGCACCGCCAGCGGGGCCGCACAATGAAAAACGCCACCGCGCGCGATGCGCCGGTGGCGTTTTTCATTGGGACGCGGGCGGCGGCGGTGGCCGTGCCGCGCGTCAGTCCCGCGCGACGTCCTTCGCCGCCGGCGACGCGCCGTGGCTCAGCCAGTCGAGCACGTCGGCCGTTTCGTCGTCGCTGGCGCGCGCCTTCGCCTGCGCAACGGCCTCGGGCAGCTCGCCGTTGGTCGACGCGCGACGGATCGCGACGCCGACCGCGAGGATGTCGATCATCACCAGGTGCAGGATCCGCGAGATCATCGACAACTGCGATTCGCGCATCTCGATGTGGTCGGTCTCGAGCGCGACGGTCGCGCGCTTCGCGAGCGGCGTGTTGCTCGACGTGATCGCGATCACCTTCGCGCCGGCCTGCATCGCGACGTCGAGCACGCGCAGCAGCTCCGGCGCGCGTCCCGACTTCGACACCGCGACGATCACGTCGCCCTTGCCGAGCAGCGCGGCTGACGCGGCCTGCATGTACAGGTCGCCGTACGCGATCGTCGGAATCCCGAAGCGGAAGAACTTGTAGTGCGCGTCCTGCGCGACGATGTTCGAGTTGCCGAGCCCGTAGAACTCGATGCGCCGCGCGCCGTTCAGGATCTCGATCGCGTTCTCGACGTGCTCGAAATTCAGGTGTTCGCGCAGTTGCAGGATCGCCGATACCGTGTTGTCGAGCACCTTCGCGCCGAAGTCGGTGGCCGTATCGCCGAGATGCACCTGGCTGTGGCTCATCGGGATCGTGCCGGTGAGGCCGGTCGCGAGCTTCAGCTTGAAGTCCGACAGCCCCTGGCAGCCGAGCGAGCGGCAGAAGCGGATCACGGTCGGCTGGCTCACGTCGGCCTTGCGCGCGATGTCGATGATCGGATCGTTGATGATCGAGCGCGGATGGTTCAGCGCGAGATCGGCGACGCGGCGCTCGGCCGGCGTCAGCGCGTCGCGCATCTGGCGGATCCGCTCGAACACGGCCGACGACGCACCGCCCGAACGGTTCGACAACTGCTCCGCTAGGATCGCCGACACGCCGAGGAACGCCGGGTATTCGGCGGTGATCAGGTAGGTCGGGATGTTCTCGAGATAGTGCGTGAAGCGGCCCTTCGCCTCGAAGCGCGCGCGGAACGACGAGCGCGTGAACAGCTCGCCCAGCTTCAGCGCGACGCCGCCGCCGATGTACACGCCGCCGAGCGCGCCGAGCGTGAGCGCGACGCTGCCTGCGAACGCGCCGAGAATCCCGCAGAAGCATTCAACCGCTTCGAGCGCGAGCGCGTCGCCCGCATGCGCGCGCTCGACGATCTCGACCGTGTCGACGGACGCGGCCACCCGCTTCTTGTCGCGCGCGGCGAGCGCACGATAGATGATCTCCATGCCGGGGCCTGCGCATACGCGCTCGAATGACACGTGCGGAAACTTCTTGCGCGCGTATTGCAGCACCAGATCCTCGCGCTCGTCCTGCGGCGCGAACGATGCGTGACCGCCTTCGCTGCCGAGCGCGATCCAGCGGTCGTCCGCCGGAATCAGGCCCGACACGCCGAGCCCGGTGCCGGGCCCGAGCAGGCCGATCACGCTGTTCTGGCGGCGCGTGCCGCCGCCGATCTGCACGCGCTGCGCATCGGTCAGGCCCGGCAGCGCCATCGCGAGCGCGGTGAAATCGTTGACGACCAGCAGCGTGTCGAAGCCGAGCGCGCGGCGCGTCGCCTCGATCGAGAAGCGCCAGTCGTGGTTGGTCATCGTGACCTGATCGCCGTCGACCGGGTTCGCGATCGCGATCGCCGCGTGGTTCACGCGGCTGATCTTCACATCCTTCAGATACTTGCGGATCGCGTCGGTGATCGTCGGATAGTCGGCGCCGGGATACACGCGGATCTGCGTGATCTCGCCCGGGCCGGTTTCCAGCGCGAAGCGCGCGTTGGTGCCGCCGACGTCCGCGAGCAGGCGCGGGCCGTCGGCATGCTGACCCGCGACGACCGCCTTACTTTGCGCACCAGTAGACATCGAGCTGGGTCCCCTTGTCGTTGGCTAGTTGGGAAATCGCGTTCTTCTGCAGCGACGCGGCCGCGGCATCGAGCACGTCGCGTTTGCGGGCGCCCGCGATCAGCAGGAACAGCCGGTCGACGCGCTTCAGCGCATCGAGCGAATAGCTCACGCGTGCATGGGGCGCCGCGCCCGGATGCACGGCGACGAAACGCTCGGGCGTCGTGATCGCGTGGTCCCATTCGGGTGCGTCGGCGAAGATCGACGCGGTGTGGCCGTCCTCGCCCATGCCGAGCACCGCGACGGTCGGCACGCGGTAGTCGGCGTTCGCGTTCAGCGCGGCGATGTGCGCGTCGAGCGTGGTGCGCGTGTCGACGAGCGGCAGGAAGCGGGCAGGGGCCGCCGCGTGCTGCAGCAGCGTGTCGCGCACGAGTTGTGCGTTGCTGGCCGCGTCGTCGTCCGGCACCCAGCGGTCGTCGACCAGCGTGACGTCGACGCCGGCCCAGTCGAGCGCCGCATGCGACAGCGTGTGCAGGAACGGGCGCGGGCTGGTGCCGCCGGACACCGCGAGCGTCGGGCGCACGGGGGCGGCGAGCGCCGCGCGCAGCGCGTCGCCGACGGCGCGCGCGAGCGCTTCGCTTTGCGCTTCCTGGGTGTCGAAAGCGTGGATCTCGATCACATCTCCTCCGGACTGCTTTGTCTGTTCAAATCGTACGAATCGTGAGGCGCGTTGCCGCGTACGGTGGCGTACGCGGTAACGGTTTGCATCAGTTTTCTTCTTCGAGCCAGCAGGTGTCGTGCTGCGCGAGCATCGCGCTCGACGCGGCCGGCCCCCACGTGCCCGCCGCGTACGGCTTCGGCGGCTTCAGCGTGCGCGCCCATTCGTTCAGGATCGGCTCGACCCACTGCCATGCGGCCTCCTGTTCGTCGCGGCGCACGAAGAGGGCGAGCCGGCCGTTGATCACGTCGAGCAGCAGGCGCTGGTACGCCTCCATCTGCCCTTCCTTGAAGAACTGGTCGAACGCGAGGTCGAGGTGCACGCTCGCGAGGTTCATCCCTTCGCCCGGCTGCTTCGCGAGGCAGTAGAGGCGGATCGTCTCGTTCGGCTGCAGCCGGATCACGAGACGGTTCGCACCGGGGCGCAGCGCGGTCGGTCCGAGCGCCGAATGCGGCACCGGGCGGAAGTTGACGACGATCTCCGCGACGCGGTCGGCCAGACGCTTGCCGGTGCGCAGGAAGAACGGCACGCCGGCCCAGCGCCAGTTCTCGATCTCGACCTTCAGCGCGACGAAGGTTTCGGTCTGGCTGTCGGGCTTCACGCCCGGCTCGGTCGCATAGGCCGGCACCTGCGCGCCCTTGATCACGCCCGCATGATACTGGCCGCGCACCGCGACCTTGCCGATGTCGCGCGGATCGATCGGCTTGAGCGCGCGCAGCACGCGCAGCTTCTCGTCGCGCACCGAGTCGGAATCCATCGAGTGCGGCGGCTCCATCGCGACGATCGACAGCAGCTGCAGCAGGTGGTTCTGCACCATGTCGCGCAGCGCGCCCGTATTGTCGTAGAAATCGCCGCGCGCCTCGACGCCGAGCTCCTCGGCGATCGTGATCTGGATGCTCTCGACCCATTCGCGGCGCCACAGCGGCTCGAACAGCGCATTGCCGAAGCGCAGCGCGAGCAGGTTCTGTACCGGCTCCTTGCCGAGGTAGTGGTCGATCCGGTAGATCTGGTCTTCCGCGAAGATCTCGCCGACCGCGTCGTTGATCGCGTTCGACGACTTCAGGTCGTAGCCGAGCGGCTTCTCGAGCACGATGCGCGAGCCTTCGTTCAGGCCGACCGACGCGAGCGCCTTGCAGATCGGCACGAACAGCGACGGGCCCGTCGCGAGATAGAACACGCGGATGCCGGGCAGCGATGCGACCGCGTCGCGCAGCACGACGTAGTCCTCCGCGCGGCCGAGATCGAGCTTCACGTATTCGATACGGTCGAGAAACGACTTCCATGCCACATCGTCGAATGCGTTGCCGGCCGCCTTCGCCGCATGCGGCTTCACGTGCGTGTCGACCCATTCGAGATAGGCCGCCCGATCCGATTCGTGTCGCGCCACGGCGACGATCCGGCCGCTCGCCGCCAGCATGTTCGCGCGGTGCGCTTCGAACAGCGCGGGCAGGATCTTGCGCATCGACAAATCGCCGGTGCCGCCGAAAAGTACGAAGGTAAAGCTGGAATCGGTATGCATGTGTCTCCGCCGTGTTGGGGGGCTGGGAAGCGATCCGTAGTGCGATAAAAATATTTTTGACACTGAATTGTAGTTTAACTACAATCCGCCGCAAGGGGTAGCACCTGGGTGAAGAAAAAAAGAAGTGCGGTCGATGAACTGCGCGAGCTTCGCCTTCGGGAACGCCTTGTGCCGAATGTTATCGGACATTGGTGGCGTGCATCGTCAGCGCGCCGCCGGCCCCGGGCTCGCGTCGCATCATCGCGGCGGGCCAGAAACACAAAGAGGAGACACGCCGTTGAATCTCGATTCACGCTTTCTGTAAGAGCCCGGCCGGTCATCGGCCCCGTACGCTGCATGCGTCCCGCGGCTCGATTTCCCCGTCGTTATCAAGAAGCCGGTTCCCGGTCAGGGAACCTCACGAGTTGATTCAGTCTGGAGGAGATAAGTAATGAAAGTTCGCTCGATCATGGGCGCGCTCTGCGCCGCAGGCCTGATGGCTGGCGCCGTGGCGGCGCAGGCAGCCGAGAACGTAACCGTGCTGCACTGGTGGACCTCGGGCGGCGAGTCGAAGGCCGTCGGCGTGCTGAAGGACGACGTGCAGAAGCAGGGCTACGTGTGGAAGGACTTCGCGGTCGCGGGCGGCGCCGGCGCCGCGGCGATGACCGCGCTGAAGACCAAGGTGATCAGCGGCGATTCTCCGTCGGCCGCGCAGATCAAGGGCCCGCTGATCCAGGACTGGGCCGACCAGGGCGTGCTCGTCAACATCGATTCGGCTGCCGGCGACTGGAAGCAGAACCTGCCGCCTGAAATCGACAAGATCATCAAGTACAAGGGCCATACCGTCGCCGCGCCGTTCTCGGTGCACCGCGTCAACTGGCTGTACATCAACAAGGCCGCGCTCGACAAGGTCGGCGCGAAGGTGCCGACCACCTGGCCCGAATTCTTCGCGGTGGCCGACAAGCTGAAGGCGGCGGGCATCCAGCCGGTCGCGATGGGCGGCCAGCCGTGGCAGGACCTGACGCTGTGGGAAGACGTCGTGCTGTCGCAGGGCCCCGCGTTCTACAAGAAGGCGCTGGTCGACCTCGACCAGGCGACGCTGACGTCGCCGCAGATGCTGTCGGTGTTCGATACGGTGCGCAAGATCCAGGGCTACTTCGACACGGGCCGTAACGGCCGCGACTGGAACCTCGCGACCGCGATGGTCATCAACGGCAAGGCCGGCATGCAGTTCATGGGCGACTGGGCGAAGGGCGAGTTCGAGAACGCCGGCAAGAAGGCGGGCAAGGACTACGTCTGCGCGCCGGTGCCGGGCACCGCGAATTCGTACACGTTCAACGTCGACTCGTTCGTGTTCTTCCAGCAGAAGGGCGAGAAGAACGCGACGCCGGGCCAGCTCGCGCTCGCGAAGACGATCATGACGCCGGAGTTCCAGGAGCAGTTCAGCCTGCTGAAGGGTTCGGTGCCGGTGCGTCTCGGCGTGAAGATGGACAAGTTCGACGACTGCGCGAAGAAGTCGTATGCCGACGAGCAGACCGCGATCAAGTCGGGCGGCTTCGTGCCGTCGCTCGCACACGGCATGGCGCAAAGCGACGCGACCGCCGGCGCGATCACGGACGTCGTGACGAAGTTCATGAACTCGCAGCAGGATTCGAAGAGCGCGGTCGCCGCGCTCGCGAAGGCCGCGAAGGTCAAGTAACGCGCGCCAGGCGCCCGGCCGGAAACGCTTCATCGGCCGGGCGTTTTTGCATGTGCAGCAAACGGGCTCGCCCGCGGGCCCGTGCCGTACCCGGCGCCGGCCCGGCCTGCGTCGCCCTCGTTCCAGGAGTCGAATCAAGTGGCTGCCCCTCTTAGCGGAAACGGATCCGGCGCTGCCGCCGCACGGCGTACGTCGCCGATGTCGGCCTTCGCCGATCGCTGGATCCCGAAGCTCGTGCTCGCGCCGAGCGTCGCGATCGCCGTGGTATTCATCTACGGCTTCATCCTGATTACCGGCTATCTGTCGCTGACCCGCTCGCGGCTGTTGCCCAACTACGAATTCGACGGCTTCGGCCGTTACACGGACCTGTTCCAGAACGACGTGTGGTGGACCTCCGCCGCGAACCTCGGCTGGTTCGGGATTCCGTTCATCGCGATCTGCGTCGGGCTCGGCCTGTTCCTCGCGATCCTGCTCGACCAGCGGATCCGCAACGAAGGCGCGCTGCGCGCGATCTTCCTGTACCCGATGGCGCTGTCGTTCATCGTGACCGGCACCGCGTGGCAGTGGATCCTGAACCCGGGCCTCGGCCTCGAGAAGGTGATGCACGACTGGGGCTGGACGAGCTTCTCGTTCGGCTGGCTCGACGATCCGGACAAGGCGATCTTCTGCGTGGTGATCGCGGCCGTGTGGCAGTCGACCGGCTTCGTGATGGCGCTGTTCCTCGCGGGGCTGCGCGGCGTCGACGGCGAGATCTTCAAGGCCGCGCAGGTCGACGGCGCGACGCTGCCGACCATCTACCGCAAGATCGTGATCCCGAGCATGCGGCCGGTGTTCTTCTCGGTGCTGCTGATCCTCTGCCACATCACGATCAAGACCTTCGACCTCGTCGTCGCGCTGACGGCCGGCGGCCCGGGCACGTCGTCGTCGTTGCCGGCCATGTTCATGTACACGTTTTCGTTCAACCGCGGCCAGCTCGGGCTCGGCGCGGCGTCCTCGGTGATGATGCTCGCGACCGTGGTCGCGGTGCTGGTGCCGCTGATGTATATGGAATCGAGGAGCACCCGCAATGCAGCCTAAGATGACGATCAGCCGGGCGGTGATCTATGCGGCACTGATCCTGTTCGCGCTGTATTTCCTGTTCCCGATCTACGTGATGCTGTCGACGTCGTTCAAGGATCTCGACCAGCTGCGCACCGGCAACCTGCTGACGCCGCCCACCACGTGGACCGTCGACCCGTGGGTGAAGGCGTGGAGCGGCGCCTGTACCGGCGTGCGCTGCGACGGGATGAAGCCGTTCTTCCTGAACTCGCTGCAGATGGTGATCCCGGCCGTGCTGATCTCGTCGCTGATCGGCGCGTTCAACGGCTACGTGCTCACGCACTGGCGCTTTCGCGGCGCGGACGCGCTGTTCACGATGATGCTGGTCGGCTGCTTCATTCCGTTCCAGGTGATCCTGCTGCCGATGGCGCGCCTGCAGGGGATGCTCGGCCTCGCCAACACGATTCCGGGCCTCGTGTTCGTGCACGTCGTGTACGGGATCGCGTTCACGACGATGTTCTTCCGCAACTTCTACGTGAGCGTGCCGGCCGAACTCGTGAAGGCCGCGCGCATCGACGGCGCCGGTTTCTTCACGATCTTCACGAAGATCCTGCTGCCGGTGTCGCTGCCGATCTTCATGGTGTGCCTGATCTGGCAATTCACGCAGATCTGGAACGACTTCCTGTTCGGGATCGTGTTCTCCGGCGTCGATTCGATGCCGATCACGGTGGCGCTGAACAACCTCGTCAACACGTCGACGGGCGTGAAGGAATACAACGTCGACATGGCCGGTGCGATCATCGCCGCGCTGCCGACGCTGCTCGTCTACGTCGTTGCCGGCCGCTACTTCGTGCGCGGGCTGACGGCGGGCGCGGTGAAGGGGTAAGCGCGGCTTTATCCGATACGACGAACCGGCCGCGCACGACGCGCGGCGCATCGAAACGAACCCGACGCGGCGCCGCAGTGCGCCGCGCGAGACGAGACAGAGGATTCACAGCATGGCAAGCCTTTCCATCCGTGACGTGTACAAGACCTACCCGAACGGGGTGCCGGTCCTGAAGGGTGTCGACATCGAGATCGAGGACGGACAGTTCCTGATCCTGGTCGGCGGCTCGGGCTGCGGGAAATCGACGCTGCTCAACATGATCGCCGGCCTCGAGACGGTGACGAGCGGCGAGATCTGCATCGACGGCAAGGTCGTCAACGACCTGTCGCCGAAGGATCGCGACATCGCGATGGTGTTCCAGTCGTACGCGCTGTATCCGTCGATGACGGTGCGCGAGAACATCTCCTTCGGGCTGAACATCCGCAAGGTGCCGAAGAACGAGCAGCAGCAGATCGTCGACCGTGTGTCGTCGATGCTGCAGATCCAGCACCTGCTCGACCGCAAGCCGGGCCAACTGTCGGGCGGCCAGCGCCAGCGCGTCGCGATGGGCCGCGCGCTTGCACGCGATCCGTCGCTGTTCCTGTTCGACGAACCGCTGTCGAACCTCGACGCGAAGCTGCGCATCGAGATGCGCGCGGAAATCAAGCTGCTGCACCAGCGTCTCGGCACGACGATCGTCTACGTGACGCACGACCAGATCGAGGCGATGACGCTCGGCGATCGCATTGCGGTGATGAAGGACGGCGTGGTCCAGCAGTTCGGTGCGCCGCAGGAGATCTACGATTCGCCGTCGAACCTGTTCGTCGCGGGCTTCATCGGCGCGCCGCCGATGAACTTCATCAACGGCAAGCTGGTCGAGCAGGGCAGCGGGATCGCGCTCGAGATCGACACGGGCCTCGCGCGCAGCGCGCTGATCCTGCCGTTCGACGCGGCGAAGCTGAAGTCGCACGTCGGCCGCGAGGTGATCCTCGGCCTGCGTCCGGAGCGCATCACCGATGCGCGCAACGCGCACAACGGCGAGGCGTCGAAGCTGCAGCCGATCGACGTGCGCGTCGACGTGACCGAGCCGACCGGCCCGGACACGCACGTGTTCGCGCAGGTGAACGGCAAGCGGATCGTGAGCCGCGTGCATCCGGCCGCGAACCCGCAGCCGGGGCAGACGCAGTCGCTGCTGTTCGACGTGTCGAAGGCCGTGCTGTTCGACCCGGCGTCGGAAGAGCGGATCGCGTGACGCGGCGCTTGCGCGCTGAATGAAGGAGAAGGGGCCGTTTCGATGAACGGCCCCTTTTGTTTTTGGCGCTGAAAGTCGGGGCTGCGGCGGCAGTCAATGCGGCAACCGCACGTCGAACTTGAACGTCGCGAGCCGGGCGACGAGGATGAAGCCGGTCGCGAGCAGCACGCTGTACACCGAGTCGAACTGCAGCCACACGAGCAGCAGGTAGAACCAGCAGCCGACGAACGCGCAGGTCGCGTACGGCCGCGAATCGCGCAGGATCAGCGGGATGTCGTTGCACAGCACGTCGCGCACGATCCCGCCGACCACGCCGGTAATCACGCCCATCATCACCGCGATGAAGCGCGGCATCTCGGCGTCGAGCGCGATCGACGTGCCCGAGATGCTGAAGATGCCGAGCCCGATCGCATCGGCGATCAGCAGCAGCCGTTCGGCCGACAGCCGCGACAGCATCCGCAGCACGAACGGCGCGAACAGCGCGAGCACGAAGATCGCGATCACGTAGTCGTCGTGCACGACCCAGTAGAACGGCCGGCGCTCGAGCAGGATGTCGCGCAGCGTGCCGCCGCCGAATGCGGTCGCGAGCGCGACGACGAACGTGCCGACCGAGTCGAGGCGGTTCTTGCGCGCCTCGATGAACCCCGAAATCGCGAAAGCCAGCGTGGCGATCGCCTCCAGTACCGCGATCGCGAGCGTCAGCCTAGGATGCGGCACGCGGCCCCCGGTCGGCCGGCGCCGGGTGCGGCTGCAGCAGCACCAGCACCGCGCCAGCGCCGCCGTCGTGGCCGCGCGCCTCGCAGAATGCGATCACTTCTTCCTTCTGCACGAGCCATGCGCGCACCTTGCCCTTCAGCACCGGTTCCTTGCCGATCGAGCCGAGCCCCTTGCCGTGGATCACGCGCAGGCAGCGCAGCCCTTTCTTGCCGGCTTCGCGGATGAATTCGGCGAGCGCGTCGCGCGCTTCGTCGCGCCGCATGCCGTGCAGATCGATTTGCGCCTGCACGATCCACGCCCCGCTCCTCAGCTTGCGCACGACGTCGCGGCTGATGCCGGGGCGGTGGTAATACAGCGAGTCGTCGCTGTCGAGCAGCGTCTCGGGATCGAATTCGTCGGACAACGTCGCGTTCAGCACGGCTTCCTCGTCGCGCTGCGTCTGTTTCGGCACCGGGTCGGGCGGCATGCGGCCCGACGACGCGCGCGGCGGCGCGTTCAGCGGCCGGATCGTGCCGATTTCGTTGCGGAACAGATTCGCGTCGGCTTCCGCCTTGCGCTCGGCCTTCGCGGTTTCGATGCGCGTGCGTTCGCGACGATCGGCTTCGCCTTGCAGCGACTTGCGCAATGCGCCGAGGCCCGCGAGGCCCTGGCCGCGCAACGCGGCCGCATCGGGCACGGGCGGCGGCGCCTCGGGCGCCGGGGTCACGGGACGGGCAGCGATCTTCCGCTTTGCGGGATCGCTCGGATGGGGCTGGTTCTTCGCCATGATTCGGTAACAGGGCAGGCGCGTTCGGGCGCGCGGGCACAAAAAAAGCCGCTGCGCGGCGGCAGCGGCTTTCCGGTCGAGCCCGCTTCGCGGCAGCGGACGCCATTGTAGCGCCCGCCGCGGCAAGGCTCCCGGCTTACTTCTTGTCGTGCAGGGTTTCGAGGTAGCGCTGCGCGTCGAGCGCGGCCATGCAGCCCGTGCCGGCGCTGGTGATCGCCTGGCGGTACACGTTGTCCTGCACGTCGCCTGCGGCGAACACGCCCGGCACGCTCGTCGACGTCGCGTTGCCGTGCAGGCCGCTCTTCGTCAGGATGTAGCCGTCCTTCATCTCCAGCTGGCCCTGGAACAGGTCGGTGTTCGGCTTGTGGCCGATCGCGACGAACACGCCCTGCACGTGCAGGTCTTCCGTCGAGCCGGTCTTCACGTTCTTGATGCGCAGGCCCGTGACGCCCGAATCCTCGCCCGTCACTTCGTCGAGCACGTGATCCCACTTGATGTCGACGACGCCTTCCTTCTGCTTCTCCAGCAGGCGGTCGATCAGGATCGGCTCCGCGCGGAACTTGTCGCGGCGATGGATCACCGTGACCTTCTTCGCGATGCCGGTCAGGTAGAGCGCTTCCTCGACGGCCGTGTTGCCGCCGCCGATCACCGCGACTTCCTGGTTGCGATAGAAGAAGCCGTCGCAGGTCGCGCAGGCCGACACGCCCTTGCCCATGAACGCTTCCTCGGAAGCCAGGCCGAGATACTGCGCGGACGCGCCGGTCGCGATGATCAGCGAGTCGCACGTGTATTCGCCCGAGTCGCCGATCAGGCGGATCGGCTGCTCGTGCAGCTTCGCGGTGTGGATGTGGTCGAAGACGATTTCGGTGTTGAAGCGCTCGGCATGCTCGAGGAAGCGCGCCATCAGTTCCGGACCCTGCACGCCTTTCGCGTCAGCCGGCCAGTTTTCGACGTCGGTCGTGGTCATCAGCTGCCCGCCCTGCGCGATGCCGGTGATCAGCACCGGGGACAGGTTGGCGCGGGCCGCGTAGACGGCGGCCGTGTAGCCGGCGGGGCCGGAACCGAGAATCAGGACTTTGGCGTGTTTGGGCGTGGACATGTGCGAATCCGTAAAAGGCGGCTGCGGCGGGCGGGATAAGGCTCGCCGGACGGTCCGGGTTGACCGGGATGCCGTCATAGATGGGTATCAGACGCGCATTATAAAGGCCCCGTTGTTGCGCTGCCGAACGAGAGTTTCAATCGCGACGATAGCGTTTCGCGGCGCGCGGTCCGTACGGCGCAGCGGTCCGGGCGGCCACGCACCAGGCGGCGACGCATCGCCGCAGGCGCGAACCGCCGGCCGGCTTGCGACCGCCGGCGGCACCGGTTCGGCAGCCCGTCCCCGTTATGTAACCGTCATTTACACTTGGCGGCCCGGTGCAGCGTTTACAATGAGCGCGATCGAACGACAGGCGGGCGCATGGCCCGTCCTCTTTATACGGATTCATGGCAAAAGCTCCTTATTCCGCCCAGGCACAGGCGTTGCCGCACCGGATGTCGAAGCTCCTCACGGAGATCCGCTGGATTCTCCAGGTCGCGCTCTGCGCCTTTCTGGTGATGGCCCTGCTGAGCTACAGCCGGCGCGATCCGAGCTGGACGCACGCCGCCCAGGTCGATCACATCTCGAACTGGGCCGGCCGCGTCGGCGCGTGGACGGCCGACATCATCCTGCTGCTGTTCGGCCTGTCGGCCTACTGGCTGATCGTGCCGCTCGGGCGGCGCATCGCCGTCAACTACCGCCGCATCACGCGCCACGACGCGATTCCGGACGAACCGGAGCGGCCGATCGGCTGGCTCACCGAAATCTTTGCGTTCGTGCTGGTCGTGCTCGCGTGCGACGGCATCGAGGCGCTGCGCATGTGGTCGCTGAAGGTGCAGTTGCCGCGCGCGCCGGGCGGCGTCGTCGGCGAGGCCGTCGCGGGCGCGATGTCGCATGCGTTCGGCTTCACGGGCGGCACGCTGCTGCTGTTGATCGCGCTCGCGATCGGCCTGTCGCTGTATTTCCGTTTCTCGTGGCTGTCGGTCGCCGAGCGCGTCGGCGGCGCGATCCTGTCCGCCGTCAACGTCGCGAAGCTGCGCCGCGAGGCCGAGCGCGACCGCAAGCTCGGCGAGGCCGCGGCGGTGCGCCGCGAAGGCAAGGTCGAAGAGGAGCGCGTGCGCATCGAGGATCACGAGCCGGTGACGATCGTGCCGCCGGTCGTCACGCCCGCGAAGTCCGAGCGTGTCGAGCGCGAGCGCCAGGTGCCGCTGTTCACCGACCTGCCGGGCGATTCGACGCTGCCGCCGGTGTCGCTGCTCGACCCGGCGCCGAAGACGCAGGAAGCGATTTCCGCCGATACGCTCGAATTCACGTCGCGCCTGATCGAGAAGAAGCTGAAGGACTTCGGCGTCGAGGCGAGCGTCGTCGCCGCGTATCCGGGGCCGGTCGTCACGCGCTACGAGATCGAGCCGGCCACCGGCGTGAAGGGCAGCCAGATCGTCAACCTCGCGAAGGATCTCGCGCGTTCGCTGTCGCTCGTGTCGATCCGCGTGGTCGAGACGATTCCCGGCAAGAACTACATGGCGCTCGAACTGCCGAACCAGCGCCGCCAGACGGTACATCTGTCCGAGATCATCGGCTCGGAAGTCTATGCGGCCGCGTCGTCGGCGCTGACGCTGAGTCTCGGCAAGGACATCGGCGGCAAGCCGGTGTGCGCGGATCTCGCGAAGATGCCGCACCTGCTGGTCGCCGGCACGACCGGTTCGGGCAAGTCGGTCGGGATCAACGCGATGATCCTGTCGCTGCTGTACAAGGCCACCGCCGAGCAGGTGCGCCTGATCCTGATCGATCCGAAGATGCTCGAAATGAGCGTCTACGAAGGCATTCCGCACCTGCTGTGCCCGGTCGTCACCGACATGCGCCAGGCCGGCCATGCGCTGAACTGGACGGTCGCGGAGATGGAGCGCCGCTACAAGCTGATGAGCAAGCTCGGCGTGCGCAACCTCGCGGGCTACAACAACAAGATCGACGATGCGGCGAAGCGCGAGGAGAAGATCCCGAACCCGTTCAGCCTGACGCCGGAAGATCCTGAGCCGCTCGGCCGCCTGCCGAACATCGTCGTCGTGATCGACGAGCTGGCCGACCTGATGATGGTCGTCGGCAAGAAGGTCGAGGAGCTGATCGCGCGGATCGCGCAGAAGGCGCGTGCGGCCGGCATCCACCTGATCCTCGCGACGCAGCGTCCGTCGGTCGACGTGATCACCGGCCTGATCAAGGCGAACGTGCCGACGCGGATCGCGTTCCAGGTGTCGTCGAAGATCGACTCGCGCACGATTCTCGACCAGATGGGCGCCGAGTCGCTGCTCGGGATGGGCGACATGCTCTACCTGCCGCCCGGCTCGGGGCTGCCGGTGCGCGTGCACGGCGCGTTCGTCGCCGACGACGAAGTGCATCGCGTCGTCGAGAAGCTCAAGGAGCACGGCGAGCCGAACTATGTCGAAGGGCTGCTCGAAGGCGGCACCGCCGACGGCGACGAGGGCTCGGCCGGCGCGGGAACCGGCGAAGGCGGCGGCGAGTCTGATCCGCTGTACGACCAGGCGGTCGAGATCGTCGTCAAGAACCGCCGCGCGTCGATCTCGCTCGTGCAGCGCCACCTGCGGATTGGCTACAACCGCGCGGCGCGGCTGCTCGAGCAGATGGAGCAGTCGGGGCTCGTGTCGGCGATGTCGTCGAGCGGCAACCGCGAAATTCTTGTGCCGGCGCGCGACGCGGAATGAGTCCGCGGCGCCCGCAGCGCCGGCCACCCAGGGAGAAAACCGCATCATGCAGCAACTTTCGTTCGTCCCTTCCCTTCGTTCGACGCGGCGCTGGCTCGGCGCGGCGCTCGCCGGCGCATCGCTGATGCTCGCGGCGACGCACGCGTTCGCGGGCGGCACCGAGCAACTGAAGGCCTTCGTGTCGCAGGTGCGTTCGGCGAAGGGCGATTTCACGCAGCAGATCGTCAAGGCGCCGGCCAAGGGCGCGAGCGCCGCGCAGGCCGCGCCGAAGCCCACCGACAATTCGAGCGGCACGTTCGTGTTCGCGCGGCCGGGCAAGTTCATCTGGACGTACCAGAAGCCGTACCAGCAGGTGCTGCAGGCCGACGGCGACAAGCTCTACGTGTACGACCGCGACCTGAACCAGGTCACCGAGCGCAAGCTGAACGGCGCGCTGGGCGCGAGCCCCGCGGCGATCCTGTTCGGCAGCAACGATCTCGACAAGAACTACACGCTGCGCGATGCCGGCGAGAAGGGCGGCATCGAATGGCTCGAGATGCTGCCGAAGGCGCAGGACACGCAGTTCCAGCGGATCGGCATCGGCTTCCGGAACGGCACGCTCGCCGCGATGGAGCTGCACGACGTGTTCGGCAACGTGACGCTGCTGACCTTCACGAACATCCAGACGAACCCGTCGCTGAAGGGCGATACGTTCAAGTTCGTCGTGCCGAAGGGCGCGGACGTGATCAACGGCTGACCTTCGTTGCGCCGTTTTCCCGACACGGGCCTGCCGGCGACGGCAGGCCCGTGTTGTTTTGGGACGCGTGTAACAGGCGCGTGCACCGGGCGCCGGCACTGCACACCGTGCCCCGGCGGCGCCGTCGCGCGGCTGTCATAATGTCGGGTCCGGCGGCCGGTTTGGCCGCGACCGTTTGATGTGGAGCGAGGGTTCATGTCCGACCTGTTTCAAGTCGAGCCGCGCCGCCCGCTCGCCGAGGCGCTGCGGCCGAAAACGCTCGCCGAGGTGATCGGCCAGACGCATTTGCTGGGCGAAGGCAAGCCGCTGCGGCTCGCGTTCGAATCGGGCAAGCCGCATTCGATGATTCTGTGGGGGCCGCCCGGCGTCGGCAAGACGACGCTCGCGCGGCTCACCGCGCTCGCGTTCGACTGCGAGTTCATCGCGCTGTCCGCGGTGCTCGGCGGCGTGAAGGACATCCGCGAGTCGATGGAGCAGGCGAAGGACACGCTGAATCGCACCGGCCGCCACACGATCCTGTTCGTCGACGAGATCCACCGCTTCAACAAGGGACAGCAGGACGCACTGCTGCCGTTCGTCGAGTCGGGCCTCGTGACCTTCATCGGCGCG
Organism: Burkholderia sp. BCC0397; assembly: GCF_902832865.1. Classification (NCBI taxonomy): domain Bacteria; kingdom Pseudomonadati; phylum Pseudomonadota; class Betaproteobacteria; order Burkholderiales; family Burkholderiaceae; genus Burkholderia; species Burkholderia sp. BCC0397. The sequence continues at coordinate 391,729 of NZ_CADFDL010000003.1, read as the reverse complement.
ACGACCGAAAACCCGAGTTTCGAGGTCAATTCGGCGTTGCTGTCGCGTGCGCAGGTGTACGTGCTGAAGTCGCTGAGCGACGACGAGATGCGCCAGCTGCTCAAGCGTGCGCAGGAAATCGCGCTCGACGGCCTCGCGTTCGACGACAAGGCGATCGATACGCTGGTCGGCTACGCGGACGGCGACGCGCGCCGCTTCCTGAACCTGCTCGAACAGGCGCAGACGGCGGCGACGTCGGCCGGGGTCACGACGATCGATGCCGATTTCGTCAGCAACGCGATGACACTGAACGCGCGGCGCTTCGACAAGGGCGGCGACAACTTCTACGACCAGATTTCGGCGCTGCACAAGTCGGTGCGCGGCTCGAGCCCGGACGGCGCGTTGTACTGGTTCTGCCGGATGATCGACGGCGGCGCGGATCCGAAATATCTCGCGCGGCGCATCGTGCGGATGGCGTGGGAAGACATCGGCCTGGCCGATCCGCGCGCGTTGCAGGTGGCGAACGACGCGGCCGAGACCTACGAACGGCTCGGCTCGCCGGAAGGCGAACTCGCGCTCGGGCAGGCCGTGATCTATCTCGCGTGCGCGGCGAAGAGCAACGCCGGCTACAACGCGTTCAACCAGGCGATGGCGTTCGTGAAGCAGGACAAGTCGCGCGAGGTGCCCGTGCACCTGCGCAACGCGCCGACCAAGCTGATGAAGGAGCTCGGTTACGGCCACGCTTATCGTTACGCGCACGACGAGCCGAACGCATACGCGGCCGGCGAGACGTACCTGCCGGACGGGATGCGCGAGCCGCGCTGGTACCAGCCGGTGCCGCGCGGGCTCGAATCGAAGATCGCCGACAAGCTCGCATGGCTGCGCGAGCTAGACCGGGAGGCCGGCAAGAAGGACTGACGGTGCTGCGCGGGCCGCGCCGGCCTGCGCCGCCGCGGACGCGTCAGCGCTTGCGGCCCGGCTGCTGTTTCTTCCAGTAATCGAATGGCTCTTCGTGGCATTCGATGTCGAGTTCGGCGACCCGCGCATGCAAGCGTTCCTGCGCGTCGGCGATCGCGAGGTTGTAGATCGCCGGCGCGATTTCCTGAATGAAGAAATGCAGCAGCGCACCGGCCTGGATGTTGCCGATCGGCTCGTCCATGTTTTCTGTGAAATAGCGTTGCAGCGACGCGATCGCGCGGTCGCGTAGATCCTTGTCGAGTTCGATGGTCATCGGATTCCTTGGGGGGCTGTGACGCGGAGCCGGCGCTCCGCTCGATTCGGTTGCCGCCGGCCGCGGGCGTGTTGCGATCCGTCATGGCGATGCGCGCGGCCATTCGCCGGCCACCGATGCGGCGGACCGCCAATGCGATACTGCCATGACCGCCCATTTGCGGCATTGTCCATCCGGCCGGTGCCGTGGCGGCCGCGGGGTGCGTTAGAATTCCCGTCTTACACAACGATTTTTCCAAGTCCTCCCATGCTCGACATCCAGTTGCTGCGCAAAGACCTCGACGGCGTCGCCAAGCGCCTCGCCGATCGCGGCTACACCCTCGACGTCGCCGCTTTCTCCGCACTCGAAGCGGAACGCCGCGCGATCCAGACCCACACCGAAGAGCTCCAGGCGCGCCGCAACAGCCTGTCGAAGCAGATCGGCGCGATGAAGGGGAAGGGCGAGGACACGTCGGCCGTGATGGCCGAGGTCGGCGGGATCGGCGACGAGATGAAGGCGGGAGAAGCGAAGCTCGCCGACATTCAGGCGCGCCTGTCGGATCTGATGCTGGGCATGCCGAACGTCGCGCACGAAAGCGTGCCGGTCGGCAAGGACGAGGCCGACAACGTCGAGGCGCGCCGCTGGGGCACGCCGCGCCAGTTCGACTTCGAGGTGAAGGATCACGTCGACGTCGGCACGCCGCTCGGCCTCGATTTCGAGACGGGCGCGAAGCTCGCGGGTGCGCGCTTCACGATGCTGCGCGGCCCGATCGCGCGCCTGCACCGCGCGCTCGCGCAGTTCATGATCGACACGCATACGCAGCAGCACGGCTATACCGAAACGTATACGCCGTACATCGTGAATCCCGAGATCCTGTACGGTACGGGCCAGCTGCCGAAGTTCGCGGACGACATGTTCCGCGTCGAGAAGGGCGGCGCGGAAAACACGGTCACGCAATACCTGATCTCCACGTCCGAGATTTCGCTGACGAACACCGTGCGCGAGTCGATCGTCGACGCATCCGCGCTGCCGATCAAGCTCACCGCGCATTCCCCGTGCTTCCGCTCGGAAGCCGGTTCGTACGGCCGCGACACGCGCGGGATGATCCGTCAGCACCAGTTCGACAAGGTCGAGATGGTGCAGGTCGTCGCGCCGGAAACATCGTACGCGGCGCTCGACGAGATGGTCGGCCACGCGGAAGCGATCCTGCAGAAGCTCGGCCTGCCGTACCGCGTGATCACGCTGTGCACGGGCGACATGGGCTTCTCGGCCGCGAAGACGTTCGACCTCGAGGTGTGGCTGCCCGCGCAGAACACCTATCGCGAGATCTCGAGCTGCTCGAACACCGAGGCGTTCCAGGCGCGCCGGATGCAGGCGCGGTTCCGCAACGCGCAGGGCAAGCCGGAGCTCGTGCATACGCTGAACGGTTCGGGCCTGGCGGTCGGCCGCACGCTCGTCGCGGTGCTGGAAAACTACCAGAACGCGGACGGCTCGGTCACGGTGCCTGAAGTGCTGCGTCCGTACATGGGCGGCATGGAGCGCATCGCCGCGCCGGCACAGGCGTCGTAACGCGGGCCTTCCGAAGCCCTCGCAAAAAAATTTGCCGAAGGGGCTTGTCAGCCAGGAAAAGATCGTCTTATAATCTTTTCTTTCGCGGAAACGACCACCGCGAAATGCAGTAAGGAAGGAGAGGTGGCAGAGTGGTCGAATGTACCTGACTCGAAATCAGGCGTACGGTTTCCCCGTACCGTGGGTTCGAATCCCACCCTCTCCGCCAAAATACGAAGCCCCTTGATCCGGAAGGATCAAGGGGTTTTTCGTTTTGGGTCGCCGGCGACAATGTGTCGGTCGTCGTGCGCCGCTGGATGGCGGCCCTGCATACTGCGGAACAATCGCGCCACACGCGCGGCATTCGACCTGACCGGCCCGCACGGTACACGAGCCTTCGCTTTCCTCAGCTTTAAGCCTTCGATGTCCGCGCCGTTAACACGGTGCGGCGGCCGGCACTCATGCCACACGCCATCGTTCCACGTCGATTCAAGGTTCCATGAAGCTGAGCTACAAGATTCCTCTCGCATTTGCCGTCGCGCTGTCACTGATGTTCTGCGGCGCGCTATACGGCATCCACATCCTCAACCGGTCGATCGATACGTTTGCCGAAGACGTGCAGACGAACGTCGGCAACGAACGGCTCGTGTCGGCCTCGCTCGTGCAGTTCAAGCTGCAGGTGCAGGAATGGAAGGACACGCTGTTGCGCGGCAAACAACCCGAGAAGCTCGATCGATACTGGCAGGCATTCCAGACGCGCGAGCGCACGGTCGATTCGCTCGCCGCGCAGCTCGTCCATCGGCTGCCGGCCGGCGAGAGCCGCTCGCTCGTCGAGCAGTTCGTGCGCGCGCACGCGATGATGGGCGACGGCTACCGGCGCGGCCTCGACGCGTTCAAGGCCGCCGGTTTCGAGCCGTCGGCCGGCGACGCCGCCGTCGCGGGCGTCGACCGTGAGCCTGCCGCGCTGCTGGAGCGGGCGGCCCAGACGATCGCCGCCGAGAGTGCCGCCGTGTCGGCGAAGGCCAGCCGCGACGCACAGCGGGCGACCACCGTGAGCCTCGCCCTGATGCTGGTTGTGCTCGGCGTCGCGATGGTCGGCGCGTTCCTGTTCAGTCGCGCGATCTTGCGTCCGCTCGATCGCGCAGTGGCGTGTGCGCAGGCCGTCGCCGCCGGCGACCTGACACGCGACGTCGACGCAAGCGGCCGAGACGAGATCGCCCATCTGCTGCGGGCATTGCAGACGATGCAGACGAGTCTGTCTCGCGTCGTGCTCGAGGTGCGTACGCATGCCGAGGCCGTCGCAACCGCGAGCGCGCAGATCGCCTCCGGCAATCACGATCTGTCGTCGCGGACCGAATCGCAGGCCGCGTCGCTCGAGGAGACAGCCGCCAGCATGGCGCAGTTGACCGGCATCGTGCGCCAGTCGGCCGAGCACGCGCAACATGCGGCGCAACTGGCGCGCGATGCATCGAACATCGCGTCGTCCGGCGGCGGCGTGATGACGGACGCCGTCCACACGATGAACGGCATTGCCGATAGCGCGACGAAAGTCGGCGAAATCATCGCGGTGATCGACGGTATCGCATTCCAGACCAACATCCTTGCACTGAACGCAGCGGTCGAAGCCGCGCGCGCAGGGGAGCAGGGGCGCGGCTTCGCTGTCGTCGCGGCGGAGGTGCGCACGCTCGCGCAGCGTAGCGCGTCGGCCGCGAAGGAGATCAAGGGGCTCATCGAACAATCGACCCAGCGGGTCGACGAGGGCGCCGTGCTGATCGGCCGTGCGGGAGAATCGATTCACGAGATCGTGGACGCGGTGCAGCGCGTCACGACGATCGTCGGGGAAATCTCGTCCGCGTCGCAGGAGCAGAGCGGCGGCATCGATCAGGTGAACGTCGCGGTGACGCAGATGGACGAGGCGACCCAGCGCAATGCGGCGCTCGTCGAGCAGGCCGCGGCCGCGACCCACGCACTGGCCGAGCAGGCGAGCGCACTGCGGCATGCGGTGGCCGTGTTCAGGCTGCCTGAAATGGCGTGACGGCAGGGCTGTTGCGCCGGCCGCGGCGAGCGATGCGCGCCGGCTTTCGCCGGCCCTCATCGAGCATCACGCCGCCGCCGGATACTGCGCCAGCACCCTGTCGCGGATCGACGGCTTGATGTTCGATTGCGCCATGTCGCCGCGATAGTGCGCGACGACACGCGGGTTCATCACGCGATACCAGAGCGGCGGGACGTACGCGAACAGGATCATCGTCGCATAGCCGGCCGGCAATTGAGGCGCATCGTCGAAGTGGCGCAGCGCCTGGTACGAGCGCGTCGGATTCGCGTGATGGTCGGCGTGTCGCTGCAACTGGTACAGGAACAGGTTCGTGACGACGTGATTGCTGTTCCACGAATGCTGCGGCGTGCAGCGTTCGTAGCGGCCGCTCGGCAGCTTGCGACGGCCGAGCCCGTAGTGCTCGACGTAGTTCACGACTTCGAGCAGCGACGCGCCGTAGACGGCCTGGATCACGAGGAACGGGATCACGACCTTGCCGGCCATCGCGATCGCGATGCCCCACACGACGGCGGTCATCGCCCATGCGTGCAGCACTTCGTTGCGCCAGGTCCACGGCGAATGCCCGAGCCGCTCGAGGCGAGCCTTTTCGAGCCGCCACGCCGAGCGGATGCCGCCGGTCACCGTGCGCGGCAGGAACGCCCAGAACGACTCGCCGTAGCGCGCGCTCGCCGGATCCTCGGCCGTCGCGACGCGCACGTGATGGCCGCGATTGTGCTCGACGTAGAAGTGGCCGTACGCGACCGGCGCGAGCGTGATCTTCGCGAGCCAGCGTTCGAAGCGGTCGGTCTTGTGCCCCAGTTCGTGCGCGGTATTGATCGAGATGCCCGTCGCGGCGCCGAGCGACAGCGCGAAGCCGACGTAGTCGTACCACGCGAGCGCATGCGCGCCGACGATCCACACGCACATGAAGAACGCGACGTATTCGACGACAGTCGCGAGATAGACGATGTACCGGTAATAGCGTTCGCGTTCGAGATGCGGCACGACGGCTTCGGGCGGATTGTCGCGATCGTCGCCGATCAGCGTGTCGAGGATCGGGATCACGCCGAACGCGAACAGCGGGCCGAACCACCAGAACACATGAAGGCCCGTCGACAGCGCGAGCTGCGCGGCGAGGATCGGTAGCGTGATCGTCAGCGCGCCGAGCAGCCACAGGTAACGCTTGCCATCCGACCAGCCCGAAGCCGATCTGTCGGTCATTGCCATTGTCTCCCTCCAGTCGGCCGGCCCGCGGGCGGCCGCATGCAAGATTGTTCGAATCCTCGTGGTCCGCGACGTGCGCGGTGGCGCCGGCTCGCTGCCCGGTTCTGCCTGTTATACGACCGGTGCGCGCGCTTGCCAAACTCCGGCGCTAGGCGCGACGCTCCAAACGATGGGGTGCGCGCAACGTGCGTCGGGGAGGGGGCGACACGCGCTGATTGAAACATGCCGACGAGGGCGGATCGGCCCGCGCGGCGACGCGTTTGTCAGATGAATGGCTCGGTGTGCGGCGGGCACAGGGCCGGTATGACGGGGCGGCAACAAATGTTGCGTCGCAATAAAGAAGCCGGGGAAGGGTGGGCGCCGCGCACTTTTCGTTTACTAATATTACGTAGCATTACGGCTACGACGACGCACTGTAACGCGGCTCAAAAACCGGACGGCCGCGCATCGCAAGGAGAACGACGCGAAGCGCCGGATCACGCGATCGCGCTCACCGTCCGGCAGCCTGCGTCGATGCACCGATGCTGCACCTGCACACCAGGCGGCGCGTGTCGTCGCTGGTGACATCTGCCGCCTTTCGATTCGCGCTGCCATTTGAAAATTACGATTTGACTCATGCCCCGCTTTCGGTTGAAGCTACTAGCTTGCTGTCCGAAGGGGGCTGTGCCTGCATGAGTTCGACCTTGACCGTTCGTCGTATCGCTGCCGATCAGGGCGGCGTGTATCGCGAACTCCGCGCCGCATCGCTGCGTGAGCCCTACGCACCCGGCGAGGCGCCGGAGGCCGAATTGCTGACCGTCGATACGGACGCGGCGTCGGCAATTGCCGCGCAGCGCGCCGTGTCCGACGAGTCGACGACTTTCCTGCTGTACACCGAAGGCCACCCGGCCGGCATGATCGGCGCGTATTTCGACAACACGCCCGACCGGCGCGCGTTCGTCAGCGAACTGTGGGTCGCGCATGCGGTGCGTCACCTGCGCGGCGGCGTGCTGCTGCTGGAGACGGCCACCGCATGGCTCGCCGAGCGCGGCGCCACCGACGTCTACGCGTGGATCGCCGATGCGAACCGCAACGCGATCCGCTTCTACGAGCGTGCCGGTTTCGGCAACACCGGCGAACATGCGCCGATCGCACGGATGCCCGGCGCGATGAAATCGCTGTTCGTGTCGCAGGTGAAGCACTGACCCGACCACAAAACAGCCAGCCGCGCGGCGCGATGAAAGCCCGATCGCCCGCTGGCCTGCCCGCCTGCCGGTTGCGCGTCCGCCTGGGCCGCCGCGACCCCGCGTCCCAAAAATAATGGCCGCACGCGTGGACGCCTGTAAAATACGCAAAAAATTTTTGCAGAGTGTCCATGTCGCTTAAAAAATCGCCATTCTTCGAGCTGCGCAGCGGATCGGTCGATACGTTGCTGTTCACCGTGAAGACGACCGATCTCGACGCGTTGCGTACCGAACTGGTCAAGCGCTTCGAAGCGACCCCCGAATTTTTCGCCGACGATGTCGTCGCGATCGACGTCCGCCGCCTGGCTGACGGCGAACGCGTCGCGCTCGCGGATATCCGGCAGATGCTGAACGACGTGCGGATGCGTCCGGTGGGCGTCGTCGCACTGGCAACGCAGGGCTGGGCGGGGGAAGCCGGCCTGCCGTTGCTGGAGGCGCGCGATCGCCGCGCGCCGGCCGCGAAACCTGCCGACGAAGCGGAACCGCCGGTCGTGCCAGCCGTCGAGACCGCCGCCGCTGCGGCAGCCGCAGCGGTGCCCGAACAGTCGTCGGAGCCCGCGCCGACGCTCTTGCAGGCCGGCGGCCAGACGCTGGTGATCGACCGGCCGTTGCGTTCGGGGCAGCAGATTTACGCGAAAGGAGACCTCGTGGTGCTCGCGCCGGTCAGTCACGGCGCGGAAATCATCGCGGAAGGCAATATCCACATCTACGCGCCGTTGCGCGGCCGCGCACTCGCGGGCGTGCACGGCAATCACGACGCGCGCATTTTCTGCACGTGTCTCGAACCGGAACTGATTTCGATCGCGGGTATCTATCGAACCACCGAGAACCCGCTGCCCGCCGACGTACTGGGCAAATCGGTGCAGATCCGGCTCGAAGAGGAAAAACTGATGATCGAACCGCTGCGCCTGACGTGATTCACGCGGTGCGCTCCGGATCGATCGGCTCTCATTGACGAACACAGGGTATTGGGTAAATGGCAAAAATCATCGTGGTGACCTCGGGCAAGGGCGGCGTGGGCAAGACGACGACGAGCGCGAGCTTCGCGTCGGGCCTCGCGCTGCGCGGCCACAAGACGGCCGTGATCGACTTCGACGTCGGCCTGCGCAACCTCGATCTCATCATGGGCTGCGAGCGTCGCGTCGTGTATGACCTCGTGAACGTGATCCAGGGCGAAGCGAACCTGAACCAGGCGCTGATCAAGGACAAGAAGTGCGAGAACCTGTTCATCCTGCCGGCGTCGCAGACGCGCGACAAGGATGCGCTGACGCGCGACGGCGTCGAGAAGGTGCTGAACGACCTCGTCGCGATGGACTTCGACTTCATCGTCTGTGATTCGCCGGCCGGTATCGAAGCCGGCGCGCTGCACGCGATGTACTTCGCGGATGAAGCGCTGATCGTGACGAACCCGGAAGTGTCGTCGGTGCGCGACTCGGACCGCATTCTCGGCATCCTGTCGTCGAAGACGAAGCGCGCGACCGAAGGCAAGGAGCCGATCAAGGAACACCTGCTGATCACGCGTTACAGCCCGAAGCGCGTGAGCGAAGGCGAGATGCTGTCGCTCGAGGACATCAGCGAGATCCTGCGCATCAAGCTGATCGGCGTGGTGCCCGAGTCCGAAGCCGTGCTGCACGCATCGAACCAGGGTCTGCCGGCCGTGCATATCGACGGCACGGACGTCGCGGAAGCGTACAAGGACGTCGTCTCGCGCTTTCTCGGCGAGGACAAGCCGCTGCGCTTCACCGATTACCAGAAGCCGGGCCTGCTGCAGCGCCTCTTCGGCAGCAAGTAACGGAGGCCGCCCATGTCCATCCTTTCGTTTCTCCTCGGCGAGAAGAAGAAGTCCGCATCGGTCGCGAAGGAGCGCCTGCAGCTCATCATCGCGCACGAGCGGGTCGGCGGCCGGCCGCCGGCCGATTACCTGCCGGCGCTGCAGAAAGAGCTCGTCGCGGTCATCTCGAAGTACGTCCATATTTCGGACGATGACATCCGCGTGAGCCTCGAGCGCCAGGACGATCTCGAAGTCCTCGAAGTGAAGATCGAGATCCCGCAAGCCTGACGCTTGCGCGTGTCCCTCCGCACGGCGGCACCCGCCGCCGTGCGCGTCTTACGCCCTGTTGCACTTTCGGGCACGCCGTAACACGGTGCCTGTCGGCCGTAATCGACCCTCCCGCATTGAACGAATACGCTCGCGTGACTTGTTCAACCAGGAGGTTGTGATGGCCGTTTCTACCGTTTCACGTCGTATCGTTTCGCTCGCGCTGTTTGCCGCGGGCCTGTCAGCCGTCGTCGCGCCGTTTGCCGCGCACGCGGACGAGATTCTCGTCGGCACGCCCGTGCTCGCGCCGCAGGGACGCATGGTCATCGCGGAGCCGGTCGCCGTGCGCACCGGGGAAATCGTCGTCGTCGCGCCGAATGCGCCGCCGCCCGTGCGCTACGAGGTCGTACCGGCCGCGCGCGTGGGCTACGTGTGGGAGCGCGGGCACTGGCACTGGGATCATGGCCGCTACGTGTGGATCGGCGGCCACTGGGAAACCGAGCGCGTCGGCATGCAATGGGTGCCGGGGCATTGGGACCAGCGCGGTCCGAACTGGTTCTGGACGCGTGGCCACTGGGCTTGATGGAGGCGCGCGATGAAAAGAACCGCAATCGCCATCGTGCTCGTCGCGATCACGCTGGCCGGGTGCATCGTCGTGCCGGCGCGGCCGGTCTACTACCGGCCGGCGCCCGTCGTGATCTACTGAGCGTCGCGCGGGCCGTGCGGTTGCGTCGGACCATTTGCGTCGGTCGCAGCCGGCCCGGCGTCGCGCGGCGCCGACGCATGCGCGGCGCTGTCGGCCGCCGCGGCGGCCGGCTCGTCGTCGCCTTCATCGCGCAGCGTGTCGAGCGGATCGGCGGGGGCCGCGTTTGCATCCTGGGGTTCGGTCACGTCGGTCACGTTGCCCGCAGCGGCCGTTGCGGTGGCCGCGGCCGGCGCGGCGGCCGCGACGGGCGGCGCGAGATAGCGCTGCGCGAGCGTTTCGTAGAGCGGCGGCGCGAAAAACCGCGATACCCGGCTCGATACCAGTGCGGTCGCCATCAGCGAAATCACCAGCGCATGACCGTTGATCATTTCCATCACGATCACGAACGACGTGATCGGCGACTGCGTGACGGCGGCAAGATAGCCGACCATCGCGAGCGCGATCAGCATCGGCAGGCTCATGTTGCTGAACACGGTATGCAGCAGGTTGCCGAAGCCGGCGCCGATCGACAGCGACGGCGCGAAGATCCCGCCCGGGATGCCCGGCAGGTACGATGCGACCATCGAGATCATCTTCAGGAACGGGTAGAACACCGACAACTGCTGGCTGCCGTCGAGCAGGCCGCGCGCCTCGGCATAGCCGCTGCCGAACGTCGTGCCGCCGGACACGAGCCCGACGACGGCGATCGTGAAGCCGCACAGCGCGGCGAACGCGACCGGCCGCTCGCGGTACAGGCCCAGCAGTTGCGCGGGCAGCCAGCGCCCCGTGTTGAGCAGCAGCCAGCAGAACAGGCCGCCCGCGATGCCCGTCACGATCGCGGTGACCAGCACCGCGACCGCCAGCAGTTTCGGGAAATGGAGGCCGGCATTGATCGTACCGAAATACGTGTAGTTGCCGTTCAGACCGAGCGCGACCACGCCGGCAAGGATGATCGCGGTGATCAATACGCCGCTGGCGCGCGCGGAGAAGCTGCGGGTCAGTTCCTCGATTGCGAATACGATGCCGGCGAGCGGCGTATTGAACGCGGCCGACAGCCCGGCCGCCGCGCCGGCCAGCACCAGCTGGCGTTCGATCTGCGCGTTCGAGCGCGGGTAGAAGCGCCGCAGGTTGAACATCAGCGCCGCGCCGACCTGCACGGTCGGCCCCTCGCGGCCGATCGTGAAGCCGCCCAGGATGCCGAGGAACGAGATCAGCACCTTGCCGAACAGGATGCGCAGCGTCAGCAGCCGGGAGCCGAATGCGCTCGGGCGCGCATGCAGCGTCGCGATCACCTGCGGGATGCCGCTGCCCTCGGCGCCGCGAAAGAACCGGCGCGTGATCCAGACGGACATGGCTGCAATCGCCGGCGTCAGCAGCAGCGGCAGCCAGACGGCGTGATCGCGCATCGCGCGGAAGGTCTCGTAACCCCAGTCGATCAACCGGGCGTACAGTACGGCGGCGAGGCCGACGACGATCGCGCCGAGCCAGAAAACACCATATTGGCGCCAGATTCGCAGCGAACGGCGGGTGAGGGCGGGAAACAGCGACGGAAGGGCGGGGCGCGGCATTGGGGCGGGCCGGAGGGCAAAGAATGGATTATAAAAAGAACCGGATGCCAGCGGGGACGACAAAAGCCCGCGGAGAATGACAAAAATCCACAAAAGGATGCAATTTGTTGCAAATGTAATATTCGCGTAATGTCTGTACATAGCAACCGTCGTTAGCATGCCAGGATGGCCAGTCGAGAATTCCCGCAAATCGTGAAACGCATCCTTATCGTGAAAGTGACGTCGCTCGGCGACGTCGTCGAAACACTGCCCGTCGTCGCAGACCTGCATCGCGCCTTCCCCGGCGTGTCGGTCGACTGGGCCGTGGACGAATCGTGCGCGGAGATCGTGCGCTGGCATCCGGGCGTGAGCGCTGTCCTGTGCGCGCCGCTGCGCCGCTTCAAGAAATTGCGCAATGCCGGCGACCTGAAGGCGATCTCGTCATCGATCGGTGCGTTGCGTGCGCACCGATACGACGCGGTCATCGATCTGCACGGTGTTTACAAGAGCGCCATCATTGCGGCGCTGGCGCGCGCCGGGCGCCGCGTCGGTTACCAGACGCAGGATCTCGGCGAGGCAGGGGCGCGTTTTGCGTATTCGCATCGCTTTGGCCCGAAGCCTGAATGCGATGCATGGCACGGCATGCGCATTAGCGCGGGCGAGGCGCTCGGCTATGCGCCCGAGGGTATCGCCTCGTACGGGATCGAACCGCCTGATGCAACGTTGCCGCCTGTCGTTATCGAGGGTGCGCCGTTCATGCTGCTGTTCCACGCAACGTCGAATTCCGACAAGAAATGGCCGGCCGATCATTGGGCTGAACTGGCCACCCGGATGATGGCGCGCGGCTTGCGCGTGCTGCTGCCATGGGGCTCGTCGTCCGAGCATGGCGATGCGCAGGATATTGCGATGCGGGCGCCCGGAGCGGTTGTACTGCCGGCCATGTCGTTGGGCGAACTCGCCGCTACGATCGGCCGGGCTGCGCTGGTCGTCGGTGTTGATACGGGCTTGGTGCATCTGGCGCACGCGTTGCGGCGCCCGACCGTGATGATTTTCGTGGCCACGTCGCGTGCCCACTTCGGCATTGGCGGCGCACCGCACGCACTGTCGATCGGTGAGGCCGGCGCTGCGCCGAGCGTTGACGACGCGATGGAAGCAATCGATACCGTGGGACCGCTCTACGACGTGTTGCCGGTGCAGGCAGTAGCCTGACGGTTAGGGGTGGACTTACGCCAGCAACACCTCGACCGTGACGACGGCGGCGATGGCCGCCAGATTCGCCAGCAGCGCCTCGAACACGAGGCCGCGCCAGGTCTTCGGCCGGAACCGCAGCGCGAGCAGCAGCGCGCCACCCAGCGCGAGCGCAAGGATCATGACGAGATCGGCATTGGCGAGGCGGATATTCATGGCGGCGGCTCCTGTCGGGGCGGGATCCCCGGGCGCGCAACGACGCGCCCAGGATCGAGTATAGAGAGCGCTCGCCGCCGTACAACCCGGGTCGCCCCGGAGGGTCAGACGAGCGACGCGTCGCGCGTTTCGCGCATCAGCAGGACGCCGATCAGGCTGATCGCCGCCGCCACCGACACATAGCCGCCGACCCACGACAGCCCGCCGCGCGCAGCCAGCAGTTGCGCGATATACGGTGCGATCGACGCGCCGAGAATCCCGCCGAGGTTGTACGCGACGCCCGCGCCCGTATAGCGGACGTTGGTCGGGAACAACTCCGGCAGCAGCGCGCCCATCGGGGCGAACGTCACGCCCATCAGGAACAGCTCGATCGTCAGGAACAGCGCGACGAGAGGCATCGAGCCGCTGCCGAGCAGCGGCTCCATCGCGAATCCCGACAGCAGCGCCGCGATCGCGCCGACGATCAGCACCGGCCTGCGCCCGAAGCGGTCCGACGCCCATGCGGACAGCGGCGTCGCGAGGCCCATGAAGACGACCGCGAAACACAGCAGGCCGAGGAAGCTCTGGCGCGGAATATGCAATGCCGACACGCCGTACGACAGCGAGAACACCGTCGAGATGTAGAACAGCGTGTAGCAGACGACCATCGCGAGCGCGCCGAGCAGCGTCGGCTGCCAGTGTTGCGTGACGAGCGTCGCGACCGGCACGCGCACGCGCTCGTTGCGGTCGAGTGCGGCCTGGAACGCGGGCGTTTCGGTGATCTTGAGCCGCACGTACAGGCCGAGCGCGACGAGCACCGCGCTGACGAGGAACGGAATGCGCCAGCCCCAACTGCGGAACTGCTCGTCGGACAACGACAGCGCGAGCGCGAAGAACAGGCCGTTCGACATCAGGAAGCCGACCGAAGGCCCCAGTTGCGGGAACATCCCGAACCAGCCGCGCTTGCCCTGCGGCGCGTGCTCGGTCGCGAGCAGCGCCGCGCCGCCCCATTCGCCGCCGAGGCCGATCCCCTGGCCGAAGCGCAGCACGCACAGCAGCACCGGCGCGAGCGCGCCGATCGTGTCATAGCCGGGCACGAAGCCGATCGCGGTGGTGGACACGCCCATCACGAGCAGCGATGCGACGAGCGTCGACTTGCGGCCGATACGGTCGCCGAAGTGCCCGAACAGGAACGAGCCGATCGGGCGCGCGATGAACGCGATGCCGAACGTGACGAACGCGGACAGCGCCTGTGCCGTCGCGGAGCCGTGCGGGAAGAACACGGGGCCGATGACGAGCGCGGCGGCCGTCGCGTACACGTAGAAATCGTAGAACTCGATCGCGGTGCCGATGAAGCTCGCGAACACGATGCGCCGGTGGCTGACGGCGCCGGCCGAACCGGTTGCGTGTGCAACGGTCGGGGGGGATGCGGACATGGATGTCTCCGTTTTGTCGTTGGGGCAGCGGCTGGGCGTGCGCTCGGGCAGGCGTCTGCCTGCCGGGAGCAGCCGGGCAAATGATTGATGCGGATGACGCGGTGGCGGCGTGGACGCGCGCCGTGGCGCGGACGTCACCCGCCGGTCGACGATGGAGACGGGTACGTCGCCGCCGCCCGGTGCCGGCGTGGTCGGCTCGCTTGCCGGGTGGGGCGCGCGAACGCACGCGCGGCGTGATGGCCGCGCGAGTGCGGAAAATTATAGCCAGCGCCGCCGCCCACCGGCAATCGGACTGCGGCGGCGCGTCAGTCGATCGACTGCGCCTGCGCGGAGGCGGTGCTTTGCAGCTGGAAGTGGCCGTCGTCGTTGAAGAGCCAGCCTTCCATCAGTTCGAGCCGGCCGTTGCCGTCGAGCAGCCGCGACGGCGGCGCCGGCAGCGGAGCCGAGCGGCGCAGCGACGCGAGCGCGAGCGCTTCCGCTTCGCTGTCGCCGTTGCTGCGATAGACGGATGCGTTGATCACGCGGCCGCTGCCATCGACGGTGAAGGCGACGACGACGAGCGAACGCAGCATGGCCTGCGGTTTGCCGTGCAGCATGCCGGACGGATTGCGCTCGGCGACACGATGCGCGACCTCGACGCGATACTGGTCGAGATTCCCGCTGCGTATGACCGACGGAATCGTCAGGACGGAGCGTAGCGACGAAGGCGGCGTGATCGTGCACGCGGCAAGCAGGGCGACGGCGGCCAGCGCAGCAACACGCAGCCGGGCGACGCGCGGACGGAGAAGGGGGCGCATGAGGTGATGGTCAGGAGGGACGATAAAAAAATGATAGGCGCACCGACACGAGACGATATGGGGGGAAACGCATAGCGCGCCGGATCGGTCGCAGCGATCGCTGATGATGACGGCCGGGCGCCGCGTCGAGCAACGTGCGTCGTGCGTGGTGCGTCGCGATGTGACGCGACATGTGACAGCGCCCGCGGGGCACGCGCGTGTTGCAAAGGTTGAACGCCACGACACTCGGCGATCGTCCGGCGGGGCGGCGCGGTCAGCCGATGCGGCACTTCGGCTAGCCGTCCGCGCGATCCCAAGCGATGCGGGCCGGCCGCGTCAGAAGCCGTGCGTCACGAGCGACAGTACCGACAGGTCGGGGTGCGTGCCGTCGATGATGCTCTTGCCGATGTGCACGGCTTCGTGGGTCGCCTCGTCGACGCTCGCGAAGCTTTCCTCGCCGTCCGCGTGGAACGGCACCGCATGGCCGGGCAGCGCGGGATTCACGCCCGGATGGCACACGTAGCCGGTGTAGGTATAGCGCGTGTCGCTGCCGGGCATCGCGGCCGGCACGACATGGATCTCGAAGCCTTCGTAATCGACGTGGTCCGTCGCGGTCGACAGGTCGGTCATGGCGATCTCCGTGTGCCGCACGCAGGGGTGGCGCGTGCGGCATCGAATACATCGAACACGCGGCGGCTTTCGTGTCGCCGTGTTGAACGAATTCTAGGCGATGGCGGGGCGGGCCGGGAGGCGTCCGGCGGTGTGCGGTGACATGCGTCCGGGCGCGCCGACGATCGGGCGCCGATTCCGTTGGCGAGCGACGGAAATGAGGATCATCGTATTTTTCGCGTCCGGCGCGTCCGTGTACGCCGCCACCGCCCGTGCCTGCCGGTCAGGTGCCGCGCAAGGCGCGGCGTGAACGCACGTTCCGTCTCGACTGACGGGCGTGTCGCACCGCGACTTCGTTACTTGCAGCGCGCGTCCTTGCGTTGCACGACGACGATTACCGGATACTTCTGGCCATGGTCGAGTTCCACGCGCGCGACGACGGTCAGCGTCGCCGGATCGGAATCGTCGTACACGCTGACCTGTTCGTTGCGCAGGTAGGTCACGCCGGTGCAGTTCGACGTGCGTCCGTCGTCGGCCACCTTGCACTGCAGCTCGTTGTCCTTCAGGTAGTTGTACGGCGACGGGCTCGCGAGATATTCGCTCAGGCCGCGCGGCGAACCGCCGACGCCGGTCACGTACGCGATCGCGCACGACGCCTGCGCGTCGCTGCCGGAGGCGGTGTCGGCCGCTGCATGCGTGCTGACGGCGGCCAGCACGGCGACGAGCGACGAGACGAGGAAGGGCTTCATGACGTGGATTTCCCGTTTCGCGAATCGGAGCGCGGGATTGTAACGGCATCCGGCGCGATGCGTCGGAACGTGCGGGGCGCACGCGTGCGGACAAACAAAAACCCCGTCATTCTGCGAATGGACGGGGTTCGGCGAACTTCCTGGCGGAAGCGGTGAGATTCGAACTCACGGACAGTTTCCCGTCGCTGGTTTTCAAGACCAGTGCCTTAAACCGCTCGGCCACGCTTCCACACGAGGCGGCATTGTAACCGAAATGCCGCCCCGTTCATTCGTTCAGTCGTCGCGCAGGAACAATTCCTGCAGGTCGTTGAGGAAACGCTGGCCGAGCGGCGTCGGCGCGATTTGCGTGAAATCGCGCGTGATCAGCCCGCGCCGTTCGGCTTCCTTCAGCGCCGGCTCGATCGTGCTCATCGGCAGGCCCGTGCGTTCGGCGAAGCTGTGCACGGGGAAGCCCTCGACGAGCCGCAGCGTGTTCAGCATGAATTCGAACGGCAGGTCGCGCGCGCCGACTTCACGCTCTTCCTGCACGGCCGTGCCGGCCTTCGCCTGTTCGATGAAGGTCGCCGGATGCTTGTAGCGTGCCTGCCGCAGGATCCGGTTCGGGAACGACAGCTTCGTATGGGCACCCGCCCCGATCCCGAGATAGTCGCCGAAGCGCCAGTAGTTCAGGTTGTGCTTGCACTGATGATTCGGCTTCGCGTACGCGGATACTTCGTAGCGCCCGTAACCGGCTTCGGCCGTGCGCGCATGGATCCATTCCTGCATGTCGGCCGACGCGTCGTCGTCGGGGACGACGGGCGGGAACTTCGCGAACAGCGTATTCGGCTCGAGCGTCAGGTGATACAGCGACAGGTGCGGCGGCGCGAACGACAGCGCGGTCTCGATGTCGGTGCGGCATTCGTCGAGCGTCTGGTTCGGCAGCGCGAACATCAGGTCGAGGTTGAAGTTGTCGAAGTTCTTCGCGGCGATCTCGACGGCCGCACGGGCCTGCGCGGTGTCGTGAATCCGGCCGAGCGCCTTCAGGTGCGCTTCGTTGAAGCTCTGGATGCCGACCGACAGGCGGTTCACGCCGCTTGCGCGGAACTGCGCGAACTTCGCGGCTTCGAACGTGCCCGGATTCGCCTCGAGCGTGATCTCGGCATCGGCGTCGAGCGGCAGCAGCGCGCGCACGTCGGACAGCATCCGATCGAGGCCGGCCGCCGACAGCAGGCTCGGCGTGCCGCCGCCGATGAACACGGTATGCACCTGGCGACCCCACACGAGCGGCAGCGCCTGCTCGAGATCGGCACGCAACGCGTCGAGATAGTCGGCTTCCGGAAACCGTTCGCCTTTCCATTCGTGCGAGTTGAAATCGCAGTACGGGCACTTGCGCACGCACCACGGGAAATGCACGTACAGCGCGAGCGGCGGCAGCGACGTGAGGCGCACCTGGCCGGGCGACGTGAAGGTCGCGACGACGCGCGCGCCGGTTTCCGCGGCCTGGCTCATGGCACCTCCCGCAGTGAAGGGGTATCGGGTACGGTCATGCTTCCTCCGCGAGCCGCGCGAGCAACGCCTTCAGCGCCAGCGCGCGATGGCTGTGCGTGTTCTTCACGGCTGGCTCGAGTTCGGCGGCCGTCGCGCCGAGCGACGGCAGGTAGAAATACGGGTCGTAGCCGAATCCGTGTTCACCGCGCGGCGTATCGACGATCTCGCCGGCCCAGCGCCCTTCGGCGAACAGCGGTTCCGGATCGTCCGCATGGCGGACGAGCGCGAGCACGCAGCAGTAATAGGCGCGCCGGTCGTCGACGCCGCGCAGCTGCTCGACGAGATACGCGTTGTTCGCCGCGTCGCCCTGGTCGCGGCCCGCGCGCTGCGCGTAGCGCGCCGAGTAGACGCCCGGCGCGCCGCGCAGCACGCGCACGCACAGGCCCGAATCGTCGGCGATCGCCGGCAGCCCGGTGAGCCGCGACGCGTGGCGCGCCTTGGTCAGCGCGTTCTCGATGAACGTGCCGAACGGCTCTTCCGCCTCCGGCACCGCGAGGTCGCCCTGCGGGACGATCTCGATGCCGACCGTCGAGAACAGCGCGGTGAATTCGCGCAGCTTGCCCGGGTTGTTCGACGCGAGAACGATGCGCGACAGCGGCGCGAGGGTGAGGTCGTCAGGCATGGCCCGCGCCCAGGACATCTTTCTGCAACTGCACCAGCTCGGCGATCCCGCCCTGCGCGAGGTCGAGCAGCGCGTTCATCTCGGCGCGCGAGAACGGCACGCCTTCGGCCGTGCCCTGCACTTCGACGAAGCCGCCCGCGCCCGTCATCACGACGTTCATGTCGGTGTCGCAGCGCGAATCTTCCGCGTAGTCGAGGTCGAGCACGGGCGCGCCTTCGTACACGCCGACCGAGATCGCGGCGACATGGTCGGTGATCGGCGAGCGCGCGAGCTTGCCGGCCGCGATCAGCGTCGACACGGCGTCGTGCGCGGCGACGAACGCGCCGGTGATGCTGGCCGTGCGCGTGCCGCCGTCGGCCTGGATCACGTCGCAGTCGATATGGATCGTGCGCGGGCCGAGCGCCTCGAGATCGAACACCGCGCGCAGCGCGCGGCCGATCAGGCGCTGAATTTCCTGCGTGCGGCCCGTCTGCTTGCCGCGCGCGGCTTCACGGTCGCTGCGCGTGTGGGTCGCGCGCGGCAGCATCCCGTATTCAGCGGTCAGCCAGCCTTGCCCGCGCTCGCGCAGGAACTCGGGCACGCGCTCGGCGACGCTTGCGGTGCAGAGCACCTTGGTGTCGCCGAATTCGACCAGCACGGAGCCTTCGGCGTGTTTCGTGTAGTGGCGCGTGAGGGCGACCTTGCGCAGTGCGTCGGCGCGGCGGCCGCTCGGGCGGGAAACGGAAGACGTCATGGGGAAATCGCGGAAGGAGAGGAAACCCCGATTTTAGCGCCGAACGGCGGGCGTGCCCGGCGGAATGGTCCGCAAAAATGGGATAATGCGCGCTTCCCGCCCCGCGCCTTCCGATGCGCCGGGCGCCTCGATGTATCCCCCCGCCCGCGAGGGCACCAGACGGCGAGACGAACCATGATCTACAGCATGACGGGCTACGCGAGCGCGACGCGCGAACTCGCGACGGCCACCGGCAACGGCGGCACCAGCGTGTCGGTCGAACTGCGCACCGTGAACTCGCGCTTCCTCGATCTCAATTTCCGGATGCCGGACGACGTGCGCGCGTGCGAACCCGCGCTGCGCGAAATGCTGATGAACAAGCTGTCGCGCGGCAAGGTCGACGTGCGCATCAATCTGCAGCGCGGCGAGCAGAGCATCGGCGCGGGCGCGCTGAACCAGTCGGCGCTCGGCCAGCTTGCCGATCTCGAACGCGCGGTGCTCGATTCGTTCCCGGGCGTCGGCCGCCTGCGCGCGGGTGAAATCCTGCGCTGGCCCGGCGTGCTCGCCGAGAGCGGCGTGTCGGCCGAAGCGATCCGCGACGCGGTGCTCGCGTGCGGCAAGGAAGCGATCGGCGAGCTTGTCGTCGTGCGTTCGCGCGAAGGCGCGCAACTGGCGACGATGCTGCTGTCGAACGTCACCGAGATGGAGGCGATCGTCGCGCGCATCACGCCGCTCGTGCCGGAGCTGATCGCGAAGCACCAGCAGAAGATCGTCGAGCGGCTGCAGGAAGCGCTCGGCCTCGCGGCGCCCGAAGGCGGCTCGACGGTCGTCACGCGCGAGGAAGCCGCGGAGCGCATCCGTCAGGAAGTGACGATGTACGGGATCCGGATCGACATCGCGGAAGAGCTGTCGCGGCTCACCGCGCACCTGAACGAAACGCGTCACGTGATCGAGAAGGGCGGCCGCGTCGGCAAGCGTCTCGACTTCATGATGCAGGAACTGAATCGCGAAGCGAACACGCTCGGCTCGAAGGCGGCGGCGAAGGAACTCGCCGACGCGTCGATGGCGCTGAAGCTGCTGATCGAGCAGATGCGCGAGCAAGTGCAAAACCTGGAGTAAAAGAGATGAAACGACCCCCACGCTCACTACGTTCGCTTGGGGGGGCGCAGCCCCCCCATCCTTCGAAAGGTGATTCATGCGGATGTGGCCAGGCCCGGCGGAGGCTGTCATGACCGATTCCCATCGCGACGGCCACGCGTCGCATTCGCTGCACGGCGGCGTCTATCCCGGTAACCTGTTCATGGTCGTCGCGCCGTCGGGCGCCGGCAAGTCGACGCTCGTGAATGCGTTGCTGTCGAAGGACAGCGACATCTGCCTGTCGATCTCGTACACGACGCGCAAGCCGCGCCCGGGCGAGCAGGACGGCCAGCACTACCACTTCACGACCGTCGAGGATTTCCGCGCGCGTCACGCGGCGCACGAATTCCTCGAGAGCGCGGAAGTGCACGGCAACTACTACGGCACGTCGCGCGTGTGGATCGAAGAGCAGATGAAGAACGGCCACGACGTGCTGCTCGAAATCGACTGGCAGGGCGCGTTGCAGGTGAAGAAGCAGTTCCGCAACGCGGTCGGCATCTTCATCCTGCCGCCGTCGCTCGATGCCCTCGAGGAGCGCCTGAAGAAGCGCGGCCAGGACGAACCGAACGTGATCACGCGACGCCTGCTGGCCGCCGGCAGCGAGATCGCGCACGCGTCGGAAGCGGAATACGTGGTGATCAACGAGAATTTCGAGCGTGCGCTCGCGGAACTCGAATGCATCGTCGCGGCGACGCGCCTGCGTTTTGCTTCGCAGTACGCGCGACACACGGAGCTGTTCATCGAGCTCGGCATCCATCTGCCCCACGCGGAATGACGCGGGGCACGAGGGACATAAGGTAGAATAAGGACTATATTCAGAAGGAATTACCAACATGGCTCGCATTACCGTCGAAGACTGCCTGAAGCAAATCCCGAATCGCTTCGAACTGGCGCTCGCCGCCACCTATCGCGCGCGGCAGCTCGCGCAAGGCCATACGCCGAAAATCGAAAGCCGCGACAAGCCGACCGTCGTCGCGCTGCGCGAAATCGCCGCCGGCCAGGTCGGCGTCGAGATGCTGAAGAAGGTGCCGGTGTAACGCGCATCCGGCCCGTTCCAGCCATGTAGTCCACGCGCGCAACGACTCGACCTGGAGGCGAATATGAGCACCACCCCATCGTCCGCCTCCGCGGATCCGACCACCGAAGCCACGGCCCAGTCGCCTGCGCGCCAGTACATCGACGCGGTCCTCGAACAGTCCTTCCGGCATCTGTTCGGGCCGACCGCCACGCCGGAGCAGCCGCGCAAGCACGGCGTCGTTTCGATCGCGAAACTGACGGCCGTGCTTGCCGAGTATCTCCCGCCGGACGAAATCAAAGAGGTCAAGGCGGCGTTCCACTTCAGCGACGAAGCCCACCTCGGTCAATATCGCCAGAGCGGCGAACCCTACATCACCCATCCCGTCGCCGTCGCGGAAATCTGCGCCGGCTGGAAGCTCGACGCGCAGGCCGTGATGGCCGCGTTGCTGCACGACGTGATGGAAGACCAGGGCGTGACCAAGAACGAGCTGGCCGAGCGGTTCGGCCCGAAGGTCGCCGAACTGGTCGACGGCCTGTCGAAGCTCGACAAGATGGAATTCCGCAGCCGCGAGGAAGCGCAGGCGGAAAACTTCCGCAAGATGCTGCTCGCGATGGCGCGCGACGTGCGCGTCATTCTCGTCAAGCTCGCCGATCGCCTGCACAACATGCGCACGCTCGGCGCGGTGCCGATGGAAAAGCGCCGTCGCGTCGCGCGCGAAACGCTCGACATCTACGCGCCGATCGCGCACCGGCTCGGGTTGAACAACACGTATCGCGAGCTGCAGGACATGAGCTTCGCGAACTTCAACCCGCATCGCTACGCGACGCTCGAGAAGGCCGTGAAGGCCGCGCGCGGCAACCGCCGCGAAGTGATCAGCAAGATCCTCGAGGCCGCGCAGCGCGCGATGGCCGACGCGAAGATCGACGCCGAGATCACCGGCCGCGAGAAGACCATCTACAGCGTCTACCGCAAGATGCGCGACAAGCAGTTGTCGTTCTCGCAGGTGCTCGACGTGTACGGCTTCCGGGTCGTCGTCGACAGCGCGCTCGACTGCTACACGTGCATCGGTGCGCTGCACGCGCTGTACAAACCCGTGCCCGGCAAGTTCAAGGATTACATCGCGATCCCGAAGATCAACGGCTATCAGTCGCTGCACACGACGCTCGTCGGCCCGTTCGGCGCGCCGATCGAGTTCCAGGTGCGCACGCGCAAGATGCACGAGATCGCCGAGGCGGGCGTCGCCGCGCACTGGCTGTACAAGAACGGCAGCGCGGATCTCAGCGACGTGCAGAAGCGCGCGCACCAGTGGCTGAAGTCGCTGCTCGACATCCAGAGCGAAGCCGGCGATTCGAGCGAATTTCTCGAGCACGTGAAGATCGACCTGTTCCCCGACGCGGTCTACGTGTTCACGCCGAAGTCGAAGATCATGGCGCTGCCGCGCGGCGCGACGGCGCTCGATTTCGCGTATTCGATCCACAGCGATCTCGGCAACCAGTGCGTGGCCGTGAAGATCAACAACGAGCTGCTGCCGCTGCGCACCGAGCTGAAGAGCGGCGACATCGTCGAGGTGATCACCGCGCCGTATTCGAAGCCGAACCCCGCATGGCTCGGCTTCGTGCGTACCGGCAAGGCGCGCTCGGCGATTCGCCACTACCTGAAGACGATGCGCCTGAACGAGTCCGTGCAGCTGGGCGAGCGGCTCGTCGACCAGAGCCTGAAGGGCTATGGTCTCGCGCTGGCCGATGTCGAGCCGGAAGTGTGGGAGAAGCTCGTGCAGTGGACGGGCAACAAGAGTCGCCAGGAAATCTTCGCGGACATCGGCCTCGGCCGTCGCGTCGCCGCGGTGATGGCCAAGCGCATCGAGGTGCTGATGAGCGGCCGCGACGCGGACGACGATCTGCCGAAGTCCGAGCGGCATCCCGCGCATCACGCGCCGCCGGTCGTGATCACCGGCACCGAAGGGATGTCCGTGCAGTTGTCCGCATGCTGCCGGCCGATCCCGGGCGACGCGATCATGGGTTACATCGGCATCGGTCTGGGCATGGCGATTCATACGACGGATTGCCGTGTCGCGCAGCGCATCCATCGCCGCGATCCGGGCCGCTGGATCGACGTCGAATGGGCGCCGCAGCCGGGCCGCCTGTTCGATGTCGCGGTGAAGGCGCTCGTGAAGAACACGAAGGGCATCTTCGCGCGCGTCGCGGCGGACATCACGTCGGCCGACGCGAACATCGTCCATATCGCGATGGATGAGGATCTGACGCACGAGTCGACGGTGCTGCGCTTCGTGATCCAGGTCAGCGACCGCGTGCATCTCGCGAACGTGATGCGGCGCGTGAGAACCAATCCGGACGTGATGCGGATCATGCGCGAGCGCTCGACCGACGACGGTGCGCACGCGCGCCATGACGGCGGCATGCGTATCGAGCGCGAGCGGCAGGATTACTGACGCTGACGCGCGCCGTGGCGGGCGAATTCGGTGATCGACGGACGGCGGCCAATGGCCGCCGTTTTCATTGGGGCTGCCGAAGGTGCGCCCGATGTTGCCCGCGCTTTGCCGAGGGCGTCCGGGCGATGGTGCGAGCGAGGGGGAGAGGGGCGCAAAAAGAAAAAGGGCTTTCCCGGAGGAAAGCCCTTTTAAGGTGGCGCGGCTGGCAGGATTCGAACCCACGACCCCTTGGTTCGTAGCCAAGTACTCTATCCAACTGAGCTACAGCCGCACGCAAAACGGTACTGCTTCAACTGTCGGAACCTTCTGCGATGGGAAGGCCCCCAAAAAAGTGGCGCGGCTGGCAGGATTCGAACCCACGACCCCTTGGTTCGTAGCCAAGTACTCTATCCAACTGAGCTACAGCCGCACGCAAAAACAAACTTCTACTGCTTCGAACTGAAAGGGCCTTCGGTTCGGAAGGCCCTCGAAAAAGTGGCGCGGCTGGCAGGATTCGAACCCACGACCCCTTGGTTCGTAGCCAAGTACTCTATCCAACTGAGCTACAGCCGCACGCAGAAGCGGAAGTATAGCAGAGTCGTATAAAAAGGGAAGCCTTATTCGCGAATTTGGTGCCATGGCCTGGGCCGGCCGCCCTTCGTGTACCCTTGGAGGATCAGTCATCCACGTTGAATCTGTATCATGAACAAGGCGTTTGTCAAAGAGTCGGACGGTGACGACGACGATCTCGACCAGGCTCAACCCGCGATTCCGGCGGGCGCGAAGAACTACATCACGCCGGCCGGCCACAAGCGGCTGAGGGACGAGCTGCTGAACCTGATCGACGTCGAGCGTCCCGAGGTCGTGCGGCTCGTATCGTGGGCTGCGTCGAACGGCGACCGGTCGGAAAACGGCGACTACATCTACGGCAAGCGGCGGCTTCGTGAGATCGATCGCCGCATCCGCTTCCTGACGAAGCGGCTCGACCTTGCCGAAGTCGTCGATGCGAGCCGGCAGGAGAATGTCGACCAGGTGTTCTTCGGCGCGACGGTCGATTACGAGACGCCGGACGGCGAGGATCACACGGTGACGATCGTCGGCATCGACGAGGTCGATCTCGACCGCGGCTGCGTCAGCTGGATTTCGCCGGTCGCGCGCGCGCTGATCAAGGCGAAGATCGGCGATACCGTCACGCTGATGACGCCGGCCGGCCCGCAGCCGATCGATGTCCTCGATGTTCGTTATCCGGCCTCGGACAGCCGGATGTGAACCGCATGGTTGGCCCTCCGCCGGGCCGGCCGTCCGCGAGACCTGCTTCCCGAAAAAAGCGCCTCGCGAGGCGCTTTTTTGCGCCGAAGCAACGCCGCTCAGAAACGGTGACGCAGGCCGGCGGTCACCGCGATCTGCTTGTTGGTCGACGAAGCGCCGCCGAGGCCATTGACATAGGCGCCGAGGCCCAGGCCGTCCGTGCTGACTCGCTGATACACGCCTTGCACATACACGTCGGTCCGCTTGGACAGCGCATAGTCGGTCTGCAGGTTGAACTGATTCCAGCCCGGATGACGGCCGTCCAGGAAGCCGGCGGTGTACGTGTACGACCCGGCCAGCGACAAGGCCGGCGTGAGCGCGTAGCGCGCATTTACTTCGTAGTTGTTGAAGCGGGCAAACGTGCCGTCGAGACCCAGGCCGTTCGACACGCCCGACGCACCCGCAGAGATGCCGAGTGCCCGGTCCACGCGCGACTGCGTGAATACGAAGCCGGCCGTTGCCGGGCCGAATGTGTAGTTCAGGCCGCCGCCGAACACGCGCTGACGCTTGCCGACGAACGTGTTGTCGCCTGCCACCGCGCCGCCGCTGTTGGTGACCGAAGCTGACGTGAGCCCCGTGATGTCATTGTTCAACTGCAGGTAGCCGGCGCCGATATTGAAGCCGGCGTAGGTGTAGGACACGCCCGCGCTGTAGGCGCGATTGTTCGAGAACTGGGTGCTGTTCGAGAAGCCGTACAACGCGCCGAACTTCAGGCCGCCGAAATTGACGCTCGTATACTTCACTGAGTTATTGATCCGGAACGAATTGTTCAGGTTGTCGTTATCGAACGGGTGGGCGAACTGGGTGCCGCCGAATTGCGTCCCGGTCAGCGACAGCGGCCCGATGTAGTCGACGACGCTATCGTATTGGCGACCGAGGGTGACGGCGCCGAACTGGTCTTGCGACAGACCGACGAACGCCTGGCGGCCGAATTCGCGGCCATTCTGGCCGAGCGTGCCGTTGGCGATGTTGAAGCCGTTTTCCAACACGAAGATCGCTTTCAGGCCGCCGCCGAGATCTTCCGTGCCGCGCAGGCCCCAGCGGCTGCCGTTGATCTGGCCGCTGCGTTCCGACCATGAGCTGTGGCCACCCTGATTGTTCGTATAGGTGATGCCTGCGTCGATCAGGCCGTACAGCGTAACGCTGCTTTGAGCGTGGGCTGCGGTAACGAATACACCCGACAACGCGGTGACGACCAGGGTTTTTTTCATGGATCTGTCTCCAAACACGATGATGTCGATCGAACCTGCGGCGGACTGGCCGTGTTTTGCTTGACGCTGTAGCCGGTCCGGCAGAACGGCGGTGCGCTTATCAGAAAGCCATCTTAAGTGTACGGAGCGGGCGGAGCGGAGGTGTCCCACACTTTAAGAAATAGTGTATTTTGGAATCCGCAAAAATTGGAAGAGACGTGTAAACGGTTGCCCCGTAAGGATTTGCGGCGGTGCAGCGAATGGAAATAACGATCAGGACTACGGAGCGGGAGTTGCGTGATTGCGACAGACGGTCAGCGGCGGGCGAGGGCGGCTATAGCGCGATTATTGACACATCGGCAATAGAGGTTTGTGTGGAGCATGGATAATGAAAGGTGGTTCTCTCGCTATACTGCGATCTCTGCTTTCCGAAGCAGACTTTTTCGTTGACGGAAAAGATCTCCAAACCTTTGTCGGCGCGACTTCCCAGTCGCGCTTTTTTTTTGCCCGCTGCCCGCTGCCCGCTGCGCTACGGCGTGTACGAGCGGCGCTTGCGCTTGCCCGCAGGCACGACATCTTCCGTTTCGGTCGGCGGCGGCGTGTAGGTCCAGTCTTCCATCACGTAGTGACGGGCATCCAGCGGCGATGCGAGCAGGTTCTGCCAGTGATCGCCGTGCCACGTCATATCGAATTGGGTATCGCACGGCGCTTCGCGCGCGGACTCGGCCAGGGCGCGGGACTTGCGGCGTACGCGGCCGAGCCGGCTCGCGAAGCGCTTGATTTCGTCCAACCACATGACCCTCTCCTTCCTTTCGGCGTTGATTCAGGATCGCAATGTCCCGGTATTTCCGCAACCCGGAAAAAACCCGAGGATTTTACCGAGTCGATTTGTCCCCGGTAGGAATTTCACGCCTCGGATTATTGGTGATCCGGTCCCGGTAATATTGACAGGTTTTTGATGCGAATCAATTAATAAAAGGCGATGGTGTACCGATTCCAGTGGTATTAGCGTCTTTTCGAGAAAGCAGTCGCTAAAAATTTCCTTGACGCACCCGGATTGTCCAATTTATAAAGTCAGCACTCCGTCCTCGGGCGGCGTGCTGGTGCGGGTGCTAGCGCAATGTTTCGGGATTTCGGGAAACGGCTATAAAAATAGCTTTTTTGATCTTATCGAGTGGGGAACGAAGACATGGATACCGGTATCGTGAAATGGTTTAACGATGCTAAAGGTTTTGGCTTTATTACGTCGGACAATGGCGGTGAAGATTTGTTTGCGCACTTTTCCGAAATCCGGATGGACGGCTTCAAGACGTTGAAAGAAAACCAGCGTGTTTCGTTCGAGGTCAAAGTCGGGCCGAAAGGCAAGCAGGCAGCGAATATCCAGGCGGTCTGACGCCCCACGCATTGCCGATCACGTCCGGCCCCCGCATCGCGGGGGCTTTTTGTTTTCCGGGGACGGAACAAGCCGGTCCGGGCTGGCCGCGAGTACGCATGCCGGTGCATACTCACGGAAGCATCGTTTCCTTGTCTTTTCATGTCCGATTTCCGTCCGTCCGATTCCGCCAGCGAGCAACCGCTCGTCTTCGTCGACCTTGAAACCACCGGCGGCTCGTCCGCCGACCACCGGATCACCGAAATCGGCGTGGTCGAAATCGGACCGCTCGGCGTGTCGACGTGGACGAGCCTCGTCAATCCGGGGCAGGCGATTCCGCCGTTCATCCAGCAACTGACGGGCATCTCGGACGCGATGGTGCGCGATGCGCCGACGTTCGCGTCGCTCGCGCCGGCGCTGTTCGAGCGGCTCGACGGCAAGCTGTTCGTCGCGCACAACGCGAGCTTCGACCGCGGCTTCCTGCGCGCCGAATTCGAGCGCGCCGGCCTGGCGTTCAATCCCGATGTGCTCTGTACGGTGCGGCTGTCGCGCGCGCTGTTTCCGCGCGAATCGCGGCACGGGCTCGATGCGTTGATCGAACGGCATGGGCTCGTTCCGGCCGCGCGCCACCGGGCGCTGGCCGATGCCGACCTGCTCTGGCAGTTCTGGCGCCAGCTGCACGACATCGTGCCGCTCGAGCGGCTGCGCGACCAGATCGCGCGGACGACACGCCACTTCCGTCTGGGCGGCGATCTGACCGAGGCCTGGCTGGATACCGCGCCGGCAGGGTGCGGCGCGTATGCGCTCTTCGGGGAGCGTGACGAAGCGCTGTATGTCGGCCGCAGCGTGCGCGTGCGGCAGCGGCTGCGCGCGTTGTTGACCGGCGAGCGCCGTTCGTCGAAGGAAATGCGGCTGGCGCAGCAGGTGCGCCGCGTCGAATGGCGCGAAACCGGCAACGAGCTGGGGGCGATGCTCGCCGAAGCGCAATGGATCGCCCGGTTGCGCCCGTCGTACAACCGGCGCCCCACGGCCGACGCCGCTCGCGCGGGCGGTGCGCCCTGGCCGTTCGAAGGCGCTGTCGCGTTCGAGGCGAGCGGCGAGCGCCGCCTGTTTCATGTGGTCGACGGCTGGTGCTATCTCGGTTCGGCGGAATCGCTCGATGCGGCCGCGCGGCTCGTGGCCGACGCAGCGGGCGGCGCGTTCGAACCCTTCACCCATCGCCTGCTGCAGACGCATCTCGCGCGCGGCCTGCAAGTGATTCCGCTGATGGCGCTGACACCGGCGGACTGAGCGCCACGGCGCGATCCGCGCCCGTCGCGTCAGGCGTCAGCCGCGTTAGCCGATCGCGCTGGCCCCGCCGGCGGCGCAGACGTGCGACAGCGCGGTATCGAGTGCCTGCGTCTGCGTGGAATCGTAGCGCGTGAGCGCCTTCCAGTTCGCGATGCTACGCGCGAGCCGCGCCTGGCAATCGGGCGCATCGCGAAGCGGGGCGACCTGCGCGAGACCGGCGAGCATTTTCTGCGTCAGCCGATCGAGTGCCGGGCGCGTGCTGGTCGCGAGATCGGGCGGCGAGCCTTCCGGTGGCCGCGTCGTGCGCCAGGTCTTGAACAGTGCGTTCTGCACGTCCTTGCTTGCCGTGATCTGGTCCTCGAAGAACGTTCGGGCGAATGCAGGATCGACGCCGGCCTGGACCGCGCGTTTTTCGACTGCGGTGAGCAGGGCCGCTTCGCGCGGCCGGTCCTCGATGGC
Organism: Burkholderia sp. BCC0397; assembly: GCF_902832865.1. Taxonomy (NCBI): domain Bacteria; kingdom Pseudomonadati; phylum Pseudomonadota; class Betaproteobacteria; order Burkholderiales; family Burkholderiaceae; genus Burkholderia; species Burkholderia sp. BCC0397. Next base: position 362,224 of record NZ_CADFDL010000003.1, on the reverse strand, counting down.
TTTGTGGTTCGCCCATTTCCAGCGCGCGACCGGTTCGGCGAGCGCGAGGCGCTGCGACGCGAGTGCGACGACGGTGGTGAGGGCGGTGTCGTCGCCGTCTGCACGGGCGGTATGCGGAGACGAAAGGAGGGCGACGCCGAGCGCGGCGACAGCGAGGCTGGCACGAATGGCTTGCTTCATCGGAACGATCGGGAGAGCCGGGCGGGCCGGACGTGGAAAACCAGAAGGATAGACGAAGACAGTCGCGCGGCGTAGCGTCGCGACAGGAGAATCAGCAGGCGAGCTGATCCGGCACCGTCAGGCTGTTGCGGCCCGGGTGCGAGGCGAATTGCGCGCGAAGCGCACGAATGAACCGCACGATAGCGATGATCGACACGTGGCGGTTACAGAACCGAACTGACGTTCACTTCGGCGCGTACAGCTTGTGCTGCTCGTCGAAGAATGCCCGAACGTGCTCGGGCAATTCGGCGAGGAATTCCACGCCGACGGGTTCCGGATCCGGGCTCATTACTTGCTCCGGCGGTGGCATGCGAGTTGGTCTTTCGTCCATGATCGTTTCTCCAGCAGGTTCAATGATTATCAACCTCGCGCTCGGATTTATGCCAGCGGCGAATCGTTAGATTTTGTCTCTGTTGTATTAACGGCACATGCGCTCCGACGCGCGGTGCGATGCCCGGTATTGCGCGCTGCGCAATCGGCAACAATCGGCCGCTTGTTATACTTGCGCGCACTTTTTCCTGGACCGCGATGAGACGAACGACGCGATGGATCGGCCTCGTATGGCTGGCGCTGGTACTGAACGTACTGTCGCCCGTCGTCGGCTACGCGCGTCTCGCGTCGAGCAGCTCCGGCACGCTCACGCTCGAGTTGTGCAGTGCAGCGGGCGCCCGTCAGATCGTGCTTGCGCAAGCAGGCGACGACCACGACACGTCGTCGTTCGACCATGCCGGCGTTCCGCATTGCGTGTACTGCCCCGGCTTCGCGGCGAACGTCGCGCTGGGCACGAGCCTGCCCGCGATGCCGGGCTTCGTGCGCACGTTCGCGTATCGGGTGGCCGCGCCGATCGTTCCCGATGTGCCCCGCAAGGGCATCCGTCTCGCGCAGCCGCGCGCCCCGCCTGAAAACGTTCCGGTCTGATTGATGTCGTCCGCGCGCCCCGGTGGCGCGCGAGCCGCCCGCGGCCCCGGTCCGTGCGTCGCGCCGTTCGTGCGCGGCTCGCGCACCCGTGGCCGGCGGCGTCCGATCACGTTTTCAGGAACTCACTCATGTCGTCTACCTTTGCCGCGCGGCCGTCGCGCGGCCGGCTCGCGCTCGCCTGCGCGGCCGCTTTCGCATGGCCGGCCGCTCACGCGGCTTCGACGGACGATGTACACGCCGAGGCCACCCGCAGCAGCGGCGGCGATCGTCCCGTCACCGCCGCGCCGACTGCCGCTGGTGTCGATGCATCGGCCGCACCGGCCGGCGATACGCTGACCGCCGTCAGCGTGACCGCGCAGCGGCAACCGGTCGACCCGGATACGCCGGCCGTCGTCACGTCGATCACGCGCGAGCAGATCGATGCACACACCAACGTCACCACCGAGGACGCGCTGAAGTACGCGCCGAACCTGATGGTCCGCAAGCGCTACATCGGCGACCGCAACAGCGTATTCGCGGGCCGCGACTTCAACGAACTGCAGAGCGCGCGCGGGCTCGTCTATGCGGATGGCGTGCTGCTGTCGAACCTGCTCGGGTCGAGCTATGCGTACCCGCCGCGCTGGTCGCTGATTCCGCCCGACGACATCGCGCGCGTCGACGTGCTCTATGGCCCCTTTTCCGCGCTGTATCCGGGCAACGCGATCGGCTCGACCGTGCTGCTCACCACGCGCCGCCCGGAACAACTCGAGGCGTCGTTGTCGACGCAGTTCTTTACGCAGCGCTACCACGACGGCTACGGGTTCGCGGACAGCTTCGGCGGCAATCACCAGACCGCGCGGATCGCGAATCGCGTCGGCCGGTTCTGGTTCGCGCTGTCGCTCGACCGGCTGGAGAACAACGGCCAGCCAATGCAGTACGCGAGCCCCAATTCGGCCTACAACCCGAAACTGGGCGCGGCCGTGCCCGTGACAGGCGCCGCGACCGACATCGGACCCAACGGCAAGCCGCGGACGATCGTCGGCGCGCAGACGATCGAGCGGACCGAGCAGCTCAACGAGACGGTCCGGATGGGCTATGCGTTCACCGATCATGTCGATGCGACGCTGACGCTCGGGCATTGGGAGAACCATTACCGGCAGCACGGCGAGACCTTCCTGCGCGATGCGACGGGCAATCCGGCGGCCGGCAATCCTGTCTACGGCGGCAACGTGTCGATCGGCGGTCGGAACATGACGGTCGCGCCGAACGCGTTCGCGCCGCAGCGCGGCGACCAGGAGAACTGGCTGTATGCGCTCGGGCTGAACGGCCGGCTCGATTCCGGCTGGCGGCTGTCGGGCGTCGTGTCCGCGTACGACGTGTCGCGCGACGTGCTGCGCGCGGCCTCGACCGTGCAGGGCGGGGCGGGCACGCTGTTCCAGGGCGACGGCACCGGCTGGCGCACGCTCGACCTGAAGGCCGAGGCGCCGGAAGCGAAAGGCCATACGTTCACGTTCGGCTATCACTACGACAATTACTTCCTGCGCAACGTCACGTACAACACGGCCGACTGGCTGGCCGGGCCGACCACGTCGCTCGCGAGCGTCTATCGCGGCGACACGCGCACGCAGGCGCTGTTCGGGCAGGACGCGTGGCGCTTCGCGCCGGGCTGGCTCGCGACGCTCGGGCTGCGCTACGAGCGCTGGGATGCGTACGGCGGCGCGCTCGGCAATGCGAACGGCACGCTCGGCTATGCGGACCGCGGCGCGAATGCGCTGTCGCCGAAAGTCGCGCTGCAGTGGGACGCGACGGAGGTCTGGCGTTTCCGGCTGTCGTTCGCGACCGGCACGCGCTTTCCGACGGTCGGCGAGCTGTTCCAGGGCACGATCTCGAACAACGCGATCGTCAACAACAACCCGAACCTGCGACCTGAGAAGGCGATCGACTGGGATTTCACGGCCGAGCGCGACGTGGACGTCGGCGTCGTGCGCGCCAGCGTGTTCCAGAGCGACCTGCGCGATTCGATCTACAGCCAGACGACGGTGTCGGGCGCGACCACCGTCACGAATATCTCGAACGTCGACCGAGTACGCGTACGCGGCGTCGAGCTCGCGTTCAGCGGCGAGAACGTCGGGCTGCGCGGGCTCGACGTCGATGCGAACGTATCGGCGAGCAACGCGCAGATCCTCGCCGATGCCGCGAACCCGGCCTACGTCGGTTCGCGTTTCCCGCGCATTCCGCGCATGCGCGCGAACCTGCTCGCGTCATATCGTTTCGACGAGCACTGGCTCGCGAGCGTCGGCGTGCGCTACTCGGGGCGCCAGTTCAACACGCTCGACAACAGCGACGTGAATCCGGACGTCTACGGCGGCACGAGTTCGTTCACGGTCGTCGATCTGAAGGCGCGCTACCGCTTCGACCGTCACTGGACCGCGTCGGCCGGCATCGACAACCTGACGGACCGCCGCTACTACGTGTTCCACCCGTATCCGGGCCGCACTTTCTATGGAGAACTGAAATGGGCGCTGTGAAATCGTGGCCGCGGGCGGCGCTCGATGCGGGATGGCGAGGGGAGATGTCGCGCACCGCGTGGATCGGGCGCGATGGTGTGCATGAAGCGCGCAGCGGATTGCTGACGGCCGACGTACTCGACGGCTGGTTGCGGCACGCGAAGCGCTGACGGAGCCGGCGGCGCGCGGCGAACCGGCCGCGCGCCGGCCCGATGCGAAAACGCGCCCGAAGGCGCGTGGAGAGAAACGTCAGGCCGCTCGCCTGAATAGCCGGATCACGAACAGCAGGATCACCGCGCCGATGACCGCGACGATCACCGAGCCGATGAAGCCGCTGCCGATGCTGATGCCGAGTACCCCGGCAAGCCAGCCGCCGATCACCGCGCCGACGATCCCGACGATGATGTCGACGATCAGCCCGAAGCCGCCGCCCTTCACGAGCAAGCCGGCAAGCCAGCCGGCGATCGCGCCGATGATGAGCCACATAATCAAGCCATGAGTCATGGTGGTCCTCTCCTTGGGTTGAGTCGAAATGACCGGACGTCGGCGGCCGCACGCCGCAATCGGGTTGAAAGCGGCATGCGGCCACCGCGCCGCCCACGCAATGTAACGCGATAGACGGGTCAGAATCGTTAAGTAATGTTATGCACCCTTAAGCAGATTTTCCAGGGAATTTGTCTGCGTACGGCATGATGCATGCGCGCCCGACGCATGGCGAAATGAATCTGTAAGAATTGGCTGCCGCTGTAGTTCGTCGGTCGGCACGTCATCGCTCGTGCGTCGTTGCGGGCAGGGTGGCCCCGGGCAATCCGTCGGCTGCGTCGGCGATCAGTCGCGCGACGGTCGTGGCGTCGCCGATTGCTTCGATTGTCAAGCAGTGCGAAACGGGTGAGGAAGCGCGATGCATCGCCTCGCCGATCCGGGGCATCCATCGTGTGGCGCAGACCGAGGTAGAGCGTGTCGCATCCGATGTCCGTCATCATTCGGTATCCTGACGGATTGGATTCGGTCGACGTGTGTGGATGGAGCAGGGGATTGAGCGTGGCGGCCATGTCGTCGGCGTGCCAGCGCCGAACACGTGCCTGTCGGGGTCGGGACGCACGAGACAGACGGCGGCGTTGCGTGCGCCATCTAGGTCTCTAGGTCGAGCAGCCGACCATCATCGTCATGGCCGCCGCGCACCGCGATGCGCGGTCGATACGATCGACAGGTGGCCGTCGAGTGCGTGGAAATGTCGAGCGGATGGGGCGGCGAGGTTGCGCAGATAACGGCGGCCGCGATGATCGGCAACGGACAACGTGCGGTTGCCGAACGCGTACGCGAAGATCGTGCATGGCGTGATCGGGCAGTGCGTCGTCGAACGACTTCAGGATTTCGGCGCTGGAAAAGAGAAAAGGTCTGACAAGCGATGCTTGTCAGACCTTTATGTCTTGGTGCCGGAGATAGGAGTCGAACCTACGACCTTCGCATTACGAATGCGCTGCTCTACCAACTGAGCTACACCGGCAGCAGAGAAATGAAATTATATGGTGAAATCCGCGATCTTGGCAATAGGTTTTGCGAAATTTTTTCAGCTTGCTACCGTTGCTGCTTCGCGAAACCATCGATCCGGCGGACTTCCCGCTTTCACTTCACTGCGATGCAGCCGGTCAGGGCCACATCGCGAGGCGCGATTTTACTTGCGTCTCGCCCCTCCGTCCAGTGCTGCGGTGCAATTATTTTGCTGCGTCGTGATAGCCGGTCACGCGCTCGACTTCGTTCTTCGAACCGAGGAACACGGGCACGCGCTGGTGCAGGCCGGTCGGCTGCACTTCCATGATGCGCTGCGTGCCGGTCGTCGCGGCGCCGCCGGCCTGTTCGACGATGAACGACATCGGGTTCGCTTCGTACATCAGGCGCAACTTGCCCGGACGATCGGGCGTGCGCTTGTCGGCCGGGTACATGAAGATGCCGCCGCGATTCAGGATCCGGTGCACGTCGGCCACCATCGACGCGATCCAGCGCATGTTGAAGTTGTCGCCGCGCGGGCCGTCCTTGCCGGCGTTCAGCTCGTCGACGTAGCGCTTGACCGGGTCGTACCAGTGGCGGGCGTTCGATGCGTTGATCGCGTATTCGCGCGTGTCGGCCGGGATCTGCATGTTGCTCTGCGTGAGCACCCACGAGCCGACTTCGCGGTCGAGCGTGAAGCAGTTCACGCCGTTGCCGGTCGTCAGCACGAACACCGTCTGCGGGCCGTAGACGGCGTAGCCGGCCGCGACCTGCTCCGTGCCGGGCTGCAGGAACGATTCTTCGGTCGCCTGCTTGCCGTCCGGGCAGCGCAGCACCGAGAAGATCGTGCCGATCGACACGTTCACGTCGATATTAGACGAGCCGTCGAGCGGATCGAACACGAGCAGGTATTCGCCGCGCGGGTAGTTCGCCGGGATAGGGAAGAACGTTTCCATTTCTTCCGACGCCATCGCGGCGAGGTTGCCGCCCCATTCGTTCGCGTCGAGCAGGATTTCGTTCGACAGGATGTCGAGCTTCTTCTGCACTTCGCCCTGGACGTTCTCGCTGCCGGCGGTGCCGAGCGCCTCGCCGAGCGCGCCCTTCGACACGTTGTAGCTGATCGCCTTGCATGCGCGGGCGACGACTTCGATCAGCAGGCGCAGGTCGGCGGGGAGGTTGTTGGTCTCACGTTGCTGTTCGATCAGGAACTTCGACAGCGTGGTGCGGCGGGCAATGGACATGACAGACTCCGAAAGGCCAAAGAATCCTTGAATGGCCGCAATTTTACCCGTCGCGCCTCCGGTGCCGCCGGCTTTTTTCGTCCGGTTACATGGCCGGGCCGCCGAATCGGCCCGGTATCGGGCGGCGACGACGGGCGGGGCGCGCATCGCGGCGCAGGCCGGCTGCGCGGTCCGACCCCGCGATTGCGCGTGGTTTCAGCCGCGCTCGTGCAATAAAAAAGCCGGCGCCGTGTGAGGCGGCGTCGGCTCGATCGCGCGGACGCGGCAGGGCCGCTCGCGTGACTTACGCGAGCGCCTTCTCGACGATCTCGCGCACGTCACGCGATTTCGCGCCGGCGGCGACCTGTTCGAGCGCTTCGCGCATCCGGTCGCGCAGCGCCGGCGTGAAGCGGCGCCACAGTTCGAGCGAGCGCGCGAGGCGTGCCGCGACCTGCGGGTTGATCGCGTCGAGCGCGAGCACCTGTTCGGCCCAGAACGCGTAGCCGGAACCGTCGGCCGCGTGGAATTGCGCGGGGTTGGCCGCGCAGAAGCTGAAGATCAGCGAGCGCGCACGGTTCGGGTTCTTCAGGTTGAACGCGGGGTGCGCGAGCAGCTTGCGCACCTTCGCGAGCGTCGGCTGCGCGGGCGTGCCGCGTTGCGCCGCCTGCATCGCGAACCACTTGTCGATCACGAGCGCTTCCTTCTCGAAGCGACGGTAAAAGTCGTCGAGCGCATGCTCGGCCGGCCCGTTCGCGCCTGCGGTAGCCGCGGACAGCAGCGCGCCGAGCGCAGCCGCGCGATCGGTCATGTTGTTCGCCGCGTCGTACTGGGCGGTGGCGAGGTGCACGGCATCGGCCGGATCCTCGAGTTCGGCGAGATACGCGAGCGCGAGGTTCTTCAGCGCGCGGCGGCCCGAGGCTTCCGGCGTCGGCTCGTAGGCGCCGGGCGTCTGGTGCTGCTCGTACGCGGCGAGCCAGTCGGCGCGCAGCGCGGTCGCGAGCTGGCGGCGCACGAACTGGCGGGCGCGATGCACGGCGGCCGGATCGGCCTCGGCCATCTGGTCGGCGAGGTAGGTTTCCGACGGCAGCGTCAGCGCGAGTTCGCGGAATGCCGGCGACAGGCTTTCATCGGTCAGCACGCGGCGGAACGCGGCGACGAAGTTCTCGCCGAGCGTGAGCGGCGCGTTGGCGGCGGCACGCGCGGCGAGCGTCAGCAGCGCACGCGTCGCGAGGCGCTGGCCGGCCTCCCAGCGGTTGAACGGATCGCTGTCGTGCGCGAGCAGGAACGCGAGATCGTCGTCGCTGTAGTCGTACTCGACGATCACCGGCGACGAGAAGTTGCGCAGCAGCGACGGCAGCGGTGCTTCCGGCACGTCGACGAACGTGAAGGTCTGCTCGGTGTCGGTGAAATCGAGCACGCGCGTCGTGCCCGATGCGGCGGCTTCGCCGTCGAGACGCAGCGGCAGGTCGCGGCCGTCGCGGCCGATCAGGCCGATCGCGAACGGGATCAGGAGCGGCCCCTGCTGCGTTTCGCGCGCGGCCGGCGACGCGTCGCCGTAGCCTTGCGCGAGAGTGACCGTATAGCGGCGCGCGGCCGCGTCGTACGCGGTGCGCACCGACACGCGCGGCGTGCCGGCCTGGCTGTACCAGCGCTCGAACTGCGCGAGGTAACGCCCGTTCGCGTCGGCCATCGCGTGCCGGAAGTCATCGCAGGTCACCGCGTGGCCGTCGTGGCGCTTGAAGTAGAGGTCCATCCCCTTGCGGAAGCCGTCGCGGCCGAACAGCGTCTGGTACATCCGCACGACTTCCGAGCCTTTCTCGTAGACCGTCATCGTGTAGAAGTTGTTGATCTCGACGTAGCTCTCCGGGCGCACCGGGTGCGCCATCGGGCCGGCGTCCTCGGCGAACTGCAGCTGGCGCAGCACGCGCACGTCCTCGATGCGCTTCACCGCGCGGGCCGCCGATTCGACGTCGTCGCCTGCGGCCATGTCGGCTGAGAATTCCTGGTCGCGGAACACCGTCAGGCCTTCCTTCAGGCTCAACTGGAACCAGTCGCGGCAGGTCACGCGGTTGCCGGTCCAGTTGTGGAAGTACTCGTGGCCGACCACCGACTCGATGTTCGCGAAATCGGTGTCGGTCGCGGTCTCGGGGTTCGCCAGCACGTACTTCGTGTTGAAGATGTTGAGCCCCTTGTTTTCCATCGCGCCCATGTTGAAGTCGCCGACCGCGACGATCATGAAGCGGTCGAGATCGAGTTCGAGGCCGAAGCGCTTTTCGTCCCAGCGGATCGAGTGGATCAGCGAATCCATCGCGTGACGCGTCTTGTCGAGGTCGGCCGGTTCGACCCACACCTGCAGCAGCTTTTCCTTGCCGGAGCCGGTCGTGATCGTTTCCTCGATCGCGACGAGCTTGCCCGCGACCAGCGCGAACAGGTAGCTCGGCTTGCGGAACGGGTCTTCCCACTTCGCGAAGTGGCGGCCGTCGGGCAGGTCGCCCGAATCGACGAGGTTGCCGTTCGACAGCAGCACCGGATACGCGGCCTTGTCGGCACGCAGCGTGACGGTGTACGACGCCATCACGTCGGGGCGGTCGAGGAAGTAGGTGATGCGGCGAAAGCCTTCGGCTTCGCACTGCGTGAAGAAGTTGCCGCTCGATACGTACAGGCCCGACAGCGTCGTGTTCTGGTCCGGCGCGCACGCGCTGTCGAGCGTAAGCTCGAACGCATCGGGCACGTTCTCGACCGTCAGGCCGTGTTCGTGCGCGCGCACCGCGCCGTACGATGCGCCGTCGAGCTGCGCGCCGACGAATTCGAGCGCTTCGCCCATCAGCTCCAGGTGCGGCGCGGGCGCGGCATCCGGATTGCGGCGCACGCGCATCGTGTTCCTGACGATCGTGCGGGCCGGCGCGAGATCGAATTCGAGTGCGACGGAATCGATGAGGAAGGCCGGCGGCGTGTAGTCGGCGCGGCGGATCACGGTGGAGGAAGCGTTGTCGGACATGGTCGTCGAGATCGGTGGAGTGGGGGACGGGCCCGTCGCGCGGGCCAGGCGAACCGGGCCATTGTACAAAGGCTGGCGGCTGCGTGCCGGGCGAACTTTTTACCGCTTTCGGCAGTCCGCGTATTATCGGCATCCCGTTGGGGTTCGCGCGGGGCGACGAACGGGTGACGGATCGACGAGGATCAACATGAAACGCGAATGGATTTTTCGCGGTGCGGGCTGGGCGGCGGCGCTGTGCGTCGCGCTGCTGACCGGCTGCACCAGCTACGTGACCACCCAGGTCACGGCCTTCTCCGACTGGAGCGGCAGCGACGCGACACGCACCTATGCGTTCACGCGCACGGATGCGCAGAAGAACAGCATCGAGCAGTCGACCTACGAGCCGATCGTCGCGAACGAGCTGTCCGCGTATGCGTTCCGGCAGGTGCCGCCGTCGCAGGCACGCTATCTCGTCGGGCTGACCTATTCAGTCGGCAGCGATCTCGTGACGGTGCCGCAGCCGGTCTACTACGATCCGTGGTTCGCGCCCGGGCCGTACTGGCGGCGCGGGCCGTGGGGTCCGTGGGGCCCCTGGGGGCCGATGCCGGCCGGCTATGTCGCGCAGACGTACCAGGTGTTCGACTACGTGCTCGGCATCCGCATTACCGAGCGCGCGACGGGCAAGGAGGTCTACAACGTGTCCGCGCGCACGACCGGCGACAACGGCACGCTGCTGTACGCGATGCCGTTCCTCGCGCGTAGCGCGCTCGCCGATTTCCCGTTGTCGAACGGGGCCGTCCGCTCGGTCCGGCTGCCGGTCGACAAGCGTGGCGGGCCGGCGGCGCCGGCCGCCAACGAGCGCGCGGTGCCGGCGGCACCCGCCTCGGGCGCCGCCGTCGCGAAGTAACGCGGCATCCATCCTGGCGCGGCCGCCCGGCCGCGCCGGCCACCTGCCTTTCCGTCAGACCCCGATACCCAGCAGCGCCAGCGCGCCGAGCACGACGAACAGCACGGCCGCGATTCCGTGCACGAGCTTCGTCGGCAGACGGTGCGCGAAGCGGTCGCCGAGCAGGATCGCCGGCACGTTCGCGAGCATCATTCCGATGGTCGTGCCGGCCACGACGCCGATGTAATCCTGGAAACGCGCGGCCAGTGCGACGGTCGCGATCTGCGTCTTGTCGCCCATCTCCGCGAGGAAGAACGCCACCAGCGTCGCGCCGAACACGCCGAGCCGCGAGCGGGTCGCATTGGCTTCGTCCTCGTCGAGCTTGTCCGGCACCAGGATCCACAGCCCCATCGCGATGAACGAGAGCGCGAGCGTCCAGCGCATGATCGACGGCGTGACGAGCACGCCCAGCCATTCGCCGAGCGCGCCGGCGAATCCGTGATTGACGAGCGTCGCGACGAGCACGCCGAGAATGATCGGCACCGGCTTGCGATAGCGCGCGGCCAGCACGAGGGAAAGCAGTTGGGTCTTGTCGCCGATTTCAGCGAGGGCGACGGCGCCGGTGGAGATCAGGAAGGCTTGAGACACGGATGGGGTTCCACGGGCCATTGTTGTGCGTGCGAGCGACGATCCACGGCGCGCCGGGCCCTGATGCGGCGCACTGTGAATCATCGGTCTCGCCAGGCCAACGTGGCTGCGTCCGCCATGGCCGAACGGCCAAGTCTGTTGACGGACGCCTCCGTCACGATGCGCGCCGGTGGCGCGGGACATCGAGCGGAGCGGCTACTCCCCAATGAGCGGCGAATTCTAGCACGGCGGGTTGCACGCCGGAAAGCGGCCGGGCCGCCGTGCGGCGCGCCGGAGCGGCTTCGATTGCCGGCATGCACGGCGGCGAAGCTGCCGCGCTGCCGGAACGGAGTGCCCGCGGGGCGTTACGCGACGGCCGGGCGGCGCGCGGCGCCACGCTTGTGCACGAGTTCGCCGGCCGCATAGGTGCGGTACACCGCGCGATCGTCGCCGAGCAGCGCGAACGCGAACAGCAGTTCCTCGAGCGAATCCGCGCGCTTCGTGCGGCGCGCGAGCAGCGGCGTCGCCTGCGGATCGAGCACGACGAAGTCGGCTTCGGTGCGCGGCTTGAGCGTGCCGACCGTGTCCGCGAGGTCGAGCGCCTGCGCGGCGCCGGCCGTCGCGAGCCAGAACATCCGCGTGGCGGTCAGGTGATGGCCCGACAGCCGCGCGACCTTGTGCGCCTCGTTCATCGTCTGCAGCATCGAGAACGACGTGCCGCCGCCGACGTCGGTCGCGAGCGTGACGGGCACGTCGTATTCGCCGGCCTTGTCGAAATCGAACAGCCCGCTGCCGAGGAAGAAGTTCGACGTCGGGCAGTGCGCGACGACGGTGCGCGTCTCGGCCATCCGGCGGCGATCCTCGTCGTCGAGGTGGATGCAGTGGCCGTACACCGCGCGCGGACGCAGCAGCCCGTAACGGTCGTAGATGTCGAGATAGCTGCGGTGGCCGGGGAACAGCTCGGCCACCCATTTCACCTCGTCGACGTTTTCCGCGACGTGGCTTTGCACGAACACGTCCGGATGGCGGCGCGCGAGTTCGCTGCATGCCTCGAGCTGCGCCTCGGTCGACGTCGGCGCGAAGCGCGGCGTGAGCGCGTACATCTGGCGGCCCTTGCCGTGCCAGCGGTCGATCAGCTCGGCGCTGTCGTCATAGCCCGACTGCGCGGTGTCGCGCAGGAAGTCGGGGCAATTGCGGTCCATCAGCACCTTGCCCGCGATCATTCGCAGGTCGCGTGCGTCGCTCGCCGCGAACAGCGCATCGGCCGACTGCTTGTGCACCGTGCAGTAGACGAGCGCGCTCGTCGTGCCGCACGCGAGCAGTTCGTCGACGAAGAAGTCGGCGACTTCGCGCGCATGCTCGGGATCGCCGAACTGGCGCTCGGTCGGGAACGTGTACTTGTCGAGCCACGGCAGCAGGCCCGGCGCCGGCGACGCGATCATGTCCGTCTGCGGATAGTGGATGTGCGTGTCGATGAAGCCGGGCACGATCAGCTTGTCGCGCAGGTCGTGGACCACCGCATCGCGTGCGAGCGTCGCGGCGAGCGGCGCATACGGGCCGGCCGCGACGACCTTGCCGTCGTCGACGATCAGGAGCCCGTCGGTCTCGTAGTTCGCGGCCTGGCTCGATTGCGCCGGGTCGCCGTTGAAGGTCAGCAGTTGGGAACGGAAAGCGGTTTGCGTCATGACGAAGGGTCCTGCATCAAGGTAAGGCGAACAGAAGAAAGCGAGCGACGCCGCACGGCGGCGGGACGGTGCTTCGCGAGCGGCGGCGGCACGCGGCGTGCGGCATGGCCGAAGGCGACGGCGCAGGCGAACGTGGCGGCCGAAGCCGCCCGCGCGTGGTTGCCCGTGCACCTCGCGGCCGTTGCGCCCGCAGCCGGTACGCCCGCAACCGGTGCGCCCGCAGCCGGTACGACGCCGAACGGCACGGCAAGCCGCGACGGCCCGCGCGTGCGAGCGACGACGGGCTGCGCCGTCGCTCCGCATGCATGCAGGCGGCCGGCCCGGCGCAAGGCCGAACCGGTGATCGCGAAGCGGATGCCGTTGCCGTGTCTCATCTGTCTAGCGTGCCTCGATGCGGGCCGTCACGCGGCCTGCCAGTACGCGTCGAGGCGCGCGTACAGTGCGTCGCGCTGCGCCGGTTCGATGAACGACGCCTCGAAGCCGTTGCGGATCACCGCATGGACTTCGGCATCCGTGAGTTGCAGCCCTTCGGCCGTCGCGAAGTAGTTTTCATTGACGTAGCCGCCGAAATAGGCCGGATCGTCGGAGTTGATCGTTACCGCCACGCCGCGGTCGAGCAGCGCCTTCAGCGTGTGCTTCGCCATGTCGTCGAACACGCACAGCTTCAGGTTCGACAGCGGGCAGACGGTGAGCGCCGTGCGCGTTTTCGCGAGGCGTTCGACGAGCGCCGCATCCTCGATGCTGCGCACGCCGTGGTCGATCCGGTCGACTTTCAGCACGTCGAGCGCTTCGTAGATGTAGGCGGGCGGGCCTTCCTCGCCCGCATGCGCGACGAGCTTCAGCCCGAGCGCGCGTGCCTTCTCGAACACGCGGGCGAACTTCGTCGGCGGATGGCCGAGCTCGGACGAATCGAGGCCCACGCCGATCAGGCGATGACGATAGCGTTCGAACAGCGGCAACGCGGATTCGAACGTCGCGAGCGCGTCTTCTTCGGACAGGTGGCGCAGGAAGCACAGGATCAGCTTGCTCGACAGCCCGCGCTGCTCGGCATCGGCGAGTGCGCGCTCGATGCCCGCGACGACCGTGTCGATCGGCACGCCACGCTCGGTGTGCGTCTGCGGGTCGAAGAACAGTTCGGTGTGGACGACGTTGTCGGCGAGCGCGCGTTCGCAGTACGCGGCCGTCATGTCGTAGAAATCCTGCTCGGTGAGCAGCACGCTCGCACCGGCGTAGTAGATGTCGAGGAACGATTGCAGGTCGGTGAACGCATACGCGGCGCGCAGCGCATCGATCGAATCGTAGGAGAGCTTCACGCCGTTGCGCTGCGCGAGCGCGAAAATCAGTTCGGGCTCGAGCGAGCCTTCGATATGGATGTGCAGCTCCGCTTTCGGCGCGCGGGCAATCTTGTCCTTGAATGTCGGGGTCATGGCGTCGTTCTTGGTCGGTCAGTAAGTAGGGGAAGCCTGCGCGGACGTATTCGCCTCGACGGCCTGCAGCAATTGCGCGGCCACCGAGATCGCGATCACTTCGGGCGCCTTGTCGATGATGCCTTCGACACCGATCGGGCAGCGCATCCGCGCGACCTGGGCCGGGTCGATGCCGATCGCGGCGAGCCGGTGATCGAACTGCACGCGTTTCGTGTGCGAGCCGGTCATCCCGAAGTACGCATAGTCGCCGCGTCGCAGGATGCGCTCGGCCAGCATGAAATCAAGTGCGTGGTCGTGCGTCATCACGACGAAGTAGGACTGCGGCGGCGCTGCGTCGACCGCGTCCGCCGGGGAAGCGGCCGCGTCGATCGCGAGGTTGCCGATGCCGGCGAGCGCGTCGGCCGGCGGGAACACCGCATCGGGCCCGTCGATCCAGCGCACCTGGCACGGCAGCGTCGCCAGCACCTTCACGAGCGCGGTGCCGATGTGCCCGGCGCCGAACAGCATGACGGGGAACGCATACGGCGCGATCGTTTCGGTCATCAGCGATACGCCGCCGGTTTCCCACAGCAGGCAGTCGGCGCGCGCGGCTTCCGATTCGGGCTCGCTCAGCAGCGGCGCGCCCGGCGCGGGGCCGAATGATACGCTACGCACGGTCGCGGCGCCGGCCGCCACGCGCTTCGCGAGCGACATGATCCAGCCGAGATCGCCGACGTCGAGCCGCTCGAACGCGAGCACCACGGCGCCGCCGCAGCACTGGCCGAGGCTCGGGCCGAGCGCGAGCCGCTCGAGCCGGCGTGCGTGCTGCACGTGCGCGCCGTCCTTCAGCAGGTGCCGCGCGATCTCGATCGCCTTCCATTCCAGATGACCGCCGCCGATCGTATGGCGGGCCGTGTCGCGCGTGACGAGCATCTTGGTGCCGGCTTCGCGCGGCGCGGAGCCGTCGGTGTGCGCGACCGTCACGAGCACGGCCGCTTCGCCGTGCGCGAGCAGTTGCTGCAGATCGCCGAGCCAGGCTTCCATCAGCACGCTCCGTTCGGGACGACGCGGCACGACACGCGGCGCGGGCTGGCGGGCGCCGCGGCAACGAGGACGGACGGGAGCGGGGCAGGCCGGCTGCACGGCTGATGCCGTGCGGCGGCCGCGAACTGACGGCGTGCGCGAACGGCGCCGCCGGACGCGCGGACGCCATGAGGGTGACGGATGCGGATGGTTTGCGTTGTCATGATGAATCCAGTCGACATTGCGGATCGGGCGCGCGTTACGCAGGGAGCGGTGAGACCGCCTGGCCTCGCGCACGTAGATCGCCATCCAGTCCCGAAGATAGCACCGCCACGCGGCGGGAACATGGCCGGGCGGTGATCCGGGCTATCAGGCGGCGATCATGTCGATCATAGGCCCGCCGCGCGGGATCGGGGCGCCGATGCATGTGCATCGGGCCGAAACGCACGCGCGACGGGGCGGGGGCGCGGCGATCGCGCGACGCGCGCGGGCCCGGCAATCCGGGCGGCGGCGGGGTAGGTGTTTACGCGCGGCGACCGGGCAGGGCAGGCGCAGGCGTCGGCCGCAGCCGGGTGACGACCCGCCGGCGGCGCGCGGCCCATTCGGTCGGGCCGCGCAGGCCATGGGCCGGCAACGCGGCCGGCCGGTCAGCCCGCGAGCTTGCGGCGATGGCGCCAGAGGCTCGCGACGATCGCGATCAGGATCGCGGCGAAGCCGATCAGCGCCCAGCCGGGCAGCAGGATGCCGAAGATCGGCGGGTAGACGGTCTCGCACAGCCCGGCGACCTTGAACATGCCGGGGAACCACTGCGCGGGCGGCAGGCTGTCGACGATCGGCTGCAGCGTGTCGAAGCCGCAGCTGAAGCCCGGATTCATCTGGATCGACAGGTGCCGCGCGGCCGTGCCGACACCGCCGGCCGCGGCGATCGCGATCAGCAGTTCGAGCACCCAGACGCCGCGCCAGTTGCGGATCCCGGCGGCCAGGAACGCGAAGATCCCGATCGCGCAGAAGAAGTAGCGCTGGATGATGCACAGCGGGCACGGGTCTTCGTTCTTCACGTACTGCAGGTACAGCGCGCCGGCCAGCAGGGCGATGCACACCCATCCGAGCAGCATCAGCAGGCGGCGTTCGCGGCGTAGTGCAAGCGTGTAGTCGTTCATGTCGGCGGGGTTCCTCGTCGGTCGGTCCGGAAAACAATCGCGCGATTTTAGCGCGAATGATCTGGCACGAAACTGACAGCGCGCTTGCGGCAGCCTGCCGCACCGCGCGCGGGGCCGCCGCCGATCGGCATGCCGTCGGCATGCCCTCGGCTGGCGCGGTCAGCGGATCGTGTTCAGCACGGCCTCGACCGACTGGCCGATCGCCAGCAGTGCGTCGTCGCGATGCGGCGCCGCCGCGAGCATCAGGCCGACCGGCGCCGCGTCGCGCGGATGGCACGGCAGCGACAGCCCGCACGCATCGAGGAAGTTGAACGCGCTCGGGTTGCGCAGGATCAGCGCGTTGGTGCGCGTGAACGCGTCGTCGTCCGTTTCGAGTTCGGCGATGCGCGGCGGCACGATCGGCACCGTCGGCGCGACGAGCGCATCGAAGCGCGACCAGACCGTGTGCGCGGCTTCGTCGAGCATCGCGGCGCGCGCGGCGAGCAGGTCGAGATAGTCGGCCGCGCTCGCGGGTTCGCCCTTCAGGATCCGCGTCAGCACGCGCGGGTCGTACTGGTCGCGATGCGTGGCGAGCAGCGGGCGATGCCATGCGTACGCTTCGATCGGCGAGAAGCCGAAACGGTTGATCTCCGGCAGCCGGTCGAGCGCGGCGAAGCGCACTTCGGTGACGATCGCGCCGGCGGCTTCGAGATGCTTGAGCGCGGTGTCGAGCGCGGCTGCGACGTCGGCATCGACGCCGTCCGTCACGTAGTTCGTCAGCACGCCGAGCCGCACGCCTTCGAGCGGCCGGGCGGCCGGCACGTGCGGCTCGAGCCCCGCGAGCATCCGGTCGACGAGCGCGCAGCACGCGACCGTCAGGCCGATCGGGCCGAACGAGTCGAGCGTCGTCGACAGCGGCACGCCGCCTTGCGTCGGGATCCGGCTCGCGGTCGGCTTGAAGCCCGTCAGCCCGCACAGCGCGGCCGGAATGCGGATCGAGCCGCCGGTGTCGGTGCCGAGCGCGACCGCAGCCATCCCGTCGGCGACCGACGCGGCCGCGCCCGACGACGAGCCGCCCGAAATCCGCGCATCGCCCGGCACGTCGCGGTGGTACGGCGAGCGCGGGTTGCCGAAGTGCGGATTCAGCCCGAGCCCCGAGAACGCGAACTCGCTCATGTTGGTGCGGCCGACCAGCACCGCGCCCGCGCGCTTGAGCCGCGCGACGGCAACCGCATCGGTGCGCGCGACCGGCGCGCCGTCGAGTACGCGCGAACCCGCGCGCGTGACCTGGCCGGCGACGTCGAACAGATCCTTGACCGACACGGGAATGCCCGCGAGCGGCGACAGCACGGTGCCCGCGGCGCGCAGCCGGTCGTGGGCGTCGGCGGCCGCGCGTGCGTTGTTCGCATCGACTTCGGTGAAGACGACCGCGCCCTGGCCCGACGGATCGGCGATCCGGTCGAGCGCGGTGTCGACGAGCGCGCGGCTCGTGGTCCGGCCGGCGGCGAGGTCGGCGGCGAGCTGGGCGAGCGGGGGGAAGGGCGTGAAAGTGGTCATGGCGGCTCAGGGGCGAAGATGTTGAAGAAGCGTGGAGCGGAACGAATCGATATGGCTTTCGACGGCTGCGCGCGCGCCGGCGGCGTCGCGTGCGGACAGCCGGTCGAACAGCGCGCGATGCTCGTGCTGGACGTCGGCGAGATGGTGCGGTTCGGACAGCGTGACGAACCAGAAGCGCAGCGAGCGCTCGTGCAGCGCGCGCAGGATGTCGGCGAGCACCGCATTGCGCGCGGCCGCGGCGATCGTCTGGTGAAACGCGCGGTCGAGCTCCATCATGCCCTCGACGTCGTGCGTATCGACGCAGGCCTGCCCGTCGTCGAGCAGCGCGGCGAGGTGCGCGAGATCGTCCGGCGTCGCATGGCGCGCGGCGAGTTCGGCGCAGTGCGCTTCGTTGATGCGCCGCACGTCGATCACCGCGACGATGTCGTCGAGCGACAGCGGCTGCACCATCAAGCCCTTGCGCGGCATCACGGACAGCAGCCCTTCGAGCACGAGCCGATGCACGGCCTGGTGCACCGGCGTGCGGCCGATCCCCGTGCGTGCGACGAGGTCGGCTTCGTTGAGCGCGGCGCCCGGCTTCAGGCGCATCGTGATGATGTCGCGCTGGATCAGCGCGTACGCGCGGTCGGCGAGGCTGGCCGCTGAAGCGCCCGGGCGGTCGCGGGTGACGTCGGTCAGGGTACTCATGCGGGTCGCGGCACCGGGGCCGGAAGGGGCGCGATCATGGCGCGGATGTTTGGGAGGCGTGGGCGATCTCTGGATATTATTGTGATATATCACTGCTGTCCAGCACGGGCAATGCGAGGCGGCGGTGCCCGTGCGCGAGCGGAAGCGCTCCTCGGCGCGACTTGCCATCGACTTGCAACAATATCGACAGGATGTTGCAGGTTTGCCGCGCGATCGTGCACTGAAGCATAATGAATCCTCGTCTATCCCTACGCGCGAGCGACGCATCAGACCATCGTCATGAGCGAAAACACGCCTTCCCCGGCCGGTCTGCCCGGCACCTCTTCCGCTTCTTCCGATTCTCACCGTCCCAATTCGGCGAAAACGCCCGATGCGCCGGCCACGCAGGCCGTCGCGGAGAATGTCGCCGATGACGGCGCGTCGCCCGTCACGGCTGCATCCGAGCCGGGTGCGCCCGGCGCGGCGGCCGCCGTCGGTAATGGCGCCGCCTCGGCCGCGCCGCCGAAGCCAGGCGTGCCGCCGCCCGGATTCGGCGCGCCGCCCGATTTCGACACGCCTCGGCCGCCGCCCGCGAACGCGCAGAATGCGCCGCCGGCCTACCTGAAGCAGAGCGACACGCCGTGGTCGGTGTTCGGCCGGATCGTCGCGGCCCGCGCGCGACGGCTGTTCGACCGCGCCGGCCAGCGCATCACCCAGCGCACGCTGCGCATCGGCGTGTCGGCGCGGATCTTCCATCCGGAGCCGGGCGCGAAGGGGCTGCGCGGCAAGACGCTGCAGTATCTCGAGGAATCGATCGCCCACTGGGTGATGTCGCGCGACGTGCTCGTGTTCATGATTCCGACCGTCGGCCATCAAGGCATGATCCACCCGAGCAACATCCGCCTGCGCGACTACGCGAAGCATCTCGACGGCCTGCTGCTGCAAGGCGGCGCCGACGTGTCGCCGCAGACCTACGCGGCGTCGGATGCGCGCCCCGAATGGCCGGGCGATCGCGTGCGCGACATGTACGAGCTCGAACTGCTGCACGAATTCGTCGAGTCCGGCAAGCCCGTGCTCGGCGTGTGCCGCGGCTGCCAGCTGATCAACGTCGCGTTCGGCGGCTCGCTGTACCAGGACATCGCCACCGACGTGCCGACCGCGAATGCGCACGTGAGCGAGCATTACGACCAGCATCGTCACGCGATCCGCTTCCCCGACTCGTCGACGCTCTCGAGCATGTTCCCGGGGCGCAGCGAGGCGATCGTCAACTCGATACACCATCAGGCGATCCGCGATCTCGGCCGCGATCTGAACATCGAGGCCGTGTCGGCCGGCGACGGGATCATCGAAGGCATTCGCCATCGGCGTTCGCCGTTCGTCGTCGGCGTGCAGTGGCATCCGGAGTTCCATCGCGCGGGCGGCTCGGAACTGCTCGACTGCACGCCGCTGCTCGATGCGTTCCTGCGCGCGGCGCGCGAAACGCGTCTGTAGCACACCGTATTTTTCGCGTCGCACGAAGGCCGGCCGCATCCCGATAAATTCGAGATGCGGCCGTTTCGTTTTGAACGATAATCGCGAGTTCCGATTCGTTCGCCGGAGTCTGACGTTGGCTTTCCGAAACTTTTCCCCTGCACGATGCGCAACGTGGATCGTTGCGCTGGCTGCCTGCGCGCAAGCGGGCGCGGCCTGGTCCGCCGATGCGACCGCACCCGCCGCCGGTACGCGTCCGGCGGTCACGAGCCTGAGCGGCGGCGCATCGCCGGCGGCATCGGCCGCGACGGACGCCGCTGCGCAAGGCAACGTCGCCGAGCTGACGCAGATGCTGCACGACGGCCGGATCGTCGAGATGCGCACCACGTACAACGGCAGCTACGGCGCGAGCCTGATGTTCGATCCGCGCGAGATGACGTACTACGTCGCGCTGTTCCAGGACAAGAATCTGTGGCGCGTGATCCGTTCGCAGGAAAAGAATCGCGCGGAGATGGTGTACGCGAACTTCGTCCAGCAGACCGCGCAGCTCGCTGATGTCGAGATTCGCCGGACCGAGCTGCAGGCGCAGAAGGCATTTCTCGAACGCGTGATCGCGCTGCAGGCGAATCGTGCGCAGCAGTTGCAGGCCGACTTGAGCGTCGCGCGCAGCCAGCAGGTCGAAGTGGCGCAGCGGCAGAAGTCGGCGCAGGAGCAGGCACAGGCGCTGCAGGTCGAGAAGCGGGCTGCGCAGTTGCAGTTGCGCGATCTGCAGGAGCAGGTGCGGCAACTCGAGAAGCAGACCGAGACGGGGCTGTCCGTGCACAAGTAACGATTCGTCGAACGGACGGAGCGAGACGAGCAAAAACCCGGCGAAGGGATCTTCGCCGGGTTTTTTATTGCACGGGCGTCAGTGCGCGAATGCGTCCGGCACGTCGGTCACGCGGCGGTGCGACAGCTGCGACGTCCAGTCGAAACCGGCCGCGCTCGGGTGCGTCGGGCGCGCCGGCTGCGTGGCGCGCAGCGCGTTCGCCATCGCAATCAACGTGGCCGGATCGTCGAGCGAGTTGCGCGTATCGCGTGTGTCTGCCGTGCGCGGCAGATGGGCGAGCCGATCGCGTGTGCCGGTGTGGGTCGCGCCGCGCTGGAGCGGCGGATGTGCAGCGAGCCGTGGGACGACCGGTGTGCGGGGCGGTGCCTCCGTCGTGCGCTGGCCGGTTGCCCGACGTGGCGAGGCAGGGGCGGCGTGCCGCACGTCGGACGTCGCTTGCGGGTGAAGCGGCTCGGGACGAAGCGGGACGCGGTGCGTGGCTGGCGGCGATTCCGTCGGGTTCGCGACAGGCGTCGCCACGTGGCGCTGCGGCATGGCGTTCGTCGACGTGGCGGGTTGAGCCGCGGCGACATATACGGTGCCGGTCGATGTCGTGATGTGAGCGGGCGCACCGTCGGCCGCTTGAATCGTATACGCGGGACCGAAACCCGCAGGCGGCTCGTACGCGCCGATCAGCCAGCCGATGATGCCGAGTGCGCCGATGCTCCAGCAGACGGCGTACGTCGCGCGCCGGTCGCGAGCGGGATGGCGCAAGCGCCGGCCGGCGGCAGCTGCCGGCGCGACAGGCAACCCGGACGAAGCCGGCAGCGACGCCGTCACGGGCAGCGGCTGCCATCGGCACGCGCGGTGCGGCCGGTCGACATCGATGCAGGACGTCGTCAGCGTCGCGAGGCAGTTTCTGCCGGGCCGTGCGCCGGGCGCGCCGCGAAATCGCCATTCGCGGCCGAACGGCGGGACGTGATCGAGCGGGGTGGCGCGAGGGCGGGCGAGCGCGCCTTCGACCGGGACGAGGGGCGATGGGATCATGAAGGGGGCCGTGCGACACGGGCAACCGTGCCGGCGCGGCGCGGAAATGTCGTCGCAAATCGTGACATTGTGGTCAGCCGGCGAACGCAGGTCGATCAGATCAATCTGATTCTTGTGCTCGTATCAGGGCGACTTGTACGAGGCGAATACCGCGACGCCCGTGACAGGGGCGCCCAAGGCAAATGTCGGCCTGGCGTGGCATGATTCGCGAGTCATGCCGGCGGCGCGCCGTTACGCGCCGTGCCGCCGGCGGGCAGCGATGCCCGTGCGCGCCGGCCAGCCCGGCGCGTCGCGCATTGCCGGATTCATGCGGCGCGGTGTGCGCGCCATCCGAGCTGAGCGAGAAAACATGTCCATAGCGTCCCCTGCCATCGCGCAGGAATCGAAAGTCCGCACCGTCTTCCGGGTCGTCAGCGGCAACTTCCTGGAAATGTACGACTTCATGGTCTACGGGTATTACGCGTCGGCCATCGCGAAAACGTACTTTCCGAGCGGCAACGCCTTCGCGTCGCTGATGCTGTCGCTGTCGGTATTCGGCGCGGGCTTCCTGATGCGGCCGGTCGGTGCGATCGTGCTCGGTGCATATATCGACCATCACGGCCGCCGCAAGGGGCTGATCCTGACGCTCGGGCTGATGGCGATCGGCACGCTCACGGTGGCCTCGATACCGGGCTATGCGACGATCGGCGTGCTCGCGCCGGTGCTCGTGCTGCTCGGCCGGTTGTTGCAGGGTTTCTCGGCGGGCGTCGAACTCGGCGGCGTGTCGGTCTACCTGTCGGAGATCGCGACGAAGGGCCACAAGGGGTTCTATACGTCGTGGCAGTCGGGCAGCCAGCAGGTGGCCGTCGTGTTCGCCGCGCTCGTCGGCGTCATGCTGAACCGGGCGCTGCCGGTCGAGGAGATGACTGCGTGGGGCTGGCGCATTCCGTTCCTGATCGGCTGCCTGATCGTGCCGTTCCTG
Source organism: Burkholderia sp. BCC0397 (assembly GCF_902832865.1). Classification (NCBI taxonomy): domain Bacteria; kingdom Pseudomonadati; phylum Pseudomonadota; class Betaproteobacteria; order Burkholderiales; family Burkholderiaceae; genus Burkholderia; species Burkholderia sp. BCC0397. The sequence goes on along the minus strand of NZ_CADFDL010000003.1, from coordinate 339,641 downwards.
TTCCTGATCCGCCGGTCGCTGAAGGAGACCGACGAGTTCCTGGCGAAGCGTCACCGCCCGACGATGGGCGAGATCATGCGCTCGATGCTCGACAACTGGGGTATCGTCGTGGCCGGCATGGGGATGGTGATCATGACGACGGTGTCGTTCTACATGATTACCGCCTACACGCCGACCTTCGGCAAGGAAGTGCTGCACCTGTCGTCGCTCGACGCGCTCGTCGTGACCGTCTGCGTCGGGATCTCGAATCTCGTATGGCTGCCGCTGTCGGGTGCGCTGTCCGATCGCATCGGCCGCCGCCCGGTGCTGATCGCGTTCACCGTGCTGACGCTGCTGTCGGCTTACCCGGCCGTGCTGTGGCTCGTCGGCGATCCGTCGTTCCTGCGGCTGCTCGCGGTCGAGCTTTGGCTGTCGTTCCTGTACGCGTCGTACAACGGGGCGATGGTCGTCGCGCTGACCGAAGTGATGCCGGCCGACGTGCGTACGGCCGGCTTCTCGCTCGCGTACAGCCTGGCAACGACGATCGGCGGCTTCACGCCGGCGATCTCGACGCTGCTGATCCACCAGACGGGCAACAAGGCGGCGCCGGGGCTGTGGCTGAGTGTGGCCGCGATCTGCGGCTTGATCGCGACGCTCGTGCTGTACCGCACGCCCGACGCGCGCAACCAGTACAAGTCGGCCTGACGGCGGCCGGTATATCGCGCGGCGTCGGCCGCACATCGCATCGACAAAGGGAGCGCAATGCGCTCCCTTTGTCGTTTGCGGTCATGCCCCGCGCAGCATGTCGGCCACCGCGGCCGCCACGTCGGGCCACGCGCCCGGCGCAGGCTGGCGGGCAATCCTGGCCTGCGGATACCACGGGCAGTCGTCGCCGGTGAACCAGCGCCAGTCGGGTGCGAACGGCAGCATGACCCACAGCGGCTTGCCGAGCGCGCCCGCGAGGTGCGCGACGGCCGTGTCGATCGTGACGACGCCGTCGAGCCGCTCGATCAGCGCTGCCGTGTCGGCAAAGTCGTTCAGCCGGCCGTCGAGACGATGCACGCGCGGATGCGCGTCGACGCGCGCCCGTTCGGCGTCGTCGAGCGCGGGCTGCAGCACGATCCAGTCGATGTCCGGCAGCGCGAGCAGCGGCGCGAGCGCGTCGAACGGCATCGAGCGGTTTTCCTGCGCCTGCCGGCGCCCCGACCACGCCAAACCGAACTTGCGCTTCGACTGCCCGCCGAGCGAGCCGCGAAAGCGCCGCCGGGCGCCGTCGGGCGCGTCGAGGTAGCGCGAGCCGACGATGTCCTCCGGCTGAAGCCCGAGCAGGAACGGCAGGCTCATCAGCGTGCAGGCGACGTCCGCGGCAGGCGGCTTCGCGGTGCCCTGTGCGACGAGCGTCACGCGCCAGCGCGACGCGGCCGGCGCCAGCAGCGCGACGAGTTCCGGCTGGACTTCGAGCACGACGCGCGCGCAGCGTGCGCGCGCCAGCGGCACGAAGCGGACGAACTGCAGCGTGTCGCCGAACCCCTGTTCCGCGCGGATCAGCAGCGTGCGCGATGCAATCGGCTCGCCCTGCCAGCGCGGCAGCGCGCCGAGCGGCGTCGCGCCGGGCGTCTCGTGGCGCGCTTCGTAGGCGGGCAGGCCGCGCGTGAAGTCGCGCAGCGTCAGCAGCGTGACCGCGCGATGCAGCCGCGCGAGCGTGAGATCGGGCGCGACGCGCAGCGCCTGGTCGAATGCGCGCAGCGCCATCTCGTGCGCGCCGAGCGCGTGATGCGCGTTGCCGAGATTCAGCCATGCGAGCCCGAACGACGGATCGAGCCCGACCGCGCGTTCGTAGTAGGGCAGCGCGTCGCGGTGACGCGCCTGCGCGCAAAGGGCGTTCGCGAGCCCGAACAGCGCGAGCGGAAACGGCGGGTGCAGCGCGAGCGCGGCTTCGAATGCCGCGGCCGCCTCGGCATGCCGGCCGACCGCATCGAACGTGTTGCCGAGATTGAAATGCGCGGCGACGAACCGCGGCTGTGCGGTGATCGCGGCCTGGAAATGCGCGATCGCATCGTCGGCGCGACCCATCGCGCTCAGCGCCATCGCGAGGTTGTTGTGCGCGCCCGCATGCCCGGGCCGGAGCTCGAGCGCGCGACCGAACGCGGCGAGCGCGTCGTCGTGGCGGCCGAGCGCGTTCAGCGCGTTGCCGAGATTGTTGTGGATCGACGCGTCGTCGGGCGTGAGCCGCAGCGCGCGGCCGAAGGCGTCGATCGCATCGTCGTGACGCTGCAGCGCTGCATACGCGTTGCCGAGGTTGTAGTGCGCGAGCGGAAATTCGGGCGCGAGCGTCAGCGCGTTGCGAAAGCGGTCGATCGCTTCGTCGAGCCGGCCGAGCGCTTTCAGCGCGTTGCCGAGATTGAGCTGCAGCGCGGCATCGCCCGGACGCAGCGCGACGGCGCGGCCGACGAGGTCGGCTGCCTCGGCGTGCTGTCCCTGCTGGTGCCGCAGCACGCCGAACAGGTGCAGCGCGTCGGCGTCGGCGGGGTTGGAGGCGAGCGCGTTGCGATAACCGTGCTCGGCCTCGGCGAGGCGGCCCGCGCGGTGTGCGGCGTACGCCTGGTCGAATGCGGAATCCATGACGCGAAAACTGGCGGAAAGCGCGTATTTTCCCACACCGCGCGGCGGGGCCGCGTATCGGCCGATTGGCATATGGCCCCGTGACGCGGAGCGGCGTAGACTTGCAGGGTCGCGTGTCATCGAGGTTCTCATGGCTGACACACTGCCTGATATCCCACCCGTGCTGATCGTCGGCGCGGGGCCGACCGGCCTTGCCGCGGCGATGAGCCTCGCGCGGGCCCGCGTGCCGGTGCGCATCATCGATCGTCTCGTCGCGCCCGCGCCGTTTTCGCGTGCGATTGGCATCCAGGCGCGCACGCTCGAACTGCTGGAGCAGCATCGTGCGGTCGAACCGTTTCTCGCGCTCGGCCATCGCGCGCATGCGGCCGAGCTGCATGCCGACGGCCGCGTGATCGCACGGCTCGATTTCGATCCGCTGCAAACGCGCTATCCGTATCTGCTGTTTCTCGACCAGAGCATCACCGAGCGGCTGCTCGCCGAGCACCTGGCCGGGATGGGCGTGACCGTCGAACGCGGTACGGCGCTGACTGCGTGCGACGCGGGCGGCACGTCGCTCGACGTGACGCTGCGCGGCGCCGACGGCCGCGACGAGTCGTTCAGCCCGTCGTACCTGATCGCCGCCGACGGCGCGCACAGCACGGTCAGGCATCTGCTCGGCCTGGGCTTTGCCGGGCATGCGTTCGAACAGACTTTCCTGCTTGCCGATTTCGCGGCGATACCCGACTGGCCGGACGAGGAGATCCACCTGTTCACGACGCCCGTGGGCATCGCGGGCCTGTTTCCGATGGGAGGCGGCCGTTACCGGCTCGTCGCGGACCGGCCGCCCGGCAGCGACGCGTCGCCCGATGCGCCGGCACCGTCGCTCGCGGAATGCGACGCGATCATTCGTGCACGCGTCGGCGCATCGATCTCGCCCAGCGATCTCGCGTGGTCGTCCTATTTCCACCTGCACAGCCGGATGGTTGGCCGGCTGCGTCATGGCCGCGTGTTCTTCGCGGGCGACGCCGCGCACGTCCACAGCCCGGCCGGCGCGCAGGGCATGAACACCGGCATCCAGGAGGCGTTCAACCTCGGCTGGAAGCTCGCGCGCGTCCTCGGCGCAGGCGCGCCCGAGCGGTTGCTCGACACGTATCACGCGGAGCGCCATCCGATCGAGCGCGACGTGTTGCGGCAGACCGGTTTCGTCACGCAGGTCGTCGAAGCCGAGCGCGGCGCGCTGAAGCTGCTGCGCGATCATGTCGTGCCGCTGCTGGCGTCGTTCGGGCCGATGCGCGACGCGCTCACGCGCACGGTCAGCGAGCTCGGCGTGCAGTACCGGAAGAGTCCGCTCACGCTCGAGCGCGTGCTCGACGGCGGCCCGCGCGCGGGCGAGCGCGCGCCCGATGCGCTCGTGCACGTGCTCGACGGGCCGCTCGGTCGGGCGCCCGGCACGGCGCGGCTATACGATCTTCACGATCCGGCGAATTTCACGCTGTTGCTGCTGGAAGAGCCGGTGAATACCGACGCCGGCGAGGTGCCGCCGCTCCCGGCCGATGCGCAGGTGCTGGTGCAGGGGCTCGAACGGATCATGCCGGAGGCGGTGCGCGTGTGGCGCGTCGCCGATGCCGAAGGCGACGGTACGGCGGGGCTCGCGCAGGAATACGGCCGCTCGCGGCCGTCGTTCTATCTGCTGCGGCCCGACGGCTATGTCGCCGCGCGCGGGCGCACGGCGACCGACGCCAACGCGCTGCTGCGCCACTGCGAAAGCTGGTTCGCGGGCATGTCGGTGTCCGCGTAGCCGGGCGGTCAGGCGGGCGCCGCGGCAGGGACGAGCGACGCGCGATGCGCGGCGATCGCATCGCGCACGATCGGCATCGCGCGTTGCCCGGCTTCGCTCGACGGATCGTCGAGCGCGGCGAGCAACGCGCGACGCATCCGCGGCTCCCAGAAGCGCCGGATATGCTCGGCGATCCCGGTCAGCGCTTCGTCGCGATCGGGCATCGATTCGAAGAATGCGCCGATCTGGTTGGCCATGTCGATCAGGTGGTCGTTGTCCATTGCTGCCTCACTTGCCTGTCGTCACGGCAGCCGGCGCGGCGGCGCGGCGCTCGAGCAGGTCGAGCTGCTCCGAGTTGAAGCGCGCATAGGCACGCTGCCAGTCGGACGGTTGCGCAACCGGCAGCACCTGCACGGCCGTCACCTTGTATTCGGGGCAGTTGGTCGCCCAGTCGGAGCTGTCCGTCGTGATCACGTTCGCGCCCGATTCGGGGAAGTGGAACGTGGTGTACACGACGCCCGGCTGCATGCGCTCCGTCACGAGTGCGCGCAGCACCGTCTGCCCCGCGCGCGATTCGATGCCGACCCAGTCGTCGGTGCGGATCCCGCGATCCTCCGCGTCGTGCGGATGGATCTCGAGGCGATCCTCTTCGTGCCACCGGACGTTTTCGGTCCGGCGCGTCTGCGCGCCGACGTTGTATTGCGACAGGATGCGGCCCGTCGTCAGGATCAGCGGATAGCGCTGCGTGACCTTCTCCGGCGTCGGAATGAACTTGGTGATCACGAACCGGCCCTTGCCGCGCACGAACGTGTCGATGTGCATGGTCGGCGTGCCTTCCGGCGCGTGCTCGTTGCACGGCCACTGGATGCTGCCGAGCGCGTCGAGCTTCTCGTACGATACGCCCGAGAAGGTCGGCGTGAGCCGTGCGATCTCGTCCATGATTTCCGACGGATGCGTGTAGTGCATGTCGTAGCCGAGCGCCTGCGACAGCAGCAGCGTGACTTCCCAGTCCGCGTAGCCCGCGAGCGGCGGCATCACCTTGCGCACGCGCGAGATCCGGCGCTCCGCGTTCGTGAACGTGCCGTCCTTCTCGAGGAACGTCGAGCCCGGTAGCAGCACGTGCGCGTATTTCGCGGTTTCGTTCAGGAAGATGTCCTGCACGACGATGCATTCCATCGCCGACAGCGCGGCCGCGACATGCTGCGTGTTCGGGTCCGACTGGACGATGTCCTCGCCCTGGCAGTAAAGCCCCTTGAAGCTGCCGTCGAGCGCCGCGTCGAACATGTTCGGGATGCGCAGCCCCGGCTCCGGCTGCAGCGTGGCCGACCACGCCTGCTCGAACTGCGTGCGGACGACCTCGTCGCCGATGTGGCGATAGCCGGGCAGTTCGTGCGGGAATGAGCCCATGTCGCACGAACCCTGCACGTTGTTCTGGCCGCGCAGCGGATTGACGCCGACGCCTTCGCGGCCGACGTTGCCGGTCGCCATCGCGAGGTTCGCGATGCCCATCACCGTCGTCGAGCCCTGCGCGTGTTCGGTGACGCCCAGGCCGTAATAGATCGCGGCGTTGCCGCCCGTCGCGTAGAGGCGCGCGGCCTCGCGTACCAGTTCGGCCGGCACGCCCGTCACGTCCGCGGTCGCCTCGGGCGAATTGTCGGCCTGCGCGACGAAGTCGCGCCATTGCCCGAACGCGCGCGTCTCGCAGCGCTCGGCGACGAATGCGTCTGCCACCAGCCCTTCGGTGACGATCACGTGCGCCAGCGCATTGACGATCGCGACGTTGGTGCCCGGACGCAGCTGCAGGTGGTGCGTGGCCTTCACGTGCGGGCCGTCGACGACGTCGATGCGGCGCGGGTCGATCACGATCAGCTTCGCGCCTTCGCGCACGCGCCGCTTCAGCCGCGAGCCGAACACCGGATGGCCGTCGGTCGGGTTCGCGCCCATCACGACGATCACGTCGGCCTGGCCGACCGATGCGAACGTCTGCGTGCCGGCCGATTCGCCGAGCGTCGTCTTGAGGCCATAGCCGGTCGGCGAGTGGCACACGCGTGCGCAGGTGTCGACGTTGTTGTTGCCGAACGCGGCGCGCACGAGCTTCTGCACGAGATAGGTTTCCTCGTTCGTGCAGCGCGACGACGTGATGCCGCCGATCGAATCGCGGCCGTACTTCTGCTGCAGCTTGCGGAACTGCGTCGCCGCGTAGGTGAGGGCTTCGTCCCAGCTCACTTCGCGCCACGGGTCGGTGATCTTCTCGCGGATCATCGGCTTCGTGATGCGGTCCTTGTGCGTCGCGTAACCCCACGCGAAGCGTCCCTTCACGCACGCGTGGCCTTCGTTCGCGAGACCGTTCTTGTGCGGCGTCATGCGCACGACCTGCGTGCCCTTCATCTCGGCCTTGAACGAGCAGCCGACGCCGCAGTACGCGCAGGTCGTGACGACCGAGTGCTCGGCCTGCCCGAGCTGCACGACGGATTTTTCCTGCAGCGTGGCCGTCGGGCATGCGGCGACGCACGCACCGCACGACACGCATTCCGACGCCATGAACGATTCGCTTTCGCCCGCGGCGACGCGCGATTCGAAGCCGCGCGCGGCGATCGTCAGCGCGAACGTGCCCTGCGTTTCCTCGCACGCGCGCACGCAGCGGTTGCAGACGATGCACTTCGACGGGTCATACGTGAAGTACGGATTCGATTCGTCCTTCGTGTCCTTCAGGTGATTCGCGCCGTCGAAGCCGTAGCGCACTTCGCGCAGGCCGACCACGCCCGCCATGTCCTGCAGCTCGCAGTCGCCGTTGGCGGGGCAGGTGAGGCAGTCGAGCGGGTGGTCGGAGATGTACAGCTCCATCACGTTGCGGCGCAGCGACTGCAGCCGGTCCGACTGCGTGCGCACCTTCATGCCGGCTTCGGCGGGCGTCGTGCACGACGCCGGATAGCCGCGCCGGCCTTCGATCTCGACGAGGCACAGCCGGCACGAGCCGAACGGCTCGAGCGAATCGGTCGCGCAGAGCTTGGGGACATTGACGCCGGCCTCGATCGCCGCGCGCATCACCGACGTGCCGGCCGGCACCGTCACCGGCTGGCCGTCGATTTCGAGCGTGACGTCGATGTCGGCATGCCGTTGCGGCGTGCCGTAGTCGGTATCGTCGTGCGGATCGCGGGCGCGCGCCTGGGCGGCGCTCTTGCACGCGCATTGGCCCGAGCCGCAGCCGCCTTGGCGGACGTTGTTCGTGTCGAGGGACATGCAGGGCTCCTTCTGGGTCAGGCCGCAGCCTTGACCGGACCCGCCGCGGCTTGCTTGCCGGCGGCGAGCCCGAAATCTTCGGGGAAGTGATCGAGCGCGGACAGCACCGGGTACGGCGTCATCCCGCCCATCGCGCACAGCGAACCGGCGAGCATCGTGTCGCACAGGTCGCGCAACAGCGTGACCTGCCGCTCCGACGTATCGCCGTCGCGAATCCGCGCGATCGTCTCGACGCCGCGCGTTGAACCGATCCGGCACGGCGTGCACTTGCCGCACGATTCGATCGCGCAGAACTTCATCGCGTATTCGGCCAGCTCGGCGAGATTCGACGTGTCGTCGTGCAGCACGATGCCGCCGTGGCCGACGACCGCGCCGATCGCCGTATACGCTTCATAGTCGAGCGGCACGTCCCACTGGTGGTCGGGCAGGTAGGTGCCGAGCGGGCCGCCGACCTGCGCGGCGCGTGCCGGCCGGCCGCTGGCCGTGCCGCCGCCGAAATCGAACAGCAGTTCGCGCAGCGTGACGCCGAACGCGAGCTCGACGAGGCCGCCGTAACGGATGTTGCCTGCAAGCTGGAACGGCAGCGTGCCGCGCGAGCGGCCCATCCCGTAGTCGCGATAGAACGCGGCGCCGCGCGCGAAGATCACCGGCGCCGTCGCGAGCGTGATCACGTTGTTGATCACGGTCGGCTGGCCGAACAGGCCCGCGAGCGCCGGCAGCGGCGGTTTCGCGCGCACCACGCCGCGCTTGCCCTCGAGCGATTCGAGCAGCGCCGTTTCCTCGCCGCATACGTACGAGCCCGCGCCTTTCGCGACGTGCAGTTCGAACGCGTGCGCGGAGCCGAGCACGTGTTCGCCGAGCCAGCCGGCTTCGCGCGCGCGGACGATCGCGGCTTCGAGCGTGGCGATCGCGTGCGGGTATTCGCTGCGCACGTAGATGGTGCCGACCGTCGCGCCGGTGGCGACGCCCGCGATGATCATCCCTTCGATCAGGCAGTACGGATCGCACTCCATCAGCAGGCGGTCGGAGAACGTGCCCGAATCGCCTTCGTCCGCGTTGCAGACGATGTATTTCTGCGCGGCGCGTGCTTGCCGCACGGTACGCCACTTGATGCCGGCCGGGAACGCCGCGCCGCCGCGGCCGCGCAGCCCCGACTCGATCAGCGTTTCGCATGCGGCATCGCCGTCGAGCGCCAGTGCGTTCTTCAGCCCGGCGAGGCCGTCGTGTTGCAGGTAATCGTCGATCGACAGCGGATCGGTCAGGCCGATTCGCGCGAACGTGAGTCGCTGCTGGCGGGCGAGATAGGGCAGCGCGTCGACGAGGCCGACGCCGCTCGGATGCGCGCCGCCTTCGAGCCAGTTGGCGTCGAACAGGGCCGGCACGTCGGCGGCCGACAGGTTGGCGTAGCCGACGCGGCCCGCGACCGTCCCGACCTCGACGAGCGGCTCGAGCCACAGCAGCCCGCGCGAGCCGTTGCGGACCAGTTCGATCGCGACGCCGCGCCGTTCGGCTTCGGCCGCGATCGCGGCGGCGAGCGCGTCGGCGCCGAGCGCCAGCGCGGACGAATCGCGCGGAACGTAGATGCGGGTCGTCATGCGGCCTCCGGTGTATGGGCGACCGCGTCGGCCAGCAGCGCGTCGAACTTTTCCGGCGTGACCTTTGCGTGCAGCACCCCGTTGACCGTCATCGACGGCGATTGCGCGCACAGCCCGAGGCAGTAGACCGATTCGAGCGCGACGTCGTCCGGTGTGTGGACCACCGCGCCGGCATCGCCGTGCGCGGCGTCGAACCGGCAGCCCGTGCGGGCTTCCGCGTGGGCGGCGAGCGTTTCGCAGCCCATGCTGCGGCACGCTTCGGCGCGGCACATCTGGATCGTCACGCGGGCGGGCGGCGCGGTGCGGAAATGATGGTAGTAGGTCAGGACGCCGTGTACTTCCGCGCGCGACAGGTTCAGCGCCTTGGCGAGCGGCGCGACGCAGCCCGGCGGCACGTAGCCCGCGTCGTCCTGGATCGCGTGCAGGATCGCAACGAGCGACCGGCCGGCGCGCGCATGGCGCTCGACGAGCGCGTCGGGCGCAGGGGAATTCGGGGACATCGGTTATGCTCCTCCAAAGTCTCATATGCGCTCGCAGTTCATATAGTGCGCATCGCGACTTCGTTCTGATTGATTTTGACCAACGATAAGCGGAAGATTTCGCGGTCGCAATAGGAAATCGGAGTGCATAATTGATTCGAGTCGAATGCGACGCCTATCTGACCGTACGCGACACCGAAGGCCGGTCGGCCAGTCTGACCGACGTCGCTCCGCTGCTGGAGCTCGTGGCCGATACGGGCAGCATCGCGCAGGCCGCGCAAGCCAAGGGGCTGTCGTACCGGCACGCGTGGGGCATGCTGCGCGCGCTGGAGTCGTGCATCGGCGGGGAATTGATCGAAACCGCACGCGGCAAGGGTTCGACGTTGTCGGCGCTCGGGCAGGCGGTCGTCGATGCGCAGCGCCTGGCGCGCAGCCGCCTCGACGGGAACCTGCGCACGCTGGCGGCCGAGGTGGCCAGCGAGCTGAACCGGCGGCTCGCGCAGCGCGACGGCGCCGTGCGCATTCATGCGTCGCACGGGTACGCGGTCGCGACGCTCGTCTCCGCGCTCGTCGATGCGCAGGCGGCCGTCGACATCAAGTATCGCGAGAGCGTCGAGGCCGTGCAGGCGCTCGCGCGTGGCGAATGCGACCTCGCCGGCTTCCATTTGCCGCGCGGCGCGTTTCGCGCGCAGTGCGCGCAGATCTACCGGCCCTGGCTCGACGACACGCGCCACGTGCTGATCCACCTGACGCGCCGCCAGCAGGGATTGTTCGTCCCGCGCGGCAACCCGAAGCAGGTGCGCGGGCTGGCGGATCTGGCACGCAACGACATCCGCTTCGTCAACCGCCAGCCGGGGTCGGGCACGCGCATGCTGCTCGATCTCGCGTTGCGCGCGATCGGCATCGATCCGGAGCGCATCGACGGCTATGCGTCGGCCGAACTCACCCATTCGGCGATCGCGGCGTTCGTCGCGAGCGGCATGGCCGATCTCGGTTTCGGCGTCGAGCCGGCCGCCCGTCACTTCGGGCTCGACTTCATCCCTGTCGTCGACGAGGACTATTACTTCGCATGCGAACGCGCACGGCTCGATGTGCGGCCGCTCGCCGATGTGCTGGCGCTGCTGCGCGACGCACGGTTCGTCGAGCGCGTCGCGCATCTCGACGGCTACGATCCGGCCGCGTGCGGCGCGCTGGAGCGCATCGCGACCGGGCTGGCCGGCAGCGACGATGCGAGCGGACCAGACGGCAATTCCCGGTAACGAAGACGCGATCGAGCCGCGCTGCAGCAGCGGGGGATTTGCGCTACGCTTGCCGCTTGATCAACGTTCCAACAAGCACGCCGTTCAGGCGTCATCCCGCCATGAAATTTTCCGTTCCCCTTGCCGCGGCAGCGTTGACCGCGGGGCTGCTGGTCGTCGCTTCGCCGTTTGCGTTCGCGCAGAATTCCCCGGGTGTGCCCGGCGGCATCCTGAGCGAACAGTTCCGCCTGAACGAACATCCGCAGATGCCGTTCGCGGCGTCGACGCCGTCGGAGAAATACCAGAGCGGCAAGAAGTCGGCATTGCGCCGCAAGGGTGACCTGGGCGACCCGAACGGCTGCAACCTGAAGTGCCCGCTGGATACCCGGTAACGCGCAGGCGGTGTGTCTGCGCCCGAGCGGGCGCTGTCTTCTGCGCAGCGGGTTGATCGACTGACAGACGGCTGCAGACGTTCCGCCCGATCCCGCTCCATTCGAGCCCCGCGAAGCTGCCGCTTCGCGGGGCTCGTGCTTTTCGGCGGCTCTTCGCGCAATGCGGGGACGGACGAAGCGGCGATTCGCCCGCATTGCCGCTCCAACGGAATCTAGGGTTAACCCGTAAATCAGGAAGGGTGACTTCCTGAAACCTGCCTTATTCTTAAGCATCCACCTACATAAACTTCAGTTTGTCGGCGCTGATCAAGGTGTTCACCGCCGAATCAGACAAATCTGGAGGTAGGTCATCATGAAGTCGCTCGTTCAAGCCGTTGTCGTTGCTGCCGCTCTCGTTGCTCCGGTCGTGTCGTTCGCGCAGTCGGGTTCGACGATCACCCGTGCGCAGGTCCGCGCCGAACTGGTTCAACTCCAGCGGGCCGGTTACAACTCCGCCCGCGGCGAAGATCCGCATTATCCGGAAGCGATCCAGGCCGCAACGGCCCGTATCGCGGAGCAGCAGCGCAGTGCGCTGGCGCAAGCTCAAGGTGCCGACGCCAGCGGCTACGGTGCGCAGGCACAGGGCGCATCGGCGGCGGGTTCGCGTGCAATGGGCGTGCGCCCGGCTAGCGCGGAAGAAATGAAGTCGCTGTATCGCGGCAGCTAAGCCGCACATTGCCCGGTATGGGCGGGCACGGGTGCTGCGCTGCGTCGCGCCCGACGCCTGACCACCGGGCCGGCCGCCGCCCGGCGCAGCCGATGATGGCGCGGGCGCGGCAGAACATCCGTCACCTCCTGCCGCCGAACATCGGCGGCATTCCGCCCGGCCCATCCGGGCTGGGCGCTTTTTCGGAAGGCGTCGGGTGGGCGTTTCGCCGGCAACAAAAAACCCCGCAGACTTGCGTCATGCGGGGTTCGTGCGACGAGCGCGGAATTTGGTGGAGGCGGCGGGAATCGAACCCGCGTCCAGAAGCGCTCCACGACTAGTTCTACATGTTTAGTCCAGTCTTTTGATTTAACCGCAGCGACGCGGACGAACACGCTGCACTACGGCGATTCGCTAAATTTTCGACCCTGGCGTCGCGACGCCGACAGGGCTTAACTGACGTAAATGACCTCTGGCGGTATTGCTACCGGTCTTGCGACACTAGCCCGTCAGTGAACTAGGCAGAGGACGGCGGCCGTTAGGCTGCCAGTGCGAACGTATCGTCGTTTGCAGTTACGATTTTCCCATTGATTAACGAGGTGACGGGTCCTCGACATGCCCTAGCCGCTTCACAACCCCTGTCGAAACCAGGTCGCCCCCGCGGATAAGATCAAGCATTATAGCCCAACATCGCGCAGCAGGTCCCGCAGTTCCTGCGTCGTGTCGACGAGGTGCTGGGCCTGCCAGTCGGCCGGCGCAACGCCATCGCCGCAATAGCCGTACGCGGCTGCCACGGTGGCCATGCCGGCGGCGCTGCCGGCCTGAATGTCGCGCAGGTCGTCGCCGACGTAGACGATGCGCGCGGGCGCGAGCGTCAACTGGTCGGCCGCATGCAGCAGCGGGGCCGGATGCGGCTTCGAGTGCGGCGTTGTGTCGCCCCCGACGACGCAGGCGGCGCGCGGCGCGAGACCGAGCAGCTCGACGAGCGGTGCCGTGAGCCGCATCGCCTTGTTCGTGACGATGCCCCAGCGCACGCCGCGCGCATCGAGTTCGTCGAGCACGTCGCCGATGCCGGGGAACAGCGTCGTATGCACGCAGAGGTCGGCCGCGTAGTTGGCCAGGAACTCGTCGCGCATCGCTTCGTAGCCAGGCGTGTGCGGATCGATGCCGAACGCGCCGCCGAGCAGGCCGCGCGCGCCGGCCGAGGCCAGCGGCCGCAATACGTCGAGCGACGTTTCGGGCAGGCCGCGTCCGCGCTGCATCTTGTTGACGGCTGCCGCGAGATCGGGCGCCGTGTCGGCGAGCGTGCCGTCCAGATCGAACAGGACCGCATCGCAGTGCAGCAGGCGCGGTTCGTCTGCGATCCGCGCGGTCGAAAGGGGAGTCGTCATGCCGGTTGGAAGGTCACGCGCCGCGGCGGCACGCGACGAGATAGTTGATGTCGGTGTCGTTCGACAGCGCGAAGCGCTTGCCGATCGGGTGATACGTGATGCCCTTGATCTCGGCGATGTGCAGATCCGTCGCCCGCACGAAGCCGGCCAGTTCCGACGGGCGGATGAAGCGCGCGTAATCGTGCGTGCCCTTCGGCAGCATTTGTGCGATGTATTCCGCGCCGATCACCGCGAACAGGTAGGACTTCAGGTTGCGGTTCAGCGTCGAGAAGAACACCCAGCCGCCCGGCTTCACGAGCGTCGCGCACGCGGCCACGATATCGCCGGGTGACGGCACGTGCTCGAGCATCTCCATGCACGTGACGACGTCGTAGGTGCCCGGTTCGCGTGCGGCGATCGCTTCGGCGGCGATCGCCTCGTATTCGACCGAAATGCCGCTTTCGAGGCTGTGCAGATCGGCAACGCCGAGCGCTTCGGTCGACAGGTCGATGCCTTTCACCTGCGCGCCGAGCCCGGCCATCGATTCGGACAGGATGCCGCCGCCGCAGCCGATGTCGAGCACACGCTTGCCGGCCAGGTGCGCATGCGCGTCGATCCAGCCGAGCCGGACCGGGTTCAGGTCGTGCAACGGTTTGAATTCGGCATTCGGATCCCACCACCGGTGGGCGAGGTCGCTGAATTTCTGGAGTTCGTGCGGATCGGCGTTGGTCATGTCGGCAAACGGGCTACGAGAGGAGGGCGGTGCGTCGGTGCGTCAGCCCCGAGTATATAAGCGGGCGGACGACGAGGCCAGCGAGCGCCTGGACGGGCGTCAATGAAAAAGCCCCGCCGGAGCGGGGCTTTGAAGCAGTCGAAAACCGCGGCTTAGTTTGCCGGAACGGTCGTCTTCTGCACTTGCTGCGTACCAACCACTTCGACTTCCACGCGGCGATCCGGTGCGAGGCAGGCGATGAGTTGCTTGCGGTTCTTCTGGTTGCAGCCAGTCGTAACCGGGTTGCGCTTGCCCTTGCCTTCCGTGTAGATCTTGTTGGCCGGCACACCCTTGCTGACCAGGTACGACTTCACGGCTTGCGCACGGCGCAGCGACAGACGGTCGTTGTACTTGTCCGAACCGATGCGGTCCGTGTAGCCCGTTGCGACGACCACTTCCGTGTTCATGCCTTCGATCTTCGAAGCCAGTTCGTCCAGCTTTTGCTTGCCCAGCGGCTTGAGCGTTGCCTTGTCGAAGTCGAACAGTGCGTCAGCTTGATACGTGATCTTCTGGCTCGTGATGGCCGGAGCGACCGGAGCGACCGGCGGCTGCGGTGCCTGGGCGACCAGTGCGCCATCGCACTTCGCGTTGGCGGTGGCCGGCGTCCAGAACGCATCGCGCCAGCAGAGCTCGTTCGTGCCGTTCATCCACACCCATTCGCCCGTGCCGTTCACCCAGTTGTCATTGACGGCTTGACGCGACGCCGGCACCGACTGTGCCGAAGCGGATGCAGCCATAACTGCGGTAGCTGCAATGAACGCGAGCTTTGAAAGTTTATTCATATTTCTCCTCTCGAAATTGAGATTACCGCAGGTTTACTGCGAGCCTGTTGACGGTGACAAGTCATACATTGCTCGAAGTATAACATTGGTGCGGCACAAAAACGCGGCACCGCTCTGTGTAGACTTCGAGCAGCGTCTAACTTCCAGTGCGTTGGCATTTTGCCATATCGTTCCCTTCCTACGAAAAAAAATCCTCCCCACCCCAAGATCGCTTCAACTTTGTGGTGCATGCGCAACACCGACCTGCCGTAACTTTTAGAGATTGTCAAGAGTGTGGCGGCGAAATTGCGCGATTGCATGCCGTTGGTTACTCGCGCGCATGAAACACGGCGGAGGCGATCGCGTGCGACGTCGAGTCGCGCGCGATTTCGGCCGATTCGCCGCTGCCGCGATTTTTGCTGTTTACATATAGTGGGGGAGGCGGATTGGCGGCTGATGGGCGCATGTTAGAATCTCGCGTTGCGTTGCGCATGCAGCGCCCACGCGAAAGGCGTTCGCCGTCTTCGCTCCGAAACGATACGGATACATGGATCAATTCGCCAAAGAGACCCTGCCCACCTCCCTAGAGGAGGAAATGCGCCGTTCGTATCTCGATTACGCGATGAGCGTGATCGTCGGACGTGCCCTTCCGGATGTCCGCGATGGCCTGAAGCCCGTGCACCGGCGCGTATTGTTCGCGATGCACGAACTGAACAACGACTGGAACCGCGCGTACAAGAAATCGGCGCGTATCGTCGGTGACGTGATCGGTAAATATCACCCTCACGGCGATACTGCGGTCTACGACACGATCGTGCGGATGGCGCAGGACTTCTCGCTGCGCTACATGCTGATCGACGGGCAGGGCAACTTCGGCTCGATCGACGGCGACAATGCCGCGGCGATGCGTTACACCGAAATTCGCATGGCGAAGATCGGTCACGAGCTGCTCGCCGACATCGACAAGGAAACGGTCGATTTCGAGCCGAACTACGACGGCAACGAAACGCAGCCGTCGGTCCTGCCGTCGCGCATTCCGAACCTGCTGATCAATGGCTCGTCGGGCATCGCGGTCGGCATGGCGACCAACATCCCGCCGCACAACCTGAACGAAGTCGTCGACGCGTGCCAGCATCTGCTGGGCAACCCGGAAGCGACGATCGACGAGCTGATCGAGATCATCCCGGCGCCGGACTTCCCGACGGCCGGCATCATCTACGGCGTCGCCGGCGTGCGCGACGGCTACCGCACCGGGCGCGGCCGCGTCGTGATGCGCGCGGCCACGCACTTCGAGGAGATCGACCGCGGCCAGCGGATGGCGATCATCGTCGACGAGCTGCCGTACCAGGTGAACAAGCGCTCGCTGCTCGAGCGCATCGCCGAGCTCGTCAACGAGAAGAAGCTCGAAGGCATCTCCGACATTCGCGACGAGTCCGACAAGAGCGGCATGCGCGTCGTGATCGAGCTCAAGCGCGGCGAAGTGCCGGAAGTGGTGCTCAACAACCTGTACAAGGCGACGCAGCTTCAGGACACGTTCGGCATGAACATGGTCGCGCTGGTCGACGGCCAGCCGAAGCTGCTGAACCTGAAGGAAATCCTGCAGTGCTTCCTGTCGCATCGACGCGAAGTGCTGACGCGCCGCACGATCTACGAACTGCGCAAGGCCCGCGAACGCGGCCACGTGCTCGAAGGTCTCGCGGTCGCGCTCGCGAGCATCGACGAGTTCATCGCGATCATCAAGGCCGCGCCGACGCCGCCGATCGCGAAGCAGGAACTGATGGCGAAGCCGTGGGATTCGTCGCTCGTGCGCGACATGCTGACGCGCGCCGAATCCGAGAACGCGGCGGCAGGCGGCCGCTCCGCGTACCGTCCGGAAGGCCTGAATCCGGCGTTCGGGATGCAGACCGACGGGCTGTATCGCCTGTCCGACACCCAGGCGCAGGAAATCCTGCAGATGCGTCTGCAACGCCTGACCGGTCTCGAGCAGGACAAGATCATCGGCGAGTACCGCGAAGTGATGGCGCAGATCGCCGACCTGCTGGACATCCTTGCCCGCCCCGAGCGGATCACGACGATGATCGGCGAGGAGCTGACGTCGGTGAAGGCCGAATTCGGCGACGCGCGCCGCTCGAAGATCGAGCTGAACGCGACCGAGCTGAACACCGAGGATCTGATCACGCCGCAGGACATGGTCGTCACGATGTCGCACGCGGGCTACGTGAAGTCGCAGCCGTTGTCCGAGTACCGCGCGCAGAAGCGCGGCGGCCGTGGCAAGCAGGCGACGCAGATGAAGGAAGACGACTGGATCGAGACGCTCTTCATCGCGAACACGCACGACTACATCCTGTGCTTCTCGAACCGCGGCCGCGTGTACTGGGTCAAGGTCTATGAAGTGCCGCAGGGTTCGCGCAACTCGCGCGGCCGCCCGATCGTCAACATGTTCCCGCTGCAGGAAGGCGAGAAGATCAACGTCGTGCTGCCGGTCAAGGAATTCTCGGCCGACAAGTTCATCTTCATGGCGACGTCGCTCGGCACCGTGAAGAAGACGCCGCTCGAAGCATTCAGCCGCCCGATGAAGAAGGGCATCATCGCGGTCGGTCTCGACGACGGCGACTACCTGATCGGCGCGTCGATCACCGACGGTGCGCACGACGTGATGCTGTTCTCGGACTCCGGCAAGGCCGTGCGTTTCGACGAGAACGACGTGCGCCCGATGGGGCGCGAGGCGCGCGGCGTGCGCGGCATGCAGCTCGAGGACGGGCAGCAGGTCATCGCGCTGCTGGTCGCGGGCAGCGAGGAGCAGACCGTGCTCACCGCCACCGAAAACGGCTACGGCAAGCGCACGCCGATCACCGAGTACACGCGCCATGGCCGCGGCACGAAGGGCATGATCGCGATCCAGACGTCCGAGCGCAACGGCAAGGTCGTAGCCGCCACGCTCGTCGACCCCGAGGATCAGATCATGCTGATCACGACGGCCGGCGTGTTGATTCGCACCCGTGTTTCCGAGATACGCGAGATGGGGCGCGCCACGCAAGGTGTTACACTCATCAGTCTCGATGAGGGTACCAAGCTCTCTGGCCTGCAGCAGATTGCGGAGGCCGAAGAGGGAGAGGGCGAGGCCGACGAGGCGTCGGACGGCGAAGCCTGAAGAACGGATGAGACTCTAGCCGCCGCGGGCGAAAAGCGCCGCGGCCGGCGAGCAACCATTCATATTTCCAAAAGGGAGTGATGATGCAAAAGCAATTCAAGCAACTGGTTCTGCTGGCTGCACTGGTGCCGACGTTCGCGATGGCGCAGGCGCTGTCGAATTCCGCACCGGCTGCTCCGGCGGCAGCTGCGCCGATCGACGCCGACAAGAAGGCAGCGATCAAGGATCTGCTCGACGCGATCGACGCGCCGAAGCTCGTGTCGGCAATCGGCAACAGCGCCGAAATGCAGGCCAAGCAGCTCGTGCCGGCCATCCTGTCGGACGCGCTGTCGGAAAACAAGACGCTGAACGACAAGCAGAAGCAGGCTGCCGTTCCGACGCTGCAGAAGAACGCGGTGCCGAAGCTGGTTGACGGCGCAGGCAAGGTGTTCGGCACGCAACAGTTCCAGAGCGACGCGATGTCGGCTCAGTACGACGCCTACGCGAAGTACTACAGCACGTCGGAGATCAAGGATCTGACGACGTTCTACAAGAGCCCGACGGGCCGCAAGTTCATCCAGGTTCAGGATCAGGTCGGTCGCGACGTGGTCAACGGCCTGATGCAGAAGTACATGCCGCAAGCGATCCAGGCAACGCGTACGCAGGCTGACAAGGAAGTCGCAGCAGTCAAGCCGGGCAAGTAAGCTGTCCGGGCGCGCCCCCGGCCGTTCGGCCGGGTTTGGCGGGAGCCTGACGACAGTGCGATAATGGCCGTTTGCGCGCGAGCGCAAGCGGCCATTTCTTTTCTGGCGCGGTTCTTTCTGCCGGCGGCAAGCCGGTCGCGTCCCTTCCGAGGTTTTCACGATGCGCGTCTTTAATTTCTCCGCCGGCCCCGCGGCGATGCCCGAGGAAGTGTTGCGGCAGGCCGCCGACGAAATGCTCGACTGGCACGGCAGCGGCATGAGCGTGATGGAGATGAGCCATCGCGGCAAGGAGTTCATGTCGATTCACGAGGCGGCGCTCACCGACCTGCGCGACCTGCTCGGCGTGCCGGCCAGCCACCGGATCCTGTTCCTGCAGGGCGGCGGCATTGCCGAGAACGCGATCGTGCCGATGAACCTGCTCGGCTCGCGCAAGACGGCCGACTTCGTCGTGACGGGTTCGTGGTCGCAGAAGTCGTTCAATGAGGCGAAGAAATACGGCACGCCGCATCTGGCCGCGAGCGGCAAGACGGAGGACGGCTTCACGCGTGCGCCCACGCGTGCCGAGTGGCAGTTGTCGGACGATCCGGCCTACGTGCATCTGTGCACCAACGAGACGATCGACGGCGTCGAGACGTTCGAGATCCCCGATCTCGGCGACGTGCCGCTCGTCGCCGATGTCTCGTCGCACATCCTGTCGCGCCCGATGGACGTCGCGAAGTACGGCGTGCTGTTCGGCGGCGCGCAGAAGAACATCGGGATGGCCGGCGTGACGGTCGTGATCGTGCGCGAGGATCTGCTCGATCGCGCGCTGTCGATCTGCCCGTCCGCGTTCGAATGGAAAACCATTGCCGAGAACAACTCGCTGTACAACACGCCGCCTACCTACGCGATCTACATCGCGGGTCTCGTGTTCCAGTGGCTGAAGCGGCAGGGCGGGCTCGAAGCGATCGAGGCCCGCAATATCGAAAAATCGAAGCTGCTCTACGACACGATCGACGCGAGCAGTTTCTATCTGAACAAGGTCGAGCCGGCAGCACGTTCGCGGATGAACGTGCCGTTTTTCCTGGCCGACGAAACGCGCAACGAAGACTTCCTTGCCGGCGCAAAGGCGCGCGGGCTGCTGCAGCTGAAGGGCCACAAGTCCGTCGGCGGCATGCGGGCGTCGATCTACAACGCGGTGCCGCTCGACGGCGTGAAGGCGCTCGTCGAGTACATGAAGGACTTCGAGCAGCGCGGCGCCTGACGGCGGCGTTGTTCAAACAGCACGGCAAAACGCATGGACGACGAACTGAATTCCCGCCTGAAACCGCTGCGCGACCGCATCGACGCGATCGACGCGCAGCTGATCGCGCTCCTGAACCAGCGCGCCGCGGTGGCGCTGGAGGTGGGCGAGGTCAAGAAGCATTTCAACGCGCCGGTGTTCCGGCCGGAGCGCGAGCTGCAGGTGATCACGCGGCTGCAGGACATGAGCGCCGGGCCGCTCGCGAGCGAGCACATCAGCGCCATCTGGCGCGAGATCATGGCGGCGAGCCGCGCGCTCGAGCAGACGATCCACGTCGCGTTCCTCGGGCCGGTCGGCACGTATAGCGAACAGGCGATGCTCGAGTATTTCGGCCAGTCGATCGAAGGGCTGCCGTGCCCGTCGATCGACGAGGTGTTCCGCTCGGTCGAGGCCGGTGCGTCCGCGTTCGGCATCGCGCCGGTCGAGAATTCGACCGAAGGCGCCGTATCGCGCACGCTCGACCTGCTGCTGCAGACCCAGCTGGTGATCAGCGGCGAGCTTGCGCTGCCCATCCATCACAACCTGCTCACGCAGGGCGGCACGCTCGACGGCGTGAAGCGTGTCTGCGCGCATGCGCAGGCACTCGCGCAATGTCAGCAGTGGCTCGCGGCGAATGCGCCGCAGCTCGAGCGTCAAGCCATGGCGAGCAACGCGGAGGCCGCGCGCCTCGCGGCGGCCGATCCGACCGTCGCTGCGATCGCGGGCGACCGCGCGGCCGCACACTATGGATTGCAGATCGCGTTTTCGCTGATCCAGGACGATCCGCACAACCGCACGCGCTTCGTGATCGTCGGCAAGCAGCTGGCCGGCCAGAGCGGTCACGACCAGACGTCGCTGATCGTGTCGGTGAAGAACGAGCCGGGCGCCGTGTTCAAGCTGCTCGAGCCGCTCGCGCGGCACGGCGTGTCGATGACGCGCTTCGAGTCGCGTCCGGCGCGCGTCGGCACGTGGGAGTACTACTTCTACATCGACATCGAAGGGCACCGCGACGATGCGGCGGTGGCGGCCGCGCTGGCGGAACTCGGCCAGAAGGCCGCGTTCCTGAAGATACTCGGTTCGTATCCGCGCGCACGCTGACGCGCGGCGGTCCAGCGCCTGCTTGCGCAGGCGTGGCGACCGGGCGGGCAGGGCAGGCCGGTCGGCGCTGCCGAAGGCGGGTTCGGGCAGTATCCGGCGCAGGTTGCGCCGGGTGCGGGCCCGTTGCCCGGAATCTGGAATTCCGCGTGCGGGGCGTCGTTTCGCGCGCGTAACTTGGCTCTTGTCGTGTCAGGCTTTGCATTCAACAAACTGGTCATCTTCGGCGTCGGCCTGATCGGCGGATCGCTGGCCCGCGCGCTGCGCGAGCGCGCGCCGGGCGGCGCGGGCGAGATCGTCGGCGTGGGCCGTTCGCGCGCGTCGGTCGAGCGTGCGCTGTCGCTCGGCGTGATCGACCGCGCGGCGGCGCTCGACGACGACGCGCAGTTGCGCGGCGCCCTTGCCGGCGCCGATCTCGTCTTGCTCGCCGCGCCCGTCGCGCAGACGGGCCCGTTGCTCGCGCGCATTGCGCCATGGCTCGACGGCGCGACGATCGTCACCGATGCGGGCAGCACCAAGTCCGATGTCGTCGCGGCTGCGCGCGACGCGCTCGGCGCGCGGATCGCGCAGTTCGTGCCGGGTCATCCGATCGCCGGGCGCGAGTCGAGCGGCGTCGAGGCCGCGTTGCCGGATCTCTACGTCGGCCGCAACGTCGTGCTGTGCCCGCTGCCGGAGAACGCGCCCGAAGCGGTGGCCCGGATCGACGCGATGTGGCGCGCGACCGGCGCCGACGTGCGCACGATGAGCACCGAACAACACGATCGCGTCTTTGCGTCGATCAGCCATCTGCCGCACGTGCTGTCGTTCGCGCTCGTCGAGCAGATTCTCGGCGAGGTCGACGCGGAACTGAAATTCTCGTATGCGGCCGGCGGTTTTCGCGATTTCACGCGCATCGCCGCGTCGAACCCGGAAATGTGGCGCGACGTGTGCGTCGCGAACCGCGCGGCGCTGCTCGACGAACTCGACGGCTACACGCGCGTGCTCACGCGGCTGCGCGCGGCGATCGACGCCGGCGACGGCGCGGCGCTCGAAGCCGTCTTCACGCGCTCGCGCGCCGCGCGCAACGCATGGCAGGAACGCGGCGGCACGCCCGCTGCCGAACCGGTCAAGAAATAACAGGACGATTCCCATGGACTACCTCGATCTCGGCCCGTACTCCAGCGCATCGGGCACCGTGCGCCTGCCCGGCTCGAAGAGCATTTCGAACCGCGTGCTGCTGCTCGCGGCGCTCGCCGAAGGTGAAACGACGATCACCAACCTGCTCGACTCCGACGACACGCGCGTGATGCTCGACGCACTCGGCAAGCTCGGCGTGAAGCTCGCGCGCGACGGCGACACCTGTGTCGTCGCCGGCACGCGCGGCGCGTTCACCGCGAAGACGGCCGACCTGTTCCTCGGCAACGCGGGCACGGCCGTTCGGCCGCTGACCGCGGCGCTCGCGGTGAACGGCGGCGACTATCGCGTGCACGGCGTGCCGCGCATGCACGAGCGGCCGATCGGCGATCTCGTCGACGGCTTGCGCCAGATCGGCGCGCAGATCGACTACGAGCTGAACGAAGGCTACCCGCCGCTGCGGATCAAGCCCGCGACGATTTCGGTCGATGCGCCGATCCGCGTGCGCGGCGACGTGTCGAGCCAGTTCCTCACCGCGCTCCTGATGACGCTGCCGCTCGTGAAGGCGAAGGACGGCAGGACCGTCGTCGAAGTCGACGGCGAGCTGATCTCGAAGCCGTACATCGACATCACGATCCGGCTGATGGCGCGCTTCGGCGTGACCGTCGAGCGCGACGGCTGGCAGCGCTTCGTGGTGCCGGCCGGCGTCCGCTACCGCTCGCCGGGGCGGATCATGGTCGAGGGCGATGCGTCGTCCGCGTCGTACTTCCTCGCGGCCGGCGCGCTCGGCGGCGGCCCGCTGCGGGTCGAGGGCGTGGGGCGGGCGAGCATCCAGGGCGACGTCGGCTTCGCGAATGCGCTGATGCAGATGGGCGCGAACGTGACGATGGGCGACGACTGGATCGACGTGCGCGGCATCGGCCACGATCACGGCAAGCTCGAGCCGATCGACATGGACTTCAACCTGATTCCCGACGCGGCGATGACCATCGCGGTCGCGGCGCTGTTCGCGAACGGCACGAGCACGCTGCGCAACATCGCGAGCTGGCGCGTGAAGGAGACGGACCGCATCGCCGCGATGGCGACCGAGCTGCGCAAGGTCGGCGCGATCGTCGAGGAAGGCCCCGACTATCTCGTCGTCACGCCGCCGGAAAAGCTCACGCCGAACGCGGCGATCGATACGTACGACGATCATCGGATGGCGATGTGCTTCTCGCTCGTCAGCCTGGGCGGCGTGCCCGTGCGGATCAACGATCCGAAGTGCGTCGGCAAGACGTTCCCCGACTATTTCGACCGCTTCGCCGCGCTCGCCAAAGCCTGACCTGACTGTTCCGATGAAATCGACCCGACCCTTTCACCCGACTCCCGTCATCACGATCGACGGCCCGACCGCTTCCGGCAAGGGCACCGTCGCGGCGCTCGTCGCCGCGCACCTTGGCTTCCACCTGCTCGACAGCGGTGCGCTGTACCGGCTCGCCGCGCTCGCGAGCGTGCGCTACGGCATCGCCGCGGAAGACATCGACGCGCTGGTGAAGCTGATCGACGATCTGCACATCACGTTCCGTGAAGGTTGCGCGCAGCTCGACGGCGTCGACGTGTCGAACGACATTCGTGCCGAAGCGGTCGGCAACCGCGCGTCCGCCATTGCCGTGCATGGCCCCGTGCGCACCGCGCTCGTCGCGCGCCAGCGCGCGTTCCGCAAGACGCCGGGCCTCGTCGCCGACGGGCGCGACATGGGCACCGTGATCTTCCCGGACGCCGTGCTGAAGGTGTTCCTGACGGCCAGCGCCGAGGCACGCGCGACCAGACGGCATAAGCAATTGATGCAAAAAGGTTTTTCTGCTAATATAGATGACTTGCTCCGGGATCTTCGTGAACGTGATGCGCGCGACAGCAATCGCGCAGCCGCGCCGCTGAAGCCTGCGGCAGATGCCGAGCTGCTCGATACGTCGGCACTTTCGGTCGATGAAGCCGTCGATCAAGTGCTGCAGTGGTACCGGGCGCTCGGCCAGCCCGCCTGAGAAGGCGGGCAGCGGTAGGTGCTCCGCGTCGCAAGCGCGGAGCGTGTTTCGAACCCTTAACCCCGTGTGGTCCTCGATCTGGCCCTTTCAGCCTGCCATTCCGGCCGGCGTGGCACAGCGAGCCATGCACAATCAGATTTTTATGTCCGACCTGCAAACCTCTACCCCGAATACCGAATCCTTTGCGGCTCTGTTCGAAGAGTCGCTGACCCGCCAAGACATGCGCGCCGGCGAAGTGATTTCCGCCGAAGTCGTGCGCGTCGACCACAACTTCGTGGTCGTCAATGCAGGCCTGAAGTCCGAGGCTTACATTCCGATCGAGGAATTCCTGAACGATCAGGGCGAGGTTGAGGTGCAGTCGGGCGATTTCGTGTCCGTCGCGATCGACGCACTCGAAAACGGCTACGGCGACACGATCCTGTCGCGCGACAAGGCGAAGCGCCTTGCATCGTGGCTGTCGCTGGAAAAGGCGCTCGACAACAACGAGCTCGTCACCGGCACGATCACCGGCAAGGTGAAGGGCGGCATGACCGTGATGGTCAACGGCATCCGCGCGTTCCTGCCGGGTTCGCTGGTCGACACGCGTCCGGTCAAGGACACGACCCCGTACGAAGGCAAGACGCTCGAGTTCCGCGTGATCAAGCTCGATCGCAAGCGTAACAACGTCGTGCTGTCGCGTCGCGCAGTGATCGAAGCAACCCAAGGCGAAGAGCGCGCGAAGCTGCTCGAGACGCTGAAGGAAGGCGCGATCGTCAACGGCGTGGTCAAGAACATCACCGATTACGGCGCGTTCGTCGACCTCGGCGGCATCGACGGCCTGCTGCACATCACCGACATCGCATGGCGTCGTGTGCGTCACCCGAGCGAAGTCCTGTCGGTTGGCCAGGAAGTCACCGCGAAGATCCTCAAGTTCGACCAAGAGAAGAACCGCGTCTCGCTGGGCATCAAGCAACTGGGCGACGATCCGTGGGAAGGCATCTCGCGCCGTTACCCGTCGGGCACGCGCCTGTTCGGCAAGGTCACGAACATCACCGACTACGGCGCATTCGTCGAAGTGGAATCGGGCATCGAAGGCCTCGTCCACGTGTCGGAAATGGACTGGACCAACAAGAACGTCGCGCCGTCGAAGGTTGTCCAGCTGGGCGACGAAGTCGAAGTCATGGTCCTCGAGATCGACGAAGACCGTCGTCGTATCAGCCTCGGCATGAAGCAGTGCAAGCCGAATCCGTGGGATGACTTCAGCCGCAACTTCAAGAAGGGCGACAAGATCACGGGCGCAATCAAGTCGATCACCGACTTCGGCGTGTTCATCGGTCTGCCGGGCGGCATCGACGGCCTGGTCCACCTGTCGGACCTGTCGTGGAGCGAAACCGGCGAAGAAGCCGTTCGCAAGTACAAGAAGGGCGACGAAGTCGAAGCAATCGTGCTCGGTATCGACGTCGAGAAGGAGCGTATTTCGCTCGGCATCAAGCAACTCGAAGGCGACCCGTTCAGCAACTACGTTGCAATGAACGACAAGGGCTCGATCGTCGACGGCGTCGTGAAGTCGGTCGATGCGAAGGGTGCGGTCGTCACGCTGACGGGCGACATCGAAGGCTACCTGCGTGCATCGGAAATCGCACAGGATCGCGTCGAAGACGCACGCAACGTGCTGAAGGAAGGCGACAAGGTCAACGCGATGGTGATCAACATCGATCGCAAGTCGCGCGGCATCAACCTGTCGATCAAGGCGAAGGATTCGGCCGAACAACAGGAAGCGATCCGCGGCCTGCAGTCGGACTCCAGCGCTGCTGCGACCGGTACGACCAACCTCGGCGCGCTGCTGAAGGCGAAGCTCGACGGCCAGAACCAGTAAGCCTTACGAGGTCTGCTGAAGTATGACCAAATCCGAGTTGGTCGCGCAGCTGGCATCGCGATTTCCGCAACTTGTCCTCAAGGATGCGGATTTCGCGGTGAAAACGATGCTCGATGCGATGTCCGACGCCCTGGCGAAAGGGCACCGCATTGAAATTCGGGGTTTCGGCAGCTTTGGCCTCAATCGTCGCCCGGCGCGCGTCGGACGCAACCCGAAGTCGGGGGAGAAAGTGCAGGTGCCCGAGAAGTTCGTGCCGCACTTCAAACCAGGCAAGGAATTGCGTGAACGCGTCGACGGCCGCGCCGGTGAACCGCTGAAGGCTGACGATCCGGACGACGAGCGTTGAGCGTCGTTCGGTGCCCGGAACCTGTCCGGCGAAGGCTGAAAAGAAAAGCGCCCCTTGCGGGCGCTTTTTTCATTTCCGGCAGTCGACGCGCGACGCCGCGCACAGGATGTGCGCAGCCGCGGAAACGCTTCCTTTACAATACGGGTCGATTCGGTGCGACGCAGGGGAGTCGCGCGCCGCGGCAAACCTCAACAAAGAGAGGGCTTCATGAAGTTTATCGTCTGGCTGATCCGGGTATTGGTGTTCGTCCTGCTGCTGGTGCTTGCGCTGGCCAATACACAAACCGCGACGCTGAATTTCGTTGCCGGCTACGCATGGCAAGCGCCGCTGATCCTGATCGGCCTGGCATTCTTCGCCGTGGGGCTGCTGGCCGGCCTGCTGTCCGCGCTGCCTTCGATCTTCCGCCTGCGTCTCGAGAACGGGCGTTTGAAGCGCGATCTGCGTGCGGCGCGCGAAACGCCTGCCGTCATCGACCAGCCGCCGATGCCGCCCGTCATTTAACCCGGACGCCGCGCGATCATCGCGCGGTTTTCGTCTCTGCTTCGATATTTCGCATGGATCTGGATTTCTGGTGGTTGCTCGCGATTCCGGTCGCTTTCGCGCTCGGTTGGGCGGCGTCACGCTATGACCTGAAGAATCTCCTGTCGGAGAGTGCCAACCTGCCGCGCTCGTATTTTCGCGGCCTGAATTTTCTGTTGAACGAACAACCCGACAAGGCGATCGATGCGTTCATCGAGGTGGCCAAGCTCGATCCCGAAACGGTCGAGCTGCACTTCGCGCTCGGCAACCTGTTTCGCCGTCGCGGCGAGACCGACCGCGCGATCCGCGTGCACCAGAACCTGCTGAGCCGCACCGACCTGCCGGTCAACGAGCGCGACCACGCGCTGTACGAACTGGGCCAGGATTTCCTGAAAGCCGGCTTGCTCGATCGCGCGGAAGAGGCGTTCCACAAGCTCGCGGACGGCGACTACGCGCTCGGCGCACAGCGGGCGCTGCTGACGATCTACGAGATCGAGAAGGACTGGAACAAGTCGATCGATACGGCGAAACGCATCGAGTCGATGAGCGACAAGCCGCTCGGCACCGAAATTGCGCAGTTTCACTGTGAACTCGCGCAGGACGCGCTGCAGCGCAAGCATGCCGACGCAGCGGCCGAACAGTTGCGCCTTGCGCTGACCGTGAATCCGCAGAACGTCCGTGCGACGATCCTGTCCGGCGACGCGGCGGAAGCGGCGGGCGACCACGCGGCCGCGATCGAGCACTGGAAGCGCGTCGAAGCGCAGAACCCGGCGTATCTGCCGCTCGTCGCCGACAAGCTGATGAAGGCGTACGTCGCGCTCGGCAAGAACGTCGAAGGCGCCGAGTTGCTGATGGGCTACGTCGATCGTTATCCGTCGAACGACCTGCTCGACATCGCCTATCAGCATATCGCCGGGTTGCGCGGCCAGGATTCGGCGCACACGCTCGCGCGGACGCAGATGGAAAAGTCGCCGAACCTGTCGGGGATGCTGCACCTGCTCGATGCGCAGATCGCGGCGGCCGAGGAACCGCGTCGTAAGGAACTTGAAATGATGCGTGCGCTGATCAAGCAGCGCACGAAAAATCTGCCACGGTATACGTGCCAGAATTGCGGTTTCCGGGCACGGCTCTTCTACTGGCAGTGCCCCGGATGCAGCGGCTGGGAAACCTATGCGCCGCGCCGCGTCGAACCTGCGATGCCGGGCTGATCCCGGCACGCGGAGCCAACGCGCTGCGGTTGCCGCCGGACTCGTCCCGGCGGCCAAGTTAGTCAATTACCGGGAAGTACCGGAACATCTATGAAAATCACCATCATCGGCACCGGCTATGTGGGCCTCGTCACGGGCGCCTGCCTCGCGGAGATCGGTCACGACGTCTTCTGTCTCGACGTCGATCCGCGCAAGATCGACATCCTGAACAACGGCGGGATGCCGATTCACGAACCGGGGCTGCTGGACATCATCGCGCGCAACCGCACGGCGGGGCGCCTGCGCTTCTCGACCGACATCGAGGCGAGCGTCGCGCATGGCGAGATCCAGTTCATCGCGGTCGGCACGCCGCCCGACGAGGACGGCTCGGCCGACCTGCAGTACGTGCTCGAGGCCGCGCGCAACATCGGCCGCCACATGACGGGCTTCAAGGTGATCGTCGACAAGTCGACGGTGCCGGTCGGCACCGCGCGGCGCGTGTGCGGCGTGGTCGACGAGGCGCTTGCTGCACGCGGGCTCGCGGGCAGCGTCGCGCATCGCTTCTCGGTCGTGTCGAACCCGGAATTCCTGAAGGAAGGCGCCGCGGTCGAGGACTTCATGCGCCCGGACCGGATCATCATCGGCGTCGACGACGACGAAACCGGCACGATCGCGCGCGAGAAGATGAAGAAGCTCTACGCGCCGTTCAACCGCAACCACGAGCGCACGATCTACATGGACGTGCGTTCGGCCGAGTTCGCGAAGTATGCGGCGAACGCGATGCTCGCGACGCGCATCTCGTTCATGAACGAGATGTCGAATCTCGCCGACAAGGTCGGCGCCGACATCGAGGCCGTGCGCCGCGGGATCGGCTCCGATCCGCGCATCGGCTATCACTTCCTGTATGCCGGCGTCGGCTACGGCGGCTCGTGCTTCCCGAAGGACGTGCAGGCGCTGATCCGCACCGCGGGCGAGAACGGCCAGCCGCTGCGCATCCTGGAGGCCGTCGAGGCCGCCAACCATGCGCAGAAGGACGTGCTGATCGGCAAGATCGAGCAGCGCTTCGGCGCCGACCTGACGGGCCGCGAATTCGCGGTGTGGGGCCTCGCGTTCAAGCCGAACACCGACGACATGCGCGAGGCGCCGAGCCGCCGCCTGATCGCCGCGCTGCTCGAACGCGGGGCGACCGTGCGCGCTTACGATCCGGTCGCCGTCGACGAAGCGCGGCGCGTGTTCGCGCTGGATTTCGGCGACGATGCGGACGCGCTGGCGCGGCTGCATCTCGTCGACACGCAGGACGTCGCGGTCACGGGCGCGGACGCACTCGTGATCGTCACCGAGTGGAAGGAATTCCGCAGCCCCGATTTCACGCGCCTGAAGGCCGAACTGAAGGCGCCGGTGATCTTCGACGGGCGCAACCTGTACGAGCCGGACGCGATGGCCGAACTGGGCATCGACTACTACGCGATCGGCCGGCCGTACGTCGATCCCCAGTCGTTCTCCCGTGGCTGAACGTACGATGAATACTCTTCGCGAAATCGTTCCGGTGCCGCGCGAGCAACTCGCGCGCTCGCGTGTGCTCGTCGTCGGCGACGTGATGCTCGACCGCTACTGGTTCGGCAACGTCGATCGCATTTCGCCTGAAGCGCCGGTGCCGGTCGTGCACGTGCAGCGTCAGGAGGAGCGGCTCGGCGGTGCGGCCAACGTCGCGCGCAATGCCGTGACGCTCGGCGGCCAGGCCGGGCTGCTGTGCGTCGTCGGTTGCGACGAGCCCGGCGAGCGGATCGTCGAGCTGCTCGGCAGCAGCGGCGTGACGCCGCATCTCGAGCGCGATCCGGCCTTGCCGACCACGATCAAGCTGCGCGTGCTCGCGCGCCAGCAGCAACTGCTGCGCGTCGACTTCGAGGCGATGCCGACGCACGAGGTGCTGCTCGCGGGGCTCGCGCGCTTCGATGCGCTGCTGCCGCAGCACGATGTCGTGCTGATGTCGGATTATGCAAAAGGCGGCCTCACGCACGTCACGACGATGATCGAGAAGGCGCGTGCGGCCGGCAAGGCGGTGCTGGTCGACCCGAAGGGCGACGACTGGGCACGCTATCGCGGCGCATCGCTGATCACGCCGAATCGCGCGGAACTGCGCGAGGTGGTCGGGCAGTGGAAATCGGAAGACGACCTGCGCGCGCGCGTCGCGAATCTGCGTGCGGAGCTCGACATCGACGCGTTGCTGCTCACGCGTTCGGAAGAGGGCATGACGCTCTTTTCCGCGGGCGGCGAACTGCATGCGCCGGCGCTGGCGCGCGAAGTGTTCGACGTGTCGGGCGCGGGCGACACCGTGATCGCGACGGTCGCGACGATGCTCGGCGCCGGTGTGCCGCTCGTCGACGCCGTGGTGCTCGCGAATCGCGCGGCAGGCATCGTGGTCGGCAAGCTCGGCACGGCCACGGTGGACTACGACGAACTGTTTCACTGAGTGCATTCGGCGGCGCGACGAGCGCGCCGCACGGGTGGCTCGCACTTTTCAGGCAGGACGATCATGACCCTCATCGTCACCGGCGCAGCCGGTTTTATCGGCGCGAACATCGTCAAGGCGCTCAACGAGCGCGGCGAGACGCGCATCATCGCTGTCGACAACCTGACGCGCGCGGACAAGTTCCGCAATCTCGTCGACTGCGAGATCGACGACTATCTCGACAAGACCGAATTCGTCGAACGCTTCGCGCGCGGCGATTTCGGCAAGGCACGCGCGGTATTTCATGAAGGCGCCTGTTCGGACACGATGGAAACCGACGGCCGCTACATGATGGACAACAATTTCCGCTACAGCCGCGCGGTGCTCGATACCTGCCTCGCGCAGGGCACGCAGTTCCTGTATGCATCGTCGGCCGCGATCTACGGCGGCTCGACGCGTTTCGTCGAGGAGCGCGACGTCGAGGCGCCGCTGAACGTGTACGGCTATTCGAAGTTCCTGTTCGACCAGGTGATCCGTCGCGTGCTGCCGAGCGCGAAGAGCCAGATCGCGGGCTTCCGGTATTTCAACGTGTACGGCCCGCGCGAGACGCACAAGGGCCGCATGGCGTCGGTCGCGTTCCACAACTTCAACCAGTTCCGCGCGGAAGGCAAGGTGAAGCTGTTCGGCGAGTACAACGGTTATGCGCCGGGCGAGCAGACGCGCGATTTCGTATCGGTCGAGGACGTGACCAAGGTGAACCTGTTCTTCTTCGATCATCCGGAGAAGTCGGGCATCTTCAATCTCGGCACGGGCCGGGCGCAACCGTTCAACGATATCGCATCGACGGTCGTGAACACGCTGCGCGCGCTCGACAACCAGCCGCCGCTGACGCTCGCGCAGCAGGTCGAGCAGGGGTTGATCGAATATGTGCCGTTCCCCGATGCGCTGCGCGGCAAGTACCAGTGCTTCACGCAGGCCGACCAGACGAAACTGCGCGCGGCCGGCTACGACGCACCGTTCCTGACCGTGCAGGAAGGCGTCGACCGCTACGTGCGTTGGCTATCCGGCCAGGTTTAAACCGGCGAGTTGCATCGATAGACTGGGTCTCACGGTCGGCAGCCGCCGGCCGTTTTTCTTCGGAGATCCAGCACATGATCAGGAAATGGTTTGCCGCAGCGGTCATGCTCGGCGCAGTGGCGTCGGCCTGGGCGGCCGTCGACGTCAACACCGCGAACGAGGATGCGCTCGTCGGCATCAAGGGCATCGGCCCGGCGCGGGCGAAGGCGATTCTCGACGAGCGCGGCGCACGCGGTCCGTTCAGGAATGCGGACGATCTCGCCACGCGCGTGAAGGGCATGGGCGGGCACACCGTCGAGCGGCTGCAGCAGGAAGGGCTGACGATCGGTGCCGCGGCGGGCGCGGGCACGACGCCGTCGGCCGCGGGCAAGCCGGCGGCAGCGAAGCCGGCCGCCGCACCGGCCCGCACCGCGCAGAAATAACGGGCCGCGCGTACCCGGCAAAGGGCTCCTTCAGCCGCCGTCGTTGCGACGGCTTCCCGCGGCATGCCGCGGGTTTTTTGCGTGGGGCCGCGTGCGCGGCGAAACGCGAACCGCGCGGCACGCGTATTCCTTCGTCGCAATGGGGTTGCCGGCGCGCGTGCCGGTGCTGGTTTACAATCGATCGATTGATCGGCCTCGTACTCACGGTATATCCATGGCTTACAAAACTATCGAAGACACGATCGGCAATACGCCGCTCGTGCAACTGGTCCGCCTGCCGGACGACGAGATTCGCGCTCGCAACAACGTGGTGCTCGCGAAGCTCGAGGGCAACAATCCGGCCGGTTCCGTGAAGGATCGCCCGGCGCTGTCGATGATCAGCAAGGCCGAGGCGCGCGGTCGCATCAAGCCGGGCGATACGCTGATCGAGGCGACGAGCGGCAACACGGGCATCGCGCTCGCGATGGCCGCGGCGATCCGCGGCTACAAGATGGTGCTGATCATGCCGGAGGATCTGTCGGTCGAGCGCCGCCAGAGCATGGCGGCCTACGGCGCCGAAATCATCCTGACGCCGGTGAAGGGCGGGATGGAACTGGCGCGCGACCTCGCGGAGCAGATGCAGCGCGAAGGCAAGGGCGTGATCCTCGACCAGTTCGGCAACCCCGACAATCCCGTCGCGCACTACGAAGGAACGGGGCCGGAGATCTGGCGCGACACCGACGGGCGCATCACGCACTTCGTGTCCGCCATGGGCACGACGGGCACGATCATGGGCACGTCGCGCTACCTGAAGGAACAGAATCCGGCGATCGAGATCGTCGGTGCGCAGCCGGAAGACGGCTCGCGTATTCCGGGCATCCGCAAGTGGCCGGAAGCGTACATGCCGACCATCTTCGATCGCAGCCGCGTCGACCGCGTTGAGAGCGTGAGTCAGGCTGCGTCGGAAACGATGACGCGCCGGCTCGCGGCGGTCGAAGGCATCTTCGCGGGCATTTCGTCGGGCGGCGCATGCGAAGTCGCGATGCGCATCGCGCGCCAGGTCGAGAACGCGACGATCGTGTTCATCATCTGCGATCGTGGCGACCGCTACCTGTCCACGGGCGTGTTTCCCGCCTGAGCGAGCGGGGTGCGCGATTCGCGCATCGATAAAAAAAGCGCCGCGTTCTGTGAACTGCGGCGCTTTTTCTTTGGGTGGCCAGTGCTTACTGCGGCTGCGCGTCGTCGGCGGCGGGCTGCAGCGCGCCAGTGGCCTCCATCTGCGCTTTCACGGCCTCGCCGAGCTGGTACACGGTGAGTGCGTAGAAGAAACTGCGGTTGTAGCGCGTCAGCACATAGAAGTTCTTCAGGCCGAGCATGTATTCGGTCGCACGCCCCGGCGTCGGCAGGTCGACCACCGTCACCGGCGTGCCCGCTTCGGTCGTGATGTTGACCGTCGGCTCGTTCAGCGTCATGCCCGCGCGCAGCAGTTGCGACAGCGCCCAGTGCGGTTCGGGCTGGCCGTCGGCGGCGGCCTGTGCGATGCCCAGG
The DNA here is from genome assembly GCF_902832865.1 of Burkholderia sp. BCC0397. Taxonomy (NCBI): domain Bacteria; kingdom Pseudomonadati; phylum Pseudomonadota; class Betaproteobacteria; order Burkholderiales; family Burkholderiaceae; genus Burkholderia; species Burkholderia sp. BCC0397. The sequence continues at coordinate 306,046 of NZ_CADFDL010000003.1, read as the reverse complement.
CTGCCCGTGTCGGGCGTGATCTGCCAGACCACCGGGCGGTCGGTTTCCCAGCCGTGCTGCTTCAGGTAGTTCGCGACGCTGCCGATCGCATCGACAGGACTGCTGCGCAGATCGACGTGGCCCGTGCCGTCGAAGTCGACCGCATATTCGCGGATGCTGCTCGGCAGGAACTGCGGAATCCCGATCGCGCCGGTGTACGAACCGAGCACGGTGGTCGGGTCGAGCTGGTTGTCGCGGGTCCAGACCAGGAAGTCTTCGAGGTTCTTGCGGAACGTGGCCTGGCGGCTGTCGCGATTCGGCGTGTCCGGGTAGTCGAACGTGAGCGTCGTCAGCGCGTCGAGCACGCGGAAATTGCCCATGTAGCGGCCATAGATGGTCTCGACGCCGATGATGCCGACGATTACCTCGGGCGGCACGCCGAACTGCTCGGCGGCGCGCTGCAGCGTGGCCTGGTTCGCCTTCCAGAACTTCACGCCCGCGTTGATGCGGATCGGCTCGATGAAGCGCGAGCGATAGACACGCCAGTTCTTGACCGTCGGCGACGGGGCCGGCCTCACGAGCTTGACGGCCGTCGCCGAGTAGCTGATGCGCGAGAACAGCGCATGCAGGCTCGCCGAATCGAAGCCGTTGCGGCTCACCATCTCGTCGATGAACGCGTCGACCTTCGCATTGTTCGCGTAACGCTGTGGAACGATTTCCTCTTCGAAGGTCTGGCCTTGCGATGTCGGCTGCTGCGGCTGGGCCTGGGCGACGAGCGTGCCGGCGGGCTTCGCCGGCTGCGTCTGCGCGACGGCAGGCGCGGTGCCGAGGGCCGCGGCGATGGCAGCGACGACGAGCGGAGCGCGAACACGGCACAGCGCGGAGAGAAGGGCGGCAGGCTTGCTGGAATTCATGTCGAAGCGGGCGGACAGGGCGATTGTGTTCGGCGCAGTATACCCGACGCATCCGGCGCGCCGGGCCGATGTCGGCCCCCGTTGTGGTAAGTTAGCGGCGAATTCGCGGCAGACGATGGACATCATTGAGGGAGACCTGCGACGCACCGTGCGCCGCGGATGACAGCTTATGGCAACCGCTTTCTATACGCACCCCGACTGCATGCTGCACGAGATGGGGGAATGGCATCCGGAATGTCCGGCCCGCCTGTCGGCGATCCAGGATCAACTGATTGCGAGCCGCATCGACGACCTGATCGTGCACGAAACCGCGCCGTTTGCGAGCGAGGTCGCGCTGGGCCGCGTGCATACGCAGGCGCACATCGACTACATCCGGAGCATGACGCCGGTCGACGGTTACGTCGAGATCGATCCCGATACGTTGATGAACCGCGATACGTGGCGCGCGGCACTGCGCGCGGCCGGCGCCGCGATCGCGGCGACCGATGCGGTGATCGAAGGCCGCTATGCGAATGCGTTCTGCGGCGTCCGTCCGCCCGGCCACCATGCGGAGCCCGCGCGCGCGATGGGCTTCTGCTTCTTCAACAACGTCGCGATCGCCGCGCGGCACGCACTCGATGTACACGGCATCGAGCGTGTCGCGATCATCGATTTCGACGTGCACCACGGCAATGGCACCGAGGCGGCGTTCGCGAACGACGAGCGCGTGCTGATGTGCAGCTTCTTCCAGCATCCGCTGTACCCGTTCTCGGGTGCCGATCATCAGGCGCCGAACATGGTCAACCTGCCGATGCCGGCACGCAGCAACGGGATGGCGATCCGCGAAGCCGTCGACATGTTCTGGCTGCCGCGCCTCGACGCGTTCAAGCCGCAGATGCTGTTCGTGTCGGCCGGCTTCGATGCGCATCGCGAGGACGACATCGGCAATCTCGGCCTCGTCGAGGCCGACTTCGAATGGCTGACCGCGCAGATCGTCGACGTGGCGCGCCGGCATGCGCAGGGCCGTATCGTCAGCTGCCTCGAGGGCGGCTACAACCTGTCCGCGCTCGGGCGCAGCGTCGTCGCGCACCTGCGCGTGCTGGCCGGGATCTGATCCTCGCTTGACCGGCCGGGCCGGCACGCTCAGCGCGCGGGCACGCGCGCGTGAATCCAGGCGATCAGCGCGTCGATCACGCGGTCGCGTTCAAGATCGTTCATCGTTTCGTGGAAGCCGCCTTCGTACAGCGTCAGCGTACGATCGGGCGAGCCGACGCGCGCGCCGAACGCGCGGCTGCCGTCGGGTTCGGTCAGCTTGTCCTCGGTGCCGTGATAGACGAGCACCGGCACGCGCAGCGCGCCGCGGCCGTTCCCGATGCGCGCCATCGCGTCGAGAATCTCCGCGCCGGTGCGTGCGGGCACGGCGTCGTGATGCACGAGCGGGTCGGCGCGATTGGCCGCGACGATGGCCGGATCGCGCGACAGCAGCGCCGCATCGATCCTGATCGCGGGGAAAGTGGGCCACACACGGCTGATGACGCGGCTGACCGCGAGCATCCAGCGCGGCACGTCGCGTCCGGGCGCAAGCGCCGGGCTCGACAGCACGAGGCCCGTCAACGCGTGGCCGCGAGCCGCTGCACGTTCGATCGCGTAGAGCGCCGCGACCGCGCCGCCCATGCTGTGCCCCATCAGGAACAGCGGCGCATCGCCGCGCGCGGCTTCGGCGACCAGCGCATCCGCATCGTTCAGGTAGCCGTCGAAACGCTCGACCCACACGCGTTTGCCGGGCGACTGGCCATGCCCGCGCAGATCGATCGCAAGCACGTCGATGCCGGCTGCGTTCAGCCGGCCGGCGAGCGCGGCATAGCGGCCCGCGTGTTCGGCGAGGCCGTGCACCAGCGCGATCGTCGCGCGCGGCGGCGCGGTGCCATCGGCGGCCGGCCAGCGGTACGACGCCAGTTCGAGCCCGTCCGCGGTACGCAGCCGGCCCATGTGCGGCGCGGGCGCCGATCCGGCGGGGGTGGCGGGTGCGGCGGCCGGCGTGGTGGTGGCGCTCATCTGGCGTGTCTCCGGTTCGTTGGCATGTGTGTTCGGATCATAGTCGCGGCCTTTCCGCGCGGGCCAGGCGGCGCTCCTCTAATTTCGTCTGGTTATGAAAAGATCGAAATCGATTATTAAGGGGAATGAGGGGTTTGCGGTAAAATCGCCGGCTATTCCAGATGCATCGGCGGCCGACTGGCGGGCCAACTCGCCGGCCGGCCGCCGTTTTGTTTACATGATCGAATTACGCAATCTTTCGCAGCGTTTTCCCGGCCCGGGCGGCTGGGTCGAAGCGCTGCACAACGTCAACCTGACGATCCCGCAAGGCGAGGTGTTCGGCATCATCGGCCGAAGCGGCGCCGGCAAGAGCACGCTCGTGCGCACCATCAACCTGCTCACGCGGCCGACCGAAGGCAATGTCGTCGTCGGCGGGCGCGATCTCACGCTGCTGCCGGCCGGTGCGCTGCGCGAGGCGCGCCGCGAGATCGGCATGATCTTCCAGCACTTCAACCTGCTGTCGTCGCGCACGGTGTTCGACAACGTCGCGCTGCCGCTCGAGCTGGCCGGCGCGAGCCGTGCCGACATCGAGGCCGCCGTGCTGCCGCTGCTCGACCTGGTCGGGCTGTCCGCGCAGAAGGATCGCTATCCGGCGCAGATCAGCGGCGGGCAGAAGCAGCGCGTCGGCATCGCCCGCGCGCTGGCGAGCCAGCCGAAGGTGCTGCTGTCGGACGAAGCGACGTCCGCGCTCGATCCCGAAACCACGCGCTCGATCCTCGACCTGCTGAAGCGCATCAACCGCGAGCTCGGCCTGACGATCGTGCTGATCACGCACCAGATGGAAGTGATCAAGCAGGTCTGCGACCGCGTCGCGGTGCTCGACGCGGGGCGCGTGGTCGAGGAAGGCCGCGTGATCGACGTGTTCCTGCAGCCGCATCACGAAGTGACGCGCGCGCTGATCGGCGACGTGATCGCGCAGGAACTGCCGCCCGCGCTGAAGGCACGCGTGGCCGAGCGGCTGAAGACGGGCAGCGGGCATCTGCTGCGGCTGGCGTTCACGGGCTCGGGTGTCGACCAGCCGATCCTGTCGGAGACGATCCGGCGGTACGAACTCGATTTCAACATCCTGCATGGCCAGATCGACGAGATCCAGGGGCAGGCCTTCGGTTCGCTCGCGGTGCTCGCGGGCGGCGAGCCGGGCAAGGTCGGGCAGGCGCTCGCGTTCCTGCGCGAGCAAGGTGTGGTGGTAGAGGAGCTTTCGTATGTTGAGTGAGATGTTCGATATGTTCGTGCAGTCGTTCTGGGAGACGCTGATCATGGTCGGCATCTCCGGGGCGGTCGGCGCGCTCGTCGGCCTGCCGCTCGGCGTGCTGCTCTACCTGACCGACCGCCAGGGCGTGCTGCAGAACCTGGCGGTGAATCGCGTGCTCGGCGGCATCGTGAACGCTGTTCGCTCGACACCGTTCATCATCCTGCTGGTCGCGGTGATCCCGTTCACGCGGCTCGTCACCGGTTCGTCGATCGGCACGGCCGCGGCGGTCGTGCCGCTGACGCTCGCGGCCGCGCCGTTCATCGCGCGTCTCGTCGAAACGGCGCTGCGCGAGGTCGATCGCGGGCTGATCGAAGCCGCGCAGTCGATGGGCGCGACCACGTCGCAGATCGTATTCAAGGTGCTGTTGCCCGAATCGCTGCCGGGCGTCGTCGCGGGCCTGACGATCACGTTCGTGTCGCTGGTCGGCTATTCGGCGATGGCGGGCGCGATCGGCGGCGGCGGGCTCGGCGATCTCGGCATCCGCTACGGTTACCAGCGCTATCTGCCGGAAGTGATGTGGACGGTCGTCGCGATCCTGATCGTGTTCGTGCAGATCGTGCAATCGTTCGGCGACTGGCTGGTGCGCCGGCTGAGCCACAAATAAGACCAAACCGATCCGATAGGGAAGACACGATGCAACGACGCTTCATGCTGAAGTTTGCGGCGGCGCTGGGCGCGGCCGCGCTGTTCGCGGGCGCCCATGCCCAGGCCGAAACCATCAAGGTAGGCGTGACGGGCGGCCCGCACGCGCAGATCATGGAAGTGGTGAAGAAGGTCGCGGCGAAGGACGGCCTGGAGATCCGCATCGTCGAATTCTCCGATTACGTGCAGCCGAATGCCGCGCTCGCGTCGGGCGACCTCGACGCGAACAGCTACCAGCACGATCCGTATCTGCAGGCGCAGGTGAAGGATCGCGGCTACAAGCTGCTCAAGGTCGCGGACACCGTCACGTTCCCGATGGGCATCTATTCGATGCGCGTGAAGTCGCTGGCCGAACTGAAGCCGGGCGCGCGCGTCGCGGTGCCGAACGATCCGACCAACGGCGGCCGCGCGCTGCTGTTGCTGCAGAAGCAGGGGCTGCTGAAGCTGCGTGCGGATGCGGGGCTGAAGGCGACGCCGCTCGATATCGTCGACAATCCGCGCAAGCTGAAGATCGTCGAGCTCGACGCGGCGCAGATCCCGCGCTCGCTCGGCGACGTCGACGCGGCCGCGATCAATACCAACTACGCGATGGAAGCGGGGTTGAAACCGAAGCAGGACGCGATCGCGATCGAGGGCCCGAACGGCCCGTACGCGAACATCCTCGCGATCCGCGAGGCGGACCGGAACAAGCCGTGGGTCGCCAAGCTGATTGCGGCGTATCACTCGGCCGATGTGAAGCAGTTCATCGAAGGCAAGTTCGGCGGCGCGGTCGTTGCTGCCTGGTAACGGGTGGAGCACGGACGCCCGGCGGGATTAGAGTCGATGATCGAAAACCCGGGCTTTGCGTCCGGGTTTTTTCTCTTTTAAAATAGAACGACCGTTCGCTATCATTGGCGCGTCGCCAAGAAGCGGTATCCTCGACAACCATGATGGTTGGGTCCGCCTGGCCGCGCAGTCATGAGGCCTCGCTATAAAATGGCCTCTGGTCGTATTCGTAACTTTGGAGCGTGTGCATGAAAATCCTGGTGCCAGTGAAAAGAGTGGTCGATTACAACGTGAAGGTCCGCGTGAAGTCGGACAACACGGGCGTCGACATCGCGAACGTGAAGATGTCGATGAACCCGTTCGACGAAATCGCGGTGGAAGAAGCCGTGCGCCTGAAGGAAGCGGGCGTCGCGACCGAAGTGATCGCGGTGTCGGTGGGCGTGACGCAAGCGCAGGAAACGCTGCGCACGGCGCTGGCGATCGGCGCGGATCGCGCGATCCTCGTCGAGTCGAACGACAGCGTCGAGCCGCTGGCCGTCGCGAAGATCCTGAAGGCGCTGGTCGACAAGGAACAGCCGCAGCTGGTGATCCTCGGCAAGCAGGCGATCGACGACGATTCGAACCAGACGGGCCAGATGCTGGCCGCGCTGGCCGGCCTGCCTCAAGCGACGTTCGCGTCGAAGGTGACGGTGGCCGACGGCAAGGCAACGGTTGCACGCGAAGTCGACGGCGGCGCGGAAACGCTGTCGCTGACGCTGCCGGCGGTCGTGACGACCGACCTGCGCCTGAACGAGCCGCGCTACGTGACGCTGCCGAACATCATGAAGGCGAAGAAGAAGCCGCTGGAAACCGTGAAGCCGGAAGACCTGGGCGTGGATGTCGCGCCGCGTCTGAAGACGCTGAAGGTGGTCGAGCCGCCGAAGCGCGCAGCCGGCGTGAAGGTGCCGGACGTGAAGACGCTGGTCGAGAAGCTGAAGACCGAAGCCAAGGTTCTGTAAGAGGGAGCGGAAAGAAATGACGATTCTGGTGATTGCAGAACACGACAACGCGTCGATCAAGGCCGCGACGCTGAATACGGTGGCGGCGGCCGCGAAGATCGGCGGCGATATCCACGTGCTGGTCGCGGGCCACAACGCGCAAGCGGCTGCCGACGCGGCAGCAAAAATCGCAGGTGTGTCGAAGGTGCTGCTGGCCGACGCGCCGCAACTGGCCGAAGGCCTGGCGGAAAACGTCGAAGCGACCGCGCTGAACATCGCGAAGGACTACTCGCACATCCTCGCGCCGGCGACGGCCTACGGCAAGAACATCGCCCCGCGCATCGCCGCGAAGCTGGACGTCGCGCAGATCTCGGACATCACGGCAGTCGATTCGGCCGACACGTTCGAGCGCCCGATCTACGCGGGCAACGCGATCGCAACCGTGCAGTCGAGCGACCCGATCAAGGTGATCACGGTGCGTGCGACGGGTTTCGATCCGGTGGCAGCGGAAGGCGGCAGCGCATCGGTCGACAAGATCGAAGCAGCGGCAGACGCAGGCAAGTCGCAGTTCGTGAGCCGTGAGGTGACGAAGCTGGACCGTCCGGAACTGACGTCGGCGAGCATCATCGTGTCGGGCGGCCGCGGTCTGGGCAGCGGCGAGAACTACACGAAGGTGCTCGAGCCGCTGGCCGACAAGCTGTCGGCAGCGCTCGGCGCATCGCGCGCGGCAGTCGATGCAGGCTACGTGCCGAACGACTACCAGGTCGGCCAGACCGGCAAGATCGTCGCACCGCAGCTGTACATCGCGGTCGGCATCTCGGGTGCGATCCAGCATCTGGCCGGCATGAAGGATTCGAAGGTGATCGTCGCGATCAACAAGGATCCCGAAGCACCGATCTTCAGCGTGGCCGACTATGGCCTCGTCGGCGATTTGTTCGCGCTCGTGCCGGAACTCGTGAACGAACTCGGCTGATACGGCGTGACGCTTCGGCGGTAAGCATGCAGCACGAGGGGCGCGACGAGCGCCCCTTTTTTGTTGTGTCTCGCTGAAGAGGAACGAGCGTCGTTCGTCTGGAAGATTCCGGATCGCACCGTGCCGTGCGGAACATATCGTCGCGCACGCACGACCGGTAGCGTCGATTCGCTCGACGGGCGACGAGCGCATGCGCGCGTTGACTGAAGCCTCGTGCCGAGTCGGCACGCGCATTCGCCGAAACGAGAAAGGCGCCCTCGGGCGCCTTTCTCGCTGATGCAACGGGCCCGCATCGCCGCGGGCCGTTCCGATTTACGCGTATGCCGGGCGCGTCTGGCCGGGCGCGTCCTTCAGGTAACGGTGCACCGACAGGTCGTCGGCCTGGATCGCGGGCATCTTGCCCGAGATCAGGTCCGCGAGCAGCTGGCCCGAGCCGCACGACATCGTCCAGCCGAGCGTGCCGTGGCCGGTGTTCAGGAACAGGTTCGACACCGGCGTGCGGCCGACGATCGGCGTGCCGTCCGGTGTCATCGGGCGCAGGCCCGTCCAGAACGTGGCCTTCGACGTATCGCCGCCGCCCGGGAACAGGTCGTTTACGCACATCTCGAGCGTTTCGCGGCGCGCCGCGCGCAGCGTCTTGTCGAAGCCGACGATTTCTGCCATGCCGCCGACGCGGATGCGCTGGTCGAAGCGCGTGATCGCGATCTTGTAGGTCTCGTCGAGCACGGTCGACACGGGCGCGGCGGCTTCGTTGACGATCGGCGCGGTGATCGAATAGCCCTTGAGCGGATAGACGGGAATCTTCATCAGGTTCGAGATGAAGCGGGTCGAGTACGAGCCGAGCGCGACGACGTACGCGTCGGCACGCACCGTCTCGCTGCCGCACTGCACGCCGGCGATCTTGCCGCCCGCGATTGCGAGCGCATCGATCGGCGTGTTGTAGCGGAACTTGACGCCGAGCGATTCGGCGAGCGCGGCGAGGCGCGTCGTGAACAGCTGGCAATCGCCCGTTTCGTCGCCCGGCAGGCGCAGGCCGCCCGTCAGCTTGTGCGAGACGGCGGCGAGCGCCGGTTCGGCATTTTTCAGTTCGGCCGGCGACAGCAGTTCGAACGGCACGTTCGCTTCCTGCAGCACGGCGATGTCCTTCGCCGCGCCGTCGAGCTGCTGCTGCGTGCGGAACAGTTGCAGCGTGCCGCCCGTGCGGCCTTCGTACTCGATGCCGGTATCGGCGCGCAGCGCCTGCAGGCAGTCGCGGCTGTATTCGGCGAGACGGACCATCCGGCCCTTGTTGACTGCATAGCGCTCGGCCGTGCAGTTGCGCAGCATCTGGACCATCCACTGGAGCTGGAAGCGTGTGCCGTCGAGGCGGATCGCGAGCGGCGCGTGCTTTTCGAACATCCACTTGACGGCCTTCAGCGGCACGCCGGGCGCGGCCCACGGCGCCGCATAGCCGGGCGAGATCTGGCCAGCGTTCGCGAAGCTCGTCTCCAGCGCCGGGCCGGCTTCGCGGTCGATCACAGTGACTTCATGGCCGGCGCGCGCAAGGTAATACGCGCTTGCCACGCCCACTACACCGCTGCCCAGAATGACGACTCGCATAGCTGCTCCAGATGGAAGGAATCAGATCGAGGCCGGGCGCACCTGCGGCTCCGTGTAACCTCTAGCTGATCTAGTTTTTTGCGCTATGGTATTGTCGAATGTGCAGTTTTTGTTATTGTATTTTTCTGGTTTTCAGCATAAACAAATGAGAACGCAACGTCAGCCCGTACGCTCGCTCGACAAGCTCGACCGGCGCATCCTGAAACTGCTCCAGAACGACGGCCGGATGGCGATGAAGGACCTCGCGGAACAGGTCGGACTGACCGTCACGCCGTGCATCGAGCGCGTGCGGCGCATGGAGCGCGACGGCGTGATCACCGGCTATCACGCGCGGGTCGACCCGGGTCAATTGGGGGCCGCGCTGCTGGTGTTCGTCGAGATCACGCTCGGCCACAAGGGCGGCAACATGTTCGAGCAATTCCGCCGGGAAGTGATGAAGATCGACGAGGTGCTCGAATGCCATCTCGTCTCCGGCGATTTCGACTACCTGATCAAGGCGCGGATCGGCGAGATGGCCGACTACCGGAAGCTGCTCGGCGACATCCTGCTGCAGTTGCCCGGCGCCGTGCAGTCGAAGAGCTATGTCGTGATGGAAGAAATCAAGGAAACGCTGACGATCGCCGTCGGCGAGTGACGCGCCGGCGGCGTGTTGTCGAGCCCTTTATCCCGCCCTTGGCATGCTGCGCCCAACACTGTATAAATGTACAGTATTGGGCGCAGGCGAATGGGTGGGCATATGGACGATCGGTCCGACAACGAATTTCCGATAGCGCCGCCGGTGCCCCGGAAGGGGCGCGGTGCGGTCGACAACTTGCAGGGGCGATATGAAATCGCGCAGCGCGAAGCGGTGGACGACGGCTGGACGCACGAGTCCGACGATGCCGATTTCCCCGCGCCGCTGCGCACGCAGGTATTCGAGGAGCGGGCGAAGAGCATCCTGACGCACAACCAGTCGCCCGATATTCCGTTCAGCGTGTCGCTCAATCCGTATCGCGGCTGCGAGCACGGTTGTATCTACTGCTTCGCGCGGCCGACGCACAGCTACCTCGGGCTGTCGCCGGGGCTCGATTTCGAAAGCCGCATCTACGCGAAGGTGAATGCGGCCGAACTGCTCGAGCGCGAGATTTCGCGCAAGCGCTACGTGCCGGAGCCGATCGCGCTCGGCGTCAACACCGACGCGTACCAGCCGGTCGAGCGCGACCTGCGCATCACGCGCAGCGTGATCCAGGTGATGCACGATCGCGGGCTGCCGTTCGCGGCGATCACGAAATCGTCGCTGATCGAGCGCGATCTCGACCTGCTCGCGCCGATGGCCGAACGCGGGCAGGTGATGGCGGCGGTCACGATCACGACGCTCGATGCCGAGCTCGCGCGCACGCTCGAGCCGCGTGCGGCCACGCCGGCGCGGCGGTTGCGCACGATCCGCGCGCTGTGCGATGCGGGCGTGCCGGTCGGCGTGAGCATCGCACCGGTGATTCCGTTCGTCACCGAGCCCGACATGGAGCGCGTGCTGGAGGCCTGCGCGGAAGCCGGCGCGACGCATGCGAGCTACATCATCCTGAGGTTGCCGTGGGAGGTCGCGCCGCTATTCAAGCACTGGCTTGCCGCGCATTTTCCCGATCGTGCGGAGCGCGTGATGAACCGCGTGCGCGACATGCGTGGCGGCAAGGATTACGACTCGGATTTCTCGAAACGGATGAAGGGCGAGGGGATCTGGGCCGACCTGTTGCGGCAGCGCTTCCGCCAGGCCGTCAAGCGGCTCGGGTTGAACGAGCGCACGAACGGCATTCTCGATCTGTCGCGGTTCAGCGGTGCGCCGGCCGCTGGGGTGCCGGCGCCGCGTGTCGCGGTTCGTGCAGCCGGCGCGAAGTCGCGCGATGACATGCAGTTGAACCTGTTCTGACCGGCGAGCAACGCAGTCGCCGGTGTGCCGTATCGACCGTATTGGTCGTGCTTACTGCGAAATCTGCTTGGCTGCTTCGACCTGCGATTCGAAGTACGTCTGGAACGACAGCGCGAGTGCGGTCATCAACAGGAACGCGCCGATCAGCAGCGAGAAGATCACGACGAAGATCACGGTCCAGCCCGACTGGCTGTGCTTGCCGGTGTCCGCGTTGAATTGCGCGTCCCATTTTTCGTCGGGGCGCAGCCCGTAGACGAGTGCGGCGAGGAACGCCGCCAGCAGCGAGATCGCGCCGGGTACCGCGAGCCACCAGCCGAGGCCGGCGCTGCGCTGGGTGGCGGCGAGCAGGAGGAAGCCCGGGATGCCGACGATCGTCGCGAGCAGGTGGGCCCAGCCGTACACGTCACGAAAGCCGTGCAGATAGAAGCGGTGCGCGCCGAGCGATCCGAGCAGGAACGCGAGGGCGGCGGTGAGCGTCTTGGAGCGGAAGCGGCGGGGCGATGCGGTGCTGCTGGACATGGATGGCGGCGTATTGTCGTTGGCATGGGCGGCCGGCAGGCCGGCGCGGGCGCGCGGCCCGGCACGCATTCTACGATGCCCGGTCGGGCCCGGTCACCCCTCGCCTGCGTCAAGGTGCCGCATACGTCACGCGGTAGATCGCGCCCGCGTAATCGTCGCTGACGAGCAGCGAGCCGTCCGGCAACGGCAATACGTCGGCCGGGCGTCCCCATACCGTGCCGTCGGGCCGCAGCCAGCCCGTGATGAACGGTGTCTGGCGTGCGTGGCTGCCGTCCGCCGATGCGACCACGCGCATCACGCGGTAGCCGACCTTCGTGCTGCGGTTCCACGAGCCGTGTTCGGCAATGAAGACATTGTTGCGATACGACGCCGGAAACATCGTCCCGGTATAGAAGCGCATCCCGAGCGCCGCGACATGCGCGCCGAGTTTCAGGACGGGCGGCACATAACGGCGGCAGACGTCGGCGCCGCCGAATTCGGGGTCGGGCGTATCGCCGCCGTGGCAGTATGGAAAACCGAAGTCGAGGCCGGTGCGCGGCGCGCGGTTCAGCTTGTCGTCGGGTACGTCGTCGCCCATCATGTCGCGCCCGTTGTCGGTGAACCACAGCTCGCCCGAATCAGGGTGCCATGCAAAGCCGACCGTATTGCGTATGCCGCGAGCGACCACTTCACGCCCGCTGCCGTCGGCGTTCATCCGCGCGATGATCGCGTAGCGGCCGCGATCGGCGAGGCAGGCGTTGCACGGCGCGCCGACCGGCACGTACAACTTGCCGTCGGGGCCGAACGCGATGAATTTCCAGCCGTGATGGTGGTCGGTCGGCAGCGCGTCGGTCACGACGGCAGGAGCGGGCGGTCCGGCGAGCCGGTCGTCGATATGATCGAGGCGCAGGATGCGCGAGACGGCGGATATATAGAGGGCGCCGTCGCGATAGGCGACGCCGACGGGCATGTCGAGCCCGGACGCGACTACGTAGCGTGCGCTGATCCGGCCCTCGTGCATCACGAACGCATGGACGCGGCCGTCCCGCGTGCCGACATACAGGATGCCGCGCGGCGACCACGCCATTTCGCGTGCGGCCGGTACGGCGTCGGTCAGCACGTCCACATGGAAGCCGGGCGGCACGACGAGTTCGTTCACCGGCAGTGGCGCGGCAAACGCCGATGCGGATGCGAGGCAGGCAAGGCTGGCAAGCAGCGCCGCGAATGGTGGGCGCTGCACGCGGCGCATCGGGGCGGCGCGAAGGGGCGGCATGATGGTCGAGAGCATCCTGGACACGACGATTGTAGGCCCGGCGGACGGGCCGTCCGCGGATTTTTACGCGTAAGTGTTTGTTGTACCTCTGGTTTCCGGCTATAATCGCGTGTTTCAGTAGTTTCGAACCCGGTTTTCCGAAGGACATCATATGGTTATCATCCGTCTGGCTCGTGGCGGCTCGAAGAAGCGCCCGTTCTACAACATCGTTGCTACCGATTCGCGTAACCGTCGTGACGGCCGCTTCATCGAGCGCGTCGGCTTCTACAACCCGGTCGCCACGAAGGGCGAATCGCTGCGTATCGCTCAGGATCGCCTGACGTACTGGCAAGGCGTTGGCGCGCAACTGTCGCCGACCGTCCAGCGTCTCGTGAAGGAAGCGCAAAAGGCGCAACCGGCTGCCTAACATGGCACGGTGTGCCGGTCGTACCGGCTGTGAGGTGCATTGATGGCGGGTCACGATTCCGGTAATGCAGGGCGCGGGCGTGCGTCATTCGGCGCATTCGTCCGCAAGCCGGTCGAGCGCGACACGGTCGCGAACGCCGGTCAGGCTGCCGCACAAGGCAGTCCCGAAGCGACGCAAGCCTGGCCCGACGATGCCGTCGAGGTCGGGGCGGTGGTCGACGCCTACGGCCTGAAGGGCTGGGTCAAGGTGGCGACGCATGCCGATGCCGGTCGCGGTGGCGACGCGCTGCTCAACGCGCGTCGCTGGTGGCTGGAACGCGGTGCGGATCGGCTTTCCGTCCGCATCATGCAGTCGAAGACGCACAGCGACACTGTCGTTGCGCAACCCGCGGGCGTCAGCGACCGCGATGCCGCGCTGTCCATGCGCGGCTTTCGCGTGTTCGTGCGCCGGGGAGATTTCCCGGCACTGGCCGCGGACGAATTCTATTGGGTCGACCTGATCGGTCTCGAGGTGGTCAACGAGCAATCGGTGGCGCTCGGGAAGGTGAGCGGGATGATCGACAACGGCGTGCATTCGATCATGCGTGTCGAGTATCCGGCAACCGGCAAAGACGGTCAGCCGACCACCGACGAGCGGTTGATTCCGTTCGTCGGCGTCTACGTCAAAACGGTGGATCAGGCGGCGCGTCGCATCGTCGTCGACTGGGAAGCCGATTACTGAAATGAACCAGGTTACCGAGAGCGCGGTGCAGTTCGACGTCGTCACGCTCTTTCCCGAGATGTTCCGCGCACTGACCGACTGGGGAATCACCAGCCGGGCCGTCAAGCAGGGGCGCTTCGGGCTGCGCACCTGGAACCCGCGTGATTTCACGACGGACAACTACCGCACGGTCGACGATCGTCCGTACGGCGGCGGTCCGGGCATGGTGATGCTGGCCAGGCCGCTCGAAGCCGCGATCGACGCCGCGAAAGCGGCGCAGGTGGAGCAGGGCATCGCGAGCACGCGCGTCGTGATGATGTCGCCGCAAGGCGCGCCGCTCACGCATGATCGTGCGGTGCGGATGGCGCAGGAACCCGGCGTCGTCGTGCTGTGCGGTCGCTACGAAGCGATAGACCAGCGCCTGCTCGACCGTTGCGTCGACGAGGAAATCAGCCTCGGCGATTTCGTGCTGTCGGGCGGCGAACTGCCGGCGATGGCGCTGATGGATGCGGTCGTGCGGTTGCTGCCCGGCGTGCTGAACGATTCGCTGTCGGCCGTGCAGGACAGCTTCGCCGACGGCCTGCTCGATTGTCCGCACTACACGCGCCCGGAGGAATACGATGGCGTGCGCGTGCCGGACGTGCTGCTCGGCGGGCATCATGCCGAGATCGAGCGGTGGCGGCGCCAGGAAGCATTGAGGAATACGTTGCGGAAGCGGCCGGACCTGATCGTCCGGGCGCGCCGCGAGAAGTTGTTGAGCCGCGCCGACGAAGCGTGGCTCGCGAACCTCGCACGCGAAGCGAAGGACGCCTCCTGAGGCGGCTGCGCGAGCGGGAATTGGCGGTGCCGTACATGCGTGTGCGGCGCCTGATGTGAATCCATCCTCTATCGGGGCCAGGCCTGGAAGCAGGCGGGTGTGAACGCCGACACGATGGCATAAGGAGTCAGTAATGAATCTGATCGCAAAACTTGAGCAGGAAGAGATCGAGCGCGCGCTCGCCGGCAAGACGATCCCCGAATTCGCCCCGGGCGACACGGTGATCGTGAACGTGAACGTGGTTGAAGGTACCCGCAAGCGCGTTCAGGCTTACGAAGGCGTCGTGATCGCGATTCGCAATCGTGGTCTGAACTCGAACTTCATCGTCCGCAAGATCTCGTCGGGCGAAGGCGTCGAGCGTACGTTCCAGACCTACTCGCCGCTGCTGGCGAGCATCGTCGTGAAGCGTCGCGGTGATGTGCGTCGTGCGAAGCTGTACTACCTGCGCGAGCGTTCGGGCAAGTCGGCTCGTATCAAGGAAAAGCTGGTGTCGAAGGATCGCGCCGCAGCAGCTTCCCAAGAGTAAGAGCTGTAAGGAAAAAGCACCCAACCGGGTGCTTTTTTCATTCTGGCGCGACAATATGCTCGATACGACACGAACCCGAGAGCTCCATTGAATCGCCGCCCCATCATCGATCCCGAAGTATTGCCGGTCGAAGGCACCGGTGCCGGCCTGCCTGTCATCGATTCCCGGCTGATGACGCCGTCCGGCCTGCGCGAACGGTTCGCGCGCACGCTCGAATGGAGCGTCGAGCCCGGCGAAGCGAGGCTGCAGGAAGGCGTCGATCCACGTAGCGCGGCCGTCCTCATGCCGCTCGTCGTCCGCGAGTCGGGCCTCACCGTGCTGCTGACGCAGCGCGCCGATCACCTGAACGACCACGCCGGACAGATCAGCTTTCCCGGTGGTCGTCGCGAGCCGTTCGACCGCGACGCCACCGCCACCGCGTTGCGCGAGGCGAAGGAGGAGATCGGGCTGGCCGCCGAACGCGTCGAGATTCTCGGTGTGCTGCCCGACTACCTGACCGGCACGGGTTTCTGCGTGACGCCGGTGGCCGGCCTCGTGCATCCGCCGTTCACCGTGCAGGCCGACACGTTCGAAGTTGCCGAAATTTTCGAAGTGCCGCTCGCGTTCGTGATGAATCCCGCGAACCATCAGATCCGCGTGTTCCGGTGGGAAGGCGGCGAGCGTCGTTTTTTTGCCATGCCCTATCCGAACGGCGAACCGGGCGGGCATTACTTCATCTGGGGCGCAACTGCCGCCATGTTTCGCAATCTGTATCGCTTCTTGGCCGCCAGCTAGGCGGGCGCGCCGGCCGGTGCGTGCGACCGGCTGCCGGGCGACCGCGCCGGCAGCCATGCGCGGCTGACGCTGTGCTATCGTTATGCGAAAAATGACATAACTCCGAAGACGGCGCCACGCATGACTTTCTTTTCGGTTCTCCTCGCTCTCATCATCGAACAGGTCCGCGCGTTGTCGCCGAGCAATCCGGTGTTCGCGCTGTTCCAGTTTCATGCGGAAACCGTCGCACATGGCCTCGACGCCGGCAAGCAGAAGCACGGGCTCCTCGCATGGCTCGCGGTCGTGCTGCCGTGGGTGCTGATCGTCGCGCTGATCTATTTCCTGCTGTACAAGGTGAGCTTCGTGCTCGCGTTCCTGTGGAACGTCGTCGTCGTGTATTTCACGCTCGGCTTCCGCCAGTTCAGCCACTACTTCACCGATATCCATCTCGCGCTCAACAACGACGACGTGCCGCGCGCGCGCGAAATCCTGCACGAGTGGACGGGCATCGACACGGTCGACATGCCGGTCGGCGAAATCGTCCGCCATACGCTGATCCACGCGGTCGTTGCGTCGCATCGCCACGTGTTCGGCGTGTTCTTCTGGTACGTGCTGCCGATCGGCCCGGCCGGCGCCGTGCTGTACCGGATTTCCGAATACCTCGCGCGCAGCTGGTCGACGCCGGGCGACGACCGCACGGCTGCCTTCTCGACGTTCGCGCAGCGCGCGTTCTTCGTGATCGACTGGATTCCGTCCCGGCTGACTGCGCTCGGCTTCGCGATCGTCGGCAATTTCGAGGATGCGATCTACGCGTGGCGCAACCATACGCGCCAGTGGCCCGACCCGAACGACGGCGTATTGCTGGCCGCCGGCAGCGGGGCGCTCGGCGCGCGTCTTGCGGGGCCGCTCGCGGAACCGTCGAGCCTCGATGCGCTGGCGGTCGGTGACAGCGGTCCGTTGACGGTTGGTGACGATTGCACGCCGCGCACGCTGCAGTCGGCGGTGGGCCTCGTGTGGCGCGCGGTGATCCTGTGGATGATCCTGCTGCTGATGCTGACGCTGGCCGTCTGGGTATCGTGACGCGCTAACCCGGCGCCCGATGAAATGAAAAGGCCGGCTTGATGCCGGCCTTTTCGCTGTGCGTCAGCGCAGTGCGTTCAGTCATCGAGCGGGTCGCGCACGGCGCCGCATTGCCAGCACGCGGTGAATTGCGCTTCGAGCGCTTCGCCGCACTGCCGGCAGCGCCAGGGTGCTGCGCCGGCCGACGGGCCGTGCGACGCGGCATCGAGGAGCCGGCGGGCGAGCGCGTCGTCGCGTTCGTCGTCGAGCCACAGTTCGGGCGTGCACGCATCGGCGGGCAGGCCGCCGAGCGCACCGGTCGCGTAGCAGTTGTGCAGCTCGCAACCGATGCCGGCCACCTGGAGCACGTTGGCCCAATGCTGCGCGGTCGCGAGGTCGGGTGCCTTGAAACGCATCGCCGCTCCTGTCGATGAAGGTCGGCCCGCCTGGCGGTGGCCGGCCGTCGCACACGTCGCGCGATCAGCGGACGATCTGGCTCGCCTCGTGCACGAGCTGCGCGTACAGCGCGTGCCGGGACGGCGCGATGCGGCCGTCGGCGACGGCTTCGAGGATCGCGCAGCCGGGCTCGTGCAGATGATGACAATTATAGAAACGGCAGTCCGCGAGCAGCGGCCGGAATTCCGGAAACGCGCGCTCGAGGCGGCCTTCGGTCAGGTGGTAGAGGCCGAATTCCTGGAAGCCCGGCGAATCGATCAGCGCACCGCCGCCTTCCAGCGGATACAGGCGCGTGAACGTCGTCGTGTGACGGCCGCTGTTCAGCGCGGCCGAAATCTCGCGGGTCGCGGCTTCGGCGTCGGGCACGAGCAGGTTCACGAGCGTCGACTTGCCCATCCCGGACTGGCCGAGCAGGATCGTCGAATGCCCGGCGAGATGCGGCATCAGCTGTGCGCGCGCGTCGTCCGGCGCGCCTTTCACCGACAGCTCGAGCACGTCGTAGCCGAGCGCGCGATACGGCGCGAGGCGTTCGCGCGCAACCGGCAGCGCAGCCTTGACGTCGATCTTGTTCAGCACGACGAGCGGCTTCAGCTCGTTCGCCTCGGCAGAGATCAGCGCGCGGCCGAGCAGATCCTCGCTGAAATAGGGCTCGGTCGCGAGCACGATCAGCAACTGGTCGAGGTTCGCCGCGAACAGCTTCGACTTGAACTGGTCCGAGCGGTACAGCAGGTTGCGCCGTTCGCCGATCTCCACGATCACGCCCTGGTCGGCCGACGCGAGTTCGTACGCGACGCGGTCGCCGACCGCGATGTCGCTCTTCTTGCCGCGCGGGAAGCATTGCAGCATCGGGCCGCCGTCGTCGGGGGCGACGATGTAGTGGCGGCCGTGCGCCGCGATCACGCGGCCTTCGGCCCGTTGCGCGCCCGATGCGCGCGGGGCCGGCTTGCGGGAGGTCGGCTGGCTCATGCGTGCTGCAGCAGGCGGTCGATCCGCTGCGACGCAGGCGGATGCGAGTAGTAGAAGGCCGTGTAGACGGGGTCGGGCGTCAGCGTCGACGCGTTGTCCTCATAGAGTTTCACGAGCGCGCTGACGAGATCCTGCGCGTCGGTCTGGCTGGCGGCGAACGCATCGGCCTCGAATTCGTGCTTGCGCGACGTGAGGCTGCTGAACGGCGTCGCGAAGAACAGGAACACCGGAATCGCGAGGAAGAACAGGATGAGCGCGGCGCCCGCGTTGCTGGTGTCGAGCGACGGCGTGACGCCGAGCCCCGTATAGAACCACGTGCGTTGCGCGAGCCAGCCGAGCAGCGCGAGCAGCACGAGGCTCAGCACGAACGACACGAGCATCCGCTTCATCACGTGGCGGCGCTTGAAGTGGCCGAGCTCGTGCGCGAGCACGGCTTCGATCTCCTGGCCGGACAGGCGCGCGAGCAGCGTGTCGAAGAACACGATCCGCTTGGAGGCGCCGAAGCCCGTGAAGTACGCGTTGCCGTGCGCGGAGCGGCGGCTGCCGTCCATCACGAACAGCCCCTTCGCCGCGAAGCCGCAGCGCTTCATCAGCGACTCGATGCGCGCGCGCAGCGCGTCGTCCTTCAGCGGCTCGAACTTGTTGAAGAGCGGCGCGATGAAGGTCGGGTAGATCAGCAGCACGAGCAGCTGGAACGCGACCCACACGATCCAGGTCCACAGCCACCACAGGCTGCCGGCCTGGTTCATCAGCCACAGCACGACGAACAGCAGCGGCAGGCCGAGTGCGGCGCCGAGCAGCGCATTCTTCAGCATGTCGGTGAAGAACAGCCGCTTCGTCATCCGGTTGAAGCCGAAACGCTGCTCGATCCCGAACTGGCGGTAATACTCGAACGGGACGTCGATCACGCTCGTGATCACGAGCACCGCGGCGACCAGCGCGACCTGCTGCCCGTAGCCGCGGCCGAGCCAGCCGGTCAGCAGCGTGTCGAGCGCGCCGACGCCGCCGAGCAGCGTGAGGCCGACCAGCACGGCCGCGCTGACGACGATCTCGAGCATCGTCAGCCGGGTGCGCTCGACCGTGTAATCGGCCGCGCGCTGGTGGGCGGTCAGCGGGATGGTGGCGCTGAACTGCGCGGGCACGCCGTTGCGGTGCGCGGCGACGAAGCGGATCTGCCGCGACGCGAGCCACAGCTTGGTGACGACCATCGCGAGTACGGCGATCGCGAACAGCAGGGTGAACGAAAAGGGTGACATCGAAGGCGCCAAAGGGTTCTATGCGAGAATTATATGTTCTTGCGGACCGGCCCCGCTGATGCGATGCCGGCCGCCCGGGCGGCGCCGCATCGGCGCGCCCGGTCCGCCATTTTCCAGGATGAATCATGACCGATACCGCCGCTTCCGCCAGCCAGCCCGCGCTCGTGCGCAACGAGTTGAACCTCGTCTGGCTCGACATGGAGATGACGGGCCTCGACCCGGATAACGACCGCATCATCGAGATCGCGGTCGTCGTGACCAATTCCACGCTCGACGTCGCCGTCGAGGGCCCGGTGTTCGCGATTCACCAGAGCGACGAGACGCTCGCGAAGATGGACGACTGGAACAAGTCGACGCACGGCCGCTCGGGGCTGATCGACCGCGTGCGCGCATCGACCGTGACCGAGGCGGAAGCCGCCGCGCAACTGCAGGCGTTCCTCGCGCAGTACGTGTCGCCGGGCAAGTCGCCGATGTGCGGCAACTCGATTTGCCAGGACCGCCGCTTCATGGCGCGCTGGATGCCGGAATTCGAGCGGTTCTTCCACTACCGCAACCTCGACGTCAGCACGCTCAAGGAGCTGTGCCGCCGCTGGCAGCCCGCGATCTACAAGGGTTTCCAGAAGCGGGCGATGCACACGGCGCTCGCCGACATCCACGAGTCGATCGACGAGCTGAAGTACTACCGCGAGCATTTCCTGATTCCGGCCGCATCGGCGCCGGCAGGCGATTCCGTGCCGGCCGCCTGAGCGGGCCGGCACGCGCGCCACGCTCGGCAAACGCTCAGCGCCGCGCGCTTTTCGGCCGGAACGCCGCGACCACCGCGGCGTCGGTCTCGATATACGGGCCGCCGATCAGGTCGATGCAGTAGGGCACCGCGGCGAAGATGCCGGGCACGGTCGACTTGCCGTCGGCGTCGCGCAGCCCTTCCAGCGTTTCCCGGATCGACTTCGGCTGGCCGGGCAGGTTGATGATCAGCGCCGCATGGTCGGCCGTTTCGCGGATCACCGCGACCTGCCGCGACAGGATCGCGGTCGGCACGAAATTCAGGCTGATCTGCCGCATCTGTTCGCCGAATCCCGGCATTTCCTTCGTCGCCACGGCCAGCGTGGCTTCCGGCGTCACGTCGCGGCGCGCGGGGCCCGTGCCGCCCGTCGTCAGCACGAGGTCGCAGCCGGCGACGTCGACGAGCTCGGCAAGCGTGGCCGAGATCGTCGGCGCGTCGTCCTGGATCAGGCGCGTTTCGGCGCGCCACGGCGAAACCAGCGTGCCGGCGAGCCATTCCTGCAGCGCCGGAATGCCCTTGTCCTCGTAGACGCCCGTACTCGCGCGGTCGCTGATCGACACGAGGCCGACCACGAGCTCGTCCGGATGGTTAGGCCTCGTCGTCATGGTCGTCTCCGGCGTCGTCGGCCGCTTCGTCATCGCCGCCGGGCGTGCCGCTCGCGGTCTTGATCCACTGGAACAGCTCGCGGAAATAGCGCGGCGGCTTGCCTTGCTGTGCTTCCTTGCGCGCGTTGCGGATCAGCGTGCGGCCTTCCTGGATGTCGGCGTCCGGGTGCTGGCGCAGGAATTCGGTCAGCGCGTCGTCGTTGGCGAGCAACTGGTCGCGCGTGCGCTCGATCCAGTGCAGGCGGGCCGTCGCGGCCTTGTTCACGCCGCGTTGCGCGTCGAGCGCGGTGCGCAGCGCGGCCGTTTCGTCGTCGGTCAGCGAGCGCATCACGCGGCCGACGTACTGGAGCTGGCGGCGCTTGCCTTCGTGATCGGTGATCCGGCGCGCCTCGCGCACGGCGTCCGACAGACTTTCGGGCATCGGCATGCGCTTCAGTGCGTCTTTCGGCAGGTCGACGAGCGCCTGGCCGAGCACCTGCAACTCGTGCATCTCGCGCTTCAACTGGGATTTGCTGGGGCGATCGTAGCCATTGTCGTCGGCTTCGGCGGCAGGCTCGATCGGCTGGATTCGGGTTTTGCGTGTCATGGGCCGCATTGTATCGCGGCGCGGATACCCCAAGCTTGTCTGTGTCCGGCCCCGGACCTTGCTATGATCGCGGGATACGCAACATTTTGACCATGCGGGCGCCCGCCCGCCACCGGATACCAAGACGATGGCAGCCAATCTCGACGTACAAGCGCGCTATTTCCCGCACACGCAGGACCAGCTCAAAGAAATCGCATCGGACATCCTTCGCCATGCGAAGGCGCTCGGCGCGACGGACGCCGCGACCGAAATCTCCGAAGGCGACGGCCTGTCGGTGTCGGTGCGCCGCGGCGAAGTCGAAACGATCGAGCACAACCGCGACAAGATGGTCGGCGTCACCGTGTTCATCGGCAAGAAGCGCGGCAACGCGAGCACGTCGGACTTCTCGCCGGCCGCGATCAAGGATACCGTCGCCGCCGCCTACAACATCGCGCGCTTCACGGCCGAGGACGAAGCGGCCGGCCTCGCCGAAGCCGAGCTGCTCGAAACCGACCCGCGCGACCTCGATCTGTACCACCCGTGGGCGCTGTCGGCCGACGAGGCCGTCGAGCTCGCCCGCCGCGCGGAAGACGCCGCGTTCGCGGTCAGCCCACAGATTCGCAATTCGGAAGGCGCGAGCGTGTCGGCGCAGCACTCGCAGTTCGTGCTCGCGACGTCGCGCGGCTTCCTTGCCGGCTATCCGTACTCGCGCCACTACATCGCATGCGCGCCGATCGCGGGCAGCGGCCGCCACATGCAGCGCGACGACTGGTATTCGTCGAAGCGCAGCGCGATCGATCTCGCCGCGCCCGAAGCGGTGGGCCGTTACGCGGCCGAACGCGCGCTCGCGCGGATGGGCGCGCGCCGTCTCGACACCCGCAAGGTGCCCGTGCTGTTCGAGGCGCCGCTCGCGGCCGGCCTGCTCGGCGCATTCGTGCAGGCGGTGAGCGGCGGCGCGCTGTATCGCAAGACGTCGTTTCTCGTCGACAGCCTCGGCAAGCCGGTGTTCGCGCCGCACGTCCAGGTCGTCGAGGATCCGCACGTACCGCGCGCGATGGGCAGCGCGCCGTTCGACGAGGAAGGCGTGCGCACGCGTGCGCGCAGCGTCGTGAAGGACGGCGTCGTCGAAGGCTATTTCCTGTCGACCTATTCGGCACGCAAGCTCGGCACGCAAACCACCGGTAACGCAGGCGGCTCGCACAACCTCGCGCTGCGCAGCTCGAACACGCAGGCGGGCGACGACTTCGACGCGATGCTGAAGAAGCTCGGCACGGGCTTGCTGCTGACCGAGCTGATGGGGCAGGGCGTGAACTACGTGACGGGCGACTATTCGCGCGGCGCGGCGGGTTTCTGGGTGGAGAACGGCGTGATCCAGTATCCGGTCGAGGAAATCACCGTTGCCAGCACGCTGCAGGAGATGTTCCGCCATATCGTCGCGATCGGCGCGGATTCGATCGTGCGCGGGACGAAGGAAACCGGCTCGGTGCTGATCGAGCAGATGACGATCGCAGGCCAGTAAGCCGCGCGCGGCGCAGGCCGCCAGGAAACGAAAAGCCCGACCGGCGCGAGCCAGTCGGGCTTTTTTCATCGTGCGGAAGAAGACGTCAGTCGCGCTTGCGGGTGTAGACGACGAACGCATAGCCGAACGTGTTCGGCGCGGCAGCCTGATGCGCGTCGCGCGAGATTTCCTGCCAGTGCGCGGCGTCGGGCGCCGGGAACGACGCGTCGCCGTCGAAGTCGGCGTCGATCTCGGTGACGACCAGCTTGTCGGCGAGCGTGAGACCTTCCGCGTAGAGTTGCGCACCGCCGATCAGGAATGCCTCGGGCACGCCGTCGCGCGCGGCGAGCGCCAGTGCATCGGCGAGCGACGTGACCGTGTCGCAGCCTTCGAAGCGGCGCGTGGCGTCGCGCGTGACGACGATATTGCGGCGGCCAGGCAGCGGCCGGCCGATCGATTCATGGGTCTTGCGGCCCATCACGATCGGCGCGCCCATCGTCGTGCGCTTGAAGAACGCGAGATCCTCGGGAAGTTTCCAGGGCAACTGGTTGTCGCGGCCGATGATGCCGTTGCGGGCACGCGCGACGATCAGGGTCAACGTCGTCATGAAGGTCGGGGAAGAGGGAAAACGGAATGGGGCCGATTTTACCGGAACGGCGGCGCGCGCCGGATTCCGCACGCTGGCGCGGGCATCGGCGTTTCTGGCGTCGTGCGCCGCGACGCGTGATGCCCCGCGTCGCGACGACCGTCCGAATAAAAAGCGTGCCCGCCGGGGGACGGAGCACAAAATCGGTTTATGTCGCGAGATCGGCGATGCCGGTTCTGCTCGATGGCATCCCGTTCGACCGGATCATCAGTTCAATATGTAATCCTGATTGCATTGAAGCGGCGAATGCTCAGGGATGCATATTGCCTCGCGCGTTGCCTGCCATCGCATGCCGGATGTCACCCGGTTGCGGCGCCGGCGCCGGTAGCGGCAGCGGCATTGGCAACTGGGGCGGCGGCGGGATCTCGTCCCACAGCGTCACGGAGGCTTTGGCGGCCGGCAGCGGTTGCGGCGCCGACACGGTCACGATACCGAACCCGTTGCCGTGCTGCCTGCTCGGCGTGTTGTCGGCAAGCAGCATGGTGCGATCCGGCTGCATGCTTTCGTCCGCGCATGCCGGAGCAGGCGGGCCGGCGGCCGAGAGCAGAAGCGTCATCGGCACGAAAGGAAGTAAAAGAGGTTTTCGCATGGCGACTGTCTCCGATCGTGTACGTATTCAGCGAAATACATGCCACCGTACCGGGACCATTGCCGCCATTGCGATTCGCGCTCGAGCGTTGCGAATGGTGGCCGAAAACGCCTGAAAAATGTTTCAGGCCTGAAACGATGGGGCTCGGGAATACTGCTGATTCAATCAATACGCTTCAAGGATGAAAATCGGCGCATGTGTTGATGACGAAACCCTTCCTGCGCATGTGCTATGTGCAGATGATTGATCTGCATCGACCTCCTGAGCGATTCGGCCGTATCGCCCTCGGCGCTGAAACGGGTTTGTCGTATTCGGTGCCTATAACCAAGCTGTCTTGATCAAAAATTACTGGACGCGAGATAAGCGCCATCATGCGAGGCTGCGTCGTTGCCGCGCATCGGCATGGCGAATCGAGCCACCTCTGGCTGACCCGATTCGATCCTTTTGCACGCGCTCGGACGTGTGCGGCAATCGTCAGACGGTTGATGAACGGGGTGAGCTATGGGAGCTGATCAGCGGCACGTGATCTACTATTCGCGCGAACCGAACGACGCGTTGCGCGGCCATTTCGACGAATGCGGCTGGCGCGTCGATCTGGCCGAGACCGTGCGCGATGTGCGGCGCGTCGTGCAGCACGGCGTGGCAACCGCCGGCCTGCTCGATTTCTCGCCGGGCTTCAAGCCGTCGGACCTGCGCGAACTCGAATCCTGCCTGAGCATCCAGCACATCGGCTGGATCGCGGCGACGCGGCGCGGCCAGTTGCAGGACGCGACGCTGCGCCATCTCATTCGCGACTATTGCTTCGACTACGTGACGATGCCGTACGAAACGGCGCGGATCGTCGAGACCGTCGGTCATGCGCACGGCATGGTCGCACTGACCGATCCCGTTTCGTCGCCCGTCGGCGCCGGGCGCAGCGAAGGCGAGATGGTCGGCACCTGCGATGCGATGCTCGGGCTCTTCAGGACGATCCGCCGTGTCGCGGCGACCGACGCACCGGTGTTCATTTCCGGCGAGTCGGGCACGGGCAAGGAGCTGACGGCGATCGCGATTCACGAGCGTTCGTCGCGCGCGCAGGCGCCGTTCATCGCGATCAATTGCGGGGCGATTCCGTCGACGCTGCTGCAGGCCGAACTGTTCGGCTATGAACGCGGCGCGTTCACCGGCGCGAACCAGCGCAAGATCGGCCGTGTCGAGGCCGCCAACAGTGGCACGCTGTTTCTCGACGAGATCGGCGATCTGCCGCTCGAAAGCCAGGCGAGCCTGCTGCGCTTCCTGCAGGAAGGCAAGATCGAGCGGCTCGGCGCGCATGTGTCGATACCGGTCGATGTACGCGTGATCTGCGCGACGCATGTGGACATGGAGGCGGCGCTGCGCGAAGGGCGGTTCCGCGAGGACCTGTTTCACCGGCTGTGCGTGCTGAAGATCGAGGAGCCGCCGCTGCGTGCGCGCGGCAAGGACATCGAGGTGCTCGCGCGCCACATGCTCGAGCGCTTCAAGGGCGATGCGCATCGCCGCCTGCGCGGCTTTTCCCCGGATGCGGTCGCGTCGCTGTACGGCTATTCGTGGCCGGGCAACGTGCGCGAGCTGATCAACCGTGTGCGCCGCGCGATCGTGATGTCCGAAGGCCGGATGATCACCGCGGCCGATCTCGAGCTGAACGCCTATGCGACGCTCGCCCCGGTGTCGCTGCTGGAGGCGCGCGAGGCGGCCGAACGGCAGGCGATCGAGCAGGCGCTGCTGCGCCATCGCGGGCGTTTTGCCGATGCCGCGAGGGAGCTCGGCGTGTCGCGCGTCACGCTCTACCGGCTGATGTGCGCGCACGGCATGCGCGATCGCGGCGACACGCTGGCAGGGTTTTCGGTGCCGTTGCCGGAGCTTCCGCGCCACGCTTGCTAAAATCGGCGGGTACGGTCGCCCCTCGCGGCCGAAGGAACCCGCATGAAACAGTATCTCGATCTCGTTCGTACCATTCTCGACACCGGCGCCTGGCAGGAGAACCGCACGGGAATCCGTACCATCAGCATGCCGGGCGCGATGCTGCGCTTCGACCTGCAGCAAGGCTTCCCGGCCGTGACGACCAAGAAGCTCGCGTTCAAGTCCGCGATCGGCGAACTGGTCGGCTTCCTGCGCGCGTCGCGCAGCGCGGCAGAGTTCCGCGCGCTCGGCTGCAAGGTGTGGGATGCGAACGCGAACGAGAACGCGCAGTGGCTCGCGAATCCGTATCGCCAGGGCGTCGACGATCTGGGCGACGTATACGGCGTGCAATGGCGCCAGTGGCCGGGCTACAAGGTGCTCGATGCGAGCGCCGACGCGCAGATCGCCGATGCGACGCGCCGCGGCTTCCGGATCGTCACGCGTTTCGACGAAGACGGCGCGCCGAAGGTGCTGCTGTACAAGGCGATCGACCAGTTGCGCCAGTGCCTGGACACGATCATGGAGAACCCGTCCGATCGCCGCATCCTGTTTCACGCGTGGAATCCGGCCGTGCTCGACCAGATCGCGCTGCCCGCATGCCATCTGCTGTACCAGTTCCTGCCGAACGCGACGAAGCGCGAGATTTCGCTGTGCCTGTACATCCGCAGCAACGACGTCGGCCTCGGCACGCCGTTCAATCTGACGGAAGGGGCCGCGCTGCTGTCGCTCGTCGGCCGGCTGACAGGCTACACGCCGCGCTGGTTCACGTATTTCATCGGCGACGCGCACATCTACGAGAACCAGCTCGACATGCTGCAGCAGCAGCTCACGCGCGAGCCGTACGAAAGCCCGCGGCTCGAGATTGCCGAGCGCGTGCCCGAGTACGCGAAGACGGGCGTCTATGCGCCCGAATGGCTGGAGCAGGTCGAGCCGTCCGATTTCTCGCTCGTCGGCTACCGCCACCATGAGCCGCTGACCGCACCGATGGCGGTCTGATCGCGCGGCTGGGGCCGCGCGGTTGCATCGATCCGCACCCCGCAAAAAGGCTCGACCGGTATTCGCCGGTCGAGCCTTTTTGTTTCATCTTTGCTGCACTTACTGGCGATGCCGCTCTTCGTGGCCGCCCTGCGGCGGCGGGTTGCTCGGACGCGGTGCCTCGACGTGCGGCGCCGGCTGCGGCCGTGGTTCCATCCGGGGGGCCGGCATCGACGGGCGCGGTTCCATGCGGGGCGCCGGCTGCGGCTGCGGACGCGGCTCCATACGCGGCGCCTGCGGCTGCGGACGCGGCACGTCGTGCACCGCGGGCGCCGGCGGACGGTACTCGTTCACGCGCGGCGGCGCGACCTCGCGATGCGGCGCCGGTTGAGCGAAGTCCGGGCGCGGTTGCGGCGTGGGGGCGGCCCGTTCCGGTTGCGGCTGTGCATGCCGTTCCGGCGTCGGGAAATCGGGGCGCGGACGCGGTTGCGGAATCTGCGCGGTATGGTCGGACTGCGGTTGCGGCAGCGCGCGCGGCGCCTCGTTGCGGCCGCCGGGTGGCACACCCTGCGGAGCCGGCACGCGGTCCGGATGCGGCACCGCGGCACTGCGCACGGGCGGCAGCGCATTCTGTCCTGCCGCGTGCAGCGCGGTGGGCGGAGCAGGGCGCTGACGCTCCATCGGCGTGTGCGGCTGCATCCACGCGGGCGACGGCGCGTTGGCTGCGTGCACATTGCCGGTCCCTGCCGGAACGTTGTCCGCGCCCGGCGGATGCGGGACGCCATTACCGGGCGCGAACGCCTGATGCGGCATCGGGTTGCCGGGCGCCGGCGGCGTGCCGCCGTTGGCGAAACGCGGTGCATTGGGCGTTTCGCCGTTCACGGGCCGCGCGACATTCGGCATGCCCGGCGTCGGCGCGCCCGCCCGCCCGGCCTGCTCGCCGGCCGGCTGGCCTTCGCGCGGCGCGCGGGCCGGCTGCACGACGGGGCCGTGCGGATTCACGAGCTGCACGTTGTGCATCGCCCATGCACCGCCGCCCGGCTTGCCCGGCACGCGGACCGGACGAGCCGTATAGTCGGCCGGCACGTTCGTCTTCACGACGGGCGCGCCGGCACCCGGCACGCGCCCGCCTTGCTGCGCGAGGTGGGCGGCGGCCTGGTCGCGATACGCGGCCGGCACGGCCGGATTGCGCGTCGCGACGTACGGGTGCTGCGCGATCGCCGCCGGCGGACGGTAGCCGGCATTGCGCAGCCCGCCGGTGAAGCTCTGGCGCACCGGCGCGATGCCGGGCGTGCCCGGCGTGACGTGCGCATTGCGCCATTGCTGCGGATCGACGTGCTGCGAGAAGTGCGCGACCGGCTGGCCGTGCACGAACGCGGAGGCCGGCACGGCCGTGATCGCGTGCGGCGCACGGAAGTTCACGTACGTCTTGTTGATGTTGGTGATATTGGTGATGTTCGTCACGTTCACGGTCTTGTTCACGTTGACGTTGTTCACCACGATGTTGCGGTTGACGCGGTCGTAGTAGTGCGGGCTCCAGCCGCCCCAGCCCGGATGCCACGGTTCGCCCGGACCGAGCGCGAACCATGCGCAGCCGGCCGCGGCGACGCCGCCGACCGTGAGCGCGACGCTCCAGTCGGAACCGCCGCCGCCCCCGCCGCCCACGAACGCGACGAGCGCCGGCGCATAGACGGGCGGCTGGCTGACGACCATCGGGCCGGGCACCCATGCCCAGCTGTCGTCCACGTACGCCCAGCGGCCGTAGTGATACGGCGCGAAGCCCCACGGCGCGTCGTCGACCCAGGTCCAGCCCCACGGCGCCTGCCAGATCCAGTGGCCGTCGTGATACGGCGCCCAATCGGCCGGCCTGTCGTTCGGCACCCATACCGCGCCGTAATTCGGGGTGTCGCGCCACGTGCCGTTCGCGTCGAGATCCTGGTAGCCGGGAACGTCGCGGGACACATAACGGGCCGACACCGAACGTGCTTCGGCTGCGTCGCGGCTGGCGGCCCACTGGTCGAGCGCGTCCGGGCCCGGTGCGGCCGATTGCTGCGCGACCTGCAGGTCGGTGCCCGTGAACACCACCTGCTGCCCGGGCGACAGCGGATACTGGCCGTTGCTGCCGTAGACGGTCGCGCTGCCGCTACGCATCGTCACCGTCGTGCTCGCGCCGTTCGGCGCGACATCGACGCGATAATCGCCGGGGCCCGCGATGCCGAGCGCGAGGTTCGGCGTGTCGATTTCGTACGATCCGCCGGCCGGCAGATCGCGCACGTGCGTCGACACGGTGCCGAGCCCCACCTTCAATTGCGTCGTCGTGTCGTCGAGGTTCAGCACCGACAGGCTCGTCGATTCGCCGAGCCGCACCGCGGTCGAGCCGATGTGCAGTTCCGAGCGCGCGCCGGCATCGTTCCAGAGCTGATCGCCGGTCGTCAGCGGCCGGTTCACTGCCGCATACGACCATGTGTCGGTGCCGGCCGGTTCGGTCGTCACGGCGCCCGACAGGTAATTGAGCCGCGCGACGCGGCCGGGCGGATCGCCGCCCGGTTGCCGTGCCGCGGCCATATTCGGCGGCGCATCGGCCGATTGCGCGAAGGCGGGCGGCAGCGCCGCCAGCGCGACGAACGCGAGCAGCGTGTAGCGGGCGGTGCGCTTGAGCGTGAACAGGGTGGCCATGGTGAGCGTCATCGTTGTGATCGCGGCGCGTCGATTCGTGCCGTCCAGTTCACAATATCCGCTTGGCCTGTTTCAAGGCACGGTGTTTTGTAAGTCGAAGGGCACGCGATGTAACAAAACCTGTCCATCGCGCGCCGTTGTCGTGCAGCTGCAATGCCGGCGTCAAGCGGACGTAAGCCACGCGTCGAAAACCTGCTGCCCGGGCACCGTGACGCGCAGCACGCGCGGTCGGGCAGCGCGCTCGATCCAGCCGTGCGCGCAGAAGCTTTCGAGCAGCGCCGCGCCGAGGGCGCCGCCGAGATGCGAGCGCCGCTCGCTCCAGTCGAGGCAGCCGCACGCGAAGCGGCGCCGGCGCGTGCGCTGCTGCGCGACGTCGATGCCCCATTGCGCGAGCGCTTGCGTGCCGAGCTCGGTGGTCTCGATCGCGTCGCCGTCTGCAAGCAGCCAGCCGCGTGCGGTGAGGCCGTCGAAGATACGTACCGCGAGCTCGCCGGCCATGTGGTCGTAGCAGGTGCGTGCATAGCGCAGTTCGGCCGGGACTGCGCGCGACGGCGGCGGAACCGGGCGATGCGGCGCGGCCGCGCGGGCGACGTTCGCGAGCGCTTCGAGCGAGGCCGCGATGTCGGCCGACGCGATGCGGTAGTAGCGATGCCGGCCGCGCACGTCGAGGGCCAGCAGGCCGCCCTCGGTCAGGCGCGCGAGGTGCGCGCTGGCCGCGGACGGCGACAGCCCCGCGATCATCGTCAGTTCGCCGGCCGGTCGCGCGCTGCCGTCCATCAGCACCCACAGCATCGCGGCGCGGCCGGGGTCGGCGATCAGTGCGCCGATGCGGCTCAGGCCGGGAAAATGGTGGTCGTCTTGATCGGTCATCGTCGTGTCTCGTCGAGCGGGATGAGGGGCAGTGTAGTCGGTGCGCGCATTCGATGTTTCGCTTCCGGATGAAATGTCGGATGCAGCAGCGGCGCCCCTGCGCGGACCGGACTGCGGCCCGTTGCAGCGCACGCGTAGAATGGCCGGACGCGGCGGCAGCGGGCCGCCGCATGGGACGCGATGCAACGATGAAGACGATTTTCTGTGTGTTGGCGGCCGCGTTGGTTTGCGCGGCCTGTGCGCAGGGTGGCGCGGGCGCGACCGGCGAGCGCGGCGGCAGTATCGAGATGTACGGGACGATCGACCAGGGCATCACGGTGCGCCGCTGACCGGCGCCGATCCGCGCGCGAGCCGGCATGGCCGCCGCAGCCCCGCCACGCGGGGCTTGCCGCGACGCGTTGCCGCAGTGCAACGTATAATGGCCCGATTACAGCGCCCCTGCCGCCTGGAGCCAGAACAATGCCCCAACCGTCCCCCGTGCCGGCTGCCCTCGACCGCACCGAAACCGTATTCCGCTTCCTTGCCGAGCCTTCGTCCGTGAACTTCGGCGGCAAGGTGCATGGCGGCGCGCTGATGAAGTGGATCGACGAGGTCGCGTATGCGTGCGCGGCCGTCTGGTCGAGCCGCTATTGCGTGACGGTCAGCGTCGGCAACATCCGTTTCCAGCGTCCGATCCTGGTCGGCAATCTGGTCGAGCTGAAGGCGCGCGTCGTCGCGACGGGCCGTACCAGCATGCACATCCACGTGTCGGTGCACGCCGGCGATCCGAAGGGCGGCGTGCTGCGCCAGACGACCGATTGCCTCGTCGTGTTCGTCGCGGTCGACGAGAACGGCAACCCGGTGCCGGTGCCGCCGTTCGTGCCCGAAACCGACGAGCAGCGGGTGCTGGCGAAATACGCGGCCGACGTGCGGGCCGCGCTCGACAAGATCGTCGAGATGAAGCCGGAAGAAGTCGCGAAGGGCACCGTCTGAGTGCCGCGGGCGCCGCGCTCATTGCGCCGCGCCCGTCGTCCTGCCGTTACCGCGTCCCGATCATCTGCTCGGGGCGCACCCATGCATCGAATTCCGCCTCGGTCAGGTAGCCGAGCGCGAGCGCGGCCGCCTTCAGCGTCGTGCCTTCCTTGTGCGCCTTCTTCGCGATCTGCGCGGACTTGTCGTAGCCGATGTGCGGATTGAGCGCCGTCACGAGCATCAGCGATTCGTTCAGCAACAGGTCGATCCGCGAGCGGTTCGGCTCGATGCCCACCGCGCAGTGATCGTTGAAGCTCTGCGCGCCGTCGGCGAGGAGCCGCACTGACTGCAGCACGTTGTGCGCGATCATCGGCCGGAAGACGTTCAGCTCGAAATTGCCGCTCGCGCCGCCGACGTTGACCGCGACGTCGTTGCCGAACACCTGGCAGCACAGCATCGTCACGGCTTCCGACTGCGTCGGGTTCACCTTGCCCGGCATGATCGAGCTGCCCGGCTCGTTTTCCGGAATCGACAGCTCGCCGAGCCCGCAGCGCGGCCCGCTCGCGAGCCAGCGCACGTCGTTCGCGATCTTCATCAGGCTGGCCGCGACCGTCTTCAGCGCGCCGTGCGCAAAGACCAGCGCGTCGGCGGCCGCCATCACCTCGAACTTGCTCGGCGCCGTCACGAACGGCAGCTTCGCGAGCCGGCCGATCTCGTCGGCCACGCGCACCGCGAACTCCGGATGCGCATTCAGCCCCGTGCCGACCGCGGTACCGCCGAGCGCGAGTTCGTACAGGTGGGGCAGCGTCGATTCGACGTGACGGATGCCCTGGTCGAGCTGCGCGACATAGCCGGAGAATTCCTGGCCGAGCGTGAGCGGCGTGGCGTCCTGCAGGTGCGTGCGGCCGATCTTCACGATGTCGGCGAACGCCTTCGACTTCGCGTCGAGCGTCGCGCGCAGCGTGCGCAGCGCCGGCAGCAGGTGATTGACGATCGCATACGCGGCCGCGACGTGCATCGCGGTCGGGAACACGTCGTTCGACGACTGGCCGCGGTTCACGTCGTCGTTCGGATGAACCTTGCGCGCTTCGCCGCGCTCGCCACCCATCAGCTCGCTCGCGCGGTTCGCGATCACCTCGTTGAGGTTCATGTTGGTCTGCGTGCCGGAGCCCGTCTGCCACACCGCGAGCGGGAATTCGCGCGGATGCTTGCCGGCGATGATCTCGTCGGCGGCTTCGATGATTGCGTGCGCCTTGTCGTCGGCGAGCACGCCGAGCGACTGGTTGACGGCCGCCGCGGCGCGCTTGACGATCGCGAGCGCGTGGATCAGCTCGGGCGACTGCTTTTCCGTCGAGATCCGGAAATTCTGCAGCGAGCGCTCGGTCTGCGCGCCCCAGAGCCGGTCGGCCGGCACGGCGATTTCGCCGAACGTGTCGCGTTCCATCCGAACTGCTTCATTCATGATGCACTCCTCCTGGAAAGGGGAAAGGCCGCGCGTCGTCGCGCGGCATCAGACGTAATCAGACGTATCGCGAGGCCAGTCGCGCCGCTTGCGCGGCGTCTCGAGGGGTTCAGCCGACAAGCATAGCGCCGGCCGCGATTTTGCGTCGTGTCGCGCCCGGGGCCAGCGCAAGCCCGTTATCAGCGTGAACAGGCTCTAGCGCGCCACCGCGATGAGCGAGGTGGTCTTGCGGTGAAAGCGCCAGGCCATCAGCGCGGCGACGCTCGCGAGCCCGGCCGCGAGCCCCCACCACAGGCCGCGCGCACCCAGGCCCGCGTGGAATGCGAACCAGTAGCCGGTCGGGAAGCCGATGCCCCAGTAGCCGAAGGTCGCGGCGAGCATCGGGATGCGCGTGTCCTTCAGGCCGCGCAGCGCACCCGACGCGACGGTCTGCATGCCGTCGACGATCTGGAACACCGCGGCGATGCCGAGCAGCGACGCGGCGAGCGACACCGTGGCCGCGTTGGCCGGGTCGTCGAGATGCAGGTACAGGCCGACGATCGTATGCGGCGCGACGATCATCACGAGGCCCGACAGCGACATGAAGCCGACGCCGAGCGCGAGCGCGACGAAGCCCGCGTGCCGCGCGGCGACGGGCGAGCCCGCGCCGATCCAGTAGCCGACGCGCACGTTGGCCGCCTGGCCGATCGCGAGCGGCACCATGAACGACACCGACGCGACGTTCAGCGCGATCTGGTGCGCGGCGAGCGACGTCGCGCCCAGCACGCCGACCGTGAGGCCGGTGGCGAGGAACAGCGTCGATTCGACCCCGTATGTGATCGCGACCGGCCAGCCGATGCCGATCAGCTCGCCCATCACGGGCAGCTTCGGGCGCGCGGCGGTCACGAAATGGCGGAAGCGCTGCCGGCCGTGCAGCAGCCAGATCAGCGCGAGCGCGGTGAGCCAGATCGTGATCGTCGTCGCGACGGCCGAACCGAGAAAGCCGAGGCGGGGCAGCCCGAATGCGCCGTGGATCAGCCCGTAGTTCAGCACGCCGTTGACGCCGACGCCGCCGATCGACACCCACAAGAGCCGCCGCGCGGCGCCGATCGCCGGCAGGAACGCGCGCATCAGCCCGACGCCGATCAGGCTGCCGAGCGCCGCGAAGCGCAGGATGCCGGTGTATTCGCCGACGTGATGCGCGAGCAGCGGCGGCTCGTGGAACATCAGCAGGATCGGTTCGGCGAGCGACAGCGCGACGATTGCCGGAATCGCGAGCAGCACGGACAGCGCGAAGCCCGTCCAGTAGATGTGCGGCACGCGATCCTCGGCCTGCGCGCCGCGCGCATGCGCGACGCTCACGCTGACCGACGACAGCACCCCTTGCAGGATCGTCACGATGACGAAGAAGAAGTTCGCGCCGAGCCCGCCCGCCGCGAGCGAATCGGGGCCGAGCGAACCGAGCAGCACCGTGTCGGTGACGCTCATCGCCATCTGGGAAAGTTGCGCGATCGCGAGCGGCGCGGCGAGGCGCGCGGTATCGGCGGCATGACTGGACAGGGACGGCGGCGCGGCGGCCGTCCGAGTGAGACCGGAATGCGACATGGAATGGACGCTCGCGCGGGTGCGGGCCCGCGCTATATGTATTTATTGTGAGAGACGGCTAGCTTACGGCTTTATTCGTACCGTGTCGAACGCGTGCGCCGATGGCCATGTCACGGGCAGGGGGAACCCCGCGGACGCTAGGCCTCGCGTACCGCGATGCGCGTGTCGCCGAGCAGCACGACCTGGCCCGCGCGAATCTTGCAGGTCTTGCGCAGCTCGATCGCGCCGTCGACTTTCACGGCGCCGGACGCGACGATCAGCTTCGCGGTGCCGCCGCTGTCCGCGAGGCCGGTGATCTTGAGAAGGTTGTGCAGCTCGACGTATTCGCCGGTCAGCGTGAAATCCAGATTGGGCATGACGAGGAAGGTGCGCAACGCGCGGGAGGAAACGCTCCGCATCATACGGCACCGCGGGCCCGCACGCGAGCGCGGGCGGCCGCCGGCGGATGTAAAGGACTGTGAGCGATTCGTCAGCAAATGAAACGGTGGGTAACAGTCTGAGAGATTCGCGAACCGGCCGCGCGGGCCGCGGGTCTTCTGTCGTACCTGCTGCGTGTTGCGGCGGGGGACGCGACGGACCGCATCGCTGAGGTCCGGGCGCACAACTTCTTGAGGAGAATTGTCATGTCCAAGATTCGTACGATGCTGATCGGTGCCGCGCTGACGGCGTTCGCCACTTCGGCCGCATTCGCCCAGACGGGCACGACGGCGCAAGGCGCAGCCGGTGCCGGCGTGCAGGCGCAGACGCCGGCGGCAGGTGTCGGCGCAGGCGTGCAGGGCGGTGCCGGCGCGAACGCGTCGGGCAATGCGGCGGGCGGGGCGACCGATGCGGTCGGCGCGGCAGCCGATGGCGCGAAGGATACGACGTCGTCGGCCGTCCATTCGGCCAAGAAGCACACGAAGCATGCCGCGAAGTCGGCCAAGGGCCATGCGGGCTCGGCCAAGGCGAAGGCCGACGAGGCGACCGAAGGCGGCGCATCGGTCGGCGCGCAGGGCGGTGCATCGGCGCAAGGCGCCACGCAGTAAGCGGTGCCCGACGCCGTCGCGACGCTCGCCTCGAACGGCGCGTCGCGACGGCAATCGTCAGGCGGCCCGGTTCGCTTCGCGCGAACCGGGCCGTTTTCGTGGGGTGTTACGTTGCGCGGGACGAGCGCGCGGTCAGGGCCGGCGCTGGCCTTGCCCCTGTCCCTGGGCCGGCCGTACGGCGGCCGGTGTGAATACGCTGCGCAGCCACGCGGCGAGGCGCGCGAAGACGTCGTACGGTTCCTCGACGAAGATCTCCGGCTTCAGCAGCCGCAGGTATTCCATGATCTGCTGCGCTTCCTGCTTCTGGAACGAGCCGTGTGCGAGCCCGAGCCGCAGCAGCCCGCGCAGTTCGCCGAGCTTGTCGCGCGCGGTGCTGCCGACGCTCATCTCGCACGCGAGCTTGGCTTCGTAGATGCGCTGCCGCAGCGATTCCGCGAGCCGCCACGCAGGCGTCTGCATCAGTTCCTCGAGCGTCTGGATGTCCTGCGCCGCGCTCTTGATCTGCGACGCGAGCGGGTCGATCAGCGACGCGTCGCCCTGCGCTTCGGCGACGATCGCCTTCGCCCAGTCGCGGCATGCCTTCGCGAGTTCGTCGGGGGTCCATTCGGAGCGCGACGCGAAGCCGAAGCCGAATTCGCCGGCCTGCCGCATCAGGATCGCGACGACGTCCGGAAATTCCTTGTCGAGCGTGCGCTTGGCCCACGCGTACTGGCCGCCCTGCAGCATCCGCTGCACGGCGTGCTCGGTCAGCGGCACCATGTTGTCGAGCAACTTGGCGCGCAGGAAATCCTCGAACGACGGCGTCGCGAATTGCGGGTCGAGTTTCAGCGACACGCGGACAAACGCGTCGTAGTCCTTGCGCAGGGACTCGAGCGTGTCGTCCTTGAGGGAAAGGGTGATCTGGCCCATGAATCTTCTCGATGGCGGCCCGCGCAAGCCGGCGCCGGCACGGCGCACCGGGGACGGGGCGCAGCGTCGACTGACCGATGCGCGCTGGGGCCGGTAGCGGGTCTTCCTCTCCTATATCGGCGCACCGGGCGGAAACTTGAGCGCGCGCGATGGAGCGTGCGCTCAGGCGGGCTGCCAGTGCGGCAGCACGACTCCTTGCCACAGGAAGAACACCACGAGCCCGGCCGCGATCGTCACGAGCGGGCGGCGGGTCGCTGCCGACACGAGCACGGCGGCGAGCGCGCCGACGAGCTGCGGATTCCGCCAGGTCAACTCGGCCGTGCCGCCGTGCGGCGAGACGGTCATCGGTACGATGATCGCGGTCAGCACGGTGACCGGCACGAAGCCGAGTGCGGTCCGCACGAGCGGCGGGAACGTCAGCCGCTCGCCGAACAGGAACAGCGTCGAGCGGATCGCGTACGTGATGACGGCCATGCCGAGGATCAACAGCGCGTAGCTCATGATGCAGCCTCCGGGCGGGAGCCGGCGCGCTTGCGTTCGTGCAGCAGCGTGAGCGCGACGCCGATCGCGACGCCGGCGGCGACTGCACCGAGCAGCCCGAGCTTGTACGGC
Organism: Burkholderia sp. BCC0397; assembly: GCF_902832865.1. Taxonomy (NCBI): domain Bacteria; kingdom Pseudomonadati; phylum Pseudomonadota; class Betaproteobacteria; order Burkholderiales; family Burkholderiaceae; genus Burkholderia; species Burkholderia sp. BCC0397. The sequence goes on along the minus strand of NZ_CADFDL010000003.1, from coordinate 268,592 downwards.
CAGCCCTGCCAGAAGTACGCGAGCGTGCCGGCCGTGGCGGCCGCCGCGAAGTAGCGCAGCGTGCCGAGCTGCGGGACGACGATCGCGATGAAGGTCGCCGCCATCGCGAAATCGAGGCCGAGCGACTGCAGGCCCGGGAACGCGGTGCCGAAGCCGATGCCCGCGAGCGTCCAGACCTGCCAGTTCAGGTACATCGCGAGCCCGGAGCCGAAAAAGTAGTGGGGGCCGATCGTGCCGGGCGGGTAGTGCCGGTAGTGCCCGTAGGCGACCGCGAACACCTCGTCGGTCATCAACGCGCCGAGCGTCGCGCGCCAGCGCAGCGGCAGGTGTGCGACATAGGGCGCGAGCGTCGCGCTGTACAGCAGGTGGCGCAGGTTCACGATCAGTGTCGTGGCGAGCACGACGGCGAAGCCTGCGCTGCCGGCGATCAGGCCGAGCGCGATGAACTGCGCGGAGCCCGCGAACACGGCGAGCGACATCAGTGCGCCGTGCCATGCGGCGAGCGGGCCGCCGCCGACGAGCGTGCCGAAAATCACGCCGAACGGTGCGGCGCCGATCATCATCGGAATCGTGTCGCGCGCGCCGTCGAGCCATTCGTTGAGCGGGCGGCGCGGGGGCGATGCGGGTGTCTTGTTCAAGAAGCGCTCCTCCATGCGCTGGAGGATAGCGGGCCGGTGGCGAGCCGGCTTGTATGTTCTTGCGCTCGCCCGATAGGAGCGGGGTGCCGGAGTGCCGGCCGGCGCGGGTGGCAGCGCGGCTGACGGCTACGGGAAGCCGCGCGTCAGCTTGCCTGCCAGCGCCCGGGCGGCACGCCGAACATCCGTTTGAAATGCCGCGTGAAGTGGCTCTGGTCGACGAAGCCGCTCGCCGCCGCGACATCGGCGACGGGCACGCCCGCGCGCAGCGGCGCCAGCGCACGCTGTAGCCGCAGCTGGTTGCGCCACGCATGCGGCGGCATGCCGGCCGTACGCGTGAACAGGCGCGCCGCATGAAACGGCGACAGGCCGGCCGCCTGCGCGACATCGTCGAGCGTTACCGCGGACATCAGATCGGCGGCGAGCCGCTCGCGCATCGCGTTGACGCGCGGTTCGTCGGCCGCGAGCGGCGCTGGTTGCGGCCGCACGTCGGCGTGGCGCGCGATCAGCGTCGACAGCGCGTCGAGCATCGCGGTTTCGGCGGCGAGCGGATCGTAGATGTGCGGCGTGCCGGCCGCCGGAGCGTCGGCCGGCTGCCCGGACGCATGCGCATGCGACGACAGCGCGCGCGCGCTGCCGGCTTCCAGCATCCGGTGTGCGAGCGTGAGCCGAGCCGCGAGATCGGCGTCGCGGATCACGTCGGGGGCGAACCACGGCGCATCCTGCGGGCGGCCCGCGATTGAACTGGCGAGTTCGCGGATGAATTCGACCGGCATGTAGCTGACGCGATAGCACCAGCCCTCGTCGGCGGCACGCGACCCCGTATGCACTTCGCCGGGATTGATCACGGGCACGGTGCCCGTTTCGGCGACATGGCCGGTGCCGCGATAGGTGAAGCGTTCCGCGCCTTCGAGGATCACGGGGATCGTGTACGCGTCGTGCCAGTGGGGCGCGAACGCGTGATCGCGATAGGTGGCCGTGAGGAGATCCGCGTCCGGCACGAGCGGCGTGCGCCAGTAGCGTGCGGAATCGGGAAGGCGGGTGGCGGACATGATCGGGCGCGGCAGCGGTCGAACCGACAGTGTATCGCTCGCGCGCCCGGCGGGTGCGGGCTTACTTGACCGGAATCGTCGTGCCGGCCGGCATCGGCACCGCGGTGACGGCGTTCTTCGGGCTGCCGCTGACGATGCGGTCGCTATAGGTCAGGTAGACGATCGTGTTGCGTTTCTTGTCGACCACGCGCACGACGTGCAGCGTCTTGAAGATGAACGACATGCGTTCGCTGAACACGTCGGTCTGCTGCTTGAGCGGTTCCTTGAAGCTGATCGGGCCGACCTGCCGGCACGCGATCGACGCTTCGCTCGGATCCTCGGCGACGCCGAGCGTGCCCTTGATCCCGCCGGTGCGGGCGCGCGACACGTAGCAGGTCACGCCGTTCACGACCGGATCGTCATAGGCCTCGACGACCACGCGATCGGAGCCCGTGACGCGGAAATGGGTATTGACGCTGCCGACTTCCTCCGCGTGCGCGCACGGTGCGGCGGCGAATGCGGAGAGCAGGAGGGCGACGGGGGCGAAACGGAGGAGGTGATGCTTCATCGACGGAACCGGATGCGAATGCGGGACAGAGACTCTAGCATGCGCATGAGCGGGCCACGAAAAGCGGAACGGTGGAGAGGCGGCCGGAAAAACAAAAGGCCCGTCGAATGACGGGCCTTTCGCTATTTGGCTCCCCGACCTGGGCTCGAACCAGGGACCTACGGATTAACAGTCCGGCGCTCTACCGACTGAGCTATCGGGGAATAAATCGGTACATCTGCGTGTCGTGTTGTCCAACAAAAAACCCGTCCACTTTCAACGGGCCTTTGCGTTTTTGGCTCCCCGACCTGGGCTCGAACCAGGGACCTACGGATTAACAGTCCGGCGCTCTACCGACTGAGCTATCGGGGAACAAACAACAACAGCAGAGAAACGAGATTGTATGGAGCGTTCGCTAACCTGTCAATACCTTGGAGCCGCGGCGCATAAAATTTTTTGCAGTCGCCGCCGTGCGATCAGCGCTCGAGCAGGTGCAGCTTGTCCTGCACGTCCTTCCACTCGTCCGCGTCGGCCGGTGCCGGCTTGGTCTTCGTGATCGACGGCCAGCCCTTCGCCAGCTCGGCGTTCAGCTCGGTGAACTGCTGCTGGTCGCCCGGAACGTCTTCTTCGGCATAGATCGCATTGGTCGGGCATTCGGCGACGCACACGGCGCAGTCGATGCACTCGTCCGGATCGATGGCGAGAAAGTTGGGACCTTCACGGAAGCAATCCACCGGGCACACATCCACGCAATCCGTGTATTTGCACTTGATGCAGCCTTCGGTCACAACGTGAGTCATTAAAACGCTCCTGCTTGGCGGTATATATGGGGTGGCGTTGGCGCCAAAAGCGGCATTGTAACTGAAGCGCAAAACCCGCATGACGTGGTCGGCTATCCGGCTTATATCGTTTCGTGATTAGTTTATGGGATGCGCAAGCGGATGCCTGCGCGCCGGGCACGAGCACGACGCGGCAGGGCGGCGGGGCAGTTTCACGATGGTCCGGCCCGCATTCGGGTAACATGACCGACAGACCGGGCGGCGCGCGGTGCGCTGGGGCCTGGTCACGATATTGGCGCTGCCGTCATCATGATCATCACTTCGCTGCTGGACACGGATCTCTACAAGTTCACGATGATGCAGGTCGTCCTGCATCACTTTCCCGCTGCAAACGTCGAATACCGTTTCCGGTGCCGCACGCCCGGCGTCGATCTCGTGCCGTACATCGACGAGATTCGCGACGAGGTGCGCGGCCTGTGCTCGCTGCGCTTTTCCGACGTCGAACTCGACTACCTGCGGCGGATGCGCTTCATCAAGAGCGACTTCGTTGACTTCCTCGCGCTGTTCCACCTGAACGAGAAATACATCTCGATCGCGCCGGCGCCGAAGGGCAACGGCGAGATCGACATCGTGATCGAGGGGCCGTGGCTGCATACGATCCTGTTCGAGATCCCGGTGCTCGCGATCGTCAACGAAGTCTATTTCCGCAACACGCAGCGCGAGCCCGACTATCGCGAAGGCCGCGAACGGCTGCGCGAGAAGATCAAGCTGCTCGGCGCGAAGCCCGAATTCGCCGACTGCAAGATCGCCGACTACGGCACGCGCCGGCGCTTCTCGAAGGTCTGGCACGAGGAAGTCGCGCTCACGCTGCGCGACGGGCTCGGCCCGCAGTTCGCGGGCACGAGCAACGTGCTGTACGCGATGAAGCACGACATCACGCCACTCGGCACGATGGCGCACGAATACCTGCAGGCGTGCCAGGCGCTCGGCCCGCGGCTGCGCGATTCGCAGATCTACGGCTTCGAGATGTGGGCGAAGGAATATCGCGGCGACCTCGGGATCGCGCTGTCGGACGTCTACGGCATGGACGCGTTCCTGAACGACTTCGACATGTACTTCTGCAAGCTGTTCGACGGCGCGCGCCACGATTCGGGCGATCCGTTCGACTGGGGCGAGCGGATGCTGCGCCATTACGAGGCGAACCGGTGCGACCCGCGCACCAAGGTGCTCGTCTTCTCGGACGCGCTCGACATCCCGAAGGTCATGCAGCTGTACGAACGGTTCCGCAACCGCTGCAAGCTCGCGTTCGGCGTCGGCACCAACCTCACCAACGATCTCGGCTACGTGCCGCTGCAGATCGTGATCAAGATGGTTCGCTGCAACGGCCAGCCGGTCGCGAAGCTGTCGGATTCGCCGGGCAAGAGCATGTGCGACGACAAGGCGTATCTCGCGTACCTGCGCCAGGTGTTCGGCATCGCGCAGCCGGTCGAGGAAGACGCGTCGAAGTAGGCGCTGGCCGTTCGGCCGAAGGTGTTCGCAGCAGGGGTGGCCGGTATAATCCGACGTATTGCACGCCAACGTCACGAGGACCGTTCATGGACACTTCCGCTGCCCGTCGCCAGATCCTCGCGCGCATCCGCGCGGCGCAGGGGCGCGCGGCCGAACCCGACGCAGCGGAGCGCGACGGCGTCGCCGACTATCTCGCCCGTCATCCGGAGGGCCCGCGCCCGCCGGCGCCGGCCGACCTCGTCGCCGCTTTCGTCGACGAAGCGGGGCGCCTGTCGACCACGGTCGACGAAGTCGCGATGCTGGCCGACGTGCCTGCCGCCGCCGCCCGCTATCTTGTCGCTCATGGTTTGCCGACGCAGGCCATCGCGTGGCGTACGCTGGCTGATCTCGACTGGGTCGGCGCCGGCCTGTCGGTCGAGTGCCGCAAGCCGCGCGACGGCGATCTCGTCGGCCTGACCGGCTGCTTTTGCGCGACCGCCGAAACGGGGTCGCTGGTCTTGCTGTCCGGCCCCGACACTTACGCATCGGCCGGCCTGCTGCCGGAAACCCACATCGCGATCGTGCCGGCGTCGCGCATCGTCGCCGGTCATGAAGACGCGTTCGCGCTGATTCGCGCGGAGCGCGGCGAACTGCCGCGCGCGGTCAATTTCGTGTCGGGCCCGTCGCGCACGGGCGACATCGAGCAAACGATCATTCTGGGCGCACACGGCCCGTACCGCGTGCACGCGATCGTCGTACGGGGCGCATGACGCGCCCGCTGCATTCACCCCTACTCGAACAAGGAAGTTCCGCATGAAACGACATGCCGCCTGGGCGGGCATGGCGTCGGGAATCGCGCTTGGCGCCGCTCCCGCGCTTGCATCGGCCGCCACGCTCGACGGTGCCACGCTGTCCGCGCTCTGGGGTATCCCGTTCGCCGGGATCCTGCTGTCCATCGCGTTGTTCCCGCTCGTCGCCCCCGTGTTCTGGCATCACCACTTCGGCAAGATCGCCGCCGGCTGGGCGATCGTGTTCCTGGCGCCGTTCGCGGTCGCGTTCGGCGCCGGCACCGCGTTCGGCACGCTCGTGCATGCGCTGCTCGAGGAATACATTCCGTTCATCGTGCTGCTCACCGCGCTCTATACGGTCGCGGGCGGCATCTGCGTGAACGGCAACCTGCATGGTTCGCCGAAGCTGAATACCGCGATTCTCGCGCTCGGGACGCTGCTCGCGAGCGTGATGGGCACGACGGGCGCCGCGATGCTGCTGATCCGGCCGCTCCTGCGCGCCAACGACAACCGCAAGCATGTCGTGCACGTCGTGATCTTCTTCATCTTCCTCGTCGCGAACGCGGGCGGCTCGCTGTCGCCGCTCGGCGATCCGCCGCTGTTCCTCGGTTTCCTGAACGGCGTGAGCTTCTTCTGGACGACCACGCACCTCGCGCTGCCGATGCTGTTCATCTGCGTGGTGCTGCTGACGCTGTTCTTCGCGCTCGATACGTACTTCTACCGGAAGGGCGGCGAGGAGCGGCCGGCCGCGCTCGATCCGACGCCCGACGGCGCGGCGCTGTCGATCGACGGCAAGATCAACTTCGTGCTGCTGGCGGCCGTGATCGCGCTCGTGCTGATGAGCGGCGTGTGGAAGCCGGGCATCGCGTTCGACGTGTGGGGCACGCACGTTGCGCTGCAGAATCTCGTGCGCGACGTCGCGCTCGCGGCGGTGACGCTCGCGTCGCTCGCGCTGACGCCGCGTTCCGCGCGCGAGGGCAACGCGTTCAACTGGGCGCCGATCGAGGAAGTCGCGAAGCTGTTCGCGGGCATCTTCGTGACGATCGCGCCGGTGATCGTGATCCTGCGCGCGGGCGCGGACGGCGCGTTCGCGCAGATCGTCCATCTCGTCACGGGGCCCGACGGCAAGCCGATCGACGCGATGTACTTCTGGGCGACGGGCATCCTGTCGTCGTTCCTCGACAACGCGCCAACCTATCTCGTGTTCTTCAACCTCGCCGGCGGCGATGCGCAGACGCTGATGACGACCGGCGCGTCGACGCTCGCCGCGATTTCCGCTGGCGCTGTGTTCATGGGCGCGAACAGCTATATCGGCAATGCGCCGAACTTCATGGTGAAGGCGATCGCCGAATCGCGCGGCGTGAAGATGCCGAGCTTCTTTGCGTACCTCGGCTGGGCGCTCGTCGTGCTGATGCCGGTATTCCTGCTGACGTCGTGGCTTTTCTTCCCGGCGTAAGCTGACGATTTTCAACCCGAGCGGGCGGTCCCGGCGGCGCACGGCGCTACGACCCGTCCGCGGCATGCGGAGATGGCGAATGCAGAAGATCCTGGTCGCGCGTCCGATCTTTCCGGACGTGATCGAACGGCTCAAGCAGTATTTCGACGTCGACTGGAACGACGGCGACGCGCTCGCGCCCGACGCGCTCGCCGCGCGTCTGGCCGACAAGGACGGCGCGCTGACGGCCGGCGACCCGGTCGGCGCGGCAACGCTCGCGGCGGCGCCGCGCCTGCGTGTCGTGGCGAACATGGCGGTCGGCTACAACAACTTCGACATGACCGCGTTCAACGCGGCGAACGTGCTCGGCACCAACACACCCGACGTGCTGAACGAGTCGACCGCCGATTTCGGCTGGGCGCTGATGATGGCCGCCGCGCGCCGGATCGCCGAATCCGAACACTGGCTGCGCGCCGGTCACTGGCAGAAGTGGGCGTACGACGGCTTCCTCGGCACCGACATCTACGGCTCGACGCTCGGCGTCATCGGGATGGGCCGCATCGGCCAGGCGCTCGCACGCCGCGCGCGCGGCTTCGGGATGCAGGTGATCTATCACAACCGGTCGCGGGTCGCGCCCGAGATCGAAGCCGAGCTGAATGCCGAATACGTGTCGAAGGACGCGCTGCTCGCCCGTGCCGATCATGTCGTGCTCGTGCTGCCGTACACGAAAGAGAACCATCACACGATCGGCGCGGCCGAGCTCGCGAAGATGAAGCCCACGGCGACGCTGACCAACATCGCGCGCGGCGGGATCGTCGATGATGCGGCGCTGGCCGCCGCGCTGCGCGACGGGACGATCGCCGCGGCCGGCCTCGACGTGTACGAGGGCGAGCCGGCCGTGCATCCGGCGCTGCTCGAGGTGCCGAACGTCGTGCTGACGCCGCATATCGCGAGCGCGACCGAAAAGACCCGCCGCGCGATGGCGAATCTCGCCGCCGACAACCTGATCGCCGCGCTGGGCGAGGGGCCGCGTGCGGGGCAGCCGCCGAATCCGATCAACCCTGACGTGATCGGGAAGCCGCGCGCATGACGATGACGTTGTTGCTTGCGGCGGTCGTCGTGCTGGCCGTCGCGCTCGCGGTGGCGATCGTCGCGCTCGTGCGCGGCGGCGGCCGCCACGACGATGCGGCCGTGCTCGGCGACCAGATCGAGGACGCCGCGCATGCGCAGGCGCGCGCAGTCGAGCGGCTCGAACGCGAATTGCGCGGCGAGATCGTCGAAAACGCACGCGGCTCGCGTACCGAGCTGGCCGGCAGCTTTGCCCAGTTGCAGCAGACGCTCGCCGCGCAACTGACGAGCGTGGCGACCGTGCAGAACAACCAGATCGAAGGTTTCGCGCAGCAGCTCGGCAAGCTCGTCGCCGGCAATGCGCAGCAGTTCGATGCGATGCGCGAGAGCGTGCAGCGCCAGGCCCAGCAGGCGCGCGAGGAACAGACGGGCGCGCTCCGGCTGTTCGGCGACACGTTGAACCGGCAGCTCACGCAATTGACCGAGGCGAACGATCGCCGGATCGGCGAAGTGCGTGCGACGCTCGAACAGCGGCTGAAGGAAATCGAGACGAATAACGCGGCGAAGCTCGAGGAGATGCGCCGCACCGTCGACGAGAAGCTGCACGCGACGCTCGAGCAGCGGCTCGGCGAATCGTTCAAGCTCGTGTCGGACCGGCTCGAACAGGTGCATCGCGGGCTCGGCGAGATGCAGACGCTCGCGGCCGGCGTCGGCGACCTGAAGAAGGTGCTGACCAACGTGAAGACGCGCGGCACCTGGGGCGAGGTGCAGCTCGAGGCGCTGCTCGAACAGATGCTGACGCCCGACCAGTACGCGAAGAACGTCGCGACGGTGCCGAAGAGTACCGAGCGCGTCGAATTCGCGATCCGGCTGCCGGGCCGCGATGCCGGCGCGCGCGACGCAGCGCCGGTGTGGCTGCCGATCGACGCGAAATTCCCGCGCGAAGACTACGAGCGGTTGATCGACGCGCAGGAGCGCGCCGATGCGGTGGCCGTCGAGGAAGCGGCGCGTGCGCTCGAAGCGCGGGTGCGGATGGAAGCGCGCACGATCGCCGAGAAGTACGTCGCGCCGCCGCACACGACCGATTTCGCGCTGCTGTTCCTGCCGACCGAGGGGCTCTATGCGGAGATCCTGCGCCGTCCGGGGCTGACCGACCTGTTGCAGCGCGACTATCGCGTGACGGTCGCCGGGCCGACCACGCTCACCGCGCTGCTGAACAGCCTGCAGATGGGGTTCCGCACGCTCGCGATCGAGCAGCGCTCGAGCGAGGTGTGGCAGGTGCTCGGCGCGGTCAAGACGGAGTTCGGCAAGTTCGGCGACGTGCTCGCGCGCACGAAGGCGCAGCTCGAAACGGTCACGCGCTCGATCGAGTCTGCCGAGCAGCGCACGCGCGTGATGAGCCGCAAGCTGAAGCAGGTCGAGGCGCTGCCGGGTGATGCGGCGGCCGGGCTGCTCGGCGCGGAAGAGGCCGACGGCGCCGATGCGGACGACGCGTGACGCGCGTTGCCGGCAGCCGCCGGACGGAAAAAACGGGCGCCGCGGCGCCCGTTTTCTGTTGTAGCGATCGCCGGCGCGGCCGGCTCGCGCTCAATGCGCGGCGAGCGTGTCCAGCGCGTCGCCCGTCACGCGGACGATGCGCCACTCCGGCAGCACGGTTGCGCCCATCTTCTCGTAGAAATCGATCGCCGGCTGGTTCCAGTCGAGGACCGACCATTCGAAGCGCGCGCAACGGCGCTCGACGGCGAGTGCCGCGAGATGACGCAGCATCGTGGTGCCGAGGCCCGTGCCGCGCTGCGACGGCTGCACGTACAGATCCTCGAGATAGAGCCCGCGGCGGCCGAGGAACGTCGAATAGTTGTGGAAGAACAGCGCATACGCGACGATCGCGCCGTCGCGCTCGGCCACCAGCGCTTCGGCAGCCGGGTGTTCGCCGAACAGCGCGTCGGCGAGATCGGCTTCGGTCGCGACGAACAGCGCCGTGAGCTTCTCGAACTCGGCCAGCTCGCGCATCAGCGCGAGGATCGCGCCGACGTCGCGCGGGTCGGCCGCGCGGATCAGCGGCGTGCCGCTCACGCTTCCTCCGGCGGATCGGACAGCACGATCTCGATGCCGCCGAAGCGCGATGCGACCCAGTTGTACGCATGGCACGCGATCCACAGCAGCACGAAACCGAGGATCGCGTTCAGCAGCAGCGCGCTCAGGATCGTGCTCAACTCGACCATCCCGTAACGGATATACGCGACCAGAATGCCGAGCAGCACGATCGGCACGCTGAACGTCAGGTAGACGAGGATCAGCGCCTTTGCGGTCTGCCCCGCGGCGATCGACGAGATTTGTTTCTTCATGTGCGGATTGCCCCCGTAGTGATGTACCGATTGGAATTCAGATCAGGCCGTCGAGCGGCAGGATGTCGACCGGGGCGCCCGCGTCGACTGCCGCGGTATCGTGGCCCAGGACGATGAAACAGTTGGCGGCGGCGAGACCGCTCAGCGACGCGGAGCTTTGCGATCCGGCCGGCGCGACGTGCCATTGGCCGTCGGCGGCGCGCGTCGCGATGCCGCGCAGGTATTCGGTGCGGCCGGGACGCGTCTTCAACGGCTGCGTACTGAGCGCCGTGTACATGGTCGGCGGCGGCGTCTGCGCGCCGGCCAGCGTCAGCAGCGCGGGGCGCACGATCGCGTAAAACGTCACGGCGGAGGCGACCGGATTGCCGGGCAGCCCGAAGAACAGCGCGTGGCCGGCGCCGTCGCCCGCGCGTGCGAGCGTGCCGCACGCGAGCGGCCGGCCGGGCCGCAGCGCGAGGCTCGCGAACGTCACGTCGCCGAGCCGCGCCATCACGTCGCGCGTGAAGTCGGCTTCGCCGACCGACACGCCGCCCGACGTGATGACCGCATCGGCTTGCGCGGCGATGGCGTCGCGCAATGCGGCTTCGAGCGCGGCCGGGTCGTCCCGGACGATCCCGAGATCGATCGCATCCACGTGCAGCCGTTCGAGCATCGCGATCAGCATGCCGCGATTGCTGTCGTACAGCGCGCCGCGGCCGAGCGGTTCGCCGGGCGCGCGCAACTCGTCGCCGGTCGAGAACACGGCGACGCGCACGCGCCGGCGCACCGTGACGTCGGTGATGCCGAACGAGGCGAGCAGGCCGAGATCGGACGGCCGCAGGATGCGGCCCGCGGCGAGCGCACAGGCGCCGCGCGCGAGATCCTCGCCGGCCTGGCGGCAGTTCGCGCCGCGCGCGACGTCGTGCGCGGCGAAGCGGATCGTGTCGCCGTCGACGCGCACGCGTTCCTGCGGAATCACCGTGTCGCATCCGGCCGGCATCGGCGCGCCCGTCATGATGCGCACGCATGCACCGGCCGCCACGGCGCCGTCGAACGGATGGCCGGCGAACGCGGTGCCGGCGACCGGCATCGCGACCTCGCCCTGCGGCGATGCGAGTGCCGCGGTGCTGCCGTCGAACGCATAGCCGTCCATCGCCGAGTTGTCGTACGCGGGAATGTCGAACGGCGCGCTCACGTCGGCCGCGAGCACGCGGTCGAGCGCATCGCGCAGCGCCACCGTGTCGCACGCGTCGACCGGCGCCGCGAAGCGGCACGCGAGCGCCTGCGCGTCGGCGAGCGACAGCGGGGCATCGGGGTCGGGTGCGGTTCGGGAAGCGGGCGAGGATTGCGTGATCATCAGTCGGACTGCGCCGCAAGGCGTATCGGGTTCGTGGCCGGTGGCGCGAGGAGGGTGCCTGGACGCGGGTTTCGCGTGCGGCGGGCGCCGGGCGGGAACGGCACGGCGCCGTCAGCGGCGGGCCAGCGCGGCGAGTTCCTGCCAGGAGTTGGCATTGTAAAACGCACGCTCGTCGCGAAACTCGACTTCGACCGTCTTGTGGCGTGCGTACCACGCACGCACCTTGCGGTCGCCGGCCGCGAGCCGGGCGGCCAGGTCGTCGGCCAGCGACGTGCGCAGCAGCGCGAACGTCGGCTGCGGCGAACGCATCTGCTGCGCGTCGACGGTAATCGCCATCGCGATGTCGGCCTGCTGCGCGTCGAGCGCCGCATGCAGCCGCGCGACGAGGTCGTCGGGCAGATAGGGCGTATCGCATGGCGAGCACGCGACCAGCGGCGCGCGCGCCGCGCGCATGCCGGCAAGCAGGCCCGCGAGCGGCCCGGGGAAGTCGGGCGTTTCATCCGCGACGATGCGCGCGTCGAACGGCGCACCGAGTTCGGCATAGCGATCGGCATGGCGATTCGCGCTGATCAGCGTCTCGTCGACCTGCGGCGACAGCCGGCGCAGCACGTGCAGCGCGAGCGGCGTACCGTCGAGCAGTTGCAGGCCCTTGTCGACGCCGTCCATGCGGGTCGCGCGCCCGCCTGCGAGCAGCAGGCCGGCGATCGACGGAGAGGCGGAGGCGGGAGCGGGCATCGGGCGCGGGCGGAAAGGGCGTCAGCCGCCGATATACGACATTTCGACGCGCTTGCCGGCGCCGTCGGGCGCGGCGTCGGCCGGCGCGCTGCCGCGCAACTGCGAATAGCGGTCGGTGCGCGCCTGCCAGATGCGGGCGATCGCGGTCGCGATCTCGGCATCGCTCGCGCCGCCGCGCACGAGCGCGCGCAGGTCGTGGCCGGCCGACGCGAACAGGCACAGGTACAGCTTGCCTTCGGTCGACAGCCGCGCGCGCGTGCAGTCGCCGCAGAAGGCCTGCGTGACGCTCGAGATCACGCCGATCTCGCCGCTGCCGTCCGCATAGCCCCAGCGCTGCGCGGTTTCGGCTGCCGTGTGCGGCTCGAGCGGCACAAGCGGGAAGTGTTCGGCGATGCGCGCGACGACGTCCGCCGACGGCAGCACCTCGGTCATGTTCCAGCCGTTCGACGTGCCGACGTCCATGTATTCGATGAAGCGCAGGATCACGCCGGTGCCGCGGAACCGCTCGGCCATCGGCAGGATCTCGCTGTCGTTGGTGCCGCGCTTCACGACCATGTTGACCTTGACCGGCGCGAGGCCCGCGGCCTGCGCGGCGAAGATGCCGTCGAGCACGTCGGCGCTCGCGAACTCGGCATCGTTCATGCGCTTGAACAGCGTATCGTCGAGCGCATCGAGGCTGACCGTGACGCGCGTGAGCCCGGCGTCCTTCAGCGCGCGCGCCTTGCGCGCGAGCAGCGAGCCGTTGGTCGTCAGCGTCAGGTCGAGCGGGCGGCCGGCGTGCGTCGTCAGGCGCGCGAGCCGCTCGATCAGGAATTCGAGGTTCTTGCGCAGCAACGGCTCGCCGCCCGTGATGCGGATCTTCTCGACGCCGTGTGCGACGAAGAGCCGCGCCACGCGCTCGATTTCCTCGTGCGTGAGCAGCGCGCTGTGCGGCAGGAACGGGTAGTCCTTGTCGAAGACCGCACGCGGCATGCAGTACACGCAACGGAAGTTGCAGCGGTCCGTCACCGAAATGCGCAGGTCGCGCAGCGGCCTGGCGAACGTGTCGGCCAGCGTGCCGTCGGGGGCATGCGCGACGCCGGAGACGTCCGGCATCCCGCTGACGTCGGCGAGGGGAATGATGCGTCGGGACATGTTGGAAGAAGTGCGAACCAGACTGCTATTTTAGCCGCAACCGGCCGGCGGGGCCGGGGGGCGGAAACCCGCAGCGCGGACATGAAAAAGCCCGCCGGAGGCGGGCTTTTCCTGGTCGTGCGATGCGCCGTTCAGTGGTGCGTCGTTTCGACCTGCTGCATCGGGGCCGTATCGGCCGGCGGCAGCACCTTGCGTTCGCGCGGCACGCGGGCCGGGCGCGGGAGTCGCGACGCGGCTTCCTGCGCGGCCGCGAACTTGTCGGCGTCCGTGTTCACCCAGACGAGACCGGCCTGCTCCAGCACGACATCCAGGCTCGCCGAAGCGGGCGCGGCTGCCGGTTGTGCGGGGGCGGCAGCCGGTGTCGGCGCCGGTGCAGCGACGGCTTCGGCCGGCGCTGCCTCGACAGGTGCCTCGATCGCCACCGGAGCGGCTTCGATCGCCACCGGAGCAGCTTCGATCGCCACGGCGGCCGGTGCGGCTGGCTCGACGGGCGCGGCTTGCGGCGCCTCGACAGCGGCCGGAGCGGCTGCCGGCACTTCGAACGCATCGGTCGGCGACACGGCGACCGGCGCCGGGCCCGCTTCCGCGACTGCCGGTGCGACCGGTGCCGGTTCCGCTGCCTGGACGGCGACGACGGGCTCGACCGGGGCGGCCGGAGCCACTTCGGCGTGTGCCGGTGCCGGCTGCGCTTCGACAGCGGCCGGTGCGGCATGCTGCTCGACGACGGCTTCCACGGCGACCGCGCTTGCCACGGCCGCGACGACTGCCGGTGCGGCCGTGCGGGCCGGTTCGGCTGCGACCGGTGCGTCCGGCGTCACGGCTTGCGCCGCGACTTCGCCTTCGGCGCCTTGCTCGGCCTGGTCGACTGCGCCGTCTTCCTCGCGCTCGCGACGACCGCCGCGGCGGCCGCGACGGCGACGGCGGCGTTCTTCGCCGTCACGTGCGCCGGCTTCCGCATCGGCTGCCAGTTCCGCGCCGGGCAGGGCTTCTGCAACAGCCTGGTCGGTTTCCAGTTCCGGATGGTTTTCGCCGCGGGTGACGGTTTCGAGCGTGGCCGCATGCTGGGTCGGCTTGCGGCGTTCGCCGCGCTCGCGACGCTCGCCGCGTTCCTGGCGCTCGCCACGGCCGGCTGCTTCGACGCCTTCCGGCTGTTCGACACGCTCGCGCGGTTCGCGGTTTTCGCGCGGTTCGCGCGGCTCACGGCCTTCACGCGGCTCGCGACCTTCGCGCGGGCCACGGCCCTCGCGACCTTCGCGACCCTCACGGTTTTCGCGGCCTTCGCGCAGCTCACGGCCTTCACGCGGCTCACGGCCCTCGCGCGGCTCACGGCCTTCACGCGGTTCGCGCACTTCCTTGCCTTCGCGTTCCTGGCGTTGCGGCTGGCCACGGCCTGCGGCTGCCTGGTCGCGGCCGCCTTGCGCCTGCTGGGCGCCGCCGCGACGGTTGCGATTGCGATCGCCGCCGCGCTGCTCGGTCTTTTCGGTGCGCTCGCGAGCCGGACGGGCTGCCTGCTCCTTCGCCGGAGCCGGCGCGACCGGTGCGGGCGCCGGTGCCGGCGATACGCCGAACAGGCCCTTCAGCCAGCCGATGAAGCCACCGCTTGCCGCGGCGACGGGCGCCGGGGCTGCAACGACGGGCTCGACCGGACGCTGCGGAGCCGGGCTCGGTGCCGGACGCTCGGGCGTGATGCCCTTGACCGCGGCTTCCTGCTTCGGCTTCACTTCGGCCGCCCGCTTGCTGTAGCCGGTTTCCGACTCGAGCTCGCGGGCCGCTTCCTCGGCCATCTTCCAGGACGCGCGCGGATCGTCGAGGCGTGCGTCGTCGTGACGCAGGCGCTCGAGCTTGTAGTGCGGCGTATCGAGGTGCTTGTTCGGGATCAGCACGATGCCGACCTTGAAGCGCGACTCGATCTTGTTGATTTCCTGACGCTTTTCGTTCAACAGGAAGGCGGTCACCTCGACCGGCACCTGGCAGTGGATCGCCGCGGTGTTTTCCTTCATCGCTTCTTCCTGAATGATCCGCAGGACCTGCAGCGCGGACGATTCGGTATCGCGGATGTGGCCGGTGCCGTTGCAGCGCGGGCACGTCACGTGGCTGCCTTCCGACAGCGCCGGACGCAGCCGCTGGCGCGACAGCTCCATCAGGCCGAAGCGGGAGATCTTGCCCATCTGCACGCGTGCACGGTCGTGCTTGAGCGCGTCCTTCAGGCGTTGCTCGACTTCACGCTGGCTCTTCGCCGATTCCATGTCGATGAAATCGATCACGATCAGGCCGCCAAGGTCGCGCAGGCGCAGCTGGCGGGCGACTTCGTCGGCCGCTTCGAGGTTCGTGCGGGTGGCCGTCTCCTCGATGTCCGCACCCTTGGTCGCGCGTGCCGAGTTCACGTCGATCGCGACGAGCGCTTCGGTGTGGTCGATCACGATCGCGCCGCCGGACGGCAGCGGGACCGTGCGCGAGTACGCGGTCTCGATCTGGTGCTCGATCTGGAAGCGGGAGAACAGCGGCACGTCGTCGTGATAGCGCTTCACTTTCGCGACGTTGTCCGGCATCACGATGTCCATGAACGCACGGGCCTGATCATGGATTTCGTTCGTATCGATCAGGATTTCGCCGATATCCGGCTGGAAATAGTCCCGGATCGCGCGGATCACGAGGCTCGATTCCAGATAGATCAGCATCGGCTGGCCGGCGTTGCCGCTTTGCGAAGCGGCCTCGATCGCGCGCCACAGTTGCAGCAGGTAGTTCAGGTCCCACTGCAGTTCCTCGGCGCTGCGGCCGATGCCCGCGGTACGGGCGATCATGCTCATGCCGTCGGGAATCTCCAGCTGCGCCATGGTTTCGCGCAGTTCCTGGCGCTCGTCGCCTTCGATCCGGCGCGACACACCGCCGCCGCGCGGATTGTTCGGCATCAGCACGAGGTAGCGGCCGGCGAGCGAGATGAAGGTGGTGAGGGCGGCGCCCTTGTTGCCACGTTCTTCCTTTTCGACCTGGACGATCAGCTCCTGGCCTTCGCGCAGGGCATCCTGAATGCGCGCGGAGCGCATGTCGATGCCGTCCTTGAAGTACTGGCGGGCGACTTCCTTGAACGGCAGGAAGCCGTGGCGGTCTTCGCCGTAGTTGACGAAGCACGCTTCGAGCGACGGCTCGATACGGGTGATGACACCTTTGTAGATATTGCCTTTGCGCTGTTCGCGCCCGGCGGTTTCGATGTCGATGTCGATGAGCTTTTGCCCATCGACGATGGCGACGCGCAGCTCCTCCTGCTGCGTCGCATTGAACAGCATGCGTTTCATGAACGACTCCAGGCGGCTCCGCTGCCGGCGCCTCGCGGTTGTCAGTCGCGAGGGCGGGAACGACGGCAGGCCGCACCTTGTTGTGTTGTCACGAGCACGCTGGAGCGGGAACGCTGGCGGGGAGAATTGCCTGAAGAGGCGCTTGGGCCCGAAAGACGGGGCCGGCGGCCATAGGGCACCTGCGAATACGGCTTCAAAGCACGGCGTTCACACACCGCACGCTGCAAAAGCGCGCTAAGCCTGATCCGGGCATTGCCACGGGCGCGCGCAATGCGTCGCGCGCGCCGACGGGCGGCAGATGCTGCGGCTTGGGCCGCAGCGGGGAGTATCGAATCCAGCCCGACTTTCCCGCTTGGGGTGTACTTCCCTGGTTTGACGTCGCCAAGCCCCGCACGCTTCGCGGGGCCAAATCGGGCGCAACGCCGTAATTTTCGCAACCGGCAGCCTGCGGACGCACTTCGCGCCGTCGGGCTGCCGATCAAATTCTTTTCAACCAACTTTCCGTTACCGCGGCGCCTTGCCGACCGAATCCGCCTGTGGGCGCGATCCTTGCCGACGGGCGGCGCCGTGCGTGCAACTTGCTGCTTCTCTTTGATTAGGGGCGAGCAGCGGACCCCCGGCGCAAGTAAAATAGCAGTTTGCGCTTGCGCCTTGCCCGATTCAGCCGGGGCTGGCCGAACAGGCCACCCACAACGTCAGGCTGGGCAAAATTATATTCAGTATGAATGAGTTAGGCAAAATATCCCAGAATTCGGTCGCAAGCGGCCAGGTATCGATGATCGAGATCGACGAAAACTCGGCCGGTCAGCGGATCGACAATTTCCTGTTGCGCGTCTGTAAAGGCGTGCCGAAAAGCCATATTTACCGGATCCTCCGCAGCGGCGAAGTGCGCGTCAACAAGGGCCGGATCGACGCCCAGTACCGCCTCGCACTGGGCGACCTCGTCCGCGTGCCGCCGGTGCGGGTGGCGGCGGCCGACCTCGCGCGCGCCGACACGCCCGTCGTGCCGCCCGCGAATTTCGACGTGCTGTACGAGGACGACGCGATGCTCGTCATCGACAAGCCGGCCGGGGTCGCGGTCCACGGCGGCAGCGGCGTCGCGTTCGGCGTGATCGAGCAGATGCGCCAGTCGCGCCCGCGCGCGAAATTCCTCGAACTGGTGCACCGGCTCGACCGCGAGACGTCCGGGATCCTGATGCTCGCGAAGAAGCGCACGGCGCTCGTGGGCCTGCACGAGCAGATTCGCGAGAACAGGATGGACAAGCGCTACTTCGCGTGCGCGCACGGCGAATGGCAGCCCGACTGGGGCCGGCGCCGCGCGGTGAAGGCGCCGCTGTTCAAGTATTCGACCCCGGAAGGGGAGCGCCGCGTGCGCGTGCAGGACGACGGGCTGGCGTCGCATACGGTGTTCAACCTCGTCGACCGCTGGGCCGACTACGTGCTCGTCGAAGCGGAACTCAAAACGGGTCGGACCCATCAGATCCGGGTGCACCTCGCGCATCTCGGCCTGCCGATCGCCGGCGACGCCAAGTACGGCGATTTCGCACTGAACAAGGCGCTGGCGCGCGCGAACGCGCAGCCGTCGTTGAAGCGGATGTTCCTGCATGCGCACCGGCTGAAGCTCGCTCACCCGCTGACCGGCGAGGCGCTGCAGTTCGATGCGCCGCTGCCGGCCGAATGCCGGCGCTTTCTCGATCAACTCAGCGCATTGCGCGATAACGCCTGAACCGCATGGCTCGACAGCAATTTGACCTGATCGTCTTCGACTGGGACGGCACGCTGATGGATTCGACTGCGCACATCGCGCACAGCATCCAGGCCGCATGCCGCGATCTCGGCCTGCCCACGCCGTCCGACGAGGCGTCCCGCTACGTGATCGGCCTCGGCCTGCGCGATGCGCTGAAGATTACAGCTCCGACCCTCGATCCATCCGACTATCCGCGGCTGGCGGAGCGTTATCGCTATCACTACCTGCTGGACGACCAGCGCATCGAACTGTTCGCCGGCGTGCGCGAGCTGCTCGCGGAATTGCGCGATACGGGCTATCTGCTCGCGGTCGCGACCGGCAAGGGCCGGGTCGGGCTGAACCGCGTGCTCGACCAGTCGAAGCTCACGAGCCTGTTCGACGCGACGCGCTGCGCGGACGAGACGTTCTCGAAGCCGCACCCGGCGATGCTGCATGAACTGTCTCGCGAATTGGGGCAGGACCTTGCGCGCACCGTGATGATCGGCGACACCACGCACGACCTGCAGATGGCCGCCAGCGCGGGGGCGGCCGGCGTCGGCGTCTCATACGGCGCGCACACGGCCGATGCGCTGGCGGCGCTCACGCCGCGCTTCGTCGCGCCGGACGTCGGCGCGCTGGCAGCATGGCTGCGGGAGCACGCATGAGCGCGGCGCCGGACGCCGTGCGCGTGTGCGCATCGAGCGCGCTGACCGACGGCGGCGCCGGCGTGCGCGTCGATGCGACGCTGCGCGGCGAACAGGCCGTCGTGTTCTTCGTGCGCTACGACGGCCGCGCCTACGGCTACCTGAACCGCTGCGCGCATGTGCCGATGGAGCTCGACTGGGCCGAAGGGCAGTTCTTCGAGTCGTCGGGCCTCTATCTGATGTGCGCGACGCACGGCGCGATCTATGCGCCGGATACCGGCAAGTGCGTCGGCGGCCCGTGCCGCGGCGGCCGCCTGCGGCCGGTCGAGGTCGACGAGCGCGACACGCCCGACGGCCGTGCGGTATTCTGGGTGCCCGATGCGGATCTGCATCCTGCCACTCCCGCCACGACCGACTGACGACACCACTGCATGGCCGACCAACCGAATTCCCCGGATTCCTCCTCCCGTCCCGACAACCGTGAACCGAGCTGGGAGCGCGCGGCGCTCGAGCGGATCGCGCTCGCGGCCGTCAAGGAGCAGCGCGCGGCACGGCGCTGGAAGATCTTCTTCCGCTTCGCGTTTCTCGGCGTGTTCGTGCTGTTCGCGTTCGCGCTGATCGATTTCTCGAGCGATTCGAAGTTCTCGTCGAGCGGGCGGCATACGGCGCTCGTGACGATCGACGGCGAGATCGCGGCCGGCGTCAACGCGAACGCCGAGGACATCAACACGGCGCTCGACGCCGCGTTCGACGACGACGGCACGGTCGGCGTCGTGCTGCGGATCAACAGCCCGGGCGGCAGCCCGGTGCAGGCCGGGATGGTCTACGACGAGATCCGGCGGTTGCGCGGCAAGTATCCGGACAAGCCGCTGTACGTCGTCGTGACCGACATGTGCGCGTCGGGCGGCTATTACATCGCGTCCGCGGCCGACAAGATCTTCGTCGACAAGGCGAGCATCGTCGGGTCGATCGGCGTGCTGATGGACGGGTTCGGCTTCACCGGGCTGATGGGCAAGCTCGGGGTCGAGCGGCGCCTGCATACGTCGGGCGAAAACAAGGGCTTCTACGATCCGTTCTCGCCGGAAACGCCGAAGATGGACGCGCACGCGCAGGCGCTGCTCGACCAGGTGCATGCGCAGTTCATCAAGGCGGTGAAGGATGGCCGCGGCAAGCGGCTGCACGAGACGCCCGACATGTTCTCCGGCCTGTTCTGGACCGGCGAGAGGAGCGTCGAGCTCGGGCTCGCCGACGGCTACGGCACGACCGACACGGTCGCGCGCGACGTGCTGAAGGCGCCGGATCTGGTCGACTACACGGTGAAGGAAAGCCTGACGAATCGTGTCGCGCGCAAGTTCGGCGCGGCCGTCGGGGGCGCCGCGATGAAGGCGCTGACGGCCGGCGGCGCGTCGGTCAGCCTGCGCTGACGGCTGACGGCTGACGGCTGACGGTGCCAACCGGCGGGCCGCGATGGCCCGCCTTTCACTTTCATCAGTTAGAGCCGATCGCCGGTCGCGGCATCAGTTCGCGAGCAGCAGGAAGATCGCGGGGCGCTTCTGCAGATTCGGCGCAGGCGCCTTTTTCCAGTCCGCCACCGTGCGGCTCGCGATCGTCTCGGTCGCGAGGGTCAGGTCGGCCGCGACGCAGATCTGCGTCGACGGCGCGCAGGTCGCGACCAGCGTGTCGAGCATCGCGTGATTCCGGTACGGCGTTTCGATGAAGATCTGCGTCTGGCGCGCCTTGCGCGACAGTTGCTCGAGTTCGCGCAGGCGTTTCGCGCGCGCGGCCGCATCGACCGGCAGGTAGCCGTTGAACGCGAAACTCTGGCCGTTCAGGCCCGACGCCATCAGCGCGAGCAGGATCGAACTCGGCCCGACGAGCGGCACGACCTTCACGCCGCGCTCGTGCGCGCGGCGCACCAGCAGCGCACCGGGGTCGGCGACGGCCGGGCAGCCGGCCTCCGACACGAGGCCGGCGTCCGCGCCGGCCAGCACGGGCGCGAGCAGCCGGTCGATGGCGCCGGCCGGCGTATTGACGTTCAGCTCGCTGATCTCGATTTCCTGGATCGGGCGCGTCGTGCCGATCTTCTTCAGAAACGCGCGGGTCGTTTTCGCGTTCTCGCCGATGTAATAGCCGAGCGTGCCGGCGCGCGCCTGCACGGCGGCGGGCAGTACGGCGGCGAGCATCGATTCGTCGCCTTCGCCGAGCGTGTTCGGAACAAGGTAAAGCGTGCCGGCGGTCATGCGCGGTCTCCTCGGGTGATGGCAAACAACGGGTAGTCGGCGGCGCGCAGCATCCGCGTGAGGGCGATCAGCGGCAGGCCGACGAGCGCGGTCGGGTCGTCCGAGTCGATCGCGTCGAGCAGCGCGATGCCGAGCCCTTCGGACTTCGCGCTGCCGGCCACGTCGTACGGCGTTTCCGCGCGCAGGTAGGCGTCGAGTTCGGCCTCGGGCAGCGAACGGAAGCGCACGTGCGTGACGATGTCCTCGACCTGCGCTTCGTCGGTGCGGCTGTCGTACAGGCAGAGCGCGCTGTGGAATTCGACTTCGCGGCCCTGCATCGACATGAGTTGCGCGAGCGCGCGCTCATGCGTGCCGGGCTTGCCGATCTGGTGCCCGTCGAAGGTCGCGACCTGGTCCGACCCGATCACGAGCACGCCGTCCGGCGCGTCGATCGTCGCGGCCACGGCGCGCGCCTTCGCGTCGGCGAGACGCAGCGCGGTCGCGGCCGGCGTTTCGCCGGCGAGCGGGGTTTCGTCGAGGTCGGGCGACATGACGTCGAACGGTACGCCGAGGCGCTCGAGGAGCGCGCGGCGGTAGCGGGAACTGGAGGCAAGAATCAGCCGCGGCGGGCGGCAAACGGTATCCGGCATGGTCGGTTGGATCGGTGAGTCGTCAGGTGTGGCGCGGCGTTGCGCGGACGCAAGCTTAAGTGATTGACCGCAAAAGGTAAAACAGGTATGCTTTCCCGCTTTTCGTCGGCAGGCTTCCGTGGTGGTGGCGCCTGCCGGGTCTTCGGAAGTAAAGTACGTCATCCTTCGATGAGCCGTACGCGAGCGGTGCCAAGCCGGATCCCGCAAGTCAGCCTGTAGGCAGGAGCGCACATGAACACTTCTTCTGGCAAACCTGCGGCGGCCCTCGATCCGCACGCGGTCGACCTGTTCGAGTTCGCCCGCAGCGGGCGGCAGGCAGCCGGGGCGGTGCACCTCTCGCAACTGCCGCGCATGTTAAACGAAGTGCCGACGGACGTGCCGGATCGCGACACGGTCTTCACGTGGCAGGCGGAAGGGTTCACGCAGAAGGAGTTGCAGGACGACGGCGCCGACGGGCAGCAGCCGTATCTGCGCCTCGCGGTGCACGGCCATGCGTGGCTCACGTGCCAGCGCTGCATGACGCCGTACGACCAGACGTTCGACGTCGACATGACGTACCGGGTCGTCGCGACCGAAGAAGAAGCCGAGGAATTTCCGCTCGACGACGATGAAGCCGATGTGATCGTGGGCTCACGCCAGTTCGATCTCGTCGACTTGATCGAAGAGGAATTGCTGCTTTCGTTGCCGCTCGTGCCCAAGCACGAGGTTTGCCCGGCAGTTCACGAAAGCCTCGTGTCGGGCGCGAGCGGTCCCGTGGAAGAGGCGGACGAGGAGTCCGGCGAAGCCGGGGACGAAGGCAAACGGCCGAATCCGTTCGCAGCGCTGCAAGCGTTGAAGAAGGACGGTGACGGCACCAAGAAACACTAAGCAGTTGTGGCGCGGGAAGGCGTAAGGGCTTTGGGCCAGGGTAGTTAAGCGCCGGATCGGGCTGTGTTAGAATCCGGAAAATTATTTAGGAGTTAGTCATGGCAGTCCAGCAAAACAAGAAGTCGCCGTCGAAGCGCGGCATGCATCGTTCGCACGATTTTCTGACGACCACGCCGCTGGCAGTCGAGCCGAGCACGGGTGAAGTGCATCTGCGTCACCACGTCAGCCCGAACGGCTACTATCGCGGCAAGAAAGTCGTCAAGACGAAGAACGACTAAGCGTCAAGTCACGCGTTGCGCGCTACGCTCGCCGTTCGCGTGACAACTGGTTCGCTTGACACTTTCCTGGCGCAACAAAAAGGCGGCATTCAACTGCCGCTTTTTTGTGCCTGAAATTCGTCGCATTCCATGACCGTAAAGCTCACAATCGATTGCATGGGAGGCGACCACGGCCCGTCCGTGACCGTTCCCGCGGCAGTCAAGTTCGTCCGCGCGCATCCCGATGCGCACCTGATGCTCGTCGGCATCGAAAGCGCGATTCGCGCTCAGCTGAAGAAGCTGAAAGCCCTCGACGATCCCGCGTTGACCATCGTGCCCGCCACCGAAGTCGTGGCGATGGACGACCCTGTCGAAGTGGCGCTGCGCAAGAAGAAGGATTCTTCGATGCGCGTCGCGCTCAACCACGTCAAGGAAGGCGCGGCGCAGGCCTGCATTTCCGCCGGCAATACCGGCGCGCTGATGGCCGTTTCCCGTTACGTGCTCAAGACGCTGCCCGGCATCGAGCGGCCCGCGATCGCGTTCGCGCTGCCGAACCCGACCGGCTACACGATGATGCTGGACCTCGGCGCGAACGTCGACTGCGAACCGCAGCACCTGCTGCAGTTCGCGGAGATGGGGCACGCGCTCGTGGCCGCGCTCGAAGGCAAGGAGCGCCCGACGATCGGCCTCTTGAACATCGGCGAAGAGGTCATCAAGGGCAACGAGACGATCAAGCGCGCAGGCGAGCTGCTGCGCGCCAGCACGCTCAATTTCCGCGGCAACGTGGAAGGCAACGACATCTACAAGGGCACCGTCGACGTGATCGTCTGCGACGGCTTCGTCGGCAACGTCGCGCTGAAGACGTCCGAAGGGCTCGCGCAGATGCTGTCGGACATCATCCGCGAGGAGTTCGGCCGTTCGCTGATGTCGAAGCTGATGGCGCTGCTCGCGCTGCCCGTGCTGATGCGTTTCAAGAAGCGCGTCGACCACCGCCAGTACAACGGCGCGGCGCTGCTTGGGCTGAAGAGCCTCGTGATCAAGAGTCACGGTTCGGCCGACGCCTACGCGTTTGAGTGGGCGATCAAACGCGGGTATGATGCCGTCAAAAACGGGGTGCTGGAGCGCCTCGCGCGCGCGATGGCGGATAATTCAGTATCGCTCGGCGATGGCGAGCACGACGCGGGCGGCGCGGGCCATGCAGGCCCGGCCGCAGGCCATCACGCCGAACCTTCCGCTGCGCAATCCTCTAAAGCTTAAATGGCCCAATCGACTCTCTATTCCCGCGTGCTCGGCACGGGCAGCTACCTGCCGCCCGACCGCGTCACGAACCAGCAGTTGACCGATCGTCTTGCGAAGGAAGGCATCGAGACGAGCGATGAATGGATCGTGGCGCGCACGGGCATCCATGCGCGCCATTTCGCCGCACCCGACGTCACGACGAGCGATCTCGCGCACGAGGCGTCGCGTCGTGCGATTGAAATGGCCGGTATCGATCCGCAGTCGATCGACCTGATCATCGTCGCGACTTCGACCCCCGATTTCGTGTTCCCGAGCACCGCGTGCCTGCTGCAGAACAAGCTCGGCATCAAGAACGGCGGCGCGGCATTCGACGTGCAGGCGGTGTGCTCGGGCTTCGCGTACGCGATGGCGACGGCCGACAGCTTCATCCGCAGCGGCCAGCACCGCACGGCGCTGATCGTCGGCGCGGAGACCTTCTCGCGCATTCTCGACTTCAAGGACCGCACGACCTGCGTGCTGTTCGGCGACGGCGCGGGCGCGGTGATCCTGTCCGCATCGGAAGAGCCGGGCGTGCTCGGCAGCGCGCTGCACGCGGACGGCAGCTACTCGAACATCCTGTGCACGCCGGGCAACGTCAATCGCGGTGTGATCGACGGCAGCGCGTTCCTGCATATGGACGGGCAGGCCGTGTTCAAGCTCGCGGTCAACGTGCTCGAAAAGGTCGCGATCGAAGCGCTCGCGAAGGCGAATCTCGCGCCCGAGCAAATCGACTGGCTGATTCCGCACCAGGCCAACATCCGCATCATGACCAGCACCTGCCGCAAGCTCGGCCTGCCGCAGGAGCGCATGGTCGTGACGGTCGACCAACACGGCAACACGTCGGCCGCGTCGATTCCGCTGGCGCTCGACGCCGCGGTGCGCGACGGTCGCATCCAGCGTGGCCAGCACGTGCTGATCGAAGGCGTCGGCGGCGGCTTCACCTGGGGCGCGTCGGTCTTCCGCTTCTGATCCGCGGCGCGCGACAAGCCGCGCGCGGATCCCGTCGGCGCGCCGTTCGTGCGCGCCGTCCGAATCGATTCAATTGGGGACGATATGAAATTTGCATTCGTTTTTCCGGGGCAGGGCTCGCAGGCGATCGGCATGCTCAACGCATTCGCCGATCTGGCCGTCGTGCGCGAGACGCTCCAGGAAGCGTCCGATGCACTCAATCAGGATCTCGGCAAGCTGATCGCCGAAGGTCCGGCCGAAGAGCTGAACCTGACCACCAACACGCAGCCCGTGATGCTGACCGCAGCGTACGCGTGTTACCGCGCATGGCAGCAGGCAGGCGGCCCGGCGCCGTCGATCGTCGCCGGCCACAGCCTCGGTGAATACACGGCGCTCGTCGCGGCCGGCGCGCTCGCGTTCAAGGACGCGGTGCCGCTCGTGCGCTTTCGCGCGCAGGCGATGCAGACGGCCGTGCCGGTCGGCCAGGGCGGCATGGCCGCGATCCTGGGCCTCGACGACGACACGGTGCGCGCGGTGTGCGCCGAAGCCGCGGAAGCGGGCGTCGTCGAAGCGGTGAACTTCAATGCGCCTGCGCAGGTCGTGATCGCAGGCAGCAAGGCCGCGGTCGAAAAGGCATGCGAAATCGCGAAGGCGAAGGGCGCGAAGCGCGCGCTGCCGCTGCCGGTGTCGGCGCCGTTCCATTCGTCGCTGCTCAAGCCGGCGTCGGATCAGCTGCGCGACTATCTCTCGAACGTCGACGTGAAGGCGCCGCAGATTCCGGTCGTCAACAACATCGACGTCGCCGTGGTCAGCGATCCGGCCGCGATCAAGGATGCGCTGGTGCGCCAGGCCGCGGGCCCGGTGCGCTGGGTCGAGTGCGTGCGGCACATCGCGGGCACGGGCGTCACGCACGTGATCGAATGCGGCCCGGGCAAGGTGCTCGCCGGCCTGACGAAGCGCATCGACGGCAACCTGACGGGTGCGTTGGTGTTCGATCCGGCTTCGCTCGACGAAGTGCTCAAGCTCGCGACCGCCTGACGCGGCGCCTTTTCCCAAGCAACGGATAATCGATTCATGGACAAGACTCTCGATAAACAGGTTGCGATCGTGACCGGCGCGTCGCGCGGCATCGGCCGTTCGATCGCGCTCGAACTCGCGCGCCTGGGCGCGACGGTGATCGGCACGGCGACGAGCGAATCGGGCGCCGCCGCGATCACCGCGGCGTTCGCGGAGGCGGGCGTCACGGGCCGCGGCGCGGTGCTGAACGTCAACGACGCGGCAGCCGCCGAGGCGCTGATCGATGCGACCGTGAAGGAATTCGGCGCGCTGAACGTGCTCGTCAACAACGCGGGCATCACGCAGGACCAGCTCGCGATGCGGATGAAGGACGAGGACTGGGACGCGGTGATCGACACCAACCTGAAGTCGGTGTTCCGCCTGTCGCGTGCGGTGCTGCGCCCGATGATGAAGGCGCGCGGCGGCCGTATCATCAACATCACGTCGGTGGTCGGCTCGGCCGGCAATCCGGGTCAGGTCAACTACGCGGCCGCGAAGGCCGGCGTCGCGGGCATGACGCGTGCGCTCGCGCGTGAAATCGGCAGCCGCGGCATCACCGTGAACTGCGTCGCGCCGGGCTTCATCGACACCGACATGACGAAGACGCTGCCGGAAGAACAGCAGGCCGCGCTCAAGACCCAGATTCCGCTCGGCCGCCTCGGCAGCCCGGAGGACATCGCCCACGCCGTCGCGTTCCTCGCATCGCCGCAGGCCGGTTACATCACCGGCACGACGCTGCACGTGAACGGCGGCATGTACATGTCGTAACGGTTTTCGTTTACCATCCGCGCCGTATCCCGTTTTTCAGGCGGATCGGCGCTTGATCGACCATCAAGCCAACGCGCGTTTTGGCGTCAGCAAACCTGATAAAATGCGCGCACTTGTAAATCTGAACTTTCCCTCGGAGGGGTAATGGACAACATCGAACAACGTGTCAAGAAGATCGTCGCTGAACAACTGGGCGTCGCGGAAGCCGAGATCAAGAACGAAGCTTCGTTCGTGAACGACCTGGGCGCGGACTCGCTCGACACGGTCGAACTGGTGATGGCGCTCGAAGACGAGTTCGGCATGGAAATCCCGGACGAAGAAGCGGAGAAGATCACGACCGTTCAGCAAGCGATCGACTACGCTCGCGCAAACGTCAAGGCGTAAGCGCCTTTCGCGCTTGTCCGCCACGTCGCCGCGATCTTCGCGATTGACGCGCCATCCTGCCGGCTTCGCGCCGGACGGACTAACAGCCACAGGGCTCGCAGGGCTGGTTCCTGTGGCCACTGTGGCTTTTGTTTTTGTCATCCAATAATGGAAAAGAGGTTACCGTGAGCCGCCGTCGTGTTGTCGTTACAGGCCTGGGGCTGATTTCGCCTGTTGGCAATAATGTTGCCGACGGCTGGGCCAATCTCGTCGCCGGCAAGTCCGGTATCGCCACCGTCACGAAGTTCGATGCGTCGAACCTCGCCTGCCATTTCGCGGGCGAAGTGAAGGGTTTCAGCGCCGAGGAGTACATCCCGGCGAAGGAAGCCCGGAACATGGATACGTTCATCCATTACGGCATCGCCGCCGGCATCCAGGCCGTCAGGGACAGCGGACTGGAAGTGACCGAAGCCAATGCGGAACGCATCGGCGTGCTGGTCGGCTCCGGCATCGGCGGCCTGCCGATGATCGAAGATACGCACCAGACCTACGTCGATCGCGGCGCGCGCCGGATTTCGCCGTTCTTCGTGCCGGGTTCGATCATCAACATGATCTCGGGTCACCTGAGCATCATGTTCGGCCTGAAGGGCCCGAACCTTGCGGCCGTGACGGCCTGCACGACCGGCCTGCACAGCATCGGCCTCGCCGCGCGCCTGATCCAGGCCGGCGACGCCGACGTGATGGTCGCGGGCGGCGCCGAATCGACGGTGTCGCCGCTCGGCATCGGCGGTTTCGCCGCAGCGCGCGCGCTGTCGACCCGCAACGACGATCCGGCTACCGCGTCGCGTCCGTGGGACAAGGATCGCGACGGCTTCGTGCTGGGCGAGGGCTCGGGTGTGATGGTGCTCGAAGAGTACGAGGCGGCGAAGGCGCGTGGCGCGAAGATCTACGCGGAAGTCTCGGGCTTCGGCATGACGGGCGACGCGTACCACATGACCGCGCCGAACATGGACGGCCCGCGCCGCTGCATGGTCGCGGCACTGCGCGACGCCGGCGTGAATGCCGACGAGGTGCAGTACCTGAACGCGCATGGCACGTCGACGCCGCTGGGCGACAAGAACGAGTCCGACGCGGTGAAGGCGGCCTTCGGCGAGCACGCGTACAAGATGGTGGTCAACTCGACGAAGTCGATGACGGGCCACCTGCTGGGTGGCGCGGGCGGCCTCGAGTCGGTGTTCACGGTGCTGGCGCTGCACAACAACGTGTCGCCGCCGACCATCAACATCTTCAACCAGGACCCCGAGTGCGATCTCGATTACTGCGCGAACACCGCGCGTGACATGAAGATCGACGTGGCCGTGAAGAACAACTTCGGCTTCGGCGGTACCAACGGCACGCTGGTGTTCAAGCGCGTCTGACGTCGAATCGCTTGACGAGTCCATTCGATGCTCCGGCCGGGCGTCCGCAGCGCTTTGCGTTGCGGGCCTCGGCCGTGTCGTATCTCGTGCTGGCCGCGTTCGTCGCGTCGGCTGCCGCGTCGGCGTACCTGTTCTGGGCGCCGCGCGCGGGCGCTGCCGCCGGCGCAGGCGTGTCGGCCGCGACGGCGGCACTGCTGGCCATATGGGCGGCGCGGGCCTGCGCCCGCCGGCTGCCGGCCGAGCTGCGGATCGATGCCTTCGGGGAGATTGCGGCGTTTGGCCGCACCGGGCGGTTGCTGGCCCGTGGCCGCGTGACGGGCCATGCGCACTGGAGCAGCCTGCTGCTGGTGCTGTCGGTCGGGCAGGGCGCCCGGCGGGCCCGGCCGCTGCTGATTCCGGCCGACGCGCTCGACGCCGCGTCGTTCAGCGCGCTGTCGGTGCTGGCGAGAACGGCCGGGGCGGCGGGGCGGGCATGAGGGCGGCTCGGTTACGGGCCGTAACCAGCGGCCGGCGCCGGAACGCTACAATAACGCTCCGCGTTGCATCCCTAGTTAACGGATTTGTCAGGTGAGTGAAAAAGAAATCGATCAGGCTCTGGTCGAGCGCGTACAGAAGGGCGACAAGGCGGCGTTCGAACTCCTGGTCTCCAAATACCACCGCAAGATCATTCGGCTGATCTCGCGCCTCGTGCGGGATCCCGCCGAGGTCGAGGATGTGGCCCAGGACGCGTTCATCAAGGCGTATCGTGCGCTGCCGCAATTCCGCGGCGAATCGGCGTTCTATACGTGGTTGTACCGAATTGCCGTCAACACGGCGAAGAACTACCTTGCGACGCAAGGCCGCCGGGCGCCGACCTCGACCGAGGCCGATGCGGAGGAAGCGGAAACTTTCTCCGACGCAGACCAACTAAGGGATATCAACACGCCTGAATCGATGTTGATGAGCAAGCAGATTGCCGAGACGGTCAACGCTGCAATGGCTCTGCTGCCCGAAGAACTGCGCCAGGCAATCACGCTGCGCGAGATCGAGGGCCTGAGCTACGAAGAGATCGCGGAAATGATGGGCTGTCCGATCGGGACGGTCCGGTCGCGGATCTTCCGTGCACGCGAGGCAATCGCTGCCAAATTGCGTCCGCTGCTCGATACGCCCGAAGGCAAGCGCTGGTAAGCGCGATGGGCGGAACGACGCGGGTCGGGGTCTAGTTACGGATAGAGTCGTGAAGTCACGACGGGGTGTGCAAGATGGGGAGCATCATGGGGTCGGTCAATACGCAATCGCAAGCGTGCTCGCGCGGCGAGCGCCTTTCCGCGCTGGTCGACGGCGAAATGTTCGATGGCCCGGATCACGGGCAGTTTCTGGCTGAGCTCGACCGCGCGGATCGCGCCGTGTGGGCCCATTACCACCTGATCGGCGATGCGCTGCGCTCGGACGAGCTCGCGCTGCCGCCCGCGCTGAGCGTCGCGTTCACCGCGCGCATGTCGGCTGCGCTCGAAAGCGAGCCGCATCTGCTGGCACCGGCGGCCGCGCCGGTCGCGCGCAAGCTGCTGTCGCTGCGCCGCCGCGTCGTGCCCGCGTTCGCGGTGGCCGCCGCGGCCGCCACGCTGACGTGGATCGTCGTCCCGCAGATGCAGACGGCCGGTGCCCCGGGCGCCGTCCAGGTCGCATCGGTGGGCGCGCCGCAGAACGGCAACCTGCAGCGCGTGACGGTTGCGCAGGCATCGGCCCAGCCGGGCCTGCAGGACGTCAACATCATTCGCGACGCCAGCCTCGACCAATACCTTGAAGCGCACCAGCAATTCGCCCAGCAGCCCGTCGTCACGGGTTCGATGCCGCTGATCCGCGCTGCCGTGACCACCACGCCAGGCCAATAAACCCGATGCGGACATTGCAGTTGAATCACGCCATCTCCGGATGGAAGCGGCTGCCGGCCCTCCTGCTTTGCGCAGCCGCCCTGTTGTCCGTTCAATCCATTCCTGCCAGCGCCCAGCAACCGGACGATCCCGTCGCGACCCGCAAGGGCGCCGCGGACTGGCTCGACCGTGTCCAGCAGGCCGCGCAGCAGCAGAGCTACGAAGGTACGTTCGTCTACCAGCGCGGCGGGTATGTGCAGTCGTCGCGCATCGCGCACGTGTCGTCCCGCGACGGCGAGTTCGAGCGGATCGAGACGCTCGACGGCAAGCCGCGCAAGCTGCTGCGGCACAACGACGAGCTGTATACGTTCGTGCCCGAGCGCAAGCTGTGCGTGGTCGAGCGCCGTCAGACGCGCGACTCGTTCCCCGCGCTGCTCGGCGCGAGCGGCGAGCACGTGATGTCCGTCTACGATGCGAAGTTGCTCGGCAAGGACCGCGTGGCCGGGATCGACGCGCAGGTCGTCGAACTCGTGCCGAAGGATGCGTACCGTTTCACGTACAAGCTGTGGGCCGACGCGCGCACCGGGCTGCTGCTGCGTTCGCAGACGCTCGATGCGAACGATCACGTGCTCGAGCAGATCGCGTTCTCGCAATTGCAGACGGGCGGCGCAAGCGGCGACAAGGCCGCGATTGCAGCCGGCATGCGCAACCTGAACGGCTGGACGGTCGTGCGCCCGCCGGTCGCGACTGTCGACATGGAAGCGCAGGGCTGGCAGCTCGCGCCGAGCGTCGCCGGCTTCCAGAAGATTCGTGAAGTGCGCCGGCCGATGGCCGCGCGCGATGCGGGCGATCCGCCGATCCCGGTCGATCAGGCCGTGTTCACCGACGGCCTCGCGACGATCTCGGTTTTCATCGAGCCGGCCGAAAAGAACACGCGCAAGGAAGGCGCGGGCAGCACCGGTGCGACGCACGTTCTCGTGAAGCGCCGCGGCGACTACTGGATCACCGTGCTCGGCGAAGTGCCGCCGGCGACGTTGCAGCAGTTCGCGTCTGCCATAGAATACAAGGCTTCCAAGTAACGCTACGGCTTCCGACATGATGAAACTCACGCTGCGCAAATGGCTCGCGGCGGCGGCGCTGTCTGCCTGCCTGCCGGTCGTGCCGCATACCGCGTTCGCAGTGACGGCTCCCGCTGCCAGCCTGCCCGACTTTGCCGATCTGGTCGAAAAGGTCGGCCCGGCCGTCGTGAACATCCGGACTACCGCCAACGTGCCGACGAGCGGCCCGCGCGGGATGCTCCCGCCCGGCTTCGACAACGGCGACATGTCGGAATTCTTCCGGCGCTTCTTCGGCATTCCGCTGCCGCAGGCGCCCGGCAACGGCGGCGGCAACGGCAGCAACCCGAAGAACGCGCCGGCGCCGGACAATTCGCCCGACACCGAGCAGAACCGCGGCGTCGGCTCGGGCTTCATCGTGTCGGCCGACGGTTACGTGATGACCAATGCGCACGTCGTCGACGATGCGGACACCATCTACGTGACGCTGACCGACAAGCGCGAATTCAAGGCGAAGCTGATCGGCGTCGACGACCGCACGGACGTCGCGGTCGTCAAGATCCAGGCGTCGAACCTGCCGGTCGTCGCGATCGGCGATTCGAACAAGGTGCGCGTCGGCGAGTGGGTCGTCGCGATCGGTTCGCCGTTCGGCCTCGACAACACGGTCACGGCCGGCATCGTCAGCTCGAAGAGCCGCAACACGGGCGACTACCTGCCGTTCATCCAGACCGACGTCGCCGTGAACCCCGGCAACTCGGGCGGCCCGCTGATCAACATGCAGGGCGAGGTGATCGGCATCAACTCGCAGATCTACAGCCGGACCGGCGGCTTCATGGGCATTTCGTTCGCGATTCCGATCGACGAGGCGATGCGCGTGGCCGACCAGCTGAAGGCGACGGGCAAGGTCACGCGCGGCCGGATCGCGGTGGCGATCGGCGAGGTGACGAAGGACGTGGCCGACTCGATCGGGTTGCCGAAGGCCGAAGGCGCGCTCGTCAGCAGCGTCGAGCCGGGCGGCCCGGCCGACAAGGCCGGCATCCAGCCGGGCGACATTATCCTGAAGTTCAACGGCCGTCCGGTCGATGCGGCGTCGGACCTGCCGCGCATGGTCGGCGACACGAAGCCCGGCACGAAGGCGACGGTCAGCGTGTGGCGCAAGGGTCAGGCACGCGATCTGCCGATCACGATCGCCGAGACGCCGGTCGAGTCGACGGCGAAGGCCGAGCAGCGCAAGAACGCGCCGCAGAAGCCGCGCCAGACCAATTCGCTCGGCCTGACGGTCAGCGACCTGACGGCGGAGCAGATGAAGACGCTGAAGCTGAAGAACGGCGTGCAGATCGACGGCGTCGACGGCCCGGCCGCCCGTGCGGGCCTGCAGCGCGGCGACATCGTGCTGCGTGTGGGCGACACCGACATCACGAACGCGAAGCAGTTCGCCGACGTGACCGCGCAGCTCGATCCGCAGAAGGCGGTCGCGGTGCTCGTGCGGCGCGGCGACAACACGCAGTTCGTGCCCGTGCGGCCGCGCCAGAAGTAACGCGCCGATGTTCACGCTCTACGGCCGCGGCTGGTGCCACCTGTGCGACGACATGCGCGACGCACTGGCGCCGGTGGCGGCCGAATTCGGCGTCGCGGTCGACTACGTCGACATCGACACCGATGCGGCGCTCGTCGCGCGTTACGACGAGGACGTGCCCGTGCTGCTGCTGGACGGCGCGGAAGTGTGCCGCCACCGGTTCGACGATGCGCGGGTGCGCGACGCGCTCGCGGCCCGGCGCTGAGCCCGGCCTGCTGCCGGCCGGTGCCGCTTTCTCTGCACGGGGTTCGGCCCGGCAGGCGCCCCGGCCGGGCACCGCGCGGCCCGGCGTCCGAAATACCGCCCGGGGAAGGCCTTTTCGGCTAAAATAGGCTGTTTTTTCACCGACTTACACAAGGCGTGCTCAGCAGTCGTCGAGCGCGCCTTTTTCGCTTGATCGGCACTGAATGGATCATATTCGCAATTTCTCGATCATCGCCCACATCGACCATGGCAAGTCGACGCTCGCGGATCGCATCATCCAGGTATGCGGCGGCCTCGCCGACCGTGAAATGGAAGCGCAGGTGCTCGACTCGATGGATATCGAGCGCGAGCGCGGCATCACGATCAAGGCGCAGACGGCCGCGCTGTCCTACCGCGCGCGCGACGGCAAGGTCTACAACCTGAACCTGATCGATACGCCGGGGCACGTCGACTTCTCGTACGAGGTCAGCCGTTCGCTGTCCGCATGTGAAGGCGCGCTGCTGGTCGTCGACGCGAGCCAGGGCGTCGAGGCGCAGACGGTCGCGAACTGCTACACGGCGATCGAGCTCGGCGTCGAAGTCGTGCCCGTGCTGAACAAGATCGACCTGCCGGCCGCGAACCCCGAGAACGCGATCGAGGAGATCGAGGACGTGATCGGCATCGACGCGACCGACGCGACGCGCTGCAGCGCGAAGACGGGCCTCGGCGTCGAAGACGTGCTCGAGGCGCTGATCGCGAAGGTGCCGGCGCCGAAGGGCGATCCCGACGCGCCGCTGCAGGCGCTCATCATCGATTCGTGGTTCGACAACTACGTCGGCGTCGTGATGCTCGTGCGCATCGTCAACGGCACGCTGCGTCCGAAGGACAAGATCAAGATGATGGCGACCGGCGCGCAGTATCCGGTCGAGCACGTCGGTGTGTTCACGCCGAAGTCGCGCAATCTCGACTCGCTGTCGGCCGGGCAGGTGGGCTTCATCATCGCGGGCATCAAGGAACTGACGGCCGCGAAGGTCGGCGACACCGTCACGCTTACGGCCAAGCCGGCGGCGGAAGCGTTGCCGGGCTTCAAGGAAGTGAAGCCGCAGGTGTTCGCCGGGCTCTATCCGGTGGAAGCGAACCAGTACGACGCGCTGCGCGAATCGCTCGAGAAGCTGAAGCTCAACGACGCGTCGCTGCAGTACGAGCCGGAAGTGTCGCAGGCGCTCGGCTTCGGGTTCCGATGCGGCTTCCTGGGTCTCCTGCATATGGAGATCGTGCAGGAGCGTCTCGAACGCGAATTCGACATGGACCTCATTACCACGGCACCGACCGTGGTCTACGAGGTCCTGATGAGCGACGGCTCGCTCTTGATGGTCGAGAATCCCGCGAAGATGCCGGAACCGCCGAAGATCGAGGAGATCCGCGAGCCGATCGTCACGGTGAATCTCTACATGCCGCAGGACTACGTCGGCTCGGTGATCACGCTGTGTACGCAGAAGCGCGGCTCGCAGATCAACATGCAGTATCACGGCCGCCAGGTGCAGCTGACCTACGAGATCCCGATGGCCGAGATCGTGCTCGATTTCTTCGACCGCCTGAAGTCGGTGTCGCGCGGTTACGCGTCGATGGATTACGAGTTCAAGGAATACCGGTCGGCGGACGTCGTGAAGGTCGACATGCTGATCAATGGCGACAAGGTCGACGCGCTGTCGGTGATCGTCCACCGGTCGCAATCGCAGTACCGCGGCCGCGAAGTGGCATCGAAGATGCGCGAGATCATTCCGCGCCAGATGTACGACGTGGCGATCCAGGCTACGATCGGCGCACACATCATCGCCCGCGAGAACATCAAGGCGCTGCGCAAGAACGTGCTGGCGAAGTGTTATGGCGGCGACATCACGCGCAAGAAGAAACTGCTCGAAAAGCAGAAAGCAGGCAAGAAACGCATGAAGCAGGTGGGGTCGGTCGAGATCCCGCAGGAGGCGTTCCTCGCGATCTTGCGCGTCGAAGACAAATAACAGGACTGATCCTTTTATGAATTTTGCGCTGATTCTTTTTGTGCTCGTCGTCGTGACGGGCGTAGCGTGGGTGCTGGACAAACTGGTGTTCCTGCCGCGGCGACGCAAGGCGGCCGACGTGGCGATCGAGGAGTTCGATCGCCAGCAGTCGCGCATCGACAAGCGTTTCGCGGACGAAAACGCGACGCAGACGCGTTCGAAGCTGCGTGACGAAAAGCTGCGCCAGCCGTGGTGGCTCGAGTACACGGCGAGCTTCTTCCCGGTGATCCTGGCCGTGTTCGTCGTGCGTTCGTTCGTCGTCGAGCCGTTCAAGATTCCCTCGGGCTCGATGGTGCCGACGCTGCTCGTCGGCGATTTCATCCTCGTCAACAAGTTCGAATACGGGCTGCGCCTGCCGGTCACGAACACGAAGATCACGCAGGGCAGCCCGCTGTCGCGCGGCGACGTCGTCGTGTTCCGCTATCCGAAGGACGAGTCGGTCGACTACATCAAGCGCGTGATCGGCCTGCCGGGCGACACGGTCGCATACCAGGACAAGCAACTCACGATCAACGGCCAGCCGGTGCCCGAAACGCCGCTGCCCGATTTCTTCGACGACGAGCGCCAGAATTACGCGAAGCAGTTCGAGGAAACGATCGGCAACAAGAAGAACGCGATCCTCAACAACCCGGCCGTGCCGCCGTTCGTGATGGGCGCCTACGACTATCCGTATCGCGACAACTGCACGTACAACAGCCGCGGCGTGATCTGCAAGGTGCCGCCCGGTCACTACTTCATGATGGGCGACAACCGCGACAACAGCGCGGACAGCCGCTACTGGGGTTTCGTGCCGGACCAGAACATCGTCGGCCGCGCGTTCTTCATCTGGATGAACTTCAGCGACCTGAAGCGCATCGGTTCCTTCAACTGACCGCATTCGATTCACACGCAATACGCGACGCACGGGCCGCGTCGCGTATTGCCGAACTACTTTAAGAACCGGCGGTAACACCGCCTCGTCGCGCCTTTTCGTGTCCGGCCGTGCCGTTTCGGCCCGACCGGGCGCCCGCGTTATACTCCT
Source organism: Burkholderia sp. BCC0397 (assembly GCF_902832865.1). Lineage (NCBI taxonomy): Bacteria > Pseudomonadati > Pseudomonadota > Betaproteobacteria > Burkholderiales > Burkholderiaceae > Burkholderia > Burkholderia sp. BCC0397. The sequence continues at coordinate 232,042 of NZ_CADFDL010000003.1, read as the reverse complement.
GCACATGCCCTCATCCCAGTTGGAAAGCCGGCTGCGCTACGAATTTCGCAATGCGGAATTGTTGCGCCAGGCTTTGACCCATCGCAGTCACAGTGCCACGCACAACGAACGGCTCGAGTTTCTCGGCGATTCCGTTCTGAATTGCGCGGTGGCCGCCCTTTTGTTCCAGCGTTTCAGCAAGCTGGACGAAGGTGACCTGTCGCGCGTCCGCGCCAACCTCGTCAAACAGCAGTCGCTGTACGAAATTGCTCAGGCCCTGAATATCTCGGACGGCCTGCGGCTGGGCGAGGGCGAACTGCGCAGCGGCGGGTTCCGTCGGCCGTCGATCCTCGCGGACGCGTTCGAAGCCATCATCGGGGCCGTGTTCCTCGATGGCGGCTTCGAAGCCGCCCAAGGGGTCATCAAGCGCCTCTATATCCCGATTCTCGACCACATCGATCCGCGCACGCTCGGCAAGGACGCGAAGACGCTGCTGCAGGAATACCTGCAGGGGCACAAGATCGCGCTGCCGACCTATACGGTCGTCGCGACGCATGGCGCGGCGCACAATCAGCAGTTCGAGGTCGAATGCACGGTGCCGAAGCTGGACGTCAAGGTATCGGGCTCCGGCGCGAGCCGGCGCGCGGCCGAGCAGGCCGCCGCGAAGAAGGCGCTCGACGAAGTGATGGCGGCCGCGCCGATGCTGGCCGCGAAGCCGAAGCGCTCGAAAAACGCGCGCGGGTCCAAGCATGTCGAACCCGAGATCGTGCCGGGCGTGAAGGGCGTGCAGGAAGCGCTCGACCTGCGCTCGCCGGAGCGGAAGGAACGTGCGGCGGCGCGCGAGGCCAGGGTGGCCGGCGCGGTGCCGGCTGCAACCGCCGCGGCTGCGGCGACGGGCGCTGAGCCGGCTGTCGCGCCGATGGCCGCGATCCGTGCGGCGCATGTCGAGCCGGCCACGGACAAGGGCGAGCGGGCGGCGAAGCCGGCGACCGACAAGGTTGCCGACAAACCGGCCGAACGGCCCGACAAGGCCGCGGAAAAGCCTGTGGAAAAGCCTGCCGAGGCCGCGCCGCGCGTAGCCGACAAGCCGGCCGGCCACGCAGCCGATCCGGCATCGTCGTCGGCCGACAAGTCTTCCGCGAGTGCCGACGCCGCCGCGCGCACGCCGGCGCGCGCACGCGATGCCGAGGCACCCGACGCCGAGACGCCGCCTGGCGGCGCGAGCCTTGCTGCCGCGCAGGCGCGCGTGGCCGATGCCGACCACTGAATTGCCCATCGATCGTGCCGCGCGCCGCGCGGCCGTTTCCGAACCTGTCTCCCAAACGATATGAACACTCCCGCTCCTACCGGTTTCCGTTGCGGCATGATCGCGATCGTGGGCCGCCCGAACGTCGGCAAGTCGACGTTGATGAACGCACTCGTCGGCCAGAAGATCAGCATCACGTCGCGCAAGGCGCAGACGACCCGCCACCGCATCACCGGCATCAACACGTTCGACGACGCGCAATTCGTGTTCGTCGACACGCCGGGCTTCCAGACCCGTCACAGCACCGCGCTGAACCGTTCGCTGAACCGCGCGGTCACGTCGACGCTGACGTCGGTCGACGTGATCCTGTTCGTGATCGAGGCCGGCCGCTTCGGGCCCGACGACCAGAAGGTGCTCGACCTGATCCCGCCCGGCATGCCGACGCTGCTGATCGCGAACAAGATCGACCGCGTGACCGACAAGGCGTCGCTGTTCCCGTTCATGCAGAAGATGAGCGGACTGCGCGAATTCACCGAACTCGTGCCGCTGTCGGCGCAGCGGCCGGAAGACATCAAGCGCCTGCTGGACACGATCAAGCCGTACCTGCCTGAAGGCGAGCCGATCTACGGCGAGGACGAACTGACCGACCGCAGCTCGCGCTTTCTCGCGGCCGAGATCCTGCGCGAGAAGGTATTCCGCTGGACCGGCGACGAACTGCCGTATACGAGCACCGTGCTGATCGACAAGTTCGAGGAGGAGGGCCGCCTGAAGCGCATCTTCGCGACGATCCTCGTCGAGCGCGATACGCACAAGGCGATGGTGATCGGCAAGAAGGGCGAGAAGCTCAAGCAGATCAGCACCGAGGCGCGGATGGACATGGAGAAGCTGTTCGACGGCCCCGTGTACCTCGAGACCTTCGTGAAGGTGAAGAGCGGCTGGGCCGACAACGAGGCGGGGCTGCGTGCCTATGGGTACGAATGACGCGCTGACGTCGACCGAAGACGCGGTGACCGCCGGCGCGAACGACGCGCCGTTGCCGGCACCGCCCGAACCGCCGCGCAAGGCGCGGCGCGCGACGTCTCGCACGTCCGATTTCCGCGTCGCCGAGCAGCCGGCGTTCGTGCTGCACAGCTATCCGTATCGGGAAACGAGCCTGATCGTCGACGTGCTGACGCGCGACCACGGCCGGCTCGCGCTCGTCGCGAAGGGCGCGAAGCGCCCGCACTCGGCGTTGCGCGGCGTATTGCAGACTTTCCAGCCGCTGCTGCTGTCCTGGTCCGGCAAATCCGAGGTGCGCACGCTGACGGGCGCCGAGTGGGTCGGCGGGATGCTGCCGCTCGGCGGCGACGGACTGTTGTGCGGTTTCTACGCAAACGAGCTGCTCGTGAAATTCTGCGCGCGCGAGGATCCCCAGCCGCCGCTGTTCAATCATTACGTGCTGACCCTCACGCGCCTCGCGCATGGCGAACCTGCCGTGCAGGTGCTGCGCTCGTTCGAGCGCGTGCTGCTGCGCGAGACCGGCTATGCGATGGCGCTGAACCGCACGGTCGCGCGCCGCGCGGTCGAGCCCGAGCGCCGCTACGTGTTCGATCCCGAGCGCGGTGTGCGCAATGCGGACGACGACGTGCCGTCGCACTGGCCGGTCATCACCGGGCAGACGTTGCTCGACATGGAGCAGGACGATTACCATCGAGCCCAGACGGTTGCGCAGAGCAAGACGCTGATGCGCTTCCTGCTGAACACCTATCTCGGCGGTACGCCGCTCGCCACGCGTCAGATCCTGATCGACCTGCAAAACCTATGAGCTTCTTCCTGACAACGCCCACCGCCATCGATCTCGGCGTGAACATCGACCACGTCGCGACGCTGCGCAATGCGCGCGGCACGCGCTATCCCGATCCGATCCGCGCGGCGCTCGCCGCCGAAGAGGCGGGCGCGGATGCGATCACGCTGCATTTGCGCGAGGATCGTCGTCACATCGTCGACGCCGACGTGCGCGAGCTGCGCCCGCTGCTGAAGACGCGCATGAACCTCGAATGCGCGGTGACGGCCGAGATGCTCGACATCGCCTGCGAAGTGCGTCCGCACGATGCGTGCCTCGTGCCGGAGAAGCGCGAGGAACTGACGACCGAAGGCGGTCTCGATGTCGCCGGCCACTTCGAGGCCGTGCGCGCGGCGTGCAAGCAGCTCGCCGACGTGGGCGTGCGCGTGTCGCTGTTCATCGACCCGGACGATACGCAGATCCGCGCCGCGCACGAAGCGGGCGCACCGGTGATCGAGCTGCATACGGGCCGCTACGCCGAAGCGCACGACGAAGCGGCGCAGCAGCGCGAATACGAGCGTATCGTCGCGGGCGTGCAGGCCGGCGCGCGGCTTGGCCTGAAGGTCAATGCGGGCCACGGGCTGCACTACACGAACGTGCAGCAGATCGCCGCGATCGACGGCATCGTCGAGCTGAACATCGGCCACGCGATCGTCGCGCATGCGATCTTCGCGGGCTGGGACAACGCGGTGCGCGAGATGAAGGCGATCATGGTCGCCGCACGCGTCGCCGCGCTGCACGGCGGCGCGCGCTGACGATGCGAGGCCGCCGCGCCCCGCACGCCGTTTGCGACGCGCTTGACCCGGCCTCGCCGGGCCACCGCGGCGGAGACTGACATGGCGATCTACGGTATCGGTACCGACATCGCGCAGGTGAGCCGCGTCGCGGCCGTGCTCGAACGCACGGGCGGCCGGTTCGCCGAGAAGGTGCTCGGCCCCGACGAACTGCGCGTGTTCCACGCCCGCCGCGCCCGCTCCGAGGCGCGCGGCATCGCGTTTCTCGCGACGCGCTTCTCCGCGAAGGAAGCGTTCTCGAAGGCGATCGGGCTCGGCATGCACTGGCCGATGACGTGGCGCGCGCTGCAGACGCTCAACCATCCAAGCGGCGAGCCGTACGTGGTCGCATCGGGCGAGTTGGCCGACTGGCTGGCCGCGCGCGGCATCACGGCGCGCGTGACGGTCAGCGACGAACGCGACTACGCGGTGTCGTTCGTGGTCGCCGAAACGGACGCCACGCCGGCTCCTGCCCCTGTTTCCCGAACCTCCTCCTGACGGAATTCCCGATTCTGATGAAAACGACTCCCGGCCCGGTCATGCTCGACGTCGTCGGCACGACCCTGTCGCGCGACGATGCGCGGCGCCTCGCGCATCCGAATACCGGCGGCGTGATCCTGTTCGCGCGGCACTTCCAGAATCGTGCGCAACTGACCGCGCTGACCGACTCGATCCGCGCGGTGCGCGAAGACATCCTGATCGCCGTCGATCACGAAGGCGGGCGCGTGCAGCGGTTCCGCACCGACGGCTTCACGGTGCTGCCCGCGATGCGCCGCCTCGGCGAACTGTGGGATCGCGACGTGCTGCTCGCGACGAAGGTCGCGACTGCCGTCGGCTACCTCCTGGCTGCCGAATTGCGCGCGTGCGGGATCGACATGAGCTTCACGCCCGTGCTCGATCTCGACTACGGGCACTCGAAGGTGATCGGCGATCGTGCGTTCCATCGCGACCCGCGCGTCGTCACGCTGCTCGCGAAGAGCCTGAACCACGGGCTGTCGCTCGCCGGCATGGCGAACTGCGGCAAGCATTTCCCCGGGCACGGCTTCGCGGAGGCCGATTCGCACGTCGCGCTGCCGACCGACGACCGCACGCTCGATGCGATCCTCACGCAGGATGTCGCGCCGTACGACTGGCTCGGGCTGTCGCTGTCCGCGGTGATTCCGGCGCACGTGATCTACACGCAGGTCGACAAGCGGCCGGCCGGGTTCTCGCGCGTGTGGCTGCAGGACATCCTGCGCGGCAAGCTCGGCTTCACGGGGGCGATCTTCAGCGACGACCTGTCGATGGAGGCCGCCCGCGAAGGCGGCACGCTCACGCAGGCAGCCGATGCCGCGCTCGCCGCCGGTTGCGACATGGTGCTCGTCTGCAACCAGCCGGACGCGGCCGAAGTCGTGCTGAACGGACTGAAGGCGCGGGCCTCGGCCGAGTCGGTGCGGCGCATCAAGCGGATGCGCGCGCGCGGCAAGGCGCTCAAGTGGGACAAGCTGATCGTGCAGCCCGAGTATCTGCAGGCGCAGGCGCTGTTGAGCAGCGCGCTGGCGTAAGCGGGCAGGGATGGCGCGAGCCGCGCCGTTCCGGTCGCCCCAAACGAAAAGCCGCGCAGTCGCGCGGCTTTTTTACGGGTCGCGACAGCCCGATTCGGACAGTCGCCGGAACGGGCTTAGGCGCAACTAACGGTCAGATCCGACCAGCGCCCGTATTCAGGCGCCGTCCGCTCAGTTCACCTTCATCCGTTGCAGCTTGTTGTACAGCGTCTTCGGGCTGATGCCGAGCAGCGTCGCCGCGCGGTGGCGCGTACCGCCGACCGCGTCGAGCGTTGCGCGGATCAGCAGATCCTCGACGTCGGACAGCGGGGTGCCGACCTTGATCTGCACGCTGCTGCCGTTGAGCGCGGCGCCGGCGGAGAAGCTGGCTTCGCCCGCCCGCAGCGTCTCGATGAAGTCGCCCGACGCGTCGTACGCGAAGCGCACGCGTTCCTGCAGTTCGCGCACGTTGCCCGGCCATTCGTAGGACAGGCACTCGCGCACGAAGCCCGGCGCCGCGCGCTTGTCGGTCGTGCTGCGGCCGGTCGCGCGCGCTTCGCGGTTCAGTTCGTCGATCTGCGCGTCCGCGATCGCGAGCGCATCGCCGTCGCGCTCGCGCAGCGGCGGCATCGTGATCGCCGCCGCGTCGAGGCGCAGCCACAGATCCTCGCGCAGCGTGCCGTTCGCCACCGCTTCGCGCGCCGGGCGGCGCGTGGCCGCGATCAGCCGGAAATCGCTGGTGATCGAGCTCGTGCCGCCGATCCGCATGAAGTTCTGCGAATCGAGCGCGTGCAGCAGCGCTTCCTGGAGCACGAGCGGCAGCGCGGTGATTTCGTCGAGGAACAGCGTGCCGCCGCCGGCCTGCTCGAACAGGCCCGATTCGCGGCGCTCGGCGCCGTCGAACGCGCCGCGTTCATGGCCGAACAGCACGCTGTCGAGCGACGCGCCGTGCCGGCCGGCCTGCGTGAGCATGCGGCAGTCGAACGAGACGAACGGCCCCTTGCGGCGCCGGCTCAACTCGTGCAGCGTGCGCGCCGCCAGCTTCTTGCCGGTGCCGGCTTCGCCCGAGAACAGCACGGCCGTTTCGGTGCGGGCGTTGTGCTCGATCATGTCGTACACGTGCTGCATCGCGTCGCTGCGGCCGACCAGCGCGCCGAAGCGGCCGAGATGGCGCAGCGACGCACGCAGCGATTGCACTTCGTCGATCAGCTCGTACGGGCGGGGGATCCGCGCGAGCAGGCTGCGCAGGCGCGGAATGTTGATCGGCTTCAGCAGGTAGTCCCAGATGCCGTGGCGCAGGCCCTCGATCGCGCTCTCGACCGTCGCGTTGCCCGTCAGCACGATCACCGGCAGCGAGCCGTTCGGCTGCTGCTGCGGCAGGTGCTGGAGCAGGTCGAACCCGCTGCCGTCCGGCAGGTTCAGGTCGACGAGCACGACGTCGGGAATCGAGCGACCGAGCGCCGTGCGCGCTTCGGCGAGCGACGTGGCCGTGTCGACCGAGAAGCCGTCTGCGGCGAGCAGTGCGGTGAGGCCTGACAGGCTGTTGGGATCGTCTTCGACAATCAGGGCGTGTGGCATGGTGGACGCGAGTCGAGTCAAGAGAGGCGGGCTGTCGGCCAGCGGGCCGCAGCCGCATGTCGGATTAAAGATTGATTTTATGCCCCGCCGAACGCGTCACGCGCATTATTTCTCCGGCGCTATAAAACAGTTACCGATGATACAAATTGAATATCTTTACCGGTGGCTTTTGTGCTGCTTATGGCTCCGGCTTGTGGCAGCTGTTGGCGCCAGACAAACAAAAAGCGCCCCAAAGGGCGCTTTGTTCGATGCGGGTATCGCTGACGATTACGCGCGGCTGCGGTATTCGTTCGTGCGCGTATCGATTTCGATCTTGTCGCCGGTGTTGCAGAACAGCGGCACTTGCAGTTCGAAGCCGGTCGCCAGCTTCGCGTTCTTCAGCACCTTGCCCGACGACGTGTCGCCCTTGACGGCCGGTTCCGTGTAGGTGATTTCGCGAACGAGGACCGTCGGCAGTTCGACCGAGATGGCCTTCTCGTTGTAGAACACGACTTCGCAAGCCATGCCGTCTTCGAGGTAGTTCAGTGCTTCGCCCATCATTTCGGCTTCGACTTCGTACTGGTTGTAGTCGGCGTCCATGAACACGTACATCGGGTCGGCGAAGTACGAGTACGTCACTTCCTTGCGGTCGAGCACGACGACCTCGAACTTGTCGTCCGCCTTGTAGACCGATTCCTGGCCTGCGTTGGACAGCAGGTTCTTCATCTTCATCTTGACGACGGCGGAGTTACGGCCCGACTTGTTGTATTCCGCCTTTGCGATGACCCATGCTTCGCTGCCGATCTGCACGACGTTGCCTACGCGGAGTTCCTGTGCGGTCTTCATAAAAACTGTCCTGATCCAATCAAATAAATAGGTGCCTGAGCGTTGCGCAACGGCTGACGGCGCAAGCGGCGGGGCGTTCCGGTGGGCGCCAAGCGCCCAAACGCGAGCGCTTGCGTGGTCAGCCGTCGGATAACTGCTTATTTTAACTGAGATTTTGCGTATTCCGCCAGCTTTCCGGCGAGATCGCCGACGGCCGCGAGCGCGTCGGCCCAGCGGAGTGCATTGGCGTCCAGCGCGGCGCGGTGTTGCCAGAAATCGGCCCAGTCGGGCGTGCCGGCGCCGTTCCACGCATGCCAGAACCGCTCGAGCGCCGCGCGCGGCGCATCGGCGAGGCCGGCCGACAGGTGCGCGAGCGCGGCGTCGAGCTTCGGCAGGTGCACGTCGTCGGCCTGCGGATAGATGTGCCACACGAACGGCTTGCGCGCCCACTGCGCGCGGACGAACGAATCCTCGCCGCGCACGAAATTGAGATCGGCGACCCACAGCAGCGGATCGTAATCGGCCTGCGGAACGAACGCGAGGCCATGGGCGGTCAGGTTGCCGCTGCGCGCCCGTGCGCCCGCCGCGAACGATTCGACCCCGAAAAAGCGCGCGACGGCGGGCGACAGGCGCCCGGCCGGCACGAGCGCGACGACCGGCGACGGGCCGTCGCGCCACTGCGCGAGCAGCGCGTCGGCGGCCGGGTTCTCGTAGGCGAACAGGCTGACGACCGTCGTGCCGGGCGCCGGCGGCGCACCGCCGGTCGCGCGTTGCCACCACGCGGCGCGGGCTGCCGGATCGGCGTCGAAGGCCGTGCGGCGCGCGTCGAGGTCGCGCTCCTTCGGCACGCCGCCGGTGCCGGCCGACAGGCCCGGGAAGAAGAACGTCTTCAGCAGCGGGTAGCGCGGATGCGGCGACGGCCGCAAATGGAAATCGGCGACCCAGTCTTCTGCGCTCAGGTATTCGAGGTTGATCCACACGGGGCGCCGCGCGCGCCGCGCCATCGCCGCGAGATAAGCGCCGGGCAGCTCGCACGCGAATGCCTCGATCACCACGTCGGCGATGTCCAGCGCGTCGCCGACTTCCGCATGCCAGTGCTCGATCACGATCGCGTCGACCGTCTGCCGCGCCGCGTCGGGATCGACCTGCGGCAGCAGGCGCGCGAACGTGTGCAGGTCGTCGACGAACAGGCGAACCTGCCAGCCGTGTTCGTGCGCGAGCTGGCGTGCGACGCGCCAGCACACGCCGATGTCGCCGAAATTATCGATCACCGTGCAGAAGAGGTCGCAGGCGATCGGTTCGCCCGGCGCGAGCGGCACGGCGGAGAGGGGGGCAGCGGTGGGGCGTGGCATCGAAGCGGGCCGGTGAATGCTCTAAACTGGCGATTCTAATAGACCCGTTCCGCGTTACAAGGCGCCCGGCTCACGCATGACATCCCCAGAAGCCTCCGATATTCCGTTCGAACCGAAGAAGATCCTTGCGCAGTTGCCGCATATGCCGGGTGTCTATCGCTATTACGACACGGCGGGCGCCGTCCTCTACGTCGGCAAGGCGCGCGACCTGAAAAAGCGCGTGTCGAGCTATTTCACGAAGACGCAACTGTCGCCGCGCATCGCGATGATGGTCACGCGCATCGCACGCATCGAAACGACCGTCACGCGCTCGGAAGCCGAAGCGCTGCTGCTCGAGAACAACCTGATCAAGGCGCTCGCGCCGCGTTACAACATCCTGTTTCGCGACGACAAGTCGTATCCGTACCTGAAACTCACCGCGCACCGTTTTCCGCGGATGGCTTACTACCGCGGGTCGGTCGACAAGCAGAACCAGTATTTCGGGCCGTTCCCGAGCGCGTGGGCCGTGCGCGAGAGCATCCAGATCCTGCAGCGCGTGTTCCAGTTGCGCACCTGCGAGGATTCGGTCTTCAACAACCGCACGCGGCCGTGCCTGCTGCACCAGATCGGGCGCTGCACGGCGCCGTGCGTCGGCGCGATCTCCGACGAGGATTACGCGGTCGACGTGTCGAACGCCGCGCGATTCCTGCTTGGCCGGCAGTCCGAAGTGATGAAGGAGCTCGAGCAGAAGATGCACGCGTTCGCGGCCGAGCTGAAATTCGAGCAGGCGGCGGCCGTGCGCAACCAGATGAGCTCGCTCGCGACGGTGCTGCACCAGCAGGCGATCGAAGTCGGCGGCGACAGCGACGTCGATATCCTGGCCGTCGTCGCGCAGGGCGGACGCGTATGCGTGAACCTCGCGATGGTGCGCGGCGGCCGGCACCTCGGGGACAAAGCGTATTTCCCGACGCACGTCGAAAGCGCGCTGACGCTCGCCGAAGGCGGTCTCGGTGAAGAGGCCGAACCGGCGGAGGCGGGCGATGCGACGCTCGACACGCCGGTCGACACGGTGCCCGATCAGCCTGCGGAAGAGGCCGGCAGCGCGCGCGGCACGGCGGCGCCAGCGTCGGTCGAGGCCGAGGTGCTCGATGCGTTCATCGCGCAGCACTATCTCGGCAACCGCGTGCCGCCCGTACTCGTCGTCAGCCATGCGCCCGCGAGCCGCGACCTGCTGGAGCTGCTGTCCGAGCAGGCCGGCCACAAGGTGTCGCTGGTGCGGCAGCCGCAGGGCCAGCGGCGCGCGTGGCTGTCGATGGCCGAGCAGAACGCGCGGCTCGCGCTCGCGCGGCTGCTGTCCGAGCAGGGCTCGCAGCAGGCGCGCACGCGCGCGCTGGCGGACACGCTCAGCTACGACAGCGACGATCTCGCGACGCTGCGGATCGAATGCTTCGACATCAGCCATACGATGGGGGAGGCGACGCAGGCGTCGTGCGTCGTCTATCACCATCACAAGATGCAATCGAGCGAATACCGCCGCTACAACATCACGGGCATCACGCCGGGCGACGATTACGCGGCGATGCGGCAGGTGCTCACGCGCCGCTACGAGAGGATGGTGGAGCAGGCTGCGCAGGCGGCGGCTGTCGACGAAGCGGCCGGCATCGACGGCGAGTCCACGCGCCAGGCCGAGACGTCGAGCCTGCTGCCGAACATCGTGCTGATCGACGGCGGCAAGGGTCAGGTCGAGATCGCACGGCAGGTGTTCACCGAGCTCGGCCTCGACACGTCGATGCTGGTCGGCGTCGCGAAAGGCGAGGGACGCAAGGTCGGCCTCGAGACGCTGGTGTTCGCGGACGGCCGCGCGCCGCTCGAACTCGGCAAGGAGAGCGCCGCGCTGATGCTCGTCGCGCAGATCCGCGACGAGGCGCACCGCTTCGCGATCACCGGCATGCGGGCGAAGCGGGCGAAGGCGCGCCAGACGTCGCGGCTCGAGGAGCTCGAGGGCGTCGGCGCGAAGCGCCGGCAGCGGCTGCTCGCGCGCTTCGGCGGGTTGCGCGGCGTGGTGGCCGCGAGTGTCGAGGAACTGGCGAGCGTCGAAGGCATTTCGCATGCGCTCGCCGAGCAGATCTACAAGCAGCTTCACTGACGCGCCGTGCGGCCGGCTGCGTTGCCAGCGTTCTTGTGGCAGGCCGGTCGACACGGCACAATTGCGAATCCTTTACTGTCCCGCATGCCATGCCGTTCAATTTCCCGATTTTCCTGACGTGGGTACGGATCGTGCTGATTCCGCTCGTCGTCGGCGTGTTCTATCTGCCGGACACGGTGATGGGCGGCGCGCCCCGCAATCTCGCGGCGGCGACGATCTTCATCCTCGCCGCGCTGACCGACTGGTTCGACGGTTTCCTTGCCCGCAAATGGAACCAGACGTCGTCGTTCGGCGCATTTCTCGACCCGGTGGCGGACAAGCTGATGGTGACGGCCGCGCTGCTGATCCTCGTGCAGATTTCGCGGGTCGATGCGGCGATCGCGCTCGTGATCGTCGGTCGCGAGATCGCGATTTCGGCGCTGCGCGAATGGATGGCGCAGATCGGCGCGTCGAAGAGCGTCGCGGTGAACCAGCTCGGCAAGTTCAAGACCGCGTGCCAGATGGTCGCGATCCCGATGCTGCTGTTCTACGGGCCGCTGCCGCTCGGCATCGTGACGATCGATACGCGCGTGTGGGGCGAGTGGCTGATGTATCTGGCCGCGGTGCTGACCATCTGGTCGATGCTGTACTACATGAAGCTCGCGTGGCCGCAGATTCGCGAGCGCGGCGGCGCGTGACCTGAGTCGCATATTCGGCGGCCGTTTTTGTAAAAAGGGCTGGAAAAGCCCTTGACACACGAATGTGCCTTCGACATAATCTCGCTTCTCCGCTGCACGACGAAGTGAATGTGTGACGGGGAAGCAGTAGCGTAGCGATACGCGGGAGTAGCTCAGTTGGTAGAGCGCAACCTTGCCAAGGTTGAGGTCGCGAGTTCGAGACTCGTCTCCCGCTCCAGATTTTTTCTGGCAGCGTGTGGTACGGCAAAGCGCTGCAGATGCAGGACCCATGCGGGAGTAGCTCAGTTGGTAGAGCGCAACCTTGCCAAGGTTGAGGTCGCGAGTTCGAGACTCGTCTCCCGCTCCAGATTTTTCTGGCAGCGTGTGGTACGGCGAAGCGCTGCAGATGCAGGACAATGCGGGAGTAGCTCAGTTGGTAGAGCGCAACCTTGCCAAGGTTGAGGTCGCGAGTTCGAGACTCGTCTCCCGCTCCAGGAAATGGGGAAGCCACGCTTCCCTTTTTATTTGATGGACTTCCGGTCCTCGAATAAAAATCTGTCGCTTGCCTCACGGCATCCGGACAGTCCGCTTTTGGCGCGATAGCAAAGCGGTTATGCAGCGGCCTGCAAAGCCGTTTAGGCCGGTTCGACTCCGGCTCGCGCCTCCAAGTAAGAAGAGAAAAAGCCCTGAGAAATCAGGGCTTTTCTTTTTTCTGTTCCGCTTTCATTCTCGTAAAAAAATCGCCCGGAGTGGTACAAGGTCGCCTCGAATCACTCAAGCGGCACGCGTAACTACGCCTGCAGGCGCAGCATTGGTAGGGGCATGGTCAGGAACGGCGCACCGTTCCTCCACGCACCGGGTTTCAGCGTTACTGGATTGACGTAGCGACGCCGGTCGTAGAACGTTGGGTAGCGATCAAAGCCGAGAGTGTGTCGGGAGATATCTGCGCCATCCACCGCGATGTTCAGGAGGCCGGGTAGGTACGCAAGCCGACGACGTGGTTCGCATACTCGGTTGGTACGCTGTAGCGATTGCGTTAGAAGTGGATCAGGCTCGTTGCTGAAACTCGTACCGGTTGCTCGATGTAGCCGTCGAGGGGCTTCGGATTTTGCATCAACCGCGGCTGTTAGTCTTGCCGCACCTCTGCCACGGTCAACTCAGGCCACTGAGGATACCTCGGTTCGTGCCATGCTTGACGGCAGCGCTCCGCGAAGAACATCGAGTGACTCCCAACGCATCCGGAGGTCGCTTTACCAGAGCCGACGTCGTTGAACGTTGCGGACGACCGCGATGCGATCGGCGTCGATCCGCACGCGGTTTTCATGCCCTCGATGGCGGTTCTGCGGGGAAAAGTACTCGTGGCCGACGCCGGTAATGGGCTTTCCATCAATGGTCGCGGTCGTGCTGCCCTCCAGCGTTCGGCGCACATGCACGAGTTCCGGCACGAAGCGCTGTTCGAGCGTCATTTCCTGAAGGTGGTTGTGCTCCAGGCGTCGAGCAACTCGCCCTATCCCAAGCGTTGGCGGAATTCGAGCCGCTTGTTTGGAAGGTCTGTCTATGGCGTGACCAGACCGTGCGACCATAATATCGGAGGACACTAAAAAAACGCCCTGCCACAACGAGGGGAGTGGCAGGGGCTGTGAACGCACCGTTCAGGCACGAGGTGAAGGTGCGCCACAAATATAAAAGCAGTTATTGGGATGCTAGATAATTATGCGATTCTTCCTGCTATTGCCTCGCGTGGCGAGGTGGTCTGATTTTTGAGGGGCGATTAATCCTCGACATCGTCACGATGGACCGTTAGGTGTCAATCACCGTGGGCGGTATCGATAGAAAATCTCCGGGAAACGAAGCGGTTCACAAGAAGATTTCACCTACCGGCAGGTTCCGCCCAGCAGAAATGCGACACCGTCGAAATTCGCGCAGTCAGTTCTGAAGTCGATTCTCGATACCGGGCCCCATCAATCGTTCACATTCTCGCAGCTCTTCGGGCCGTCGCCCCAGCTCTTTCCTCCTCCGTTCGTACATTGCCGCTTGGTGTATTGCTCGGGCAACTGACCTTTCGGCAGCTTTCCGTCGGCAGGGCAATTGTGATGAAAATAGCAGAAGGATTTTTCGGCGGCGCCGGCTTCACCGTTGAAAACAAGGAAGGCCATCAAGGTCGGAAAGAGAATCTTGGCAATGGTGCGCATATCGATTATCCCGGGTGAAAAATAATGGGTAACAAGGCACCGTTGCGGCACCTATCTCTCACATAACAATGGCGCGCAGCCTTTAGTTATCGTATTCGAGCAAAATCCCGGATCGCGCCGGTTGCGCAGCAATGATTCTTTCCGCCACATTATTTTCGACAGCCACTTGCTGGCCGTATGTGACGTTGAGCTTGATCGTGTTGCCGTCCATGTATGCGTTGACAGTCGCGAGATTCTGCCCGCTGGGATAGGACAGCTGTAGCGGACCCACGACGACATTGCTCGAAATCACTTCACCGAGGACGAGTGAATTGAACAATCCGACCCAATAAGTCGGTGTCACCTGGAACTGAGCCGATGCGCCGCTGACCACGCCCTTCTTGAACACCGATCCCTGACCGCTCATGCCGATGCCAAGGTTCGCGAGATTGGTCGACTTGTTATTGATCAGGACGGAATCTGCCGGTACGGAGCCGGACCCCGGCACCAATTGCTGCACGTTATCTTTGAAAATGCAGTCCCATGACGTTCCCAATTCCGTCTTCAACGTCTGACTGGCTTTGTAGACTCCGATACCACCGATCTGCTGGTAATTGGCAATGGCGACGTTGTAGAAAATATCCCACGTTACACCGCTGGCGCCACTTTGAGGGACGGTCGTTTGCTTCCACGACACGCTCTCCAATCCAATGGAACTCGGCAGGGTCTGATATACAGCCATAGTCCAGGTCTGCTTGGTATCGTTGTTGAAATCAACGTAATAAGAAGTCATTTTTCGGTCTCCGCGATGGAAGATGGATTTTATGCCTCACCGCACTCGGTTCATGGATGGCTTGATCTTTTACATAAACGCTTCCGTAACCTGAGATTGAAGATCCGATGCTCTTTGGCCGGCAAAATCCACGGCGCCCGGGATTAGGGTTGTATGTTTTTAGCAAGCATCCAGCGCTCGTGCCCGGACTGTTGTTCGCCGGCAATAGGCCTTTCCGCCCCGTTGGCGGCTGCCGGAGACTTTGGTGAAATTTCTCAATAATTTTTTAAAAAAGAAGTGCCGGAATGATTTTCCGGTGGCAGAAAATAATCAAATCCGTACATCCCCGTAAGATCATCTTAGGAAATTTCCTTAAATAAAGTGCGGTAAATGCTTTATCGTTTACCCTAGGCGTCGATTTTCTGATTTTATATTTAATTAAATTGAATTTTTCTATTTTTGTAATAGATGATGTTTTTATCAGCACTGAGCGTTGTAGTTTCGGTTTCGGATCTGAGTGCCGATCGCGGTGAATATTCGGTAAATGAAATTACGGCTACCGTTGCCGCTCTGCTGAAAATTGCCCGTTTCGCTCGCGCGGGGTGTTGTTACATAGCGCGTCGGGAGACTGGTAAGGGGAGAGCGTGCCCCGCGGCAAAGAGGTGCGGATTGAATTGATTCATGAGCACGCATCTGATGCTTGGGGAACAAAGTTCTTGGTTGCCGCGCAAAGACGGTTGGAGGAGCGCGGCGTTGAGTTCGTTGCAGGAAATCTACCCAGGGCCATTGAAGGGGCGCCGCCGAAGTGTATCTGCGATGCGCTCGACGATTGCTTCGAAGGTCCGCGCCAGAGCGTTGCGAGAGACCGCAGTGGGCGGGTAACGGCTCGTCCCCGAAAAGGCGGGCGTAGGTCTCGGCGTCGCTTTATGCGCCGAACCTTGTCAGGCAGGGCGCAGGCACTGTTGCACCATCGGGGTGATGATTGCAGGTGCCGCGGTGGGTTGCGTGCTCATGTGACCGGGAGGTGCTTTGGAACCCGAATTGCCCAGCGCGGCCCTGACGAGCAGGCGAGAAGCGCGCCTTTCGGCCAGGAAGAGGGGTTGGCGGCACGCTGGCACGCTACACGTCTCCGCATCGCTTGGTGGCCGACGCGCACGGCGCATGCGACGGCCGCAAGCGATCACCCATCCACCGGCTGCACCGGCGTCTCGAGCTTCAACTGATAGAACGCCGCATCGAGCCAGCGGCCGAACTTGAATCCCGCCTCCGCGATCGTTCCCGCGTGCACGAATCCCAGTTTCGTATGCAGCGCGATGCTCCCGGCATTGGTCGCATCGATGCAACCGACCACCACGTGCACCTGCGCTTCGCGCGCACGCCGGACCACTTCGCGCAGCAGCAGTTCGCCGAGCCCGCGACCGCGCTGGTCGTTGCGCACGTAGACGCTGTGTTCGACCGTGTACTTGAACGCCGGAAACGCGCGGAACGTACCCCAGCTCGCGAAGCCGAGCAGCGTGCCCGCTGCGTCGACGGCGCCAATGACCGGAAAGCCGCCCGCGCGCTTCGTCGCGAACCACGCGACCATCGCTTCCGGCGGGCGCGGCCGGTAGTCGTACAGCGCGGTCGAGTTCGCGATCGCATCGTTCAGGATCTCGAGAATGGCCGCTGCGTGTTCGGCCTCGCTGCAATCGATCAGGCGCAGGTCGTCGCGCTGTGTCGGGGAATTCATCAGAATTTGCTCCGAGAAACCCCGCCATTGATGGCGGGAAGGAAAGGAGTGCTGTTGACAGGCAGCTTCTTCCACGGGTTAGGATCACCTGCATGATCCTTGTCTACCGCTACCGGGTGAAGTCGCTCAACGGACTGCTCAACAAGCAGAGCCGTGCGGTGAACTACGTCTGGAACTTCTGCAACGACACGCAGAAGCACGCGCTCAAGTGGGGCAAGAAGTGGCCGACAGGATTCGACCTGAACGTGCTGACGACCGGCAGCAGCAAGGAACTCGGGATCCATTCCGGCACGATCAACGCGACGTGCGAGCAATATGCGAAGTCGCGCAGTCAGCACCGTCGGCCCTACTTGCGCTATCGCGGCAGGAAATCGCTGGGCTGGGTGCCGCTGAAGGGCCGTGACCTGAAGCGCGAAGGCGAAGCGTTTCGCTTTGCCGGCAACACCTTTCGCGTGTTCAACAGCCGGCCGCTTCCCGAAGGCAAGATCAAGGACGGGACCAACTTTGCGCAGGATGCACGCGGCAACTGGTTTCTCAACATCGTGATCGAGATGCCGGATGTTCAGGCTCGCGCGGTCTGTTCTGGTGTGGGCATCGATCTCGGCCTGAAAGACTTCGCCACACTTTCGACCGGCGAGAAGTTGCCCAATGACCGATTCGGCCGACGCGCGGCCGAAAAGCTGGCGAAAGCGCAACGGGCGCGAAAGCACAAGCGACATATCGCGAAGCTGCACGCCAAGGTCGCGAATGCCCGTGCCGATTTCCAGCATAAGCTCGCGCTCGATCTGGTGCGGCGTTTCGATTACATCGCGGTCGGCAACGTGTCGGCTGTCAAACTCGCCAGAACCAGGATGGCGAAGAGCGTCTACGACGCGTCCTGGTCGTCCTTCCGAAACAAGCTCCGCTACAAAGCGATGGCGCACGGGGTCACGTTCGAGGAAGTCGACGAAAGCGGTTCCACCCAGTCCTGTTCGTCGTGCGGGTCGCAAGACAGCACGACGCGGCCGAAAGGTATCGCGGGACTGCGAGTAAGAGAATGGGCCTGCAGTGGATGTGGTGTCATGCATGATCGTGATATCAACGCTGCGCTGAACATTCTCCGATGCGGACGTGCATCGCCAGGTGTGGGAATCCTCCGCCTTTAGGCGTAGGAGGACGTCAAACGGGTTCCTTCCTGTTGGCTCTAAACCGGTTGTGTACGCGACGCGCGCATCACGCGCTCCGCACGCCGGCGGCGGATGCATCGCAGATCGCGACGACATAGCGCGCGGCATGCGACGACGGATTGCTGAAGACCAGCGGCTGGTCGAGCCGCATGGCCAGGCAGTCGCCTTCGCGAAGTTCGTGAAGCGCATCGCCCAACGTGACGTCGACGCGCCCGCTGATGATCCACACCTGCTGATGCAGCGCGCTTTCGCGCCCGCCGCTGTCGTACGCGACGCGCGCGCCGGGCGGGAAATCGACCTCGACGAGCTGGATCGGCGACGGCCAGCCGGCCGGCGACAGGTTGCGCCGCACATAGCCGGACGCCGGGTCGCGCCATTCGGCCTGCTGCGCGCGCCGTGCGAGCGGCTGGGCGGGCGTGTCGTGCCGGTCACCGCTGAACAGCCCGGCCAGCGACACGCCGAGGCCGGCCGCGAGCTTGTCGAGCACGACGGCCGTCGGGCTCGCCGACGCACGTTCGATGAGCGAGATCATCGAACGGCTGACGCCGGAACGCGCGGCCAGCGCGTCGAGCGTGTAGCCTCGAACGGTGCGCAAATCGCGCACGCGCCGGGCAATGCGCTCGTTGATGCCGGTGTCGTCGGCCGCGGTGATCGCTGATTCTTTCATGATGGATTTATTTTCCAGCAAACTGGAAATTGATGTCAACGGCATTTCCCGCAGCTCGTCGACCAGGGGCAAGGGGCGAACGGCTTGCCCACTCGTCGTGCGCGGCGTAATATACGAAACAGCTACGTTTCGTTTAATTGGGGATATATGGGCATCATCAAGATTTCCGAGCACATGCATGAACGGCTGCGCTCGACGAGCACGGCGCTGAGCCGTTCGATCAACGCGCAGGCGGAACACTGGCTGCGCGTCGGGATGCTGGCGGAACTCAACCCGGCGCTGTCCTACGGCGACATCTGCAAGATGTTGATCGAGGCCGAGGCGCGTGGCGGCGACGTGGGGCCGGCGGAACCGGTCGCGCAGCACATCGAGCAGGTGGCGTAATGGCGAAACGCGAAATCCCGATCCGCGGTGCCGCGGAAATCGCCAAGTCGCGCGAAGCCGCGAAGCTCGCGTCGCAGGTGCTGACGATGATCACCGAGTACGTGAAGCCGGGCGTCACCACCGACGAGCTGGATGCGCGCTGCCGCGAGTACATCGTCGACGCGTTGGGCGCGATTCCCGCGAACATCGGCTACCACGGCTATCCGAAGACGCTGTGCACGTCGGTCAACCACGTGGTCTGTCACGGCATTCCGACGTCGCGGCCGATGCGCGACGGCGACATCGTGAACCTCGACATCGCGGTGATCAAGGACGGCTGGTTCGGCGATACGAGCCGCATGTATTTCGTCGGCGAACCGAACGAACTCGCGCGGCGGCTCGTCGCGGCGACCTACGAGGCGATGCACGCCGGCATCCGCGCGGTGCGGCCCGGCGCGACGCTCGGCGACGTCGGCTATGCGATTCAGCAGGTCGCCCATCGCGAAGGGTTCAGCGTGGTGCGCGAGTATTGCGGGCACGGCATCGGCGACGTCTATCACGACGAGCCGCAGGTGCTGCACTACGGTCGCCCGGGCACCGGCCTGCCGCTGCGGCCGGGGATGATCTTCACGATCGAGCCGATGCTGAACGCGGGCAAGCGCGATACGCACGTGCTGGCCGACGGCTGGACGGTCGTCACGAAGGACCATTCGCTGTCCGCGCAATGGGAGCACATGGTCGTGGTGACGGAAACGGGCTTCGAGGTGCTGACCGAGGACGCGAAGCCGCAGGCGTTCGCGGCGCTTTCCGGCACGCACGCGGCCTGACGGCGGCAGTGCGCTGCATACGACGGCGCGGCGTTGTAATGAAACGGGCCCCTTCGCGGGGCCCGTGTCGTTCGCGGCGGCCAGCGCCGCGGCGCAGCGACGCTTAACCGCGCGCCTTCTGCCACGCGTGTTCGACGAACACGCGGCACAGCGCTTCCATCCCCTGGCGGTCTTCGTCGTCGAAGCGCGCGGCGACCGGGCTGTCGACGTCCCACACGCCGATCAGCGTGCCGTCGCCGGCCACCAGCGGCACGACGATTTCTGATTCCGACGCCGCATCGCACGCGATATGGCCGGGGAAGTCGTGCACGTCGCGCACCACCTGCGTCTCGCGCGTCTGCGCGGCCGTGCCGCACACGCCCCTGCCGAGCGCGATCCGTACGCACGCGGGCTTGCCCTGGAACGGCCCGACCACGAGCTCGGCGCCGTCGAAGAAGTAGAAGCCCGCCCAGTTCAGGCGATCGAGCGAGTGATAGACGAGCGCGGAGAAATTCGCGGCATTCGCGGTCAGGTCGCGTTCGGATTCGACGAGCGCGCGTGCCTGATCGACGAGCGTCGCATAGAGTTCGGCCTTGGAGGCGTGAGGGTCGTTGGACAGCGTGAACATGGCTGAATTGCCTGAAATGCGATAAGGGTTGGGAAAAGCGGGTTGCGAAAAGCGCGATGCGCGTCCCGCAGTCTACGGCACGCGCGGGAGGTCTGCAGCGTCTGGTTCGCGGGGCGCCGTGCGGCGGCACGCGCTGCGAAGGCGCCTGCGCTGCCGCTCAGTCGGGTTCGAGTTCGGCGAACCGCTCGGCCAGAAAGTCGAGCAGCGCCCGCACCGCCGGCAGCAGCCCGCGGCGCGACGCGAACACCGCGTGCACGATTTCGCGTCGCGGCGCCCAGTCGGGCAGCACCGTGACCAGTTCACCGCGCGAAACCTCGTCGCGCACCATCATCGTCGGCAACTGCACGACGCCGACGCCTGCGACGGCCGCCGCGCGCAGCGCGAGCATGCCGCCCGTCACGAAGCGCGGCTGGTGATGGATTTCCGCATGCGCGCCGTCGGGGCCGCGCAGCCGCCACACGTGCGTGGATTGCGGCACGCCGTGATCGAGGCTCGGCAGGCGCGCGAGATCGGCGGGAACGGCCGGAACACCGTGCTCGCGCAGCAGCGCGGGGCTCGCGACGAGGCACTGGCCGCGCTCGGCGAGCACGCGCAGCGCGAGATCGCTGTCCTCGAGCGGCGGCGGGCGCACGCGGATCGCGACGTCGATCCCTTCGCCGACCACGTCGACGCGCCGGTTGGTCGCTTCCAGATGGATCTCGACGCGCGGGCACGCGGCCATGAATGCGGCGATCATCGTGCCGACCAGCGAATCGAGCAGCACGATCGGGCAACTGACGCGCACGATGCCGCGCGGCTCCTCGTGCAGCAGCGCGATCGCCTCGTCGGCGGCATCGGCCTCGACGAGCATCGCGCGGCAATGCGCGTAATAGGTCTGACCGACGTCGGTGACCGTGAAGCGGCGCGTCGAACGCTGGATCAGCCGCATCCCGAGCCGTGCCTCGAGCAGCGCGATGCGGCGGCTCAGCTTCGATTTCGGCATGTCCAGCGCGCGCCCGGCCGGCGCGAAGCCGCCGTGTTCGACGACCTGCACGAAGTAGTAGAGATCGTTCAGATCCCGCGCTTTATCGTTCATGAAATGGAACGCTGAGTGCGATTTTGGCAGTCTACCGGATCGATCGTTCCATCTCTATATTGTCATTCATGGATGCGAAACACGGGTTTCGCCGCAATATGGAGAAGGGCAATGAAGAAGATCCAGGGTGTGTACAGTGCGCCTCGCGGCCATTGGGTCGGCGACGGTTTCCCGGTGCGTTCGATGTTCAGCTACCAGTCTCACGGCACGCACCTGAGCCCGTTCCTGCTGCTCGATTACGCGGGCCCGGCGACGTTCGAACCGACGACCGCGCCGCGCGGTGTCGGCCAGCATCCGCACCGCGGGTTCGAAACGGTGACGATCGTCTATGACGGCGAAGTCGCGCACCGCGATTCGACCGGCGCGGGCGGCACGATCGGCCCGGGCGACGTGCAGTGGATGACGGCCGCGAGCGGGATCCTGCACGAGGAATTCCACTCGGAGGCGTTCACGAAGCGGGGCGGCCCGCTCGAGATGGTGCAGCTGTGGGTGAACCTGCCCGCCGCGGACAAGATGGGCGCGCCCGGCTACCAGACGCTGCTGAACGCCGATATCCCGGTGGTCGAGCTGCCGGACGGCGCGGGACGGGCGCGGATCATCGCCGGTGAACTCGACGGGCGGCGCGGCCCGGCCCGCACGCACACGCCGATCGACGTGTGGGACGTGCGGCTCGTGGCGGGCGGCCATGCGCGGTTCCCGGTCGCCGAAGGGCGGACGCTCGCGGTGGTCGTGCTGAGCGGCACCGTGCAGGTGAACGGCGAGACGGTGGCCCGCGAAGCGCAGTTCGTGCAACTCGGCCGCGACGGCAGCGACGTCGAGATCGAAGCGAACGGCGACGCGAAGCTGCTGATCCTGAGCGGCGAGCCGATCGACGAGCCGGTCGTCGGTTACGGCCCGTTCGTGATGAACTCGCAAGCGGAGATCCGTACCGCGATCGAGGACTTCAACAGCGGCCGCTTCGGCCAGATGCCGGCATGACGGCATGACGGCGTGATGAGCAGGCCCCGCGCGATGCGGGGCCTTTTTTTCGAGCGCGGGCAGGCGGTCACGCGCGATGTGCGCTTCGGGGCATAATCGACGGTTGCCGCGCGCCGGCCGGCGCGCCCGAATCAGGACCGCACATGAACGCATCCGCACCCGCCGCATCCCCGAGCACCGCCGATCTCGACTGGCGCTGGAAACCCTTCGACGCGCTGACGGCGCGCGAAATCTATTCGATCCTCGAAGCGCGCAGCGCGGTATTCGTCGTCGAACAGAACTGCGTGTATCGCGACATCGACGATGCGGACCAGGCCGCGTGGCACCTCGCGGCCTTCGACCCGGCCGGCCGCCTGGCCGGCTATCTGCGCGTGCTGCTGCCGGACGCGCAGCACACCGACGTGCGCATCGGCCGCGTGCTGACGACCGCCGCGTTTCGCGGCGCGGGCCTCGGCAACGGGCTGCTGTCGCGTGCGCTCGAGCATATCCGCGCGCAATGGCCGGATACGCCGGTGAGCCTGCATGCGCAGGCCCACTTG
Source organism: Burkholderia sp. BCC0397 (assembly GCF_902832865.1). NCBI lineage: Bacteria > Pseudomonadati > Pseudomonadota > Betaproteobacteria > Burkholderiales > Burkholderiaceae > Burkholderia > Burkholderia sp. BCC0397. Next base: position 209,290 of record NZ_CADFDL010000003.1, on the reverse strand, counting down.
CAGCGTTTCTACGGGGCATTCGGCTTCACGCCGAGTTCGGACGTGCACGACGAGGATGGCATCCCGCACGTGTGGATGAGCAGCGCGCGCGCGTGACGCGCGCGGCGCTGCGCGGCAGTCAGTGCGCGGCGCGTGCGACCGGCGGTTTGTCCGCGCGCTGCGCGACCCGTTCGCCGATCAGGCGCCCGCGCGCGGACAGCCGCAGCCAGTGCCGCAGCGCGATCAGCGCGCCGATCACGCTCATCATCGAGCCGGGAATCCACAGCAGCAGGCCGCCGATCTGCTGATCGCGCAGCGGGCTCAGCCACGTGAACGCACGGCCGCAGATCGAGTAGATCGGATACAGCTCGTGCGGCGTGAAGAAGATCAGCGCGCCGAGCGCGATCTGCGGCGGGATCGCCGCGACGACGATCAGGATCCGGCGGCCCGGCGACAGCCGCGCGGGCGGCGCGGGCCGCGGATCGACGACGAGCCACCAGAACAGCAGCCCGTCGATCACCATGCTCCAGTTCATCACGCGATAGAGACGCCAGTCGAGCATCGCGATGAAGTGGATCGGCGACAGCAGCCAGAAATAGATCAGCCCGACGAACAGCACGACGGCGACGACCGGATGGAACACCACGTCGAGTGTCGCGCGTACCGGCGCCCACGCGAGCGCGGGGCGCACGAAGCGCTGCCGCCAGCCGAACGGAATGCCTGCGCGGATCGCCGCGCCCGGATAGGACAGCGCGATGAAGAACGGCCCGAGGTGATGCAGCACGAGATGCTGCGCGCGGTGCATGAAGAATTCGTGCTCGAAGAAGTAGTCGAGCCGCGTATGCAGCGCGATGTAGAGCGCCGTCAGCCCGAACCAGAACGAGAACTGCCGCAGCGGCGACACCTTCGCCTTCTTCACGCCGCGCGCGAACAGCACGGCGGCCGTCAGCACCGCGATGACCACGGTCGGCGACGGTTCCCACGGATCGAGCCAGTACAGGAGGTTCATCGCGCGTGCATCACTTCGCCTGGGCCGGCGATTTCACGGCGAACGGCGCATCGACCGTTTCGCCGTCGGAGAATTTCAGGCGCAGGTGCACGGTGTCGCCCGGCTTGATCGCGTGCTTCGGCTCCTCGAGCATGAAGTGATAGCCGCCCGGCGCGATGTCGACCTTGCCGCGTGCGGGGATCGTCAGCTTGTCGACCATTTCCATCTTCTGCGTCGAGCCGTTCGATACCGTCTGGTGCAGCATGGCCATCCCGTAGTCGGGGCTGTCGACGTCGACGAGGTCGATCGGCTTGTCGCCGGTGTTCACGAGCGTCACGTAGCCGCCCGCGGGCAGCTTGTTCGGCAGCCAGCGCACCCAGGCGTTCTGCGCGCTGACCGCACCGGCGGCATAGGCATGGGCGCCGGCGCACAGCGCGGCGACGAGGGCGAACGTCTTGAGGGTCGTTTTCGTTTTCGTGTTCATGGCGGAATTCAGGTCGTGGAGGCAGTGTCGATGATCCGGCGCACATCGGCGGCGATGGCGTCGGGCGAATCGCGATCGGTCGCGAGCAGGCGCGCGCGGCCGCTCGCGTCGAAGATGTAAACGGCCGAGCTGTGCGTCACTTCGTAGCCGCCGGACGGATCGCGTTTTTCCATCTGGTACGCGACGCGATAGCGCTTCGCGAGCGATTCGATCTGGCCGTCGGTGCCGGTCAGGCCGCGCGCATGCGCGGCGTCGAACGCGGCGACATAGGACTGCATCGCCTGCGGCGTGTCGCGCGCGGGATCGACCGATACGAACAGGATGCGCACGTTGTCCGCTTGCGGGCCGAGCTTCGCCAGCACTTCCATCAGCCGCGCCAGCGTTTCGGGGCAGACATCGGGGCAGTGCGTGTAGCCGAAGTAGACGAGCGCGACGCGGCCGCGGAACGCATCGGCATCGACGGGATGGCCGTCGCCGCCCGTCAGCTTGAACGACAGGTCGGGCAGGTGGCCGGTGACGTTGGTCAGGTTCCAGCGCGGCTCGTCGTGCGTACACGCGGCGAGCGCCACGGCGGCGGCGAGGGCCGCAGCCGTGCGGATGAGGCGGGAGAGGCGAGACGGCATCTTAGGGACTGTTTCCATATGGAACGCGCATGCGTTGCCACGAGAACGGCCGCTCGCGAGGCGCGTGACGCTGCGAATACTGACGTATTCGCAAGGAGCGCAACGCGGCGAGCGGCCGTTCTCGTGGCAACCCCAAATTAAAAAACATTCTACGGGAATGTCCGAAATTGCCCGTATGGCGGCGTCGCGCGTCGCTTGTTTGGCTCGGCCAAACGGCGCTCCTTACTCCTTGCCCTACGAGCAATTTCGGACATTCGCATGCGCGTTCCATATGGAAACAGTCCCTAAGCTCGATCGGACTAAATGGGTAGCCGGCCGGCGCGATGCCATGCGTCGCGCGGCAGGCGGTTGCGACTGTAGCGCAATTCGCGCGCCTGCGTCCTTTCGAAACCGGTACGGGGCGGACGAGCGGGGCAATATGTCGCAGTTGACGCGGCGGGTGGCGCGAGGTCCGCGCTCCTCGGTTTCGCCCATCTGGGGGCGCAGGCGCGGTAAGATGCGCACAACTCCATTCGCGCAGCGGCGGCCGGCATTGCCGGCCGACCCTCAGACTATCGAATCGATGCAATCCGTTCCGGCTTCCCTGTCCCTGACCGATACCGCGTTCTTCTTCGACTTCGACGGCACGCTCGTCGAACTGGCGCCGACGCCCGACAGCATTCACGTGCCGCCGTCGCTGCTGGCGCTGCTCGACGAGTTGTCGCGCCGCTCGCACGGCGCGGTGGCGATCGTATCCGGGCGCGGCATCGACAACCTCGACACGTTCCTGAAGATGCCCGGCCTGCCGATCGCCGGCCTGCACGGCGCGGAGCGCCGCGATGCGAACGGCGACACGCAGCGCATCGGCTTCAACGACGAACGCCTGCTGCGCATCGAGCGCGAGCTCGCGGGCGTGGTCGACCGCCATCCGGGCATGCTGCTCGAGATCAAGGGTGCGGCCGTCGCGCTGCATTTCCGCAATGCGCCCGAGCGCGAGGCGGTGGCGCGCGAAGCGGCCGAGCGCCTCGTCGCCGACTATGCGGATGCGTACGTGCTGCAACCCGGCAAGATGGTGTTCGAGATCAAGCCGAAGGGCGTCGACAAGGGCCGCGCGCTGGCCGCGTTCCTCGACGAGCCGCCCTTTGCGGGCCGCGTGCCGCTGTTCGCGGGCGACGACCTGACCGACGAGAAGGGCTTCGCGGTGGTCAACGCACGCGGCGGCCTGTCGATCAAGGTCGGCGCGGGCGAGACGTCCGCGCGCATGCGGCTCGATTCGGTCGACGCACTGCATGAGCAGATCGCGGGCTGGCTCGGTGCGGGGCAGCCGCACGCATGAGCCGGCTCATCATCGTTTCAAACCGCGTCGCGCCGATTTCGGAAGGCGAACCGGCGGCGGGCGGCCTCGCGATCGGCGTCTATGACGCGCTGAAGGAAACCGGCGGCATGTGGTTCGGCTGGAGCGGCGAAGTGGTCGCGTCCGGCGCACCGCAGCCGCAGATCCGCATCGAGGAGCGCGGGCCTGTGACGTTCGCGACCGTCGGGCTGTCGCGCCGCGACTACGACCAGTATTACCGCGGTTTCTCCAACGCGACGCTGTGGCCCGCGTTCCATTACCGCGCGGACCTGATCCAGTACGATCGCCACGAATTCGACGGCTATCGTCGCGTCAACGTCTGGCTTGCGCAGCAGCTCGTGCCGCTGCTGCAGGACGACGACGTGATCTGGGTGCACGACTATCACCTGATTCCGTTTGCGCGCGCGCTGCGCGACGCCGGCGTGAAGAACCGCATCGGCTTCTTCCTGCACATCCCGTTTCCGGCCGCACAGGTGCTCGTCAACGTGCCGCCGCACCGCGAGCTCGTCGAGTCGCTGTGCGCGTTCGATCTGCTCGGCTTCCAGACCGAGCCCGACCTGCGCGCGTTCTGCGACTACGTCGAGTTCGAGGCGGACGGCGAGGTCGAGCACGACGGGCACACGGTGCGCGTACGCGCATTCGGCCAGACGCTGCGCGCGGCGGCCTATCCGATCGGCGTGTATCCGGACGAGATCGCGTCGCTCGCGCAGGCGGGCGAGCACGGCAAGGCGGTGCGCACGCTCGCGACGTCGCTGCGCGGGCGGCAACTGATCATGAGCGTCGACCGGCTCGATTATTCGAAGGGGCTCGTCGAACGATTCCGTGCGTTCGAGAAGCTGCTCGAGCACCAGGCGTCGATCCGCAACCGCGTATCGTTCCTGCAGATCGCGCCGTCGACGCGTGCGGACCTGCGTGCGTACCAGGACATCCGCCTGCAGCTCGAAGCGGAGTCGGGGCGCATCAACGGGCGCTACGCGGAGCTCGACTGGGCGCCGATCCTCTACATTCACCGGCAGTACGACCGGCAACTGCTGGCCGCGCTGTACCGGCTCGCGCGCGTGGGCTTCGTGACGCCGCTGCGTGACGGGATGAACCTCGTCGCGAAGGAGTACGTGTCCGCGCAGAATCCGGACGATCCGGGCGTGCTGGTGCTGTCGCGCTTCGCGGGCGCCGCGCGCGAGTTGACGGGCGCGCTGATCGTCAATCCGATCGACATCGACGGGATGGCCGATGCGCTGTCGCAGGCGCTGACGATGCCGCTCGCCGAGCGGCGCGCACGCTACGCGGACATGATCGCGCAGCTTCGCGAGAACAACGTGTCGGTGTGGCGGGACAATTTCCTGCGGGATCTGCAGCAGGTCTGAATTATTGCTTGCGGTGCAATTGAAAAAGCCGCCGTGCGAGAAGCACGGCGGCTTTTTTGTCGGCGGGATGCCGGCGCGTCAGGCCACGCGTTCGCCGGTCGGCGTGTTGCCGTCCGGGGCCGCATGATGGCGGCCGTGCTGCTTCGCGAGCAGGTCGCGGTACAGGCCGGGACGGCTGCGCAGCACGTCCGGCGGGCCGTCGTCGATCACCTTGCCGTTGCTCATCACGATGATGCGGTCGAAGTTGCGCAGCGTCGACAGGCGGTGCGCGATCGCGATCACCGTGCGGCCGACCATCAGGCGGTCGAGCGCGCTCTGGATCGCTTCCTCGGACGCGCTGTCGAGCGCCGACGTCGCTTCGTCGAGCAGCAGGATCGGCGCATCCTTCAGGATCGCGCGCGCGATCGCGATGCGCTGGCGCTGGCCGCCCGACAGCTTGACGCCGCGGTCGCCGACGATCGTGTCATAGCCTTCCGGCATCGCCTCGATGAACTCCGCACAGCGCGCGTCGCGCGCGGCGGCGAGCACTTGGTCGCGGGTCGCGTCGGGGCGGCCGTACGCGATGTTGTCGTAGATCGTCCGGTGCAGCAGCGAGATGTCCTGCGGCACCAGCGCGATCGCGTGGCGCAGGCTGTCCTGCGTGATCGTCTTCACGTCCTGGCCGTCGACCTTCACGACGCCGTCCTGCGTGTCGTAGAAGCGCTGCAGCAGCGCGAGCACGGTCGACTTGCCGGCGCCCGACTTGCCGATCAGGCCGACGCGCTGGCCCGGCTCGATATGCAGGTCGAAGTGGTCGAGGATCGCGCGGCGGTGCGGGTACGCGAACGTCACGCGTTCGAAATCGACGCGGCCGCCCTTGGCCGACAGCGGTTGCGCATCCGAGCGGTCCAGCATCCCGTGCGGTTCGAGCAGCGTCTTCACCGCTTCGGACAGGCGCGCGACGTGCTGCGTGACGTCGACGAGCGCGACCGCGAGATCGCGCGTGCCGTGCAGGATCGTGAAGCCGAGCGAGCTGACGAGCACGATGTCGCCGGACGTCGCGCGGCCCTGGTCCCACAGCCACAGCGCCCAGCCGAGCAGGCCGGCGGACAGCATCGCGGTGATCACCGCGTGCAGCAGCCGCAGCTTCTCGAGATAGAGCAGGCTTTGCTGGCGCGCGTCCATCTCGGCCTTCACCGTTGCGCTGAAGCGCTTCTGTTCGCGCAGCGTCATCCCGAACGCGCGCACGAGGCCCATGTTGCCGATCACGTCGACGAGCTCGCCGTCGACCGCCGCGGCCTTCGCCGCGAATGCGTGGTGGCGCGCCGAGCCGCGGCCGGCGAGCTTGAACAGGATGATGGACAGCACGGCCGAACAGCCGAGCAGGCCGGCCGCCATCAGCGGATTGACGACGATGATCATCAGGATCGCGCCCATCACCGCGATGCACGGCGGCAGCACGTTCCACGCCATCGTGTTCTCCGACGTGTAGACCGCATTCGACGTGGCCGTGATGCGGCTGGCGAGCGTGCCCGGCTGCTTCTCCGAGTAATACGTCGGCGAATGGCCGATCAGGTACTGGAACAGGTCGCGCCGCAGGTCGCCAGTGACCGCGACGAACGTGTGCGCGGCGACCCAGCCGCCGACGCGCCATAGCAGGTTGTCGGCCGCGATCAGCCCGACGAGCAGCGCGAACGCGCTCCACAGCGGGCCCGGGTGATGGCGTCCGGTTGCCAGCACGTCGATCAGGTGCTTGATCGCATATTGCGAGCCGAGCGCGCAGCCGACGGCGGCCAGCACGCTGCAGAGCACGATCAGGTGCGCGGCGGGGTGGAGGCGGATGTAGCGGAACAGGAACGCGATCGGCCGATGCGCGTAGCTCGACAGCTTCGCGTTGTGGGCGTTGCGCTGGGCGGGGGTAAGAGAGTCCAAAATATGCGTGCGGTGATTCGGTGATTGAGCGTCGCGGCTGGATCGCAGGCCGGCGTTCGCTCGGACTGAATAATCCGGCATTGTAAACAAGGCTGCGCGTGGCGCTGCGCGAATCTTGCCTTGGCCAGGGGCTCGCGTTCGATTTTGAGATAAAATCCGGCATCCCGTCCTGCTCGTGTGCCGGAATCACGCTGCCGGCAGCTGCGGGTTAACAAGGATCGCCAAAACGGCCTTCCACTCTAGAACGGACGCCCGAGTCCGCGGGTTGCAAAGTGTTGCGCCTTTGTAACAAAGTAAAGTGTTTGAAATGTCGCGCGCCGTATCGGGATTAACCCTAGATAATCGGCTCCGGGTTCGATTCCAGGTTTTTTACGAACCCCTGTCAACGGGTCTTCGTTTCAAACGTTCTATGCCTGTCGCGTCGCCGACGCTCCTTGAGCAGCGCGGGTTCGACGCCCCCGGCAGGCTGATTCGTCCGATGTTCGGACGACATGCATCCAGCCCGGACCACCGGCAGGTTGCCGACCCATACCTGGTTTTTTGCCGATTTTTTAGGAGTTACGCATGCGAATCGCCCAAATCGCTCCGTTGCATGAAGCGGTACCCCCGAAACTGTACGGTGGTACCGAGCGAGTGGTGTCCTACCTCACCGAAGCACTCGTCGAGATGGGGCATGACGTCACGCTCTTCGCGAGCGGCGATTCGCAAACCTCCGCGAAGCTCGAAGCGTGCTGGCCGCAGGCGCTGCGCCTCGACCCGACCATCCGCGACGTGATGGCCCCGCACATGCTGCTCCTCGAGCAGGTGCGCCGCCGCGCGGAAGAGTTCGATGTCCTGCACTGCCACATCGACTACTACCCGTTCTCGCTGTTCTCGCGCCAGCCGGTTCCGCATCTGACGACGATGCACGGCCGTCTCGACCTGCCGGAACTGCAGCCGATCTTCAATGCATTCAGCGACGTGCCGGTCGTGTCGATCTCCGACAACCAGCGCATCCCGCTGCCGCAGGCGAACTGGCTGTCGACCGTCTACCACGGCCTGCCGGAAAACCTGCTGACGCCGATCCCGAACGTGAAGCCGAGCTACCTCGCGTTCCTCGGCCGTATCTCGCCGGAGAAGCGCGTCGACACGGCGATCCGCATCGCCGAGCAGGCCGGCCTGCCGATCAAGATCGCCGCGAAGCTCGACAAGGCCGACCGCGCGTACTACGAAGAGAAGATCAAGCCGCTGTTCGCGCTGCCGCACGTCGAGTACATCGGCGAAATCAGCGAGTCGGAAAAGACCGAATTCCTCGGCAACGCGCATGCGCTGCTGTTCCCGATCGACTGGCCGGAGCCCTTCGGCCTGGTGATGATCGAGGCGATGGCCTGCGGCACGCCGGTGATCGCGTTCAAGCGCGGCTCGGTGCCGGAAGTGATCGACAACGGCGTGTCGGGTTTCGTCGTCGAAGACGAACTGTCGGCCGTCGCCGCGCTCAAGCGTCTCGATACGCTGCCGCGCGAGAAGGTTCGCGCCGCGTTCGAAGCCCGTTTCTCGTCGAAGGTGATGGCGCAGAACTACGTGAAGGGCTACGAGGAACTGCTGCGCCAGAAGCGCCGCACGGTGCTCCGCGAAGTCAACGCAAGCTGATTGCGGGCCGCCGCCGCGTGGCGGCGCGCGACCGTCACGACGCCCCGTCCGGGTTTTCCGGCGGGGCGTTGTCACATCTGCGGCGCGGATCTGTTGTATTCTCGCCGCGCCCGGCGCTGCGAACGGCCCCCGAAGCGGCCCGGCACGCCATCCGGCCATCTGTCCAGACGGTAATGTCCCTATAATGGCCGTGCCGTGAAATCCGGCCCGGTACGAATATCCAGAGGAGAGCAGTCTTGGCGAGAACGAAAACCACGCGCGCAGCGCCGGCCCCCGGCGCCGGCGTGATCTTCGCGTTGCGCGCGATCGGTCTCGTGCTGCTCGCGCGCTGGCTGTTCTCGATGTCCCAGATGGGCTATCGCTCGTCGCTGTCGGCGATGGTGTCGTCGCCGTGGGCATTCATCTACCTGATCCTGATCTTCCTGCTGCTCGCGCTGCCGGGCGCCGCCGCACGGGCCGAGCGGCCGTTCCATCCGCTGCCGCAGTGGCTGCGCCAGGCGCTGCGCGTGTTCGCGCTGATCGGTTTCCTGTTCGCCGTGTGGTCGATCGGCGCGTTCACGTGGGCGGCCGGCTGGCGCCGTGCGCTGCATGCGGTGACGGCGACCAACGGCTGGCTCGTCGCCGCGCCGGCGCTGTACGCGGCGATCGTGTGGATCTGCCGGCCGCGGCCGCTGTGGCGGACCAACGTGGCCGCGCGCCGCTTCGCGGTCGGCCGGTATGCGATTTCGCTCGACGTGCTGACGCGCACCGCGATCGTCTGGATGGAAAGCCGCAAGGTCGGCCAGTACGACGCGCGCGAACTGTCGGTGCGCTGGCCCGGCCGCGCGGCGCTCGCCGCGGGCGAGCAGGGCGCGCAGCCGGCGGTCGTGCCGCCGCGCCGCGGCAGCCTGTTCAATCGACCGAAGGCGGAACTGCTGTGGGATTCTCCGGCGGCTGTCGGCCACAACCGGCAGATCGTGATGCGCACGCCGCTCGCGACCGAAGGCGACCGCGTCGCGGTGCTCGCGCTCGACGCGGCGCTCAAGCAGATCGTCTGATACGGCCCGCACCGGTTGCGGGCGACAAGGAGGCGCGATGATCGCCCGTTGGTTGCTGGCTGCCATTCACCTGAGTGCGTTCGGCGTCGCGTTTGCCGCGATCGCGGGGCGTAACCGCGCGTTGCGCCGGCTCATCGCGTCGGCGCAGGCGGCCGATTTGCCCGGCGTGTTCAAGGCGGATGCGGTCTGGGGGCTGTCGGCGCTTGTGCTGATCGCGACGGGGCTCGCGCGTGCATTCGGCGGGTTCGAGAAAGGGACCGCGTACTACCTGCACGAACCGCTCTTTCACCTGAAGATGACCGCGCTCGTGCTGATCCTGCTGCTCGAGATCGTGCCGATGCTGGGGCTGATCCGCTGGCGCGCCGCCGCGCGGCGGCAGCAGATGCCCGATATCGGTCGTGCGCGCACTTATGTGCGGATCGGCCACTGGCAGGCGGTGCTGGTGATCGTCATCGTGTTCGCCGCGTCGGGGATGGCGCGGGGGATAGGGACGCCCGGTTAGGGACGCCCGGCTAGGGGCGCCCGGCTAGGGGTGGCCGGTTAGCGGCGCCCGGCTAGGTGCGGCCACGCAGCTCCCGCATGGCGACAACCATCCGGATCCCGCTCCACTCACAAGGCGCTTTCGAGCCCGGCGCCAGCCGGACCGGCCGCGCACGGCATCATGCCTGCCGATTCCCGTCCGACCGGGCGGTTTCGCCGCCCGGCTCGCCCGGTGCTCAGCGCACGAGGCAGGGGCGCTTGTTGTTGAACGTCCAGCCCGGGATCAGATACTGCATTGCCGCCGCGTCGTCGCGGGCGCCGAGGCCGTGCTGCTTGTACAGTTCGTGCGCGAGCGCGACCGCATCCATGTCGATGTCGATGCCGAGCCCCGGCCGCTTCGGCACTTCCACCAGCCCGTTCTCGATCTTCAGCGGCTCGCGCGTCAGCCGTTCGCCGTCCTGCCAGATCCAGTGCGTATCGATCGCGGTGACCTGGCCCGGCGCCGCGGCTGCGACGTGCGTGAACATCGCGAGCGACACGTCGAAGTGGTTGTTCGAATGCGAACCCCACGTGAGGCCCCAGTCGCGGCACATCTGCGCGACCCGCACCGATCCCTGCATCGTCCAGAAGTGCGGATCGGCGAGCGGGATGTCGACGGCGTGCAACTGCACCGCATGGCCCATCTGCCGCCAGTCGGTCGCGATCATGTTGGTCGCCGTCGGCAGCCCCGTCGCGCGGCGGAATTCGGCCATCACCTCGCGGCCGGAATAACCGTTCTCCGCGCCGCACGGATCTTCCGCATACGCGAGCACGTGATGCTGGTCGCGGCACAGCCGCACGGCCTCGTCGAGCGACCATGCGCCGTTCGGATCGAGCGTCACGCGCGCGTCGGGGAAGCGCTCGGCGAGCGCCGTCACGGCTTCGATCTCGCTTGCCCCCGCGAATACGCCGCCCTTCAGCTTGAAGTCGTTGAAGCCGTAGCGCGCATGCGCGGCTTCGGCGAGCCGCACGACGGCTTCGGGCGTCAGCGCGGCTTCGTCGCGCACGCGCGTCCAGTCGTCGGTCGCGCCGCGGCCGTCGCGATAGGGGAGCGCGGTCTTCGTGCGGTCGCCGATGTAGAACAGGTAGCCGAGCATTTCGACGCGCTCGCGCTGCTGGCCTTCGCCGAGCAGCGCGGCGACCGGCACGCCGAGATGCTGGCCGAGCAGGTCGAGCAGCGCGGCTTCGAGCGCGGTGACCGCGTGGATCGTCGTGCGCAGGTCGAAGGTCTGCAGCCCGCGGCCGCTCGCGTCGCGGTCGGCAAAGGTGCGCCGCACGTCGTTGAGCACCGCATGATAGTTGCCGACCGGCTGGCCGACGACGAGCGCGCGCGCATCGTCGAGCGTGCGGCGGATGCTTTCGCCGCCGGGCACTTCGCCGACGCCCGTGCGGCCCGCGCTGTCCTTCAGGATCACGAGGTTGCGGGTGAAGAACGGGCCGTGCGCGCCGCTCAGGTTGAGCAGCATGCTGTCGTGGCCGGCGACCGGAATCGCTTGCAGGTCGACGATGCGCGGCGTGTCGTGGGAGGGCGAGGCAGTGACGGCGTTCATGGGCGGCGATGGCGAAAGAGTGGGCGATGCCGTGCGGCAAAAGCTTTGCCGCGCGCGGCGGGAGGTGCGATCATTCGACAACCGACGTGCGCGGCGCGCAAGCCCCGCAGGTCGACGCAACCCGAAACGGGGTGGAAGCGACAACCGGGCCAGCGGAGCGCAGAACGCGAACGCGGGTCGATCGTCACGCACGGGACCGGGCGGTGCTGAACAGCCGACCCGAGTCGACAGGAGATCCGTGCACCGATCATCAGTCGTCGGATGACTTGTGACGCAGTATAATGAATCATCGGCTTTCGCTCAAACCCCGCGTAAACCCTCGGCTCACATTACGATCATTCAAAAAGGAACCGGCCACATGTCCGTGCCTACGCTTCCCGCAGCGCCGCGCCGTCGCGCACGCAGCCTCGCACAAGATGTCGTCGACGCGCTGACCGCGCAGATCGAAAACGGCACGCTGCGTCCCGGTGACAAGCTGCCGACCGAAACCGAAGTCATGGCGGCGCAGGGCGTGAGCCGCACGGTCGTGCGCGAGGCGATCTCGCGGATGCAGGCGAGCGGCCTCGTCGAGACGCGCCACGGCATCGGCAGCTTCGTGCTGGAGCCGTCGCGCCGCCAGACGCTCGGCATCGATCCCGCGACGATCACGACGCTGCGCGACGTGCTCGCGGTGCTGGAGCTGCGCATCAGTCTCGAGAGCGAGTGCGCGAGCCTCGCCGCGCAGCGCGCGAACGATACCGACCTCGCCGCGCTGCGGCGCGCGCTCGACGCGATCGCGACGGGCGCGGGCGGCGGCCGCGACACCGCGCAGCTCGACTTCCAGTTCCACCTGCAGATCGCGCAATCCACCGGCAACCGCTATTTCGTCGACATCATGACGCAGCTCGGCACGTCGATCATCCCGCGCACGCGCGTGAATTCGGCGCGCTTTGCCGGCGACGACCTCGAGCGCTACGTTGGCCGGCTGAACCATGAGCACGAGGACATTTACGAGGCGATCGCGCGCCACGACCCGGAAGCCGCCCGCGCCGCGATGCGCACGCACCTCACGAACAGCCGCGAGCGGCTGCGCCGCGCGCACGAGGCAGCCGAGGCCGAGGCCGGCTGACCGTTGCGTCGCGGAGCCCGCGTGGCGGCGGGCCCGGTCGAATCGCCTCAACATCAGTCGTCATACGAGAGCGGTGTGACCGCCTCGATCTCCGCGGCCAGACGGCGTTTCCGCCGCCGGCCGTCCGCATCGCCGATCAGCCTCCCTTCGTCACGATCGTCTTCCACGCGCCGTTCTTCACCTGGTACAGCGTCGACATCCCGCTCTTCAGCGAGCCGTCGTTCGCGAACGAGATGCGGCCGGTCACGCCTTCGAAGTCGATCTTCTTGAGCGCCGGGCGATAGACCTTCGGGTCGGTCGAGCCGGCCGCCTGCATCGCCTTGATCGCCGCCCACGCCGCGTCATAGCCGAACTGCGCATACGACAGCACGTCGACGCCGAAGCGCTTCTTGAAGCGCGCCTCGAAATCCTTCCCCTTCGGCAGCTCGTCGAGCGGCTGGCCGTATTCCCACGCCATCGCGCCTTCGGCGGCCGGGCCCGCGATCTTGATGAACTCGTTGTCCTTCACGCCGCCGCCGCCGACGAACTGCGCGTTCAGCCCAAGCTGGCGCATCTGCTTGATGAAGTTCGCGGCGAGCGAATCGAGGCCGCCGAAGAAGATCAGGTCGGGGTTCTTGCCCTTCAGGCTCGTGATCTGCGCGCGGAAATCGACTGCCTGGTTGCTGGTGAACTCGCGCCCGATGAGGTTGCCGCCGGCGGCTTTCACGGCCTTCTCGAATTCGTCGGCCTCGCCCTGGCCGAACGCGGTGCGGTCGTCGATGATCGCGATGCGCTTCGCCTTCGTCACGTCGACCGCGTACTTGCCCGCGTTGCCGGCGTTCTGGCCGTCGGTCGCGATCACCATGAACATGTTCGCGAGCCCGCGCGACGTGAGCGTCGGGTTGGTCGCGGCCGGGTCGATCACCGGAATGCCGGCCTTGTCGTAGACCACCGACGCCGGGATCGTCGTCCCCGAGTTGAAGTGACCGACCACCACCGACACGTTCTGATCGACCAGCGCCTGCGCGGCCTGCACGCCGATGCGCGGGTCGGCCTGGTCGTCCTGCACGACGAGATTGAAGTGGGCAGGCTTGTCGGCGATCTGCACCTTCTGCGCGGCCGCATCGTCGAGCGCGAGCTGTACGCCGTTTTGCAGATCCTTGCCGTAGCCGGCGTTCACGCCCGTGAGCGGCGCGGCGAAGCCGACCTTCACGTCGGTTGCGTCGGCGGCCTGGGCGGCCTGTTGCGAGAGGAGGGCAAGCGCGGATGCAATCGACACGGACAGCAGGGAATGACGGAATTTCATGTTGTTCCTCTTGTTCGACACCTGCGAGTGGGTACCGCACGCGTTCGGGCGGGCCGGGCGCGTGCGACGGTCGGGCGGTTCGACCGCTTCTCGGAATCGGGCGGGGAGGTCGGCATCGTGATCCTCGGAAACATCTCCCGTCAGGCTCCGCGAAGAGCCCCGATTGCTTCGATATATAGGTCGCCGATATGCGCGGGTCTTGGAAATTTGCCGCGCATTCGATGCGGATTTGCGCATAGCTTCCGCGCGTGCGCGGGCGGCCGGTATCGGGAATTTCCCGTCGCGAACGGAACGGGCGGGGAGGAAGGGGGACGGAGCGGGGCAAGGCAGCGGCGCAGCCCGCCGGGGCCGCGCCGCGCGTGGGCCGACGTCAGTCGGACAGGGCGTCCGATGCGGCTTCGGCGTCGTCGTGCGACGCGGTCGTGCGGATCAGCGGGTCGCTGGTGCTCGGGCGGCCCGTTTCGACGTGGCCCGCGAAGCGGCGCAGGAAGCCGAGCAGCCGGCCGTCGCTGACGGTCAGGTCGTACCAGCCGTGGCTGCCGCGCAGGTCCCAGTAATCGTCGACGTGCGCGCCCGGCGCGAGGTCGAACGTGCGCGCGTGACCGTGGCCGTACGCGTTCGTGACCTTGAGCCGCACGGCCTTGTGGCCGCGGTTCATCAGGCGCAGCGTGATGTTGCCGTTCGCGACGTCGTAGCCGTAGATCACCTCGGGGTTCACGTTCGCGCTGCCGACGCCGGTCGCGAACGGGCCGCGGAAATGGCAGTAGAAGCCGTTCGGGCCGTACACGTCGAGGTCGTACAGGCCGAGCGACGCGGCGGCGCTCCACGTATCGGCGACGCGTTTGCCGGCTTCGACCGTGTACGCCCACGGGCCGTCGACGCGGTTGCGCGACTGGACCTGGAACGCTGCGCCTGCCCGGCCGGTGTTCGCGAAGGTCAGCCGGAACTGGCCGTTCGCGGCTTCGACGCGGCCGTGCACGAACAGCTCGTACGGCAGCGCGCGCGCCGGCCGCAGCCCGGCTTCCTGTTTCGGCAGCTTCTGCAGCACCGGCGGCACCGGGATGTAGTCGGGATGGCGCACGCGGTCGGGCGGCGCGTAGCCGCTCGTGTCGGGCAGCGTCGGCCATGCGGCGTCCGCGGTCGCGAACTCGAACGCCGACGTCAGGTCGCCGCACACCGTGCGACGCCACGGCGACACGTTGGCGGCCGTGACCGGATACTGCGCGCCGAACCGCGCCTCGATGAATTGCAGCAGCGACGTGTGATCGAAGGTCTGCGAGCAGACCCAGCCGCCCTTGGTCCACGGCGACACGACGAGCATCGGCACGCGCGGCCCCAGGCCGTACGGGCCGGCCATGTGCGATGCGTCGCCGGCGAATGCCTCGTTGGTCGTCGCGACCGTCGACAGCCCGTTGTCGCGCGACTGCGGCGCGAACGGCGGCGGCACGTGGTCGAAGAAGCCGTCGTTTTCGTCGTACGTGATGAAGAGCGCGGTCTTGCTCCACACGTCGGGATTCGACACGAGCGCCTTCAGCACCTGCTCGATGTACCACGCGCCGTAGTTGGCGGGCCAGTTCGGGTGCTCGGAATACGCTTCCGGCGCGCAGATCCACGACACCTGCGGCAGCGTGCCGTTCTTCACGTCCTGCTGCAGCACGTCGAACAGCGTGCCGCCGGCGCTGATGTTGGTGCCGGTGCGCGCCTTGTCGTACAGCGGCGTGCCGGGCAGCGCGGTGCGGTACTGATTGAAGTAGAGCAGCGAGTTGTCGCCGTAGTTGCCGATGTACGGGTTTTGCGTCCAGCCCCACGAGCCGTTCGCGTCGAGCCCCGTGCCGACGTCCTGGTAGATCTTCCACGACACGCCGGCCTGTTCGAGCACTTCCGGATAGGTCGTCCAGCCGTAGCCTTTTTCCTCGTTGCCGAGCACCGGGCCGCCGCCCGTGCCGTCGTTGCCGACGTAGCCCGTCCACATGTAGTAGCGGTTCGGGTCGGTCGAGCTCGGGATCGCGCAGTGGTACGCGTCGCAGATCGTGAACGCGTCGGCGAGCTGGTAGTGGAACGGGATGTCGTCGCGCTTCAGGTACGCCATCGTCGTGGTGCCCTTGTTCGGCACCCACTGGTCGTAGCGGCCCTTGTTCCAGGCGGCGTGCATGTCCTGCCAGCCGTGCGGCAGATCCTGCAGGAACTGCAGGCCGAGCTTGTCGGCGCCCGGGTGGAACGGCAGCAGTTCGGCCGGGCCGACCGGCTGGTGAAACACCGACTTGCCGTTCGCGAGGCGCAGCGGGCGCGGGTCACCGAAGCCGCGGACACCGCGCATCGTGCCGAAGTAGTGGTCGAACGAGCGATTCTCCTGCATCAGGATCACGATGTGTTCGATATCGCGGATCGTGCCGGTGCGGCGATTCGCGGGAATCGCGAGCGCATCGCGGATCACGGGCGGGAACAGGTTCAGCGCGGCGGCGCCGGCAGTGCCGGCGGCGACGCGCAGGAAGTCACGACGGTTCGATCGGGTCATGGTCGTTATCGTGCGATAAAGGGGGAGCCGATTGGCGGGACCTGCGGGAACGGCGCGCGCCGGGTCGCAGGATGCGGCTGCGCCGGTTCGTGCCGCCGCGAGCATAGCGAGGAATCGGTGTCATTCATGTGAAGTCCGGAAACGTTTGCACGCGTGGAGCGGATGGCGGCCGGCGATGCGTGGCACGCCGGAGGACCGGAGAACGGCGGGAGGCAACGGGAGCAACGGGAGGAGCGGGAGCAGCGGGAGCAACGGGAGCAACGGGAGCAACGGGAGCAACGGGAGCAACGGGAGCAACGGGAGCAACGGGAGCAACGGGAGCAGCGGGAGCAGCGGGAGCAGCGAGGCAGCAGAGGGCAGCAGAGGGGCGCCAGAGGGGCAGCAGTGGCGAGAATGGCGAGGCGCACGCGTCAGGCGTCGGTCACCCACGCGCCGAACCATTCGCTCGGCCGCGCGATCTCGTCCTGCGCGGCGACGAGCTCGAGCTCGTAGCGGCGCGCGTCGTAGGTGGCCTTCACGACCGCGTGCACGGCCGCGAGCGTGTGCTCGAACGCGGCGCGCACCGAGTCGCCGCGCAGCCGGCACGCGACGAAGATCGCGCTGGTCAGGTCGCCGACGCCGACCGGATGGCGCGGAAACGCATACAGCGGCCGCTGGCCGATCCACGCTTCGGTTTCGGTGACGGCGAGCATGTTGAAGCGGTCGGCCGGGCTGTTGCGGTCGTGCAGGTGCTTGACGAGGATGATCTTCGGGCCGCGGCGGATCAGCGCGCGGCACGCGTCGACGGCTTCGGCGACGGTCTCGATGCGCCGCCCGGCGAGCTTCTGCAGTTCGGTATGGTTCGGCGACATGCCGTCCGCGAGCGCGGGCATCTCCTGGACGATGAATTCCTCCACGCCGGGCTCGGGCCGGACGCCGCCCGTCTGGCCCATCGCCGGATCGCAGAAGTACCACGCGTTCGGATTCATCGCCTTCACCGTGCGCACGATCTCGACCGCCGCGCGCGCCTGCGGCGGCGAGCCGAGGAAGCCGGACAGCACCGCGTCGCAACGCTTGAGCGCGCCGATGGCGGCGACGCCGTCGACGAGCTGTTCCATCTTCGCGGCATCGATCGCGCTGCCGGCCCAGTGGCCGTACTGCATGTGATTCGACAACTGGACGGTGTTGAGCGGCCAGACGTTGATGCCGAGACGCTGCATCGGGAATACGGCCGCACTGTTGCCGGCATGGCCGTAGATGACGTGCGACTGAATGCTGAGGACGTTTTTCATGGGAATCCGCCTGCACGCGTTTCAGGGTCACGTCACACGATACCCGAGTTCGTCATACGCGCGGAAGTCGCGCGGCCCCGGAGTGTTGCGCGCCGTCGTCACGCGACCGCGTAGAATCGCGGGGCGTGAGACAGCTCCACTGCAGCCCGGCTGCCCGCGCGCGTCCCCAATCACCGTGATCGCCATGCTTTCGATTTGCAAGATCCTGTCCGTCGCGCGTGCCGCCGTGCTCGGCGCGAGCGCCGCCGCCGCGTGCGCGATGCCCGTTGCGGCCGTCGCCGCGACGCCCGCGGCCAACGACGGGCCCGCGTACGGCCCGCGCCTCGAAGGGTTCGCGTATCCGGCGCCCGTGCACGAATACGCGTTCGTGTCGCAGCGCGAAACCCTCGAGATGGCGTACCTCGACGTGCAGCCCGCGCACCCGAATGGCCGCACCGTCGTGCTGCTGCACGGCAAGAACTTCTGCGCGGCGACCTGGGAGGACACGATCGGCGTGCTGAGCCGCGCCGGCTATCGCGTGATCGCGCCGGACCAGATCGGCTTCTGCAAGTCGTCGAAGCCCGAGCGCTACCAGTACAGCTTCCAGCAACTCGCGCGCAACACGCATGCACTGCTCGAATCGGTCGGCGTGAAGTCGGCGACGATCATGGGCCACTCGACGGGCGGGATGCTCGCGATCCGCTACGCGCTGATGTATCCGAAGGCGACCGACCAGCTCGTGCTCGTGAACCCGATCGGCCTCGAGGACTGGAAGGCTCTCGGCGTGCCGCCGCTGTCGGTCGACTACTGGTATGCGCGCGAACAGAAGACCACGGCCGACGGCATCCGCCGCTACGAGCAGGCCACGTACTACGCGGGCAAGTGGTCGCCGTCGTACGAGCGCTGGGTGCAGATGCTCGCCGGGATGTATCGCGGCGCCGGCCGCGACGCGGTCGCGTGGAACTCCGCGCTGATCTACGACATGATCTTCACGCAGCCGGTGGTCTACGAATTCGGCGCGATCCGCGTGCCGACGCTGCTGATGATCGGCGACAAGGATACGACCGCGATCGGCAAGGACGTCGCGCCGCCCGACGTGCACGCGAAGCTCGGCCGCTATCCGGAGCTCGCGAAGCGCACGCAGGCCGCGATTCCCGGCGCGCAGCTCGTCGAATTCCCGGCGCTCGGACACGCGCCGCAGATCCAGGACCCGGACGCGTTCCACAAGGCGCTGCTCGACGGGCTGGCGGCCGTGCGCCCGCAGTGATGCGGGGCCGGCGGCCGGCGGCGCGCGGCCGTGCCGTCAGCTTGCCTCGTTCGCGAGTTCGTCGCGGATCTGCGCGGTCAGCTCGAACGAGCGCAGCCGCGCGGCATGATCGTAGATCTGCGCGGTGACGATCAGCTCGTCGGCGCCCGTCTGCGCGATGCGCTCGCGCAGCTTGTCGCGCACCGTGTCGCGCGAGCCGACCGCCGCGAACGACAGCGAATGCGCGACGGTCGCGAGTTCGAGTTCGTTCGCCTCGAGCACGTCGACGGGCGGCGGCAGCTTGCCCGGCGTGCCGCGCCGCAGGTTGATGAACTGCTGCTGCAGCGACGTGAACAGGCGCCGCGCCTCGTCGTCGGTCTCGGCCGCGAACACGTTGACGCCGACCATCGCATGCGGCTTCGGCCATGCGGCCGACGGTCGGTACTGCGCGCGATAGATCTCGAGCGCCCGCATCAAATAATCCGGCGCGAAGTGCGACGCGAACGCGAACGGCAGCCCGAGCATCGCCGCGAGCTGCGCGCTGAACAGGCTCGAACCGAGCAGCCACACCGGAACGTCGAGCCCCGCGCCGGGCACCGCCCGCACGCGCTGGCCGGGTACCGGCTCCGCGAAGTAGCGCTGCAGCTCCGCGACGTCGTCCGGAAACGAATCCGCGCTGCCGATCAGGTCGCGGCGCAGCGCGCGCGACGTGGTCTGGTCGGTGCCGGGCGCGCGGCCGAGGCCGAGATCGATTCGCCCTGGATACAGCGACGCGAGCGTGCCGAACTGTTCGGCGATCACGAGCGGCGCATGGTTCGGCAGCATGATGCCGCCCGAGCCGACCCGGATCGTCTGCGTGGCGCCCGCTACGTGGCCGATCACGACGGCGGTGGCCGCACTCGCGATTCCCGGCATGTTGTGATGCTCGGCCAGCCAGTAGCGCCGGTAGCCCCAGCGCTCCGCGTGCTGCGCGAGATCGACGGTGTTGCGGAACGCCTGCGAGGCGTCGGCGCCGGCCGGGATGGGGGCGAGATCGAGTACGGAAAACGGTGTCATCGGAAGACCTTCGAAACGGGGTGGCGTGGTGATGCGCTGACGCAACAAACGTCAAGGATTTTGCCAAAGGGTTCCGGAACGTGCTGGCGGCGCGCGGATACCCATGCGCCTTACAGGGGTGCAGGGTTGCTTGCGACGATCGTTGCAAAAATCAATCTAATCGCTGATTAATTACCAAACTTTACGGCGATTGGAAATGAAACCGCATCGACATACAAATTTGCACGAAACGTCTGATTTTCAAGACTGCAATACGCCTGCAAAGTGCTTACGCTAATGTGAACGTGGCCTGGCCGATCAGGTTCGTCGACCGCTCAGCTTTGCCGGAATTGCACTAGTCCGTTTCTCGTAGCGCCACGCGCGGGGGGGCGCGGACTGCTAAAATCCGGCGCCTGCCCCTGTTGTGCCGATGGAGCCATTCGAGTCTTCCCGCATGCCGTCCGGGCGCTGCGCGAGGATGCGCCACGCGAAGCCGGGCATGGCCGAACCCGAACAACGGGTCGTGCCTCCCCATTACAGACGCTGCTGGAACAAGGAGTCGGGACGTGCCCGCGTTCGTCGTTGTCGGAAACCCGCATCACGCTCAATCACGCTCAAGCGTTTGCCATGGCGCGCAGGTCGCCGGGAGGCGTCGCGCATGACACCTACCGCAACGCTGCTCGACTGGCTCCTGATTGTGTTCACGCTGGCCGCGGCCGGCTATGCGCTCGTCGCGGCCTTCGCGCCGCGGCCGCGCACGCCGCGCACGGCCGCGCGCGACGGCTTCGAGCCGGTCAGCGTGCTCAAGCCGCTGTGCGGCGCGGAGCCGCACCTGTACGAAAACCTCGCGACCTTCTGCGTGCAGCGCCATCCTCGCCATGAAGTGCTGTTCGGCGTCGCATCGTCTGCCGATCCGGCTATCGCCATCGTCGAGCGGCTGCGCGCCGATCATCCGGAGTGCGACATCACGCTCGTGATCGACGCGCGCGTGCATGGCAAGAACCTGAAGGTCAGCAACCTGATCAATCTCGCCGAGCGCGCGAAATACGACCGCATCGTGATCGCGGACAGCGACATCGCGGTGCAGCCCGACTACCTGGAGCGCGTGACGGCGCCGCTCGCCGACGCGTCGGTCGGGGTCGTCACGTGCCTGTATCATGCGCGCAGCGTCGGCGGCTTCTGGACGCGGATCGGCGCGCAGTTCGTCGACGCCTGGTTCGCGCCGTCGGTGCGGATCACGCACCTCGGTCGCTCGAGCCGCTTCGGCTTCGGCGCGACGCTCGCGCTCACGCGCGACACGCTCGACCGGATCGGCGGTCTCGTCGCGCTGAAGGACGAGCTGGCCGACGATTTCTGGCTGGCCGAGCTGCCGCGCCGCCTCGGGCGGCGCACCGTGCTGTCGGAGGTCGAGGTCGCGACCGACGTGACCGAACCGTCGTTCGGGCCGCTGTGGCACCGCGAGACGCGCTGGCTGCGCACGATCCGTTCGCTGAACCCGGCCGGCTTCGCGTTCCTGTTCATTACGTTTACCGTGCCGTGGCTCGCGATCGGCGCGGCGCTTGCATTGCGTCTCGACGGCACCTTCGCCGGCACGCTGGCGGGCGGAGCGGCCGCGGTCGGCGGATTCGGGCGGCTCGTGCTGCATGCGCGCGGCGAGGACGGCTGGCGCGTGTTCTGGCGCGACCTGCCGCTCGTCGCGGTGCGCGACACGCTGCTCGCGCTCGAGTGGCTCGCGGCCGCGTTCGGCACGCACGTCGTGTGGCGCGGTGCGAGGATGGCGGTCGTCGGCGGCGAACGCGCGACGGCGGCCGTGGAAGCAGCGGACGGCCGCTAGGGCCGTCGATCGAACCCGGCCCGCGGGCCGAGACGCGTCGCACGGGCAAGCCGCGCGGCGCGACATGACAGAGAGGCGGGCGCCGGCATGGCGGCCCGCGGTTGATTGACTGAATCGTAGTAACGAAACGAACTATGCAGGCTACCGGAGCATTCATGAAAACGCTGTTCTTGCAGGCCCCTTCGTATGACGGCTTCGACGGCGGAGCCGGCTCGCGCTATCAGGCGAAGCGCGAAATCCGTTCCTTCTGGTATCCGACCTGGCTCGCGCAGCCGGCCGCGCTCGTGCCGGGCAGCCGCGTCGTCGACGCGCCGGCCGACGGCCTGTCGGTCGAGGAGACGCTGAAGATCGCCAACGACTACGATCTCGTGATCATTCACACGAGCACGCCGTCGTTCCCGACCGACGCGATGTTCGCGCAGGATCTGAAGAAGATGAAGCCGACGATGCTGGTCGGCATGGTGGGCGCGAAGGTGATGGTCGATCCGCACAACTCGCTCACGGCGAGCGACGCAATCGACTTCGTGTGTCGCGAGGAATTCGACTACACCTGCAAGGAAATCGCCGAAGGCAAGCCGTTCCCCGAGATCAAGGGCTTGAGCTGGCGCGCGAAGGACGGCTCGATCGAGCACAACGAAGCGCGTCCGATCCTCGAGAACATGGACGAACTGCCGTTCGTCGCGCCCGTTTACAAGCGCGACCTGAAGATCGACAACTACTTCATCGGCTACCTGAACTATCCGTACGTATCGATCTACACGGGCCGCGGCTGCAAGTCGCGCTGCACGTTCTGCCTGTGGCCGCAGACGGTCAGCGGCCATCGCTACCGCACGCGTTCGGTCGAGAACGTGCTCGCGGAAGCGAAGTGGATCCGCGACAACATGCCGGAAGTGAAGGAGCTGATGTTCGACGACGACACCTTCACCGACGACCTGCCGCGCGCCGAAGCCATCGCCATCGGTCTGGGCAAGCTCGGCATGACGTGGTCGTGCAACGCGAAGGCGAACGTGCCGTACAAGTCGCTGAAGGTGATGAAGGAAAACGGCCTGCGCCTGCTGCTGGTCGGCTTCGAATCGGGCGACGATCAGATCCTCGTGAACATCAAGAAGGGCGTGCGCACCGATTTCGCGCGCCGCTTCAGCGCGGACTGCAAGAAGCTCGGCATCAAGATCCACGGCACCTTCATCCTCGGCCTGCCGGGCGAGACGCAGGAGACCATCAAGAAGACGATCGAGTACGCGAAGGAAATCAATCCGCACACGATCCAGGTCTCGCTCGCCGCCCCGTATCCGGGCACGACGCTCTACAAGCAGGCGGTCGAAAACGGCTGGATGGAAGAGAACAAGACCATCAACCTGGTGAGCAAGGAAGGCGTGCAGCTCGCGGCGATCGGTTATGCGCACCTGTCGCGCGACGAGATCTATCACCATCTCGAGCAGTTCTATCGCCAGTTCTACTTCCGTCCGTCGAAGATCTGGGAGATCGTGCGCGAGATGCTGACGAGCTGGGACATGATGAAGCGCCGTCTGCGCGAAGGCGTCGAGTTCTTTCGTTTCCTGCGCGCGCACGAGGCCTGATCCGTGGCGACGCAGCGGGCGGCGCGGGCGCTGATCTTCACCGCGGACGACTTCGGGCTGCACCCGCGCGTCAACGCGGCGGTCGAGCGTGCGCATCGCGACGGCGTGCTGAACGCCGCCAGCCTGATGGTCGGTGCGCCCGCCGCGCAGGATGCGATCGAACGCGCGCGGCGGCTGCCGTCGCTCGCGGTCGGCCTGCATCTGGTGCTCGCGGACGGGCCGGCCACGCTGCCCGCGCATGAGATTCCCGCGCTCGTCGGCCCAGACGGGCGCTTCGGCGACGCGATGGCGAAGGACGGCTGTCGCTTCTTCTTCCTGCCGCGCGTTCGTGCGCAACTGCGCCGCGAGATCCGTGCGCAGTTCGACGCGTTCGCGGCGAGCGGCCTGCCGCTCGACCACGTGAACGCGCACAAGCATTTCCACCTGCATCCGACCGTGCTGTCGATGATCGTCGAGATCGGCCGCGACTACGGGCTGCGCGCGGTGCGGCTGCCGTACGAAACGAGCGCGCCCGCGCTGCTCAAGCCGTGGATCGCGCTGGTGCGCGCGCGGCTCGACCGGGCCGGGCTCGCGCACAACGACTACGTGGTCGGCATCGAGCATACGGGCGCGATGGACGAGGCCGTGCTGCTCGACGCGCTCGCGAAGCTGCCGCCGGGTGTCGGCGAGATCTACTGTCATCCGGCCGAAGCCGGCGACGGTCCGATCACGCCGACGATGGCCGGCTACCGTCCGGTCGACGAACTGGATGCGCTGCTGTCGCCGCGCGTCGCGGCCGCGCTGAAGGCGGCGGGCGTCGCGACCGGCGGCTTTGCCGACGTGTTCGGCGGGCCTGCGGCACGGCGCGGCACGCGCACGTCGCGCGAAGCGGGAGTGCGGCCGTCATGAGCAAGTGGATCAAGTGGCTCGGCTGGCCGCTCGGCATCGGCATCCTGCTCGCGCTGGGGCTGCACGAAGGCATCGGCGACGTATCGAAGATGCTCGAGCGTGCCGGCTTCGCGCTGCTGTGGCTCGTGCCGTTCCACGCGCTGCCGCTGCTGCTCGATGCGTACGCGTGGCACCTGCTGCTCGACCGGCGCAGTTCGCTGTCGTTCCTGTGGTGGATCGCGACCGTGCGCGAGGCCGTGAACCGGCTGCTGCCCGTGGTCGGCATCGGCGGCGAGATCGTCGGCATCCGGCTCGCGCGGTGGCAGGTGCCCGACGCGAGCCGTGTGACCGCGTCGGTGATCGTCGAGGTGCTCGTGACGATCGTCGTGCAGTATGCGTTCGCGGCGCTCGGCCTCGTGCTGCTGCTTGCGACGACCGACAACATGGGCGGCGGCACGATCGGCCTCGCGCTGTTGCTGACGCTGCCGTTGCCGGTGCTCGGCGTGGTGCTGATGCGGCGCGGCGGCATCTTCCATGCGATCGAGCGTTTCGCGGGCCGCCTGCTCGGCGATTCGCACCGGCTGCTGCAGGGCGTCGACGGCCGCCGGCTCGATGCCGACATCGATTCGCTGATGTCGCGCACGGGCCTGCTGTTCAGCGCCTTCTTCTGGCAACTGGCCGGCTACGTGCTCGGTGCGCTCGAGATCTACTGGGCGCTCGCGCTGCTCGGCCATCCGGTATCGATCGGCGGCGCGATCGCGATCGAGGCGATGACGCAGGCGGTGCGGCATGCGGCGTTCATGGTGCCGGGCGGGCTCGGCGTGCAGGAGGCGACCGTCGTGCTGCTCGCGCAGATGTTCGGCGTCGACCGCGAGACGGCGCTGTCGCTCGCGGTGGTCAAGCGCGGCCGCGAGGTGCTGTTCGGCTGCCTCGCGCTCGGCTCGTGGCAGCTTGCCGAGCTGATGCGCACGCGCCGCCGTCCGGGCGTGCCGCTGGCCGGACCGCGCACGGCGGCGTCGCCGAATCGGGCGTCCGAAACCCGGACCGAAACCGAAACGACGCATTGAACACGAGACGGGCCGCGCGGCCCGTCTCGCGCTTTTGGCGCCGCGCGGGTATCCTTGCCGCGTGTTTTCTCCACGCGCCATTCTTCCGATGATTTTCCGTTTCCGGCTGCTTTCCGTGACGATGCTGGCCGCCGCGCTGGCGCTAACCGGTTGCGACGACCAAGGCCATCTCGACGTGCAACGTATCAGGGACTTCTTCAACGCGATCAAGCCCGCGCCGCTGCTGCTGAAGGGGCTGAAGGTCGGCGAATCGACCGAGGCCGACGTGCGCGGCACGATGGGCAAGCCCGAGACCGAGCGCACGTTCACCGATGGCTCGAAGCGTCTCGAATATCCGCGCGGCCCGATGGGCAACCAGACCTGGTTCGTCGATCTCGATGCGAACGGGCGCTACACGGGCGCGACGCAGGTGCTGACCGCCGAGAATTTCGCGAAAGTGCGCCCGGGGATGGACGAGGACGAGGTGCGGCGCCTGCTCGGCAAGCCCGGCGACATCGCGCAATATCCGCTGAAGCCCGAGACGGTCTGGAGCTGGCGCTGGCTCGAGGACGGCGTCAACACCGACGCGTTCTTCAACGTCCATTTCGGCCCGGACGGGCTCGTCTATACGACTTCGCGCTCCGACATCCTGAAAGGGCGGTGACGGTCACGCGCGGTGCTTCTTCAGCCAGTCGCGCAGCGCATCGTTCATGCGCGTCTGCCAGCCGGGGCCGTCTGCCCGAAACGCGGCGAGGATGTCGGCGTCGTAGCGGATGCTGACCTGTTCCTTCGGGTGCTCGAGCTTCGGGCGCCCGAACTTCTTCGCGACGACTTCGACGAATGGCTCCATCGCATCGATTTCTTCGTCGCTGAGTTCATGGGCGTCCGGATCGGCGGCGATGCCGCGCGCGATCGCCGCTTCTTCCTCGGGCGTGTTGCGTATGAATTTAACCGCCTTCTTCATATCGATTCATCTCTCGGTTGTTGGCTTTTCGCAGGCTGACGACCCGCAGCGTGCGGCCGCGCGGAGCGACGATCGCCGTGTGAAGGCGCGCGCCGATCGGCACCTGACAGATCCAGCGCGTCTCGCCGTAATCGCGACGGACGTCCGGCCACGCGCACGCTGCTTCCCACTCGGCGAATTCGGCCATTCGCAGCGATATGCCATGTTTCAGTCGGTTCGACAGATCCTTGGCATCATCGAAGACGAACGGAATTTCGATTAATTGTGGATGCGAAAACATGAGGTGACAAGAAGTTTTTGTAGATGCAAAAATAGGGCGGCGCCGCGGGTAACGTCGAATCGGCGCGCATCGCGTCGCGGGCATGAGCGAGCGATTGTGTGGCGTGGGTCCGGAGATGCCCATTCGGCCCGATGGCCAGTCCGGCGCTATATCGAAAAAGCGACCGGAAAATTGCAAAAAACCCGCTTCCCGGCGTGTCATCAGACTGTCAGGAAGCGGGTTTTTCCCTTTTGAAACAGCGGCGTAAGTCGTGCGCACAAATGGTGGGGCGAATTGCTGCGGCGCAGCAATCGCGCGCACGGTGATTTGAGGCAATTAATTTTGCTTGCGACTATCCGCGTCAGCCCGGCGTGGGACAGGCATACGCGTCGGCATTCATTCAACTCTGGAGACGCGCGTGTTCCTTTACGGCTTTGGTCCTGTCCTCTGGGCCGGCACCGTGCAGACCATCGAGCTGTCGGTGCTGTCGCTCGCCGCTGCGGTGGCGCTGGGGCTGATCGGCGCGGTGGCGAAGCTGTCGCACAACCGGGTGCTGCGAGCGATTGCGACCGGTTATACGACGCTGATCCGCTCGGTGCCCGATCTTGTGCTGATGCTGCTGCTGTTCTACAGCATCCAGATCTGGCTGAACCAGTTCACCGACCTCGTCGGCTGGAGCCAGATCGACATCGATCCGTTCGTGGCCGGCGTGCTGACGCTCGGCTTCATCTACGGCGCGTACTTCACCGAGACGTTTCGCGGCGCGTTCCTGTCGGTGCCGCGCGGCCAGCTCGAAGCCGGCGCGGCTTACGGGATGAGCGGCGCGCGCGTGTTCGCGCGGATCATGTTTCCGCAGATGATGCGCTTTGCGCTGCCGGGCATCGGCAACAACTGGCAGGTGCTCGTGAAGGCGACCGCGCTGGTGTCGATCATCGGTCTCGCGGACGTCGTGAAGGCCGCGCAGGACGCCGGCAAGAGCACGTTCAACATGTTCTTCTTCATCCTCGTCGCGGCGCTGATCTATCTCGCGATCACGACCGTCTCCAACCTCGTGCTGATCCAGCTCGAGAAGCGTTATTCCATGGGCGTGCGGCACGCAGAACTATGATCGAGATCCTCCAGGAATTCGGCAAGGCGTTCCTTTTCTGGGACGGCCAGCGCCTGTCCGGCCTCGCGGTGACGCTGTGGCTGCTCGTCGCATCGATTTCGCTCGGCTTCGTGTGCGCGGTGCCGCTCGCGGTCGCGCGCGTGTCGCGGAACAAATGGGTGTCGATGCCCGTGCGGTTCTACACGTACGTGTTCCGCGGCACGCCGCTCTACGTGCAGTTGCTGCTGATGTACACGGGCATGTACAGCCTCGAGTTCGTGCGCTCGCACTCGCTGCTCGACGCGTTTTTCCGCAGCGGCTTCAACTGCGCGATCCTCGCGTTCGCGCTGAACACCTGCGCATACACCACCGAGATCTTCGCCGGGGCGATCCGTGCGATCCCGCACGGCGAGGTCGAGGCGGCGCGCGCATACGGGATGACGCCGTTCACGATGTACCGCCGCGTGATCCTGCCGTCGGCGCTGCGCCGCGCGCTGCCGCTGTACAGCAACGAGGTGATCCTGATGCTGCACGCGACCACCGTCGCGTTCACGGCGACCGTGCCGGACATCCTGAAGGTCGCGCGCGACGCCAATTCCGCGACCTACATGGCGTTCCAGTCGTTCGGGATCGCCGCGCTGATCTATCTTGCGGTATCGTTCGCACTCGTCGCGGCGTTTCGCCGCGCGGAGCGCCACTGGCTTGCGTATCTCGCGGCCGCCCGTCATTGAATTCACTCGAGGAGAGCCAGTTGGCCGAGATCACTCAAACGAGCGCTGCCACCAAGCTTGCGGCGCTCGACATCCACAAGCGCTATGGCGACAACGAGGTGCTCAAGGGCGTGTCGCTGAACGCGAAGGCCGGCGACGTCATCAGCATCATCGGCGCGAGCGGCTCGGGCAAGAGCACGTTCCTGCGCTGCATCAATTTCCTCGAGCGGCCGAATGCGGGGCAGATCGTCGTCGACGGCGAGGCCGTGCGCACGAAGACCGACCGCGCCGGCGCGCTCGAAGTGGCCGATCACAAGCAGTTGCAGCGCATCCGCACGAAGCTCGCGATGGTGTTCCAGCACTTCAACCTGTGGGCGCACATGAACGTGCTCGAGAACGTGATGGAAGCACCGTTGCACGTGCTTGGCATCCCGAAGAAGGAAGCCGAGGAGCGCGCGCGCGAATATCTCGAGAAGGTCGGGCTCGCGCCGCGCGTCGAGAAGCAGTATCCGTCGCATCTGTCCGGTGGCCAGCAGCAGCGTGTGGCGATCGCGCGTGCGCTTGCGATGCATCCGGACGTGATGCTGTTCGACGAGCCGACCTCTGCGCTCGACCCGGAACTGGTGGGCGAAGTGCTGAAGGTGATGCAGAAGCTGGCCGAGGAAGGCCGCACGATGATCGTCGTCACGCACGAGATGGGTTTCGCGCGCAACGTGTCGAACCACGTGATGTTCCTGCATCAGGGGCGGACCGAGGAAGAGGGCGATCCGAAGAAAGTGCTGGTGCGCCCGCAGAGCGAGCGGCTCAAGCAGTTCCTGTCGGGCAGCCTCAAGTAACGCGAAGGGCGGGTTTCAACCGTGGTACCGGTGTCTCGTCCCGCAGGCGCCACCCGCACGACGCAGGTGGCGATCGTTGCATTGCCGCCCGTGTCGATGTCGGGTGTGGGTCCGATCGTCGATGCGTTGAATCTCGCGAACGAGATCGACGGGCGGCTCTTGTACCGCTGGCAGGTGTGTTCGTGGGACGGGCGACCGGTGCCGCTTGCGGGCGGTGCGCAGTGGCATGCCGATGCGGCGTTCAACGATGCGATCGCGTGCGACTGGCTGATCGTCGTGTCGGAGCGGTTTCAGCAGTTTGCCGATTACCGGTTGTTTCTCGCGAGTCTCGCTCGGGTCGGGCAGCGCACGCCGGTTGTGACCGGTATTCACCACGGCGTGTGGTGGCTCGCGATGGCAGGGCAGCTTTCCGGGTATCGCGTGAGCGTGAACTGGGAGACGTATCAGCAGTTCGCCGAGCAGTTCGAGCGGTCGATCGTCACGCAGCAGATCTTCGAGATCGATCGCGATCGGGCGACCTGTGCCGGTGGGCAGGCGACCGTCGATTTCATGTTGGCCATGATTGGCCGGGAACATGGGGTCGATCTCGCGGAGCGGATTGCCGATGCGCTGGGGGCCGGCACGCTGCGCAGCGGCGAGGAGCGGCAGAGGATTCCTTTTGTCACCGCGCCGGGCGAGCGGCATCCTCGGTTGAATGACGCGTTGCTTTTGATGGAGGCCAATGTCGAGGATCCTCTTACTACCGATGAGATCGCCGGGCTCGTCGGCGTTTCTCGGAGGCAACTGGAGCGGCTCTTTCGGCAGTATCTCGGGGCGATGCCCTCCAAGTATTACCTCAATCTTCGGTTGCTCAAGGCGCGGACGCAGTTGCAGCGGACCAGCAAGTCTGTCGTGCAAGTCTCTCTCGCCTGTGGGTTCTCTTCTGCTGCGCACTTCTCTAACGCTTACCGCGAAAGGTTCGGGGTCACGCCTCGGGAGGATCGGCGAGCGTGGCTCGAGAAGCAGACCGGCGGTGGCAGCGAACCTCGTGGGGGGGCGCTCGTCGAGCGCGGGAAAGATTGAGGTTGGGTTTGATTTGTTTGGTGGTGTGCTCGCGGTTTTCGTGAAGTGCCTGCGATCGTGTCGGTCTATTTGCGTCGCCCCTCCGCGGGGCAGCGGTCACTTTTCTTTGTCTTGCCAAAGAAAAGTAACCAAAAGAAAGGCGCTCGGAGAACGCATGACTTCCCGGTGCCAGAGCCACCAGAGTGGACCGCACAAAAGTGTCCGCGCCAGTCAGGAATCCGGAGTGGTTCGAGCAATGGTTCTGACACCACTCACTACCCCACGGAGCGGTATACCATCCGCTAGCTCCGTCCTCGCTTCGCTCGGCCGCAAGGTACTTCAGGACGTGCGGTTGCGTTCGTGCTTCTCCACGAACTGTCGACTGCCAGGCACCTTTTTCTGCTCTCGGCATTTGGGTGGCCGGATCGTTTGACGATCGGTGTTCTCGCGATAGCGACGTGTTTGCGGCCCCCATTTTTCTTGCGGGAGCGCCGAATTTCCTGCTTATCGAAAGTACAGCGGATCCTTTGTGAGGGGGCGATGGCGGCATGGGTGGGGATGGACCTGTCGGCCGAGCGAAGCGAGGACGGAGCTAGCGGGCGGTATACCGCTCCGTGGGGTAGTGAGAGGTGTCAGAACCATTGCTCGAACCACTCCGGGTTCGTGACTGGCGCGGACACTTAGATGGTGTCCACTCTGGTGGCCCTGGCACCGGGAAGTCATGCGTTATCTGAGCGCCTTTCTTTTGGTTACTTTTCTTTGGCAAGACAAAGAAAAGTGACCGCTGCCCCGCGGAGGGGCGACGCAAATAGACCGACACGATCGCAGGTGCTTCGCGGCACCGGAAGCAAACCACAGACAGCCAGAAAAAGCCCCAAAATACCGACACGCGTAGCCGCCCCCCACCCGAGAGGGCAAAAAACCAAAACCTTCCGATAGAACCCGTCGCAATTCCGCAAGACGCTTGCGTCACCCTTACCTAAACTTGATCCTGTTGAACCCTCTTACGAAACCGAAAGGAACGACCATGACGACCTCGACCGTGACCCGCCAGACATTCGACGAAGTGATGGTGCCGGTATTCTCTCCCGCCCCGTTCGTGCCGGATCGCGCAGAGGGCTCCCGCGTGTGGGACACGGCCGGCCGCGAGTACATCGATTTCGCATGCGGCATCGCCGTGACGTCGCTGGGCCACGGCCACCCGGAACTGCTGAAGGTGCTGGACGAACAAGGCCGCAAGCTCTGGCACATCGGCAACGGCTACACGAACGAACCGGTACTGCGCCTCGCGAAGCGCCTCGAATCGCTGACCTTCGCCGACCGCGCATTCTTCGCGAACTCGGGCGCGGAAGCGAACGAAGCCGCACTGAAGCTCGCGCGCCGCGTCGCATTCGACCGCCACGGTGCCGACAAAGTCGAAATCATCTCGTTCGTGCAGTCGTTCCACGGCCGCACGTTCTTCACGGTCAGCGTCGGCGGCCAGCCGAAATACTCGGAAGGCTTCGGCCCCGTGCCGGCCGGCATCAAGCACCTGCCGTACAACGACATCGAAGCCGCGAAGGCCGCAATCGGCCCGCAAACCTGCGCCGTGATCGTCGAGCCGGTACAGGGTGAGGGCGGCGTGATCCCCGCCGATCCGGCGTTCCTGAAGGCACTGCGCGAAGCGTGCGACGCCAACGACGCACTGCTGATTTTCGATGAAGTGCAAACGGGCGTGGGCCGCACGGGCCAGTTCTACGCATACATGGACACGGGCGTCACGCCGGACATC
The DNA here is from genome assembly GCF_902832865.1 of Burkholderia sp. BCC0397. Lineage (NCBI taxonomy): Bacteria > Pseudomonadati > Pseudomonadota > Betaproteobacteria > Burkholderiales > Burkholderiaceae > Burkholderia > Burkholderia sp. BCC0397. The sequence goes on along the minus strand of NZ_CADFDL010000003.1, from coordinate 177,442 downwards.
CTGACGACCGCGAAAGCGCTCGGCAACGGCTTCCCGATCGGCGCGATGCTGACGACGAACGAACTGGCCGCGCACTTCAAGGTCGGCGTGCACGGCACGACGTACGGCGGCAACCCGCTCGCGTCGGCAATCGCCGACAAGGTCGTCGAACTGATCGGCGACCCGGCGCTGCTCGAAGGCGTGCGCGAACGCAGCGTGCGGCTGAAGGGCGCGCTCGAACGCATCAACGCACGCTTCGGCATCTTCAAGGACATCCGCGGCAAGGGCCTCCTGGTCGGCGCGGAACTCACCGCCGCATTCGACGGCCGCGCGAAGGACTTCGTCACCGCCGCCGCCGAGAACGGCCTGATCATGTTGATCGCCGGTCCGAACGTGCTGCGCTTCGTTCCGTCGCTCGTGATCCCGTTCGACCTGCTCGACGAAGGCGTGAAGCGCTTCGAGAAGGCAGTCGAACAGGTACTCGCGGCCCAGGAAGCCACCGCGCGCTGATCGGCGCGCCCCTCGCAGACAGGAACGACGATGCTATTTGTTCGCCCCGGCAAACTCACGGATCTCGATGCGCTCGCGCACATGGCGCGCACCGCGCAGCCGGTCCTGCACTCGCTGCCGCAAGACCGCGCGGCGCTCGAAGCGCGCGTGGCGCTCTCCGAGGATTCGTTTCGCGCGGACGTCGACTTCGCCGGCGAGGAGTTCTATCTCTTCGTGCTCGAGGACTCGTCGACGGGCAAGCTGCTCGGCACGGCGAGCATCGTGGCCGCGGCCGGCTACTCGGAACCGTTCTACGCGTTCCGCAACGACGCGCTGATCCACGCGTCGCGCGAGCTGCACGTGAACCGCAAGATCCACGCGCTCACGATGTCGCACGAGCTGACCGGCAAGAGCCGGCTGGCCGGCTTCTACGTCGATCCGTCGCTGCGCGGCGACGCGGCCGCGCACCTGATCTCGCGTGCGCGGATGATGTATATCGCCGCGAACCGCCGCCGCTTCACGCCGGAAGTGTTCACGCTGCTGCTCGGCGTGAGCGACAACACGGGCGCATCGCCGTTCTGGGAAGCAGTGGGCCGCAAGTTCTTCGGCCGCGACTTCACCGACGTCGACGTCGCATCGGGCGGCCGCAGCCGCACGTTCATCGCGGAAGTGATGCCGGCCTATCCGCTCTACGTGCCGCTGCTGCCGGAAGCCGCGCAGCGCGTGCTCGGCGAGCCGAACGAAACGGCGCTGCTCGCGTACGACATCCATCTCGAGGAAGGCTTTGAACCCGACCGCTTCGTCGACATCTTCGACGCAGGCCCGGTGCTGACCGCGCAGGTCGACCGTACCGCGTGCGTGAAGCAGGCGTCGGAGCGTGTCGTGCGCGAGGCCGCGCATCAGCAGGGCGACGTCGCGTACATGGTGTCGACGGGCAGCGGCGAATCGTTCCGCTGCGTGCTGGCCGACCTGCCGGGCGACACGGCCGATGCGCGGGGCGCGCAGGCGCCGCTGGCCGGCGACGTGCGCGCGGCGCTCGATGTGAAGGAAGGCGATGTCGTGCGCTGCGTGCCGCTGCATCGCCGCAGCGATGAAGATTTGACGGGAGACGCAGCATGATCGTCGTTCGGGTCGTACAAACGGGCGACGTCGACGCGCTCGTGTCGCTCGCGAAGGAAACCGGGCCGGGCCTGACCACGTTCAAGCCCGATCGTGACGCGCTCGCCGCGCGCGTCGAACGCTCGCGCCGCACGCTCGAAGGCCGGGCCGCGCCGGGCGAAGCCGGCTACTTCTTCGTGATGGAAGAATCGACGACGGGCGACATCGCGGGCGTGTGCGGAATCGAGACGCAGGTCGGCCTCGAGCAGCCGTTCTACAACTATCGCGTGAGCACGGTCGTGCACGCGAGCCAGGAACTCGGCGTGTGGACGCGGATGTCGGCGCTGAACATCTCGCACGACCTGACGGGCTACGCGGAAGTGTGCTCGCTGTTCCTGAGCCCGCGCTATCGTACGGGCGGCGTCGGCGGCCTGCTGTCGCGCTCGCGCTTCATGTTCATCGCGCAGTTCCGCGACCGCTTCCCCGAACGCATCTGCGCGGAACTGCGCGGCCACTTCGACGAGGACGGCACGTCACCGTTCTGGCGCGCAGTCGGTTCGCACTTCTACCAGATCGATTTCAATGCGGCGGACTACCTGAGCTCGCACGGCCGCAAGTCGTTCCTCGCGGAACTGATGCCGCGCTATCCGGTGTACGTCGACCTCCTGCCGCAGGACGCGCAGGACGCGGTCGGCCTCACGCACCGCGACACGCTACCGGCCCGCAAGATGCTCGAGGCGGAAGGGCTGCGCTATCAGAACCACGTCGACATCTTCGACGCGGGCCCGGTGCTCGAATGCCACATCAACGACCTGCGCACGGTGCGCGAGAGCGTCGTCGTGCCGGTGGCGATCGGCGAGCCCGATGCACAGGAAAGCGCGCCGAAGTCGCTGGTGTCGAACACGTCGCTGCACGACTTCCGCGTCGGCGTCGCGCCGGGCGTGGTCGCGAACGGCTCGTTCGTGCTGTCGGCCGACGATGCCGCCGCGCTCGACGTGAAGGCCGGCGATCCGGTCCGCGTGCTGCCGCTCAAAGTCAAACAGGGATAAACGAATCATGACGGAACTCTTCATCGACGGTGCCTGGGTCGCAGGCTCGGGCCCCGTCTTCACTTCGCGCAACCCGGGCACCGACGCAATCGCATGGCAGGGCGGCAGCGCATCGGCGGCCGACGTCGACCGCGCAGTCGCGAGCGCGCGCCGCGCATTCGCCGGCTGGTCGGCGCTCGACTTCGACGCGCGCTGCGCGATCGTCAAGCGCTTCGCGGCGCTGCTCACCGAGCGCAAGGAAGCGATCGCGACCGCGATCGGCCGCGAGACGGGCAAGCCGCTGTGGGAAGCGCGCACCGAAGTCGCGGCGATGGCCGCGAAGGTCGGCATCTCGATCCAGGCCTACCAGGAACGCACCGGCGAGAAGCGCCAGGACATGGCCGACGGCGTCGCGGTGCTGCGTCACCGGCCGCACGGCGTCGTCGCGGTGTTCGGCCCGTACAACTTCCCCGGCCACTTGCCGAACGGCCATATCGTGCCGGCGCTGATCGCCGGCAACACGGTCGTGTTTAAGCCGTCGGAGCTCGCACCGGGCGTCGCGCGTGCGACGGTCGAGGTGTGGCACGAAGCCGGGCTCCCGGCCGGCGTGCTGAACCTCGTGCAGGGCGAGAAGGATACCGGCATCGCGCTCGCGAACCATCGGCAGATCGACGGGCTGTTCTTCACCGGCAGCTCGGATACCGGCACACTGCTGCACAAGCAGTTCGGCGGCCGTCCGGAAATCGTGCTCGCGCTCGAGATGGGCGGCAACAACCCGCTCGTGATCGGCGAAGTCGAGGATATCGACGCGGCCGTGCATCACACGATCCAGTCGGCGTTCCTGTCGGCCGGCCAGCGCTGCACGTGCGCGCGCCGCATCTTCGTGCCGCAGGGCGCGTTCGGCGACCGCTTCCTCGCGCGCTTCGCCGACGTCACGTCGAAGATCACCGCCGACGTGTTCGACGCCGATCCGCAGCCGTTCATGGGCGCGGTGATCTCGGCACGCGCGGCCGCGAAGCTGGTCGACGCGCAGTCGCGCCTGGTCGAGCAGGGCGCGAAGCCGATCATCGCGATGACGCAGCGCGATCCGCGCCTCGGCTTCGTGAACGCGGCGATCGTCGACGTGACGGGCGTCGCGAACCTGCCCGACGAAGAGCATTTCGGCCCGCTCGCGCAGATCGTCCGCTACGCGACGTTCGACGACGCGATCGAGCGCGCGAACGACACGGCGTTCGGCCTGTCCGCGGGCCTGTTGGCCGACGACGCGAAGGTGTGGGAGCACTTCCGCCGCACGATCCGCGCCGGGATCGTCAACTGGAACCGGCCGACCAACGGCGCGTCGTCCGCCGCGCCGTTCGGCGGCACGGGCCGCTCGGGCAACCATCGCCCGAGCGCGTATTACGCGGCCGACTATTGCGCGTATCCGATGGCGTCGGTGGAAAGCACGCAACTGACTTTGCCCGCGAGCCTGTCGCCGGGCCTGCATTTCTGATCGAGGGAACGACGATGAACGCACAAGAAGCCAATTTCGACGGGCTCGTCGGCCCGACCCACAACTACGCCGGGCTGTCGTTCGGCAACGTGGCGTCGCTGAACAACGAGAAGTCGGCCGCGAACCCGAAGGCCGCCGCGAAGCAGGGGCTGCGCAAGATGAAGCAGCTCGCGGATCTCGGCTTCGCGCAAGGCGTGCTGCCGCCGCAGGAGCGGCCGTCGCTGCGTCTGCTGCGCGAGCTCGGCTTCTCCGGCAAGGACGCGGACGTGATCGCGAAGGCCGCGAAGCAGGCGCCCGAGCTGCTCGCCGCGGCGAGCTCGGCGTCGGCGATGTGGACCGCGAACGCGGCCACCGTCAGCCCGTCGGCGGATACGAGCGACGGCCGCGTGCACTTCACGCCGGCGAACCTGTGCAGCAAGCTGCATCGCGCGATCGAGCACGAAGCGACGCGCCGCACGCTGTCGACGCTGTTTGCGGACCCCGCGCACTTCGCGGTGCATGAAGCGCTGACGGGCACGCCGGCGCTCGGCGACGAAGGCGCGGCGAACCACACGCGCTTCTGCGCTGAATACGGCAAGCCGGGTATCGAGTTCTTCGTGTACGGCCGCGCCGAATATCGCCGCGGCCCCGAGCCGAAGCGCTTCCCGGCCCGCCAGACCTTCGAGGCGAGCCGCGCGGTCGCGCATCGCCACGGGCTCGCGGAGGAAGCGACGGTCTACGCGCAGCAGGATCCGGACGTGATCGACGCGGGCGTGTTCCACAACGACGTGATCTCGGTCGGCAACCGCGACACACTGTTCACGCACGAGCGCGCGTTCGTCAACAAGCAGGCGATCTACGACACGCTGACCGCCGCGCTCGACGCACGCGGTGCGCGCCTGAACGTGATCGAGGTGCCGGACGCGGCCGTGAGCGTGAACGACGCGGTGACGTCGTACCTGTTCAACAGCCAGCTGCTGTCGCGCGCGGACGGTTCGCAAGTGCTCGTCGTGCCGCAGGAATGCCGCGAGAACGCGCGGGTCGCCGCCTATCTCGACCAGCTCGCGGCCGGCAACGGCCCGATTCACGACGTGCTCGTGTTCGACCTGCGCGAAAGCATGAAGAACGGCGGCGGCCCCGCGTGCCTGCGCCTGCGCGTCGTGCTGACCGAAGCGGAGCGCGCGGCCGTCACGTCGAACGTGTGGATCAACGACACGCTGTTCGCGTCGCTCGACGCGTGGATCGAAAAGCACTACCGCGACCGTCTCGCACCGGAAGACCTCGCCGATCCGACGCTGCTCGACGAATCGCGCACGGCGCTCGACGAACTCACGCAGATCCTGCGCGTCGGGTCGCTGTATGACTTCCAGCGCTGAGGCACGGATGCCGGCCGCCGCGCTGCTCGACGACTTTCTCGCGTTCACGCTCGCGGGCGACGCGCCTGCCGTGACCGACGGCACCTGCGCGGACGGCGCGGTGCGCTGGCAATGGCTCGGCGACGGGCTGCTCGCGTTCGAACCGGCAGCCGCTGACACCGCGGCACGCGCGAGCGTGCTCGTATCGGCCGGCGTGCACGGCGACGAGACCGCGCCGATCGAGCTGCTGTCGATGCTGGTGCGCGATCTCGCGTCGGGCGCGCTGCCGCTCGCGTGCCGGTTGCTCGTCGTGCTCGGCAACGTGCCGGCGATGCGCGCGGGCGAACGCTATCTCGACGACGACCTGAACCGGCTGTTCGGCGGTCGTCACGCGCAGGTGCCCGCGAGCCGCGAAGCGCCGCGCGCCGCGCAGCTCGAAGCGGCGGCCTCCGCCTTCTTCGCGGCGGCGCCGGCGGGCAGCGCACGCTGGCACATCGACATGCATACGGCGATCCGCGCGTCGGTATTCGAGCAGTTCGCGCTGCTGCCGCACACGGGCACGCCGCCCACGCGCGCAATGGTCGAATGGCTCGGCGATGCACGCATCGCGGCCGTGCTGCTGCATACGGCGAAGGGCAACACGTATTCGCATTTCACGGCCGAGCATTGCGGTGCGCTCGCGTGCACGCTGGAGCTCGGCAAGGTGCGGCCGTTCGGCCAGAACGACCTGACGCGCTTCGCGCCGGCCGACCGCGCGGTGCGCAAGCTCGTGTCGGGGGGGCGGGGCGGCCATCCGTCGACGGAGGTCGAAGCAAGGGGCGGCCATCCGCGGGGCGGCCATCCGCCGCTGCCGCGCGTCTTCACCGTGATCGACCAGATCACGAAGCAGAGCGACGCGCTCGAGCTGTTCGTCGCGGCCGACGTCGCGAACTTCACCGCGTTCCCGCGCGGGACCGTGCTCGCGCAGGACGGCGACTACCGCTACACGGTGCGGCACGACGAGGAACGCATCGTGTTCCCGAACCCGACCGTGAAGCCGGGTTTGCGCGCGGGCCTGCTCGTCGTCGATACGACGCGCGACACGCTGGCCGCACTCGTCTGATCGATGCGCAATCGTGCGGGCCGCGGTGACTCGCGGCCCGCGCATCGTCCCGCAGCCCATTCATTTTTGCGATGACGCCCGCACGCCGCGCAGACGGCGCGCACGCCGCGCTTGCGTATTTGCGACACCGTCTTGCAAGTTCGACGGGTCGCGTGGCGGCCGCCGGGCACGCAGCGCAGCATCGCGCATCGACGCTCGCTTTGCCATATCGGGCCGCGCGGATTGGTACAATCGCGGCCTTGCGGCTGTTGCGCCGCATCACGGCGCGGCGTCGGCATTGCCGGTGTCATCCGGCCCTGCAATGATGCATGCGCCCGTCGTTCCGGAACATTCGAGTATCGAGGAGAACACCTGATGAAGTTGGATTGGCGTAAAGTGGCCGCGCATGCGGTGGTGGCGGCATCGGCCGTGGTGGCAGGCAGTGCGTTTGCCGCGGATCTGAAGGAGATCCGGTTCGGCGTCGAGGCCTCGTACGCACCGTTCGAATACAAGACGCCCGACGGCAAGCTGACCGGCTTCGACATCGACATCGGCAACGCGGTGTGCGCGAAGCTGAAGACGAAGTGCGTGTGGGTCGAGAACGACTTCGACGGCCTGATCCCGGCGCTGCAGGCGCGCAAGTTCGACGCGATCAACTCGGACATGACGATCACCGACCAGCGCAAGCATGCGATCGCGTTCACCGATCCGATCTACACGATTCCGAACCAGTTGATCGCGAAGCAGGGCAGCGGCCTGCTGCCGACCCCGCAATCGCTGAAGGGCAAGCGCGTCGGCGTGCTGCAGGGCACGATCCAGGAAGCGTACGCGAAGAAGAAGTGGGCGCCGGCCGGCGTTGAAGTCGTGCCGTACCAGACGCAGGATCTGGCGTATGCCGACCTGAAGTCGGGCCGTCTCGACGCAACTTTCCAGGATTCGGAAGCCGGCTCGAAGGGCTTTCTGACGAAGCCGCAAGGCCAGGGCTTCGCGTTCGCGGGCGGCACGGTCAGCGACACCGAGATCCTCGGCTCGGGCGTCGGCTTCGGCCTGCGCAAGAACGACGCGGCGCTGAAGACCGCGCTCGATCAGGCGCTGAAGGACCTGAAGGCCGACGGCACGATCGACAACCTCGCGAAGAAGTACTTCAGCGTGCCCGTCACGCTCAAGTAAGCGTTGCGTTCGAGCGCACGATGGTAAAAAACCGGCCGCTGATGCGGCCGGTTTGCTTTTGTGGAGCGGAAACGACGGAGGCGCGCCGGCCGTCAGCCGGGCTGCGCGGGAAAGAACCGCCCCAGCTCGCGCGCGAGTTCGTTGAGCACGGCCATCTCCTGCTGCGAGATCTTGCGCGCGGGCTGCGCGCCGGCCCAGTCGCCGTACAGCAGCGCGACGCTCGTCGCGCCGACGCGCACGGGCAGCAGCACGAACGCGCGCGCGTCGTCGAACGCGTCGAGATACCACGCGGGCAGGCGCTTCATCATCTTCGGCTCCTGCGCCTGCTCGATGAAGATGCCGACCGAGTTCGAGATCGCGAGATGAAACACGTCGGGCTCGAAGCGTTCGTCGAAGCGCAGCCGGTCGAGCGCCGTATCGACGCCGGGGCCGAAGCCCAGACGCGCGGCGAACGTGCCGTCGTCGTGACGCACGAACATCACGGTGCGCGTGAAGGCGAGGCCGGCCAGCAGGCTTTCCGACGCGAGCGCGAGCACCGGCGTCAGCACGTGCTCGGACGGCAGCGCGCGCAGGTCCGCGAGGCCGGCTTCGAGGCATGCCTCGGGCGCGCGCTGCGCGCGCGCGATCGCATCGGCGTTTGCGCGTAGCTCGACGATCTCGCGCATCACGGTGTCGCTCGCTTCCTCGCGCGCGAGACGCTCGGCGATCTCGACGAGCGTGTCGGATTCCATGTCGAGCTCGGCGCCGTAGTGCTGCGCGAGCGCCGCGATGCGCGCGTCGCGCTGCGGGCTGACAGGCATGACGAGCGCGCCGGCGACGTCGGTCGAACAGCGGCTCACCGCGCGCAGCCAGCGGATGCGGTCGGCCGAGCCGTCGTCGCCGGCCGGGCCCGCGTGGCGGGCGTCACCGTCCTCGTCGTCGAACGCGTCGGCGTGTGCCGCGTGATCGTCGTTGGCCATTCCCGCGCGGATCACGTCGGGCAGCCGCCAGCGCGCGGCCGCCTCGAGGCCGATCTCGTCGAAGCCGACGCCGAGTACGTCGACGCAGGCGGCCGCTTCGTCGCCGTTCAGCTCGGCCGCGCGGCGGCGGATGCGGTCCCATTCGCTGTCGAGATAGCAGACCACCAGCAGCTTGCCGACCTGGCGCATCAGCGTGCAGACGACGGCTTCCTCGCCCCCGCGCAGTTCGGCGTGCTCGGTGAGCTTGCGCGCGACGCAGCCGGACAGCAGCGCGCGGTTCAGCTCCAGCTTCGCGTCGATGCGCCGCGGCGTACTCTGATGGAAATGGTCGACGAGCTTGAGCCCGACGACGAGGTGGCCGACGGCGTCCATGCCGAGCACCATCAGTGCGCGGGTCACGGTAGTGATGTTGCCGCCGAACGCCATGTACATCGCAGAGTTCGCGAGGCGCAGCACTTTCTGCGTGAGCGCGAAGTCCGACAGCACGACGCGCACGAGCGCGGTGAAGTCGAGGTCGTCGTTCTTCATCGCGGCCATCGTCGCGCGCAGCGATTCCGACAGCAGCGGGAAATCGCCCCGTTCGCTCATCCGGGCCCACAGCTTGTCGAGCAGCGCGGTGCGGGGCAGGTATTCGGTGGTTGACATACGGATCTGTTCGGTTCGCCGCGCGCGTCAGGCGGCGGCGTGCAGGTGCAGCTGCTGCGCCTCGAAGCGCCGCGCGAGCTCCTCGGACGGCAGCGCCTGGCAGACGAGCCAGCCCTGGATGTGATTGCAGCCCATCTCCGTCAGCAGCTCGCGCTGCGCCTCGGTCTCGACGCCTTCGGCGACGAGCTCGAGATCCAGTGTTTGCGCGAGGCCGACCACCGCCGACACGATCGCGCGGTCGTTGCGCGACGTCAGCAGGTTCTCGACGAAGCTGCGGTCGATCTTCAGCTTCGCGAGCGGGAAGCGCTGCAGATAGGCAAGGCTGGAATAGCCGGTGCCGAAATCGTCGATCGCGAAGCGGATGCCGAGGCCGGTCAACTCCTCGAGCAGCATTTTCGCGTGCGCGGGATCGTGCATCAGCAGGCTTTCGGTGATTTCGAGCACGATGCGGCGCGGGTCGATGCCGGTCAGCGCGATCGCCTCGCGCACGCTCTGCGTGAAGCGCGGGTCGCGGAACTGCTGCGGCGACACGTTGACCGCCACATATTGCAGCGCGAGCCCCTGGCCGTCCCACGCGACGAGCTGCATGCACGCGGCCTTGAGCACCCAGTTGCCGAGGTAGTTGATCAGGCCGATCGATTCGGCGAGCGGGATGAAGGTGGCCGGCGGCACGAGGCCGTGCACCGGATGGCGCCAGCGGATCAGCGCCTCGACGCCGACCACCGCGCCCGACTGGCTGCGCGTGATCGGCTGGAAATGCAGTGAAAACTCGCCGTTGCGCACGCCGTCGTACAGGTCGGCTTCGAGCTTGAGCCGTTCGGCGTCGGCCGGATCGTCGACCGGCGCATGGAACGCGAGCGCGTTGCCGCCCGATGTCTTCGCCTGCGCGAGCGCGTGGTCGGCGCGGCGCAGCAGCGGGCTGTGATGCTGCGCCCGATGCGGCGCGGCCCGTTCGTCGGGGTAGAGCGCGATGCCGATGCTCGCGGACAGGTGCACGGTCTGCCCCTGGAACACGTAGGGCTCGCGCACCGCGGCCTGCAGCCGGCGCGCGAGCGCATCGGCGGCATGGCTCGCCTGCGTGCGGTCCGGTGCGCCCAGCACGACCGCGAACTTGTCGCTCGCGACGCGCGCGAGCCGCTCGTTCGGCGTGACGAGCGCCTTCAGCCGCTGCGCGGTCTCGCGCAGCAGCATGTCGCCCGCGTCGTAGCCGAGCGCGCGGTTGATCCGCTGGTAGTCGTCGAGGTCGAGCAGCAGCAGCGCCGCGCAGGTGCCGTCCTCGTCGGCGGTCTGCTGCGCGCGCATCAGCGCCGGCACGAGCGCGGACAGGTTGTCGAGCCCCGTCATCGGGTCGTGGTGCATTTCGTACGTCAGGCGTGCCTCGAGCGCGCGCCACGACGACACGTCGAATGCCGCGATCGCGAAGCCGTCGACGCCGTGGTGGCGGCTCTTGAACGCGCGGACCTCGACGTCCAGCGGGTAGGTGAGCGACTTGACGATGCACATCGTCGCCTTCTCGACCTGGCCGGAGCGTGCGGCGCGGGCGAGCAGGCCTTCGAGCGCCGGGGTATCCTGTTCGGCGATCAGGTCGCGCAGCGTCAGCGTATGCAGGTAGTCGCGGTGGTAGCCGATGAAGCGCAGGCTCGCATCGGACACGTACAGAAAGCGCAGTTCGCGGTCGACATGGGCGAGGAAATCCACCGTGCCGACCGTCTGTTCCAGCCAGTTGCGCACGGAGTCGTCGCGTCGCGGCGCGACGGCGCGCGCGGGCATCAGCGCGCCGCCCGACCGGGCGAAGCGGCGCAGCGTATGCAAGGCGCTGCGCCAGGAGCCCTTGCGTGACGTCTGTTTCCTGTTGGCTTCCATGTTTCTCGCTGACGTGAAGGGCTGGAACCGGTTGTCCGGAAGGAATAACGGCAGACTGTGCGAAATCTTTAACGGGCCGGCCGCGGGCGGCGCTGCCGCGGGTCCGGATCATCGATGTGGGGTGTTCGGCAGGCGAACGCCCCACGTGGCCTACATCGGGCTGACTTTATAAGAAATGAGGACGCAGATGAAGCGAAAACTGTTGCTGGGCGCCATGGCGGCGCTGGTGGCCGGCCATGCGCTGCTGGCGCAGGCGGAACTGAAGCCGGGCGCCGCGGCGCCCGATTTCACGACGCAGGCGTCGCTGGGCGGCAAGACTTACACGTACTCGCTCGTGGACGCACTGAAGCAGGGGCCGGTCGTGCTGTATTTCTATCCGGCGGCGTTCACGAAGGGCTGCACGATCGAGGCGCATGCGTTCGCGGACGCGGTCGACCGTTACAAGGCTTACGGCGCGACGGTGATCGGCGTGTCGGCCGACAACATCGACACGCTGGCGAAGTTCTCGGTGAGCGAGTGCCGGAGCAAGTTCCCGGTGGCGGCCGACCCGGACGCGAAGATCATCCGCGAATATGACGCGAAGCTGCCGGCGCTCGACCGTGCGAACCGCGTGTCCTACGTGATTTCGCCGGAAGGGAAGATTCTCTACGAATACACGAGCCTGTCGCCCGACAAGCACGTCGAGAACACGCTCGCCGCCGTGAAGGCGTGGACCGACGCGCATCCGAAGCAGTAAGCGGCTGCCCCGCGCGTGACAACGGCTCGTCGTGCGGGCTGCGGGCACGGGGCACGCGCCGCCTCCCGGCGGCGCGCAAGCGGCCGTTACGCGCGCAGCGCCTGCTCGATCGGCACGCCGCCGCCGACGAAGCCGACGACCTTGCGCGAGATGCCGAGCTTGATCGCCTCGATCGCGGCCCATGCCACATCCTGGCGCGAGACGGGCGGCGCGGGCTCGAGCCACGTGTCGGTCAGCGCGATCTTGCCGACGCCCGGATCGTCCGTGAGCGGGCCCGGGCGCAGGATCACGTAGTCGACGCCCGACGCGATCACGCGATCGTCGCCTTCGCGCTTCATCTGCGAATAGTGGTGCAGCGCGTCCGGCCCGTGCTCGGGCCGGTACGCGGACAGCGAGCTGACCACCACGAGCTTCTGCGCGTTGTAGGCGAGCGCGTAGTCGGCCGCGCGGGCGACCGCGTCGCGGTCGACCTGCTCCTCTTCGGTCGCGCCGTCCGATTCGGCCGAGCCGGCCGCGTAGATTACGTGCGTGATGCCCTGGAAAGCGTGCGAGAAATCGTTCGTCAGATCGGCCTCGACGACCCGTGCGCCCGCCAGCGCATAGCCGTGCCGGCGCACGAGCGCCGTGACCTCGAACTCCGGCTGCTTGAGCAGCAGATCCGCGCAGGCCTGGCCGGTGCGGCCGGTCGCGCCAATCAGCAGTACCTTCGTCGTCATGAAACCGCTCCTTGCTCGATGCGTCATCCATCCAGATAGGGACGGACGACCGATAACTCAAGTGTAATGTCGAATTGGCCCGGCCGCGGATGCGTAATAAGGGGCGTACCGGCATCGGGCGTACCGGCATCGGGCGTACCGGCACCGGGTAGCGGCGTTCATTCAATCACGCGGATGCGGGAATGACGCGCCGACCGGCTATCATGTGCCCGATGTATTTTTTCGCCGTTACGCGTCAATGACGCGTCGGCCCACCGGTTGGAGTACACATGGCATTACCCCTGGACAACGTGAGCATGGCCGTGTTCTGCGACTTCGAGAACGTCGCGCTCGGCGTGCGCGATGCGAAGTACGAGAAATTCGACATCAAGCCCGTGCTGGAGCGGCTGCTGCTGAAAGGCAGCATCGTCGTGAAGAAGGCCTATTGCGACTGGGATCGCTACAAGGGCTTCAAGGCGTCGATGCACGAAGCCAGCTTCGAGCTGATCGAGATTCCGCACGTGCGCCAGTCGGGCAAGAATTCGGCCGACATCCGGCTCGTCGTGGACGCGCTCGACCTCTGCTACACGAAGTCGCACGTCGATACGTTCGTGATCATCAGCGGCGATTCGGATTTTTCGCCGCTCGTGTCGAAGCTGCGCGAGAACGCGAAGAAGGTGATCGGCGTCGGCGTGAAGAAATCGACGTCGGATCTGCTGGTCGCGAACTGCGACGAATTCATCTTCTACGACGATCTGGTGCGCGAGCAGCAGCGTGCGCTCGCGAAGCGCGAACAGCAGCAGCGCGCGAGCAACGGCGGCGCGAAGCGGCCCGACGAGCCGTCGCGCAAGCACGACATGGACGCGCGCAAGGCCGAGGCGATCGCGCTGGCGGTCGAGACGTTCGACGCGCTCGCGTCGGAGCGCGACGACGTCGGCAAGATCTGGGCGTCGGTGCTCAAGAGCGCGATCAAGCGCCGCAAGCCGGATTTCAACGAGTCGTATTACGGATTCCGCGCGTTCGGCAACCTGCTCGACGAGGCGCAGGCGCGCGGCCTGCTCGAAGTGGGGCGCGACGACAAGTCGGGCGCGTTCGTGTCGCGCTCCCGCCAGTCGGCTGCAGCCGAGCACGCCGCGACGGGCGGCGAGGGCGGCGCAGCGTACCACGGCACCCATCACGGCACGCGCGCGGCGGAGCCTGCGCCGGCCGGCCGCGGGGCGCGCCGTCGCGGGCAGCGGGCGGAAGCGGTCGTTCACGAAAGCGTGCAGGTCGACGCGGAAGACGCGGAGGTTGCCGAGGTGGCCGACGCGGCGCCGGCCGAAACGCACGATGCACCCGACACGCCCGACGTGGCCGACGTGCACGGCGACGCGAAGGATGGCCGCAAGCGTGCGCGCAAGAGCGCGGCAAAGAAGACCGGCGCGAAGAAGGCAGCGGCCGCGAAGGGCGCCGGTCGCCACGCGGCCGGCAAGCCGGACGCCGCCGCGCAGGGCGACGCGACGCACGGTGGCGATGCGCACGCGCACGGCCAGCATGCGGACGAACCGCATCGCGACGCGGCGCATGACGAGCGGCACGCGGCGGCGCCCGCTGAGCCGGCGCCTCGTGCTTCCGGCGCTCGGGACGCGGCCGCGCAACCGTCGCACGACGTGGCGCCGGTCGAAGCGACTCCCGAGGGGGCTGCCGAAGCACCGGCCGCCGCCAAGCCGAAGAAGCCGGCTCGCAAGGCGGCACCGCGCGCGCGTCGTCCGCGCAAGGCGACGACCGCCGTCGAATAACGGTAGCTGGCAGCCGGCGGCAGTCGCGCAATCGGCCGGGTCTCGTCCGCAACCGGGCGACACCCGCGCCGCACCATCCGGGCCGGCGCCACGCCGGCCTGCCGCGCTAGCCGTTCAGCACGTACGGCTGCGTCATCACTTCGAGGAAGTGACCGTCCGGATCGTCGAAGTACACGCCGCGTCCGCCGTTGTGGCGGTAGATGTCGTCGGCTTGCCGCTTCGCCGGATCGGCCCAGTGCGGCAGCCCGCGTTCGCGAATGCGCGCGAGCACGCGATCGAAGCCGGCTTCGTCGATCAGGAACGCGTAATGCTGCGACCGGATCTCCCCCGCCTGTTCGTAAAAATCGAGCGACACGCCGTTGTCGAGCGCGACGACCAGCATCGCGCCGAACGGCGTCGGCGGCGGCAATTCCAGCAGGTCGGTGAGGAAGCGGCTCGACGCATGCTTGTCGCGGCACCAGACGATCGTGTGGTTGAGCTGGACGTTCATGGCGGGTTCCCGTGAAGCGGGCGGCGGTGGGCATGAACACACGATAGCCGATCGCGGCCGGTCCGCAAGCCGGGGCCGGCGCGCACCGGGCGGCACCCGCCATTCATCGGCTGAAACGATCTGGACGAACGGCTACCTTTTCGGGAGCAAAGGTCATTGGCGCCGCTTTTTGCGCCGCCAAGAATTCCTGTAAGCCATCGCCGTCATCCGCCGGATGACGAACAGGCGATGCGCAACAGGGAGACAGACGATGCGCTTCATGCTGAACGGCCAGCCGTTCGATTTCGACGGCGATCCCGATACGCCGCTCCTGTGGGTCATTCGCGACTCGGCCAGACTGACCGGCACCAAGTACGGCTGCGGCATCGGCGCATGCGGCGCCTGCACCGTGCACCTGGACGGCGAAGCCGCGCGCGCGTGCGTGCTGCCGGCGGCCAGCGTCGCGGGCCGCGCGGTCACGACGATCGAAGGGCTGTCGCACGACCGCTCGCATCCGGTGCAGCGCGCGTGGATCGAGAAGGACGTGCCGCAATGCGGCTATTGCCAGTCGGGGATGGTGATGGCGACGGCCGCGCTGCTCGCGCGCCACCGCAAGCCGACCGACGCGCAGATCGACGAGGCCGTCACGAACCTGTGCCGCTGCGCGACCTATCAACGCATTCGCGAGGCGATCCATGTCGCGGCCGGCTGACGCGGTGCGGGCACAGCCCGTGCCGAACGCGGCGCGGCGCGTGTTCCTGAAGGGCGGTGTCGCGCTGGCGGGCAGCCTGCTGCTGCCGCTGGCGTTCGGCGACGTCGTGCAGGCGGCCGGCGGCGGTGCGCGCTTTCGCGAGATCAACGACTGGGTCCGCGTCGACGCGGACGGCAGGACGATCATCGGGTTGTCGCAGGCGGAAGTCGGGCAGGGCGTCCATACCGGGCTGCCGCAGGTGCTGGCCGACGAGATGGATGCCGACTGGCGCAGCGTGACGGTCGAGTTCGTCACGGGGCGCGACGCGTACCGGATCGACGCCGCGAACGAGGCGCCGCAGCAATTCGTCGGCGCATCGATGTCGGCGACGATGTTCTACACGCGGTTGCGGATCGCGGGGGCGCAGGCGCGCTCCGCGTTCCTGAGGGCCGGCGCCGCGCGGTTGGGCGTGCGCGACACGCAGTGCGTGACGCGCGACGGCCGCGTCGTCCATCCGCCGAGCGGTCGTTCGCTGTCGTACGGCGCGCTCGTCGACGATGCAGCGAGGCTGCCGCCCGATCTGCAGCCGCGCCTGAAACCGGCATCCGCGCACACGCTGATCGGCCGTCCGCTGCACAAGCTCGACGTGCCCGCGAAGGTCGACGGCAGCGCGATCTTCGGCATCGACGTGCAGGTGCCCGACATGCTGGTCGGCGCGCTGACGATGGCGCCGACGCTGAACGGCAAGCCGACCGCCGTGAAGAACCGCGACGCGCTGCGCGCGATGCCGGGCGTGGCGGACGTCGTGCTCGCGAAGGACGCGGTGATCGTCGTCGCGCAGACCTACTGGCAGGCGAAGAAGGCGTGCGATGCGGCGGACATCGTGTGGGACGCGGGCCCGACGCCGGCATTCGACAGTGCGACGATCCTCGCGCAGCGCAAGGGCGCGCTGCAGGCGGAGCACGCGGTGGTCGCGACGACGATCGGCGAGCCCGCGCGCCGGCTTGCCGAAGCCGGCACGATCGTCGAAGCCGACTACCACACGCCGTACATCGTCCACGCGACGATGGAGCCCGTCAACGCGACCGTGCACGTGCGGGCCGGCGAGATCGAGGTCTGGGGGCCGATCCAGGGGCAGGACAAGGTGCGCTGGACGCTGTCGGCGCTGTTCGGCGTGCCGGCCGAGCGCGTGATCGTCAACACGACGTTTCTCGGCGGCAGCTTCGGCCGCAAGTACATGCCCGATTTCGTCGTGCATGCGGCCGTCGCGTCGAAGGCGGTCGGGCGGCCCGTGAAGGTGATCCGCTCGCGCGAGGACGATATCCGCCACGGTTTCTATCGGCCGTGCGCGTCCGCGCGGTTTCGCGCGGCGCTCGGCCGCGACGGGCTGCCGGTCGCGCTGCATGCGCGCGTCGCCGGCCATTCGCTGTATGCGGCGATCAAGCGCGACCACTACGACAAGGCGGGCGGCTGGGACGAGACGATGCTCGACGGCCTGTACGACCTTTGCTACGACGTGCCGAACCTGCTGGTCGATTCGGTCATGGTGATGCAGCCGATTCCGGTCAGCTTCATGCGCAGCGTCGGCAGCACGTCGACCGTGTTCTTCCTCGAAAGCTTCGTGAACGAGCTCGCGCATACGGTGCGGGCCGACCCGGTGCAATACCGGCGCGCGTTGCTGAAGCACGACGCGCTCGCGCTGCGCGTGCTCGACGCGACGGCCGCGCGCGCGAACTGGTTCGGCCGCGCGCCGGCCGGCCTGTCGCGCGGGGTCGCGTATTCGCTGTATACCGGGCGCGGCGGCGCGTTCAGCACGTACGTCGCGGCGATTGCCGAGGTGCGCGTGACGCGCGGCAACGTGAAGCTCGAGCGGATCGTGTGCGGGATCGACTGCGGCCGCGCGATCAATCCGCTGCTGATTCGCGAGATGGTCGAAGGCGGTGTCGGCTTTGCGCTCACCAACACCTTCAGGAGCGAGATCACGTTCGAGCACGGCGCGGTCGTGCAGCGCAATTTCGCCGACTATCCGCTGCTCGGCCTGGCTGCGATGCCGAAGATCGAGGTCGTGATCGTCGACAGCGATCGCGATCCGCAAGGCTGCGGCGAAGTCGCGTTGCCGCCGGTCGCGCCGGCGGTGGCGGATGCGATCTGGCGGGCGACCGGCGAGCGGCCGCGCTCGATGCCGTTCGATACGCCGCTCGCGACCTGAACGACCCGGTATCCCCCACAGGCCGGCGGCACCGCGTGCGTCGCCGGTCAATGACAAGCATAACTACATAAATGGTCTGGAGACTTCCATGAAAACCTTTCGCACGGCCGCGACGGCCGTCTCGTTCGCGGCGGCGGCCGCTGCTGCGCCGGGCGCGCATGCGCAGGGCAGCGTGACGCTGTACGGCATCGTCGACACCGGCGTGCAGTACTACAACCACGCGGCGGGCGGCGGCGCGGTCGCGGGCATGCCGTCGCTGACCGGTGAAGTGCCGTCGCGCGTCGGGTTGCGCGGCGTCGAGGATCTCGGCGGCGGCTACCGCACGTTCTTCGTGCTCGAAAACGGCTTCGCGCTGAATTCCGGTGCGCTCAACGACGGCGGCCGCCTCTTCGGCCGGCAGGCGAACGTCGGCATCGATTCGCCGTACGGCACGCTCACGCTCGGGCGGCAGATGAACATGTCGATGCTCGTGCTGCTCAACGCCGACGTGATCGGCCCGTCGATTCATTCGATGGCGAGCTTCGACAGCTATCTGCCGAATGCGCGCAGCGATAATGCGGTCGGCTATCTCGGCCACTTCGGCGGCGTGACGCTCGGCGGCACCTACAGCACCGGGCGCGATGCGGCGGGCCCGGCCGGCCCGTCGGCGACGAACTGCGCGGGCAACGTGGCGGGCGACCCGGTCGCCTGCCGCCAGTACACGATGATGGTTGCGTACGACGCGCCGCAGTTCGGCGTGGCGGCTTCGTACGACGTGATGCACGGCGGCACGGGCGCGTCGGCGCCGCTGTCGAGCCCCGGCTATACGGACACGCGCACGATCGTCGACGCGTACGTCAAGTTCGGCATCGCGAAGCTGGGCGCGGGCTGGATCCGCCGCAACACGGCGGCCGCGGCCCACAGCCAGTCGGACCTGTTCTTCGCGGGCGGCACGGTCTACGCGAGCCCGGCGCTATCATTCGACGCACAGGCCGTGCGCTATCTGCTGCGCGGCCGCTACGATTCGAACCTGTTCGTCGGGCGGGCGAATTACAGCCTGTCGAAGCGCACGCTGGTCTATACGTCGGTCGGCTACATGACGAACAGCGCGCTCGGCACGTCGGCGGTGGCGGCGGGCGGCACGGTCGGCGCCGGCCGCAACCAGGTCGGCGCGATGGCGGGCATCCAGCAGCGCTTCTGACGCGGCGGCGCGTTCCACGGAGACTTCGACGATGACGACCGATCTTCTCAGCGACGTGCTGACTGACCTGCGGGCCGATGCGGTCGTCACCGGGCGCTTCACGCTGAGTGCGCCGTGGGCGATCCGCAAGCCGGCCGTTGCGGGCGCGCCGTTTCGCACCTGCGCGGGCAGCCCGTTCTTCCTGTCGGTCGCGGGCGCCGCGCCCGTGCACGTCGAGCCGGGCGACTTCGTGCTGCTGCCGCACGGCGACGAGCACGTGATGGCGTCGTCGCTCGACGTGCCGCCCGTGCCGTTCGATACGCTGATGGCCGACAAGGGCATCCGGCCGCGCTTCGACACGCCGCTCGAATTCGTCGCGGGCGGCGGCGGCGCGACCAGCGAGCTCTATACCGGGATCGTCGTTTATCGCGACATCGTGCGCAGCCCGCTGTTCTCCGTGTTGCCGACGCTGATCCACGTGCGCGCGCACGATGCGGCCGTCGCGCCGTGGCTCGCGAGCACGCTGCAGAGCTTCATCCAGGAATCGATGGCGTGCCAGCCGGGCTGGGCGGTCGCCGCGACGCGCCTGGCCGACGTGCTGTTCGTGCAGCTGTTGCGCGCGCATCTGCAATCGTCGGCGAATCACACGGGCTGGCTGCGCGGGTTGACCGATCCGCAGATCGGCCGCGCGATGGCGCTGATGCACCGCGACCCGCGGCGCAACTGGCAGCTCGCGAGCCTCGCGGCCGAGGCCGGCATGTCGCGTTCGCGCTTTTGCGCGCAGTTCGCCGAGCGGGTCGGCGAGACGCCGATCGGCCATCTGACCGCCTATCGGATGTATCTGGCGAGCGGCGAGCTCGCGAACGGCAAGCTGCGGCTGATCGAGATCGCCGAGCGGGTCGGCTACACGTCGGAGAAGGCGTTCGCGCGTGCGTTCCATCGCTGGTCGGGGATGGCGCCGCGCCGCTATGCACGCAACGCACGCGATCTGTATGACCTGGCACGACATGGATGAGGGCGCGTCGCGTGAGCGGGTGCCGGCGCTGCGGGCTGACCGTTGACTGTCGTTGACTGGCGCTGAGTGTCGGCGGGCGACGCTCGGGGTTGCGCCGGCACAGGCCGCACACGGCTTCCGGCGCGCGGCGCCGCGGCTTTCAGGCGGCGCCGGCCGGCACGCGGACCGGAGCGCGGCGGGCGGCCCCGTCGCTCCGTGCGCGGCCGCGCGACGCGACGCGCTTACTCGCCGGCCACCGCCGGCCCGCCGGTATTGCCGCGGCGGTTGCGGCGCTTCTCGGCCCAGATGCGCAGCCGGTCCATGTACAGGTAGACGACCGGCGTCGTATAGAGCGTCAGCACCTGCGACACGATCAGGCCGCCGGCGATCGCGATCCCGAGCGGCGCGCGCAGCTCGGCGCCGTCGCCGCTGCCGAACGCGAGCGGCAGCGCGCCGAGCAGCGCCGCCATCGTCGTCATCATGATCGGGCGGAAGCGCAGCAGGCACGCCTCGTGGATCGCGTCGAACGACGACTTCCCGTTGTTGCGCGTCTGGTCGATCGCGAAGTCGACCATCATGATCGCGTTCTTCTTCACGATGCCGATCAGCAGGATCACGCCGATCAGCGCGATGATGCTGAACTCGGTCTTGAACAGCAGCAGCGCGAGCAGCGCGCCGACGCCGGCCGACGGCAGCGTCGACAGGATCGTGATCGGGTGGATGTAGCTCTCGTACAGGATCCCGAGCACGATGTAGACGGCCAGCAGCGCCGCGAGGATCAGGATCGGCTGATCGTTGGTCGACTGCTGGAACGCCTGCGCGGTGCCCTGGAAGCTGCCGACGATCGTCGGCGGGACCCCGACCTGCGCCATCGTCTGATAGATGATCTGCGTCGCCTGCGACAGCGACACGCCCGGCGGCAGGTTGAACGAGATCGTCGTCGCGACGAGCAGCCCCTGGTGGTTGACCGACAGCGGCGTCGTGCTCGGCCCGAACGTCGCGATCGCCGACAGCGGGATCATCGTCGACTTCGACGTCGACACCGACGCGCCCGACGACGCGCTCGACTTGCCGCTCGCCGCAATCGCGTTGAGCGCCTGGTTGCGCGCGGAATCGGACGCGATCGCCGCGGCGCTCTGCGTGGCCGTGCCGGCGCTCGACGTGCCGGCCGAGGTCGCGACGAAGGTGCCGGCGGCCGCGTTGGTGGTCTGCGAGCCGTTCGCGCTGCCGCCCGACGTGCTGATCCACACCTGGTTCAGCATCTCCGGGCTCTGCCAGTACTTCGGCGCGACTTCCATCACGACGTGGTACTGGTTCAGCGGGTTGTAGATCGTCGAGACCTGGCGCTGGCCGAATGCGTCGTACAGCGTGTTGTCGATCTGCGCGGGCTTGATGCCGAACCGCGCGGCCGTCGCGCGGTCGATCGTCACCATCGCCTCGAGGCCGCCTTGCTGCTGGTCGGAGTTCACGTCGGTCAGCTCGGGGCGCTTCTGCAGCGCCTCGGTCAGGATCGGCCCCCACTTGTACAGGTCGGCGCTCGAATCGCCGAGCAGCGTGAACTGGTACTGCGCGTTGCTCTGCCGGCCGCCGACGCGGATGTCCTGCGCCGCCTGCAGGAACGTGCGCGCGCCCGCCACGTCCGCCAGCTGCGGGCGCAACTGCTGGATCACCTGGTCGGCCGACAGCTTGCGCTCGGTGCGGTCCTTCAGCGTGACGAACATGAAGCCCGAGTTGGTCTGCGTGCCGCCGGTGAAGCCCGCGACGCTCTTCACGTTCGGGTTGCCCTGCACGATCCGCATCATCTCGGAGAACTTCAGCTTCATCGCCTGGAACGACGTCGACTGGTCGGCCTGGATGCCGCCGACCATCAGCCCGGTGTCCTGCTGCGGGAAGAAGCCCTTCGGCACGACGATGTACAGGTAGACGTTCAGCCCGATCGTCGCGAACAGCGTCAGCAGGATCAGCAGCGGCCGGCGCAGCGCCCACGACAGCGAGCGCTCGTAGCCGCGCTGCATGCGCGCGAAGCCGCGCTCGAGGAAGCGCCCGAAGCGGCCCTCGTTTTGCGGGTCGTGCTTGTCGGGCAGCAGGCGCGCGCACATCATCGGCGTGACCGTGAGCGACACCGCGAGCGACACGGCGATCGCGAGCGACAGCGTCAGCGCGAACTCGCGGAACAGGCGCCCGACGATCCCGCCCATCAGCAGGATCGGCAGGAACACCGCGACGAGCGAGATGCTCATCGACAGCACCGTGAAGCCGACTTCGCGCGCGCCGTCGAACGCGGCCTGCATCCGCGACTTGCCGTTCTCGATGTGCCGCGAGATGTTCTCGAGCACGACGATCGCGTCGTCGACGACGAAGCCGGTCGCGACGATCAGCGCCATCAGCGACAGGTTGTCGATCGAGAAGCCGAGCAGGTACATCGCGCCGAACGTGCCGATGATCGAGATCGGCACCGCGACGCTCGGGATCAGCGTCGCACGCCAGTTGCGCAGGAACAGGAACACGACCATCACGACGAGGCTGATCGCGATTAGCAGCGTGTGCTCGGTGTCCTTCAGCGACGCGCGGATGGTGGTCGAGCGGTCGAGCACCGGCGTGACCGTGATGTCGGCCGGCAGCGACGCGGTGAGCTGCGGCAGCGCCGCGCGCACGCGATCGAGCGTCTCGATGATGTTCGCGCCGGGCGAGCGGTAGAGGATCACGAGCACCGCGCGTTTGCCGTTCGACAAACCGAGGTTGCGCAGGTCCTCGACCGAATCGACGACGTCGGACAGATCGGACAGCCGCACGGCCGAACCGTTGCGGTACGCGACGACGAGGTCGCGGTATTGCGCCGCCTGGGACGCCTGGTCGTTCGTATAGAGCTGGAAGCGCTGCGGGCCGAACTCGATCGCGCCCTTCGGCGCGTTGGCGTTCGCGGAAGCCAGCGCCGCGCGCACGTCCTCGAGGCCGATCCCGTAGTGGAACAGCGACTGCGGTTCGAGTTCGACGCGCACGGCCGGGTTCGCGGAGCCGCTCACGGTGACCTGGCCGATCCCGTCGATCTGCGACAGCGACTGCTGCAGCACCGTCGACGCGGCGTCGTACACCTTCGCCGGCGACGCGGTTTCCGACGTCAGCGACACGACCATGATCGGCGAATCGGCCGGGTTGACCTTGCGGTAGGTCGGGTTGCTTTTCAGCGCGGCGGGCAGGTCGGCGCGCGCCGCGTTGATCGCGGCCTGCACGTCGCGCGCGGCGCCGTCGATGTCGCGGTTCAGGCCGAACTGCAGGATGATCCGCGCATTGCCGACCGTGCTCGTCGACGTCATTTCGGAGACGTCCGCGATCGAGCCGAGGTGCCGTTCGAGCGGGCTCGTCACGCTGGTCGCGACCGTTTCCGGGCTCGCGCCCGGCAGCGACGCCTGCACCGAGATCGTCGGGAAGTCGACCTGCGGCAGCGGCGACACCGGCAGCTTGATGAACGCGAACAGGCCCGCGAGCGCGACGCCGAGCGCGAGCAGCGTCGTCGCGACGGGGCGGGTGATGAAGGGGCGCGACAGGTTCATCGGTTACGCATCCGTGCGCGTGCCGGCTTGGGGGCCGCGGCGTTCGAACCAGCCGCGCACGCGGCGCGCGAGCGAGTCGAAGCCGAGGTAGATCACCGGCGTCGTGAACAGCGTCAGCACCTGCGACACGATCAGGCCGCCGGCGATCGCGATCCCGAGCGGCTGGCGCAGCTCGGAGCCCGCGCCGGAGCCGACGATCAGCGGCACCGCGCCGAGCAGCGCGGCGAGCGTCGTCATCAGGATCGGCCGGAAGCGCAGCAGGCACGCCTGGTAGATCGCCTCGCGCGGCGGCTTGCCTTCGACGCGTTCGGCCTCGAGCGCGAAGTCGATCATCATGATCGCGTTCTTCTTCACGATGCCGATCAACAGCACGATGCCGATGATCCCGATGATGTCGAGGTCGTGCCCGGTGATCATCAGCGCGAGCAGTGCGCCGACGCCGGCCGACGGCAGCGTCGACAGGATCGTGATCGGATGGATGTAGCTCTCGTACAGCACGCCGAGCACGATGTACATCGTGACGACCGCCGCGAGGATCAGGAACAGCTGGTTCGACAGCGACGCCTGGAACGCGAGCGCCGCGCCCTGGAAGCGCGTCTGGAACGAGCCGGGCAGGCTGATGTCCTTCTCGCCGGCCTCGATCGCCTTGACCGCTTCGCCGAGCGACGCGCCCGGCGCGAGGTTGAACGAGATTGTCGTCGACGGGAACTGCGACAGGTGCGCGACCAGCAGCGGCGACGGCCGCTCGTGGAACGACGCGATCGACGACAGCGGCACCTGGCCGCCGCCGGCCGACGGCAGGTAGATGTCGTTCAGCGATTGCGCGTAGTGCTGCTCCTTCGGCTCCGACTCGAGAATCACGCGGTACTGGTTCGACTGCGTGAAGATCGTCGACACGATGCGCTGGCCGAACGCGTCGTACAGCGCGTTGTCGACGGTTGCCGGCGTGATGCCGAAACGCGCGGCGCTCGGGCGGTCGATCTCGATGTACACCGACTGGCCGTTGCTTTGCAGGTCGGTCGCGACGTCGGCGAGCGACGGCTCCTGCTGCAGCCGCGCGACGAGTTTCGGTACCCAGGTCGAGAATTCGCCGGCGTTCGGGCTCGTCAGCATGAACTGGTACTGCGTCGGGCTGACCGTCGAGTCGATCGTCAGATCCTGCACCGGCTGCATGAACAGCGAAATGCCGGTGATGTTCGCGACGCGACGCTGCAGGTCGCGGATGATCTGCGCGGCGGTTTCGGTGCGTTCGTCGCGTGCCTTCAGGTTGATCAGCATCCGGCCGCTGTTCAGCGTGATGTTGCTGCCGTCGACGCCGATGAACGACGTCAGGCTGTCGATGTTCGGGTCCTTCAGGATCGCGGCCGCGAGCGCCTGCTGGCGTTCGGCCATCGCGCCGTACGAGATCGACTGCGGCGCCTGCGTGATCGCCTGGATTACGCCGGTGTCCTGCGCGGGGAAGAAGCCCTTCGGCACGTAGACATAGAGCAGGGCGGTCAGCCCGAGCGTCAGCAGCGCGACGACGAGCGTCGAGCGCTGGCGGTTCAGCACCCATTCGAGCGCGACCGCGTAGCGCGCGATCACCCAGTCGATCGTGCGGTGCACGCGCGCCTCGAAGCGGTGGCTCTCCGGCGGCGGCGAATGGCGCAGCAGCTTCGCGCACATCATCGGCACGAGCGTGAGCGACACGATCGCCGAGATCACGATCGTCACCGCGAGCGTGATCGCGAATTCATGGAACAGCCGGCCGACCACGTCGCCCATGAACAGCAGCGGGATCAGCACCGCGATCAGCGAGACCGTCAGCGAGATGATCGTGAAGCCGATCTGCCGCGAGCCCTTCAGCGCGGCCTCGAGCCCCGATTCGCCTTCCTCGACGTAGCGCGAGATGTTCTCGATCATCACGATCGCATCGTCGACGACGAAGCCGGTCGCGATGGTGAGCGCCATCAGCGACAGGTTGTTCAGCGAGAAGCCGGCCATGTACATCACCGCGAGCGTGCCGATCAGCGACAGCGGCACCGACAGGCTCGGGATGATCGTCGCGTAGACGTTCGCGA
The DNA here is from genome assembly GCF_902832865.1 of Burkholderia sp. BCC0397. NCBI lineage: Bacteria > Pseudomonadati > Pseudomonadota > Betaproteobacteria > Burkholderiales > Burkholderiaceae > Burkholderia > Burkholderia sp. BCC0397. The sequence goes on along the minus strand of NZ_CADFDL010000003.1, from coordinate 151,962 downwards.
GGAACAGGTACATCACCAGCACGACGAGCCCGACCGCGAGCAGCAGCTCGAACTGCACGTCGCGTACGGCCGCACGGATCATCGTCGTGCGATCGGTGACGATCTCGACGTCGAGCGCGGCCGGCAGCGTCTCCTGCAGCTTCGGTAGCTGCGCCTTGATCGCGTCGACGGTCGCGATCACGTTCGCGCCCGGCTGGCGCTGCACGTTCAGGATGATCGCGGGATCCGAATTCACCCATGCGCCGAGCTTGGTGTTCTCCGAGCCGGCGACGACCGTCGCGACGTCGGTCAGCATCACCGGGCGGCCGTTCTTGTACGCGACGACCGCGCTGTTGTACTGGTCGGCGCTCGTCAGCTGGTCGTTCGCGTTGATCGTGTACGCGCGCGTCGGGCCGTCGAAGTTGCCCTTCGGCGTGTTGACGTTCAGGTTCGAGATCGTCGTGCGCAGATCGTCGAGGTTCATCCCGTACTTCGCGAGCGCGGTCGGGTTCGCCTGGATCCGCACGGCCGGGCGGTTGCCGCCCGACAGGCTGACGAGGCCGACGCCGGCGATCTGCGAGATCTTCATCGCGAGGCGCGTGTCGGCCAGGTCCTGCACCTGCGTGAGCGGCAGCGTCTTCGACTTGACGGCGAGCGTCAGCACCGGCGCATCGGCCGGGTTCACCTTCGCGTAGATCGGCGGGGCCGGCAGGTCGGACGGCAGCAGGTTGCCGGCCGCGTTGATCGCGGCCTGCACTTCCTGTTCGGCGATGTCGAGCGGCAGGTCGAGCGAGAACTGCAGCGTGATCACCGACGCGCCGGCCGAGCTTTGCGACGACATCTGGTTCAGTGACGGCATCTGCCCGAACTGGCGTTCGAGCGGCGCGGTGACCGACGACGTCATCACCTCCGGGCTCGCGCCCGGGTAGAAGGTCTGGACCTGGATCGTCGGATAGTCGACCTCGGGCAGCGCGGCGAGCGGCAGGAAGCGCAGCGCGACGAGACCGGCCAGCATGATCGCCGCCATCAGGAGAGCGGTGCCGACCGGCCGGAGAATGAAGAGGCGGGATGGATTCATCGAGCGGCCCGCGCGTTACTGGGCCGCGGGGGCCGCGGCCTGCGACGCGCCGTGCTTGTGTCCGCCGCGATGACCGCCGGCACCCGATGCGCCCGACGCCGCGCTTGCGCCGCGCGCGCCCGACGCGCCTTTCGGCTTGTCGGCCGGAATCGAGATCTTCGAGCCTTCGCGCAGGCGGTCCGAGCCGTCGGTCACCACGCGCTCGCCGAGCGCGATGCCGCTGACGATGCTCGTGCGTTCGCCGTCGACCGGGCCGATCGTGACCTTGCGCACCGTCACGGTGTTGTCGGGTTTCACGACATAGACGAACTGGCCGATCGAGCCCGTCAGCACGGCGGAGGTCGGCACGATCGTCGCGTTGCGCATCACGTCGACGAGCAGCCGCGTGTTCACGAACTGATTCGGGAACAGCATGCCTTCCTTGTTATCGAAGTTCGCGCGCAGCTTGACCGTGCCGGTGCTCGTATCGATCTGGTTGTCGAGCGTCGCGAGCGAGCCCGTCTCGAGCGGCACCGTGTTGTTGCGGTTGTAGGCGGTGACCGACAGCTTCTGGCCCGCGTTCACCTGCTTGAGGATCTGCGGCAGGTTGTCTTCCGACGTCGTGAAGATCACGCTCATCGGCTGCAACTGCGTGATCACGACGATGCCGTTGGCGTCGCCCGGCGTCACGTAGTTGCCGGGGTCGACCTGGCGCAGGCCGACGCGGCCGGAGACCGGCGCGGTGATGCGCGCATACGTGAGATTGAGTTTCGCGGAATCGATCGCGGCCTGGTCGGTCTTCACCGCGCCTTCGTACTGCTTGACGAGCGACGCCTGCGTATCGACGGTTTGCGACGCGATCGAGTCTTGCGACAGCAGCGTCTGGTAGCGCTTCAGGTCGAGGCGGGCGGTCGCGAGCAGCGCCGCGTCGCGCGCATGCGTGCCTTCGGCGTTCTCGAGCGCGACCTGGTACGGGCGCGGGTCGATCTGTGCGAGTACGTCGCCCTTCCTGACGATCTGGCCTTCCTGGAACGACACCGACTGCAGGTAGCCCGACAGCTGCGTCTTGACCGTCACGTTCGCGAGCGGCGTGACGGTGCCGAGCGCGGACAGCACGATCGGCATTTCACCCCGCGTCGCGGAGGCGACCTGCACCGGCTGCGGCACGTTCGCCATCGCAGCGGGGCCGCCGCGGCCGCGATGGCCGCCCGCAGCGGCGCTGGCGCCCGCGCTTTGCGCGGTGCTGCCTGCCGCCGGCGTGCGGTTCCACGGGTGCCACCACAACAGGCCGCCGATGACGACGACCGCGACGGTGCCGATCAGCAGCGTGCGGCGCGGCCGCCGGGCGACGGCGGGCGCAGGGTCTTTCGAAGGGGGCGTGGGCTTTTGTTCGTTATCCATCGTGTTCTGTCAGGAAGACGGCGCGGCGGCCGGAAATCGGGCTGCTCGGCTGCGCGTGGGCGTGCGGGTGACGGGACGGGGCGGCCCGGCTCGGTCCGGGGCCCCGCCGATCCGCGCGGGAAAAGAGCGGTGCGCACCGCGAGTGCGGCGCGACGATGGGCATGATCCTACGTGCCGTCCCCGTTACAGTCCAGCGGTCTATCTTTCAACGGGTTACGGTCGTTACAGAACGCGACAGCGCGATGACGAAACGATTACAGGCCGACGCGCCGGGCCGGCGCGCCGCCGATTTCGCGGGTGATTTTCGCGATGCATTCCTGCAGCGCGGGCACCACGTGGTCCTGCAGCCATTCCGGCGGACACTGATGCGCCGCGCCGCCGCAATTCACCGAATAGCGTTGACCGGACGGGCCGACGAAACCGGCCGCGACCGCATTCAGGCCTTCGCGCCATTCGCCGATCGCGATCGCGTGGCCGTCACGCATCGCTTCGTCGAGCGCGGGCGTCAGGCGGGCGGACACGTGCGGCCAGTCGTCGCCGGCGGTGGTGCGCAGCGACTCGAGCAGCAGGCGGCGCTCGTCGTCCTCGAGGGCGGCGAGATACGCGCGGCCCACGGCCGTACGTGCGATGTCCATTCGCGAGCCGATTTCGAGGCGCGTGACGAGCACGGCCGAGCGCGGGCGGATCACGTCGATCGCGACCATGTCGAGCCGGTCGCGCACCGCGAGGTGCACGGACAGCGACGTGCGTTCGGCCAGCTCGATCATGAACGGCCGGGAACGCGCGCGGATGTCGAAGTTGCGCAGGAAGCCGTGGCTCAGTTCGAGCACCGACGCGGTGAGCACGAAGCGCTCGCTGTCGGGCAACTGGAACAGGAAGCCGGCGCTGACGAGCGTCGCGGTGATGCGCGAGACGGTCGGCTTCGGGATGCCGGTCAATTCGGTCAGTTCGCGGTTGCTGACGGGGGCGTCGGCAGCCGCGATGCGGCGCAGCACGGCGAGACCGCGGGCGAGGGCGGTGATCTCGTCGGGCGACGATTCACGGTCCCGCGACGCGGGAGAGGTTACAGTGGTCGACACGAGGGATTCTCTCTAATTCCGAAACTCGATTTCAATTTTGTTGGTATTGTAGGACTATTGTCAAAGGATGCATGTTCCGCGGGCGAACCGGTCATTGGATGAGATTTTGCGGGTTCACCCTTGGTTTATTAGGAAAACGCTCAAATGAGCATTGCTGGAAAGTGCATGAACCGGTGCAAATACCGCTTGACTTGTCGGGCGGAAACAGAAAGAATGTCTCACGTTTTCGAAACATCGTTTCAAGAGTTTAACCGGCAACGATGTTTCGCGCAGTCTCTCAGGTTCTAGCACGGCCCTCGGAATGGCTAGAACTTTTTTAGCGCCACGGTCTCCGTGGCGCTTTTTTTTGCCTGTTTTCCGACCGTCCGCCCGGACGCGTCAGGCCCGTATTATCCCCCGATCGCCGCAAACGCCTGTCCGGGCCAGTTTCGCGCCTGTTTGCATGCGCGATTTGCGCCGCCTGCACGATCTCCGCACGCAAAAAAAAGCGCGACGCCCGCAGTGGGCATCGCGCGTGAAACGGCGTGGAGCGCCGACGAATGAACGGTGATGAAGAAAGGACGCCTGGTTAGGGACGCCCGGTCAGGGACGCCCGGTTAGGGACGCCCTGCAAGGAGCAATGCCCCCTCGCGCGCGGCGGTCAGCCTTTCGCGAGCTTGATGCTGGTCTGCTCGGCCGTCAGGTAGCCGACGCTGGCGCCGAAGCGATCCTTGTAGTTCGCGCGCACGAGCGGGTCGAGCGTCGGCTTGACCTTGTCGTGCAGCGGCGATTCCCAGTCGCCCACGTGCTGGAAGTTGCTCATGATGTACGTCCAGCCGTTGATCTCGTCGACCGCGTGCAGGCCCGTCGATTCGGCGCCGGCCGGGCACGACAGCACGCGCGCGAGCGACTTCGTGTCGACGTTGTAGGCCCACAGGAAGTTGTTCACGTGCATGCCCGAGTCTTCGCCGATGAACAGCGTGCGCAGCTTTTCGGAGAACTTCAGGTTGTCCGGGTTCGCGATCTTGTCCGGGTTCGCGAGGTTGCCGAGCGCGTCGGCCGCGGCGAGATCCTCGCCGACCAGCGCGGCCGGCGCGCCCATGTCGACCGGCACCCATTCGCTGTCGATCGCGCCGCCCGTCGTGTCGCGCTGGCCGGCCTTCAGGTTCAGCGCGTAGACGGCGCCCGCGGCGATCTTCTTGTCGACCGCGACGTCGCGCGACACCGCGTTGCCCTTGACCATCGACGTTTCGATCCGCGACATCGCCGTGTAGACGATCTTGTCCTTCGCGTTCACGGTCGTGCCTTCGAGCTTCGTGAACGCCATGCTGCCGCCGAGCAGCGCCGCGTAACGGTGCGTCTCGAGGAACGCGGCCGCCTTTTCCATCCCCGGCTTCACGCGCATCCAGTTGAACTTGCCGCCGAAGTGGATCTTCGTGTAGCTCGCATCGTTCGGGTCGACGGTCACCAGGTCCATGATGTCCGACGCCTTCAGCGTGTTCGCGAGCGCTTCGATCTCGCTGCTGGTCGCGTGGCCGATCTTGATCCACGTCAGCGTCGCGGTGCCCGCGCCGGCGGACGACGTCTGCGTCCACTTCGCCACGTACAGCGTGCCGGCCGACAGGTCGGCCGCCTTGTCGGCGACGAACATGAACAGGCCGCCGTTGGTGGCGTCGTCGCCCATCATCACGGTGCGCTGGTCCGGCATCACCTGGATCAGCTCGTGCGAGATGCGGCCGAGGCAGTAGTGCTTCTTCACCGTGCCGGTGCCATCCGGGTTCACCGTGATCTCGGGCAGGTGGCCGTAGTGATAGGGGTTCGCCTTCGTCTCGTCGCCGAACGTGTTCTTGCTGAATGCCTTGAACTGCGTGTCGGTCGCGGCCTTCGTCGCGTCCGGCTCGTATTCCTCGCTCGACAGGTGGGTGCCCCACGGCGACAGGCTCGCGCCGCAGGTGATCCACAGGCCGTGCGCCTTCGACGTGTCGACGTTGTGGTACTTCACGACCTTCAGCGCACCGGTGGCCGGATCCTGGTCGAGCGTGAGCACGGCGATCGGCGACGGCAGCTGGCCGTACTGCGACGCGCTCGCCTGGTCGCGCGTCGTGTATTCGAACTGGACGACCGCGAACACCGCATTGCCTTTCACGCCGGGCACGTTCGCGTTCTTCAGCGTCAGCAGCGAGCTGCCGTCCGGGCAGTCGGAATAGAACTGGCGCTCCTTGCCGGCCACCGAGCGATCGATGATCGGCTGGTTGTTGATGTCGTAGTAGCCGCCCGCGAGCGTCGTGCCGCCGTTGCCGTCCGGCACCATGTCGCCCGTCACGAAGAACGGCCGGTACGCGAGCTTGAAGTTGCGCGACGAGCCGTCCGAGAACGACACCGACAGCGTCGAGCCGACCGTCGTCGTGGCCATCGCGGCCGCGTTGTCGAGCGTCGGCGCGGCCATTGCCGAGAACGCCGCCGACGTATAGGCAGCGGCAGCCGGCGTCGACGCGGGATCGTCGTCGCCGCCGCAACCTGTCAGCAGGGCCGGCAGCGCGAGGCCGGAAAGGGGCAGCATCGGCGCGCCGGCGAGGATCTTCAGGGCCTGACGACGGGAAGCATTGGGCAACGCGGGCATGTGGAGTCCAGTTTCGTTTGTTGGAAGAATGGCCTTCGCGAAGCAGGCGAGCGGCAAGCTTCGCGAAGGCAAGTTGAAATCTGGACCGAAGTGTAGGGACGCTAGATGAAAGTTTTTTGAATTGAAAACGTAATGATGCGTCGGCATCCGTCAGGCATGCTGCGGGATGCCCATCGGATGCTTGCTTGCGCTCAATCGCGCTCGGGTGTCGCCGAGATGCGGTGGATCGACAGGTCGGCCCCGTCGAATTCGGCTTCGCGATCGAGTCGCAGGCCGACGGTCGCCTTCAGCGCGCCGTACACGAGCGTGCCGCCGGCGGTGGCGATCGCGATGCCGCCGAGCGTGCCGACGAGCTGTGACAGGAACGACACGCCGCCGAGACCGCCGAGCGCCGGCAGCCCGAACACGCCGGCCGCGAGGCCGCCGAGCGCGCCGCACATCCCGTGCAGCGGCCACACGCCGAGCACGTCGTCGATGCGCCAGCGGTTCTGCACGCAGGTGAACATCGCGACGAACAGCGCACCGGCCGCAGCGCCCGTGACGAGCGCGCCGATCGGGTGCATCACGTCGGAGCCCGCGCATACCGCGACGAGGCCCGCGAGTGGTCCGTTATAGGTGAAGCCTGGGTCGTTGCGGCCGGCCATCCACGCGGCGAGCGTGCCGCCGACCATCGCCATCAGCGAATTCACCGCGACGAGGCCGCTGATCTTGTCGAGCGTCTGCGCGCTCATCACGTTGAAGCCGAACCAGCCGACCGCGAGCACCCACGCGCCGAGCGCGAGGAACGGGATGTTCGACGGCGGGTGCGCGGCGATCCGGCCGTCCTTCGCATAGCGGTCGTGGCGCGCGCCGAGCAGCAGCACGGCCGGCAGCGCGACCCAGCCGCCGAACGCATGCACGACGACCGAGCCCGCGAAATCGTGGAACGGCGCGCCGAACGCGTGCGTGAGCCAGGCCTGCACGCCGAAGCGCTCGTTCCACGCGATCCCTTCGAAGAACGGGTAGATGAAGCCGACGATGATCAGCGTCGCGACGAGCTGCGGGTTGAACTTCGCGCGCTCGGCGATGCCGCCGGACACGATCGCCGGGATCGCAGCCGCGAACGTCAGCAGGAAGAAGAAGCGCACGAGCGCGTAGCCGTTGTGCTGCGACAGCGAGCCGATATCGTCGAAGAATTCGACGCCATACGCGATCGTGTAGCCGATGAAGAAATACGCGAGCGTCGACACCGAGAAGTCGACCAGGATCTTCACGAGCGCGTTGACCTGGTTCTTCTTGCGGACCGTGCCGAGTTCGAGGAATGCGAAGCCCGCGTGCATCGCGAGCACCATGACGGCGCCGATCAACAGGAACAGTGTGTCGACGCCGGATTTCAGACCATCCATGCCTAGCTTCCTTGCGCAAAAAACGGGCAAGGAATGCAAGTATCGAGCCAACCTGGTGAACGGCTGCGTGGAATTGGTGCCCGGATACCGCGCGATGCGGCATTCCGGTGAATCGTGCACGGGATCGGGGCGTGGGCCGATGCCGGCGCCGGCTCGTCCCGAGTGCACGCACGTGGTGCGATGCGTGCCGAACTGGTGCGTACGACGAATGATGCGGTGCGCGGCGATGCGTTGCCGCGCACCGATCTGGCGCGTCAGTGGCGCGCGAACAGCGCGGGCGGCCGGCGCAGCCGCAGCGCGCACGCCGACCAGTAGGCGGCGACGCTCGTCAGCCCGAGCGCGGCGAACGCGAGCGCCGCGAAGCCCGCGAGCGACTGGCCGTCGCCGTCGGCACCGAGGATGCCTTGCGCGACGATCAGCGCGGCCGTCCAGAAGCCGATCACGGCCTGCGTGAGCAGGCGCGCGCAGGCGATGCGGCGCGGCCGCCCGGATTCGGCGAGGCGGCGCGCCGACGGCGCACGCAGGCACAGGAACAGGGTGGCGGCGAGCAGCGCGGCCAGGGCGATGAACCAATCGACGAGGAAAGCCATAACGAGGAAAAGGGGACACGGACGAATCGAATTGAAGCGTGCCCACTTTAGAGGCGTGGCGCCTGCGATTGAATCAGACGAATCCGAAATTGAAAGGCATTTTTAATGGCGGGTCGTCATTGGGCCAGTTCCACAGGCGGTATCATCGACACCGGTCCAACCATGAGGTCGTGCAACGCGCGGCCGGAGATTGCTGATGAACATGAAGACATCGCGGGCGCGTCGCGTGCCCGGGTCCGTGCTGGCGGCCGTGGCCGCCGGTGCGCTGCTGTTGCTCGCGGGCTGCGAGAAGTCCGGCACGCCGGCCGCGCAACCCGATACGGCCGCGAGCGCGGCCGCCGATGCCGCGAACAATGCGGCCAAGGCGCTCGACCAGGTGGCGAGCACCGTCAATCAACAGATCAACGCGGCGAAGGCGGGCCTCGCATCCGCGGCGTCGGCCGTGCCGCCGTTGTCCGCGAGCGGCCTCGCGTCCGCCGCGCAGGCGCAGATCGACGCGGCGGCGTCCGCGGTCGTTGCGCATGCGGCTTCCGAAGCGGGCGCGAAGATCGCCGAAGCCGGCAAGAAACTCCAGCAGTGGAGCCAGCAGAGCGCCTCGGGGGCGAAACCCGCGAGCGGCGAATGACGCGGGCTTGCACGATCCGCAAAATGTAATTATGATGGTTACACATGTCGCCGGTTGCGGGTGGGGCCGGCGTCGCCGAGTGAGTCAGGAATGAATACCAGCAGCCGGTTCGCGTTTGCCGTCCACGTGCTTGCCTTGCTGTCGATGCAGGAAGGCGTGCCGTTGTCGTCCGACATCATCGCGGGCAGCGTGAATACGAATCCGGCGCTGATTCGCCGATTGCTGTCGATGCTGGCGGCCGCAGGGCTGACCACGTCGCAGCTCGGTGCGGGCGGCGGTGCGCTGCTGGCGCGCGAGCCCGGCGAGATCACGCTGCTCGACGTGTATCGCGCGGTCGACGATGCGCAACTGTTCGCGCTGCACCGCGAGGCGCCGAATCCGGCGTGTCTCGTCGGGCGGCACATCCAGGGCGTGCTGACCGGCTATATCGGCGACGCGCAGCGCGCGATGGAGGCGTCGCTCGCCACGCGCACGCTCGTCGACGTGACGGCCGACATGCTGGATCTGGAACAGCGCACGCAACGGGCGGCGCGCGCCGGCGGGTGACTGACGGCGGGTGCCCGACGGCAGGCAGGGCAGGAAGCCGGACGGCGCGCACGCGCGGCGGTCGGCGCAACGGGGGCTTCGCCCCGTTTTTTTCGGTCTTATGTGTAATTAATCATGTTACATATTTTTATTTCTGGAGAATCGATATGACGCAACGTTCGTTGAATATCGCGCTGTTCGGCGCCACCGGCATGATCGGCTCGCGCATCGCGGCGGAAGCCGTGCGGCGCGGCCACCGCGTCACGGCGCTGTCGCGCCATCCGGGCGCATCCGGCGACGGCATTACCGCGAAGGCGGCCGACCTGTTCGACGCCGCCAGCATCGCGGCCGCGCTGCCGGGCCATGACGTCGTCGCAAGCGCGTACGGCCCGAAGCAGGAAGATGCGGCGCAGGTCGTCGCGGTCGCGAAAGCGCTGGTTGCCGGCACGCGCCAGGCCGGTTTGAAGCGGCTCGTCGTCGTGGGCGGCGCCGGTTCGCTCGAAGTCGCGCCGGGCAAGCAGCTCGTCGACACCGAAGGTTTCCCGGAGGCATACAAGGCGGTCGCGCTCGCGCACCGCGACGCGCTCGACTACCTGAAGACGGTCGCCGATCTCGACTGGACCTTCTTCGCGCCGGCCGCGCTGATCGCGCCGGGCGAGCGCACGGGCACGTTCCGCACGGGCGTCGGCAAGCTGATCGTGGACGCGCAAGGCAACAGCAAGATCTCGGCGGAAGACTACGCGGTCGCGTTCGTCGACGCGCTCGAGCAGGACAGCTTCGTGCGCGAGATCGCGACGGTCGCGTATTGAGCGGCATGACGGCCGGCGGCGTGTGAGCGCCGGCCCGGGCGCGACGCGCAGCCATTTCGGGCGATTCCACCCTCGCGGGTGGCGTCGCCTGTTTCATTTGGAGCGGCGAGCGCGTGCCGGATCGGTATTTACACCGGTCGACGCAGCGAGGCAGTTTTCATATTGTTCCCCGTTGGGCAGGATGAATAGAATAAATTTCTATCGACGAGGGAATGGAGAAATGGACGCCATCGATCGCAAGCTGCTGGAGCTGCTGCAGGCGGATGCCACGCTGCCGATCGCGGAGCTGGCACAGCGCGTGAACCTGTCGCAGACGCCATGCTGGAAGCGCGTGCAGCGGCTGAAGGAAACCGGCGCGATTCGCGCGCAGGTCGCGCTGTGCGATCCGCGCAAGCTCGGGGTCGGCACGACCGTGTTCGTCGCGATCCGCACGAACCAGCACACCGAGGAATGGGCGCAGCGCTTCACGCAGGCGGTGCGCGACATGCCGGAAGTGGTCGAGGTCTACCGGATGAGCGGCGAGACTGATTACCTGCTGCGCGTCGTCGTGGCCGGCATCGACGACTACGACCGCGTCTACAAGCAGCTGATTCGCACGGTGCCGCTGTTCGACGTCAGTTCGTCGTTCGCGATGGAGCAGATCAAGTATTCGACCGCGCTGCCCGTGCGCGATCTGGCCGAGCCCGCCTGACGGGCACGCGGTTGCGCCGGCGGCGCGGCTTCAGCGGCCGCGCGCCAGGGCGCGTGCGCGTTCGTCGGCCAGTGCGTCGCGGCGCACGAAATCCGCGACGAACGGGCTGGCCGGATGATGGTGCAGCGCGTACGGCGTATCCCATTGCGCGAGCCGGCCGTCCTTCATCACGCCGATCCGGTCGGCGATCGCGAACGCTTCCGCCTGATTGTGCGTGACGAGGATCGCGGTGTGGCCCGTGTGCTTCAGGATGTCGCGCAGCTCGAACGCGAGCCGCTCGCGCGTATCGACGTCGAGATTCGAGAACGGTTCGTCGAGCAGCAGCAGTTCCGGCGACGGCGCGAGCGCGCGCGCGAGGGCGACGCGCTGCTGCTGGCCGCCCGACAGTTCGTGCGGATAGGCGTCCCCGGAATCGGCGAGGCCGACGAGCTCGAGCATCTGCGCGACGCGCAGGCGCCGTTCGGCCTTCGGCATGCGCCGCAGGCCGAACGCGACGTTGTCGGCCGTGCTCAGGTGCGGGAACAGCGCGTAATCCTGGAACATCATGCCGATGCGCCGTCGCTCGGGCGGCACGTCGAGCGACGGCGCCGCGACGGGCACGCCGTCCAGCACGATGCGCCCCATGCGCACGGGTTCGAAGCCGGCGATCGCGCGCAGCACGGTGGTCTTGCCGCAGCCGGACGCGCCGAGCAGGCAGCCGATGTCGCCGCGCGGCAGCGCGAGGCTCAGGCCGTCGACCACGGTGCGGCGGCCGTGCGGCGAGTCGTAGGCGACGCAGAGGTCGTCGAGTTCGAGCAGGTTCACGGTGTCAGGCTCCGATCTTGTGGCGGGTGCGGGCGAGCAGGATCACGGGTACGAGCCCGGCCAGCACGATCGCGAGCGCGGCAACCGCGCCTTCTTCATAGGTGCCGCGCGCGGCTTCCGCATACAGCCAGGTCGCGAGCGTGTCGAAATTCAACGGGCGCAGCAGCAGCGTGGCCGGCAGCTCCTTCATCGCGTCGACGAACACCAGCAGCGCGCTCGTCGTGAGCGCGGGCCGCAACAGCGGCAGGTGGACGCGGCGCAGCGTGCCGCCGGCCGTCTCGCCGAGCGAGCGCGCGGCCTGTTCGAGCGACGGCGGAATGCGCGCGAGGCCGGCCTCGATGCCGCCGGCCGGGATCGCGAGGAAACGCACGGTATAGGCGATCACCAGCGCGGTCGCCGAGCCCATCAGCAGCAGCCCGTCGCGGCCGAGCACCGCGCCGAACAGCCGGTCGGCCGCCGCGAACGGCATCAGCAGGCCGATCGCGAGCACGGTGCCCGGCACCGCGTAGCCGAGGCTCGCGATCCGCGCGCACAGGCGGGCAGGGCCCGCACGCGCGCTGTCGCGCTGTGCGCGGGCGGCCCACGCGACGACCAGCCCGCACGCGAGCGTCGCGGCGGTGGCGGCGGTCGCGATCGTCAGTGTGTTCGCGAGCCCCGTCATCAGTTGCGCGGACACGCCGCCGACGAGGTGCAGCCGCTTGGCCGTCTCGACCGCGAGATAGGCGGCCGGCGCGCCGAAGCCGAGCAGGACCGGCAGCCAGCCGAGCAGCGCGGCGCCGAGCGCGGCCGCGCCGGTCAGGCGGCGCGGCGCGATCGGCCGCATGCGTCGGCCGTGCGCGTAGCGCTGGCGACGGCGCCCGTAGCGTTCGAGCGCGATCATGCCGACGACGATCGCGAGCATCGCCAGCGCGATCTGCGCGGCGCCGGCGAGATCGGAGCGCGTGATCCACGTCGTATAGACGGACACGGTCAGCGTCTGCACGCCGAGAAATTCCGACGCGCCGATATCGTTCAGCGTTTCGAGCAGCGCGAGGCTCACGCCGACCGCGATCGCCGGCCGGGCAAGCGGCACGACGACGCGCCAGAACGTCGCGAGGCGGCCGGCGCCGAGCGTGCGCGCGGCTTCGAGCAGGCTCGCGGACTGCGTGACGAACATCGCGCGCGTGCTCAGATAGACATACGGATACAGCACGAAGCCGAGCACGAAGATCGCGCCGGGCAGCGAGCGCAGGTCGGGCAGGCGGAACTGGCGCGGGTTGTCGAAGCCGAGCAGCCAGCGGATCGCGCCCTGCACGGGGCCGATCGGGTGCAGCAGGTCGAGATACGCGAACGCGACGATGTAGGTGGGCACCGCGAGCGGCAGCAGCAGCGCCCAGGTCAGGATCCGGCGGCCGGGAAAATCGTAGGCGGTGACGAGCCATGCGCAGCCGGTGCCGACGATCGACACGATCGTGCCGACGCCGGCGAGCAGCAGCAGCGTATTGACGAGCGCCTGCGGCAGCACGAATTCGGCGAGATGCCGCCAGTGCGCGAGATCGGCGTCAAACGCGGCGGCCACGAGCACCGCGAGCGGCGCCGCGACCGCCGCGGCGATCGTCAGCGCCGCGAGCAGCCACAGGCTGCCCGCGCGCGGCCGCAGCCGCGAACGACGCGGCTCGCGGCAGGCGCGGGCAGGCGAGGCGTCAGTTGTCAAAGCCGACCTTGTCGACGAGCTGGCTTGCCTGCTTGCGATGCTTCGCGATGTCCGCCAGCGGCAGTGGATCGACCTTCAGCGTGCCGAAGCTCGCGATCACCGGGTCGAGCTTCACGTTCGCGCGCACCGGGTATTCGTAGTTCGCCTGCGCATACAGCGCCTGCGCTTCCGGCGATACCAGGTATTCGAGCAGCTTCACCGCATTGGCCTTGTGCGGCGCGTGCTTCGCCACCGTCGCGCCGCTGATGTTCACGTGCGTGCCGCCGCTCTTCGCGTTCGCGAACGTCGGGCGCACGACCTTGATCGCGTCGCCCCATTTGCGCGCATCGCTGCCCGGTTCAGCGTTTTTCATGTGGCCGACGTAGTAAGCGTTCGCGAGGCCGACGTCGCAGATCCCGCCGAGGATGTCGCGCGCGACGTCGCGGTCGCCGCCGGTCGCCTTGCGTGCGAGGTTCGCCTTCACGCCGCGCAGCCATTGCTCGGTCGCGGCCTCGCCGTCGTGCGCGATCATCGCCGCGACGAGCGCCGTGTTGTACGGATGCTGGCCCGAGCGGATGCAGACCTTGCCCTTCCATTTCGGATCGGCGAGATCCTCGTAGCGGAATGCATCGACCTTCAGGTCCTTTTCGACGTACAGCACGCGGTCGCGCAGCGACAGCGCGTACCAGTCGCCGTTCGTGCCGCGCAGGTTCGCGGGAATCGCGTCGTCGAGCGCCTTCGAGCGCACCGGCTGCGTGACGCCGCCGTCGACGAGGTCGAGCAGGTTGCCGACGTCGACCGTCATCAGCACGTCGGCCGGCGATTGCGCGCCTTCCGCCTTCACGCGCTCGAGCAGGCCGTCCTTCACGAACACCGTGTTGACCTTGACGCCGCTCTGCTTCGTGAACGCGTCGATGAGCGGCTGGATCAGCTTCGGCTCGCGAGTGGTGTACAGGCTCACTTCCTCGGCCGCCTGGGCAAGCGGCGCGAAGGCGGCCGCAGCCAGGGTCAGGGCAAGGGCGCCGGCGAGCGGCAGCAGGCGGGTGCGCGGATTCGACATGGAGACTCCGGTGGGGCAGGTGGACGAGGGAGCGTTCCGGGCCGCGCCTGCCGCCCGAGTGACCCGGAACATTACAAAATGAAAGACTCTGGATTCTAAATCGAAATGCGAACGATTAACAAATGAAAGCTTGCGGAAGGCGATGGAGAAGCCGGGGACGGAGATCGGTGAACGGGGCGGCGCAGCGTGGGCGCAAGCGCGTAGAATGCCCGCTTCGATGAATTTGACGGAGACGCACCGACCATGAGCGATCAGCGCAAGAAGAACCCTGTCCGCAACGTGAGCATCCTGATCGTCGTGGCCGTGCTGCTCGTGATCGGGACGATCCTGTACAACGCGATTTCGCAGAAGCACGCGTACGACGAGGCCCACCCGGCCGAGGCCGCGAGCGCGGCATCGCACTGACGTGCCGGTGCGCGGCCCGGTCGGGTCGCGCGCGCGGGGCGGGTGAACGGAGTCGATCCGCGGCTTCCAGCGCGACGGGCGCCGCGCGGAACCGGGGCAGCGGAAGGCGCGCCGGAACCGACGCGCCGCATCGGCAGGTCAGCCGTGCGTCAACGTGACGCAGCGGCGAATTTCGGGCGGATCCGTGCGTAGAACACGGCCGCGAGCAGCGCGAGCCACGCCGCGCCGACATACAGCGCCACGCGCGTATCGTCGAACCAGCCGAGCATCACGATCACGAAGCCCATGAACGCGATCGTCAGCGCCGGCGCAACGGGCCACAGCGGCACCTTGAACTTCAGCGCGGCGACTTCGGCGCTCGACAGGCGGCGACGCATCGCCACCTGCGACAGCAGGATCATCAGCCAGACCCACACGGTCGCGAACGTCGCGATCGCGGCGACCACCAGGAACACGTCCTTCGGCATCAGGTAGTTGAGCAGCACGCCGACCAGCAGCGCGCCGGCCATCACGAACACCGTGACCCACGGCACGCCGTGGCGCGACGTCGTCATCAGCACACGCGGCGCCTGGCCCTGCCGCGCCATCCCGAACATCATCCGGCCCGCGCCGAAGATGTCGCTGTTGATCGCCGAGATCGCCGCGCTGATCACGACGAGGTTCAGGATCGTCGCGGCCGAGTTCACGCCGAGCGCCGAGAAGATCTGCACGAACGGGCTGCCGTCGCTGCCGACGCCGGTCCACGGGCCGATCGACATCAGCACCACCATCGTCAGCACGTAGAACAGCAGGATGCGTGCGGGCACCGCGTTGATCGCGCGCGGAATCACGCGCTCCGGATCCTTCGCTTCGCCGGCGCTCATCCCGATCACCTCGATGCCGCCATACGCGAAGATCACGACCGACAGCGACGCGATCAGCCCGCCGACGCCGTTCGGCAAGAAGCCGCCATGGTTCCACAGGTTCGCGAACGTCGGCACGTCGGCCGAATGGCCGAAGTGCATGCCGGTCAGCAGGATCGCGACGCCGCCGCCGATCATCGCGACGATCGCGCCGACCTTGATGATCGACAGCCAGAATTCGAGCTCGCCGAATACCTTCACGTGGCACAGGTTCAGTCCGCAGATGATCGCGACGACGCCGAGCACCCAGATCCATTGCGGCACGTCCGGAAACCAGAAGCCCATGTAGATGCCGAATGCGGTGATGTCGGCGATCGCGACGATCACCATTTCGAGCGTGTAGGTCCAGCCGGTGACGAAGCCCGCGAACGGGCCGAGGTTCTCGGTCGCGTAGTGGCCGAACGAGCCGGCGACGGGTTCGCGCACGGCCATCTCGCCGAGCGCGCGCATCACCATGTAGACGGCCGCGCCGCCCAGGAGGTACGCAAGGATCACGGCCGGGCCCGCGAGCTGGATCGCGGACGCCGAACCGTAGAACAGGCCCGTGCCGATCGCCGAGCCCAGCGCGAGAAAGCGGATGTGCCGCGCGCTCAGGTGGCGCTGCAAGTTTTTCATGGAGTCTCCGAGATCGTTATGCGACGAACCTGGCGAGCGGGGCCGGTTCGACTGCGTCAAGTTGTCTATACAACTTGAATGTGAACGAATGATAACAAGCCGGACCCGGTGGCCGGAATCGGGTATTCCCTGACTGGCGCGGCGAGCGGAACGGGGCGTGGGGCGGTCGCGCGCCGCGGGCGCGGGCCGCGTGGAGCGGGTGGGGCATGCTTCTTCGGGGATCGTTGAATCGAGGCGTGCCGGCAGGCCGATCCGCGGCGTGCGCGGGCTGGCCTGCCGGCGTGGACATACGGAGGTCAGGCGGGCAGGCGGATCACGCTCGCATCCTTGCGGATCAGCAGCGACGACGCGAGCATCTGCTTGCACTGGTGCGCGAGCACCTTCAGGTCGTGCGTGAGCTCGGCGCCGACCGCCTCGGATTTCTCCGCGGACACGACCATCGCATCGAGATCGCGCGTGATCTGCTTCGACGCTTCGAGCTGGTCGGCAGGCGGCGGTTCGCCGGCCTCGGCCTTCTCGAGATTGTCGAGCACGGCGGCGAGGCCGCGCTGCAGCGCGTCGTCGTGGACGAGGCCGCCATCGGCCGCGCATGCGCTGCGGATCAGCGGCGCGGCAGCCGTGATCTGCGCGCCGAGCACATGCGTCTGCACGAGCAGGTCGTTCAGTTCGGGCACGAAGCGCTGGTGCGCCTTCGGCTCGATCATCATTCGCTGGAACGCCTGCCCGAGGTTCGCGAACGCGATGTGCACGTCCTTGCGGGCGAGGCGGTAGCGGTAGTCGTCGTCGAGCGTGCTGGCTGGCGCTTCGATCGCGGCGGCGACGACCGGCACCACGGCAGCGCCGTCGGCGGTCGGCACCGGCGGCGGCGACATGCCGCGTCCGGCGCGCCACACCGCCTCGAAGTACTTGCGGGTGGACGTCAGCATGTCGGTGACGAGCTTGCCCATCAGCCGGTATTCCCAGTACGGGAACAGCCGGCTCGCGGCGATCGCGATCATGCAGCCGACCACCGTGTCGATCGCGCGCTCGCCGATGATCCGCATGCTGCCCGGCGCGAGCAGGTGGAACATCAGCAGCACGTACGACGACGTGAACACGACGCTCGCCGCATAGTTGAACAGCAGCAGGCTGTAGCTCATCACCATCGACCCGAACATGATCGCGATCAGCAGGTGCGTATCCTTGACCGTGTAGATCAGCGCGACGCTCGCCGCGCAGCCGATCAGCGTACCGACGATACGCGCCGCGTTGCGCTGCTTGGTCAGCGAGTAGCCGGGCTTCAGGATGATGATGGTGGTCATCACGATCCAGTAGGCGTTCGTGAGCGGCAGTAGCCGGCCGATCCAGAAGCCGACCGCGACGGCGATCGTCACGCGCAGCGCATGGCGAAAGCTCGGCGAGCGCATGTTCAGGTTCGAGAAGATCAGCAGCGGCGACATGCGACGGCGCTGCAGGAAGCGCGTGAGCGCCTTGTCGATCTTCAGTTCGGTTTGCTGCGGATCGGCGTGGCCCGACAGGTTGCGGCGCATCCGGTCGATCAGGCGCGTCGCGCTCCAGATGCGCCGGAACGTCGCGAGCACGGCCGCATAGGCTTCCGCGTTGGTGGCCGCGAAGTTCTTCTTGCGCATCAGCTCGATCTCGTACTCGATCGCGCGCAGCTCGGCCTTCACGCTGATGTGCGAATGCGGCGCGCGGTTTTCGAGCACCGCGAGGCCGACCTCCTCGAGATCGGCCGCGGCCTTGCGGATCAGGTCGCGGTAGAAAATGATCAGATCCGAGCCGCCGAACGTATTGCGCACGAGCGAGTAATCGGTGTGCGCGCCGACGAACAGCTCGTGCAGATCGACGCTGTTGATGAACAGGTTGTACATCGTCGTGCGGCCGGGGTCGAGCTTGCCGCGCCGCAGCTTCGGCAGGTTGCGCAGCACGATGTCGCGCGCGGTCTCCTGCGTTTCGACCGCGGTGATCTGTTTGGCGACGAGATTGCGGTAGCACTCGTCGAGATCGGCGTCGAGATCGTAGAACTGCGCGCGCGCGAGCAGGTAGTCGGCACAGGCGAACAGGCTTTCGGCCAGCGCCTGCTGCTCGATCCGGCGCGCCTGCCATTGCGACACGAGCGTGGCCCAGTACGTGTACCAGAGGCCGCCCGCGAGAATCCAGCCGGCGTTGACGAACGCCTGCAGCGGCGTGAACTGCTCCTCGAGCGTCATCACCATCATGAAGAGCGTCGCGAAGCTGATCTGTGGCCAGCGGTTGCCGTAGACGACGATCAGCGACAGCACGAACGTGAGCGGCACGATCGTGAGCCACAACGCGAAGATGTTCGGCGTCGCGAGGCCGGTGGCGAGCGCGGCCAGGAAGCCGATCACGCTGCACGCGAGCATTTCGTTGTGTTTGTACTTGAGTGGGCCCGGCATGTCGACGACGCACGCGCCGAGCGCGCCGGTCGAGATCGTGAAGCCGAGCTCCCGGTTGTGAAACACGATCAGGCACAACACGGCCGGTAGCGACACGCCGACCGCGATCCGCAGGCCGCCGAAAAAGTACTGGCTGTAGAAAAACTTTCTGATTTCGACCGAATAGCGCATCGATGGGCTGAATGGCAGACGAAGACGCCCGGGGGCGGCGTATTGATTGGCGACGAGTCTATCGTATTTCGCGTTCCGCAAAACCTGGCTTTCCGGCCGAGGTTCGCGGCGGCGGCCCATTTGTTATCCTTGGTGATCCTGTTCGCCCGGCCCCGTCGGTGCGAGGTTCCGACGCCCGCCTCATGCTCCATCTTTTCTATTCGAACCGTCACGAAACGCTGGCCGACGCGCTGCTCGAGGATCTGGCCGCGTTCCCGGCCCGCAACGGCCCGTGGGCGCCGCAACAGGTTATCGTGCCGAGCGCGGCGCTGCGCCGCCGCCTCGAGCTCGACATCGCCGCGCGCAACGGCGTGTGCGCGAACGTCGAGTTCACCTATCTCGCGCAGTGGCTGTGGGCGCAGATCGGCCGCGTGCTGACGGTGCCCGCGCGCTCGCCGTTCGCGCCCGACCGGCTCGTGTGGCGCTGCTACCGGCTGTTCGCGCAGACGGCCGACGGTGCGCCGTGGCTCGCGTCGCCGCGGCTGGCCGCGTATCTGTCGGCCTCCGACGATGCGATGCGCTACGAGCTGGCCCATCGCGTCGCGGCCGTGCTCGATCACTACCTGACCTATCGCCCCGAATGGCTGGCCGCGTGGCAGGCGGGCGAATCGGTGCTCGCGGGCGACGGCGCGCCGCGCGGGATCAGCGACGCCGCACGCGACGACGAGCGCTGGCAGGCCGCGCTGTGGCGCGCGCTGCTCGCCGAGCTGAGCGACAGCGGCACGCCGCCCGCGCACCGCTTCCTCGTCGAAGCACGTCATCTCGATGCGGATGCGGTCGCGCGCGCCGACTGGCCCGAATCGGTCAGCGTGTTCGCGCTGCCGACGATGCCGCCGCTGCACGTCGCGCTGTTGCGCGAACTGTCGCGCTGGATCGACGTGCGCGTCTACGCGCTGAACCCGTGCCGCGAATTCTGGTTCGACATCGTGACCGCCGCGCATGCCGAGGCGCTCGATGCGGCCGGGCGGCGCGACTACCAGGAAGTCGGCCATCCGCTGCTCGCCGAATGGGGCAGGCAGACGCAGGCGCAATTGCACATGCTGCATGAACTGACCGAAAGCGCCGCGTCGGGCGATGCGTCGCGTTTCGTCGAGAATCCCGCACCCACCTGGCTCGCGCGCGTGCAGAACGCGATCCTCGAACTGCAGCCGGAGGCAGAAACCGGCGACACGCCGGTCGAGCGCGGGATCGAGGTGCATGTGTGCCACAGCCTCGCGCGCCAGCTCGAGGTGCTGCACGATCGGCTGCTCGCGTGGTTCGACGCCGATGCGAGCCTGCAGCCGTCCGACGTGCTCGTCGCGGTGGCCGATCTCGCCGCGGCCGGGCCGTTGATCGACGCGGTGTTCGGCACGGCCGGCGCCGGCGGTGCGCGGGTGCCTTACCGGATCACCGGCCTGCCGCCGTCGCAGGCGAACCCGGTCGCACGCGTGCTGCTCGACTGGCTCGCGTTGCCGGAGCGGCAGGTCGGCGCGCCGGAGCTGGTCGAATGGCTGCGCGTGGATGCGGTGGCCGCGCGCTACGACATCGACGCGGCCGCGCTCGAAACGGTGCAGACCTGGCTCGCGGCCGCCGGCGCGCGGCGCGGGCTGTCGCCGCTCGCGAGCGACGACGCGGCCGTGCCCGCGCCGCGCCATACGTTCTCCGATGCGCTCGCGCGGCTCTTTCTCGGCTATGCGATGCCCGAAGGCGCGGCGCCGATCGGCGCATGGCTGCCGATCGAGGCGGCCACGGGCAGCGAGGCCGAACTGCTCGGCCGGCTCGCGCGGTTTACCGACGATCTCGACGGCTTCGCGCGGCGGCTCGCCGAGTCGCACACGCCGCGCGGCTGGAGCGAACTGTTTGCCGACACGCTCGCGCGCTTCTTCGATTCGGGCGCCGCGTATGCGGACGCGCTGGCCGGCGTGCGCGACGCGCTCGACGCGATGCTGGCCGCGATGACGGAGGGCGCGCCGGACGAGGCGTTGCCGGCGGCCGTCGTCCGCGCGGGGCTCGCGGCGGCGCTCGACGATCCGGCCCGCGGCGGCGTGCCGTGGGGCGGCGTCACGTTCTCGTCGCTGACGAGCTTGCGCGGGCTGCCGTATCGCGTCGTCTGCCTGCTCGGGATGGATGACGGCGTGCTGCCGAGCCTCGCGCGCGCGGACGAATTCGACCTGATGGCCGTGCTGCCGAAGCTGGGCGACCGGCAGCGCCGCGACGACGAGCGCAATCTGTTTCTCGACCTGTTGCTCGCCGCACGCGACCGCTTGCTGATCGCCTATACGGGCCGCAGCATTCGCGACAATGCGCCGTTGCCGCCCGCGGCGCTCGTCGACGAACTGCTCGATCATCTGGCGATCGTCGCGGCCGGGCCTGGCGCCGCACCGGACGCGGTCGATGCCGCACGGCGCGCGTTCATCGTCGAGCATCCGCTGCAACCGTTCGCGGCCGCGTATTTCCAGCCGGGCAGCCAACTCGTTTCGTATGACGCCGAGCGGGCGACGCTCGCGTCGCTGCTGGCCGCCGAGGCGTCGCGCGACGGGCCGCGCGAGCAGCCGTTCTTCGCGCAGCCGCTGCCGGCGGAGCCGGTCGAGCCCGTCGCGTTCAGCGAATTCGAACGTTTCTGGCGCCATCCGGCGCGTGCGTTGCTGCGTGGCCGGCTCGGCATCGTGCTGGCCGACGCGCAGGCCGAACTGCTCGATACCGAGCCGTTCGCGCTGGACTTTGCCGGCAGCGACGCGCTTGCCGAGCGCGTGCTGCCGCTCCTGATCGAAGCGGGCGACGGCCGCGTGTACGATCACGCGCTGCGCATTGCGGATGCGAGCCCCGAACTGCCCGGCGGCGCGACGGGCGCGGTGTGGCGCGACCAGGCGCTCGGTTCGATGACGCAGCTTGCGTCGAACGTACGCCGCGCGCTGGGCGACGGCATCGAGCGGCGGCCGTTTTCGCTCACCGTCGTGCCGAAGTGGCCCGACACCGAGCAGGCGCTATTCGGCGCCGACGACGCAATGCTGGCGGCCGACGCGGTGAGCGCGCCGCTCGAATTGCACGGCACGCTGAACCGGCTGACGCCGGCCGGGCAGGTCATCTATCGCTATGCGCGGCCGAGTGCGCGCGACTACCTGTCCGCGTGGCTCGCGCATCTCGTCTACTGTGCGATCGAGCCCGACGGCCCGCGCCGCACGCTGTGGTTCGGCAGCGGCGGTGCGTTCGAGCTGACGCCCGTCGCGGCGCCGCTCGAACGGCTCGCGCCGCTTGCCGCGCTGTTTCGCGCGGGGCGGCGCATGCCGCTGCGGTTTTTCCCGCGCAGTGCGTGGGCGCGGGTGTCCGACGGCGAGGCCAAGGCCGCGAGCGTGTGGATCAACGAGCGGGTCGTGAGCGAAGCCGACGATCCGGCCATCGCGATCGCGTGGCGCGGCGCGCATCCGTCGCTCGACGAGCCGTTCGGCACGCTCGCGCGGCTCGTGTTCGAGCCGCTCGTCGAGCATCTGAAGGAGGTCGCATGAGCGCCGTGTCGCAGCAGCAGGCGCTCGAACTCGACGTGTTCGCGTGCCCGCTCGACGGCGTCAACCAGATCGAGGCGTCGGCCGGCACCGGCAAGACCTGGAACATCTGCGCGCTGTATGTGCGCCTGCTGCTCGAAAAGGATCTCGGCGCGGACGAAATCCTCGTCGTGACCTTCACGAAAGCGGCGACGGCCGAGCTGCACGAGCGGATTCGCAGCCGGCTCGCGCAGCTTGCGCATGCGCTCGACACGGGCGACGACGGGGGCGATCCGTTCATCGCACGTCTGTTGGAGACCACGCTCGGCGACGACGGCGCGCTCGATCCCGAGACGGCCGCGAAGCGGATCCGGCGCGCGCTGCGCGCGTTCGATCAGGCCGCGATCCATACGATCCACGCGTTCTGCCAGCGCGCGCTGCAGGAAGCGCCGTTCGCGGCCGCGATGCCGTTCGCGTTCGACATGGAGGCCGACGATGCGTCGCTGCGCTTCGAACTCGCGGCGGATTTCTGGCGCACGCGTGTCGAACCGGCGGCCGCGCGCTGGCCGGGCTTCGCGACCTGGCTCGTCGAATCGGGGGCCGGCCCGGCCGCGCTCGATGCGCAGCTCGCACGCCGGCTGAAGAAGCCGCTCGCCGCGCTGCGCTGGGACGGCGTGACCGAGCCGGACGAATCGGCCGAAGCGGCGGCCGCCGAATGCTTCGCGGAAGCCGCGCGCATGTGGGCGGCCGAGCGCGACGCGATCGATGCGCTGCTGCGCGCCGCGCAGCCCGCGCTCAATCAACGCTCGCACAAGCCCGACGCGGTCGCCGATGCGCTCGCCGCGTGGGCCGTGCATTTCGAGCAGGGTGCCGCGACGGCCGCCTTGCCGAAAGCCGCGCTGAAGCTCACGCAAACCGCGCTGACCAAGGCGACGAAAAAAGGCGGTGCGACGCCCGCACACGCGTTCTTCGACGTGGCCGACGCGCTCGAAGCGGCCGTGGCCGCCGCCGAGGCCGCGCAGCGCGCGCGCTGGCTCGCGCTGATCGCCGACTGGCTCGACATGGCGCCGGGCGAGCTGGCCGAGCGCAAGCGCACGCGGCGCGTCGTGTCGTTCGACGATCTGCTCACGAACCTGTATCACGCGCTGCATGCGCATCCGTGGCTCGCCGAAACGCTGCGCGCACGCTATCCGGCCGCGCTGATCGACGAGTTCCAGGATACCGATCCGCTGCAGTTCGCGATCTTCGACCGGATCTTCGCGCCGGGTGGCCCGCTGTTTCTCGTCGGCGATCCGAAACAGGCAATCTACAGTTTCCGCGCGGCCGATCTGCATACTTACCTCGCCGCGCGCGCGCGGGCGAGCGCGTGCTATACGCTCGCGGTCAATCAGCGCTCGACGCCCGCGATCGTCGATGCATGCAACCGCTTCTTCATGTCGAATCCGCGCGCGTTCGTGCTCGATGGGCTCGACTATTACGCGGTGCGCGCCGGCACGCGCGTGCGTGCGCCGTTCGTCGACGAAACCGATCCGGGCCCGGCCGGCGATTTCCGGGTGTGGACGCTGCCGGGTGGCGAAGGCACGCTGCTCAAGCGGGATGCGCAAGCACAGGCTGCCCAGGCCTGCGCGGCCGAGATCGCGCGGCTGATGCGCGGCGCGCGTGAAGGGCGCGTGCGGTTGGGAGGCACGCCGTTGTCGCCGGGCGACATCGCGGTGCTCGTGCAGACGCACCGGCAGGGCAGCCTCGTGAAGCGCGTGCTCTCGACGTGGGGCGTCGGCAGCGTCGAGCTGGCGCAGGCGTCGGTGTTCTCGACCGGCGACGCCGAGCAACTCGAACGCGTGCTGGCGGCGATCGATGCGCCGGGCGACCTGCGGCGTCTGCGCGCGGCGCTCGCGGCTGACTGGTTCGGCCTCGATGCCGGCGCGCTGTGGCGCATGGAGCAGGGCGACGGCGATGCGCAACCCGGCGCGTCGGCGGCCGACAGTGCCGACGCGATGAGCTGGGTCGAGCGCTTTTCGCGGTATCGGCTGCTGTGGCGCGAACGCGGTTTCGCCGTGATGTGGCGCACGTTCACGCGCGAGCTGCGGATCGCTGAACGGCTGATGGCCGGTGCGGACGGCGAGCGCCGCGTGACCGACATCAACCATCTGGCCGAGTTGACGCAGGCGCGTGCATCCGCGCAGCCCGGCATCGCGCCGACGCTGCGCTGGCTCGCCGCGCAACGGCTCGACGGCGGCGGCGAGGAAGCGCAACTGCGGCTCGAATCCGATCGCAACCTCGTGCAGATCGTCACGGTGCACAAGTCGAAGGGGCTCGAATACGCGATCGTGTTCTGTCCGTTCCTGAACGACGGCGGGCTGCGCGAGCCGCCGTCGTCCGCGCTGCCCGATGCGCGCGAGTATCACGACGACGCGGGCGATGCGGTGCTGCATTACGGATGCGACGACGAGGCGGCCGCGCAGGCGGCGCGGCAGGCGCTGCGCGAGCAGGCCGCGGAACGCGCGCGGCTCGTCTACGTGGCGCTCACGCGCGCGGTGTATCGCTGCTATGTCGTCGCCGGGCCCTACCTGTCGTCGCGCTCGACGCGCGAAGCGCGGCGCAGCGTGCTCAACTGGCTCGTCGCGGGTGCCGGTCATGCGTTCGATGCGTGGCTCGACGAGCCGCCCGACGAAGCCGCGCTCGATGCGGCATGGCGTGCGCTCGCGGGCGGCCCCGTGAGCGTCGCGCCGCTGCCCGTGCCGGCGCGCCGCGAGCGTCTCGCGGCCGGGCACGACGCGTCGCAGACGCTCGCGGCGTGCCATGCGACGCGCGTGCTGCGCGATGCGTGGCGGATGGCGAGCTTCAGCTCGCTGACCGCGTCGATGGCGCGCGAGGAGGCGGGCGTCGCGGCGGTGCCCGACGACGAACTGCGGCCCGATCACGATGCGCTTGCCGCGGTGACGCCGGACGGCGAACTGATACTGGCCGATACGGTCGTGGCCGACCCGCCGGACGACGACATTCTCGTGTTCCCGCGCGGCGCGGCGGCCGGCGAATGCCTACACCGCCTGTTCGAGCTCAGCCGGTTTAAGGAGCCCGAATCGTGGCACAAGGCCGCGCTCGGCGCGCTGCACGACCGGCCGGTCGAGGCCGAGCCGGAGCTTGCGGAGCGCCTGCCGGCGATGATGGCGCGGCTCGTCGGCGACGTCGTGCACACCGAGCTCGTGCCGGGCATGCGGCTCGTCGATCTCGATCCGGCGAAGCGGCTCGACGAAATGGGCTTCCTGTTCCCGGCGCCGTCGCTCGACCTGACGGCGCTGCGCCGGCTGCTGGTCGCGCACGGCTATCCGGACGTGGCACTGGAGGCGGGCACGCTCGCCGGTTTCATCAAGGGTTTCATCGACATGATCGTCGAACACGACGGCCGTTTCTGGATCGTCGACTGGAAGTCGAACCATCTCGGCACGACGCCGGATGCGTATGGCCCGCGCTCGCTCGACGTCGCGATGGCCGATCACGCGTATCACCTGCAGGCGCTGCTCTATACGGTCGCGCTGCATCGCTACCTGCGCGGCCGGCTGTCCGATTACGACTACGACACGCACATCGCGGGTTACCTGTACCTGTTCGTGCGCGGCGTGCGGCCCGGCTGGCGCAGCGGCGGCGAGCCGGCCGGCGTGCATGCGCGGCGGCCCGCGCGCGCGCTCGTCGACGCGCTCGACCGGATGATGGAAGGGGGCCGCGCATGACCGCATCCGACGACATGCTCGAATTCACCGGCGGCCTCGTCGCGCGGCTGCCCGAGCCGGCCGATTTCGGCATCGCGCTCGCGGAAGGCTTCGCGCGCCGCATCGGCGACCTCGCGCGACGTGCCGGTGCGCCGTCCGCGCCGGCACGCTGGGCGGCGCGCGCCGCGTTCGCGACGAGCCGCGCGACCGCCGGCGGCCACGTGTGCGTCGCGCTTGGCGCGCTCGCGCAGCGCTACGAAGCATCGCTCGACGAGGTGCGCGCCGCGCTCGCCGCGAGCGGCGTGGTTGCGTTCGGCATGCTCGCGCGCGGCGACGAGCGGCCGCTGATCGTCGACCGGCTCGATCACCTGTACCTGTCGCGCTATTTCGATTACGAACGGCGGCTCGCCGATGCGCTCGTCGCGCAGGCCGGTGTCGCCGCGCCGGACGAAGGCCTGTCGCCCGACCGGTTGCGCGACAGTCTCGCCCGTTACTTCGGGCCGGCCACCGGCGAAGTCGACTGGCAGCGCGTGGCGGCGATCGTCGCGCTGACCGGCCGCGTGACGATCGTCAGCGGCGGGCCGGGCACGGGCAAGACGACGACCGTCGTCGGCGTGCTGGCCTGTCTGCTCGACGCGCACCCGGAGCTGCGCATCGCGCTGGCCGCACCGACCGGCAAGGCCGCGCAGCGGATGCAGGAGGCGCTGCACGCGCGCGCCGGCGATCTGCCGCCCGAGCTCGCGGCGCGCCTGCCCGACACGTCGTACACGCTGCATCGGCTGCTGGGCGGCGGCGGGGCGGCCGGCTTCCGGCATCATCGCGACAATCCGTTGCCGTACGATCTGATCGTCGTCGACGAGGCGTCGATGATCGACGTCGCGCTCGCCGCGCATCTGCTCGACGCGATCGCGCCGGGCGCGCGGCTCGTGTTGCTGGGCGACAAGGATCAACTGGCCGCGGTCGAGGCCGGCGCCGTATTCGCGGAGCTGAGCGCGCGGCCGGCGTTCACCGCCGCGGCGCGCACGCGCATCGCGCAGGCGCTGGGCGTCGACGAGGCGGCGTTCGTCGCGGCGTTGCCGGTGCCGGACGAAGCTGCGCCGCCGGCGGTTCCGGCGGTGAATCCGGTTTCCGTTTCTGCACGGGCGCTGCCATCGGCATCTGCGCCTGTTTCACGCAAATCGGCGCCTCGGCCGAAAGTCGATGCACGACAGGCGTCGCTCTTCGACGACGAACCGCAGGATGACGAAGTGTCGTCGACCGACATCGCGCCGTCGCCGCGCGCCGAATCGGCACCCATCGATGGCGGCCCATCTGACAATGCGCCTGCATGGATAGAGGCCGACGAACTCGCTTGGCTCGACACCGTCGAACTGCCGCCGTTCGACGCAGGCGACGCGGCGCTTGCATCGATGACGGCGGCCGCATCGCCATTGACCGGCGAAGCCGCTGCCGCAGCCGCGTCCGCCGGCACACCCGCTCCGGCGCCGCTCGCGGACTGCGTCGTGTGGCTCGAACGCAATTACCGCTTCGGTCTCGATTCGCCGATCGGGCGGCTGTCGCTCGCGATCCGCCGCGGCGACGTGCAGGCGGCGCTCGATGCGCTGCCCGCCGACGACTCGGCAGCCGCATCGTTTCACGACGATGCGGGCGACACGCTGGCGTCGTCGACGGTCGAGCGGCTCGCACGGCGCTTCGGCGCCTACCTCGATGCGTTGCGCGACGCGCTGGCCGCGCCGGCACCCGATCCGCTGCCGCTGTTCGACGCGCTCAACCGGTTCCGGATCCTGTGCGCGACCCGCAACGGCTCGCGCGGCGCGGAGCACGTCAATGCGCTGGTGGCCGCGCATGTGCGGCAGGCGGCGCGCGTGCCGCTCGCGGTCGGCGCGCACTGGTTCACCGGGCGGCCGATCATGGTCACGCGCAACGACTATGCGCTGGGGCTGTTCAACGGCGACATCGGCATTGCGCTGCCCGACGCGCACGGCGTGCTGCGCGTGTGGTTCCGGCGCGCGGACGGCACCGCGCGCGCGGTGTCGCCGGCCGCGCTGCCGCCGCACGAAACGGCGTTCGCGCTGACGGTGCACAAATCACAGGGCTCGGAATTCGACGAAGCGGCGCTCGTGCTGCCCGCGTCGTTCGGCCGGGTGCTCACGCGCGAGCTCGTCTATACGGCCGTCACGCGCGCCCGCACGCGCGTGCAGGTGATCGGGCCGCGGCGCGTGCTGGCGCAGGCGGTCGCGACGCGCACGCAGCGCGATTCGGGGCTCGCGGCCCGCGTCGACGAGGCGCTCGCCCGGCGCCGCACGGAGGCTTCGCGATGATGATCCGCTACACGCTCGATCCGGCCGAGGTCGAATGGACCGCCGTGCGCGCGCAGGGCGCGGGCGGGCAGAACGTGAACAAGGTATCGAGCGCGATTCATCTGCGCTTCGACATCCGCGCGTCGTCGCTGCCGCCGGTCCTCAAGGAGCGGCTTCTCGCGCTGTCCGACCAGCGCATCACGCGCGACGGCATCGTCGTGATCAAGTCGCAGGAATATCGGACGCAGGAGAAGAACCGCGAGGCCGCGCTCGCACGGCTCGATGCGCTGATCGGCGGTGTCGCGTACACGCCGCGCGCCCGGGTCGCGACGCGGCCGACGCGCGCGTCGAAGGAGCGGCGGCTCGAGCACAAGTCGCGCCGCGCCGTGGTGAAATCAGGGCGCGGGAAGGTGGTCGACTGACGAACGAAGGGGAGATACCCGTCGCACGCGCCCGCCCGCCGTGCGCGCCGGTTACCGCATGATGGTTCCGGCGCTGTCGAGCACGAAGTCGACGCAGAACACGACGAGCCGGCTCTGCGCGCGGATCGCGACGGCGGCCGTATAGCAGTCGCGGCCTTCCGTCAGCGAGAAGTGCGGGCCCATCAGCGCGACGCGCCCCGGGGCGGCGATCGCGCGCTGGAAATACGGGCGTCGCGACCAGTTGCTGTGGGTTTCCGGGAACAGCGGCGAGAGGCGGGTCACGCTCGCCTGGCTGTCGTCGAGCGGTGCGCCGATCGACGGCAGGAACTGTTCGCCGGTCTCGTCCGTGACGAACACGCGACGCGCGGCCGGCACCGCGAACACGCGTTGCGCGGCGTCCTGCAGGTTGCCGCTCGCCGAAAACGCGGCCGCGCCGGTGAGCACGAGCCGTTCGATCGCGTCGAAGCCCGGCTGCTCGGCGGTCGCCGGCGTGTGCCGGCGAGCGATGAAGCGCCGCCACGCGGCATCGAGCATCGCGGGCGCCGCCGCGCTCGCGTGCGCGATCGATGCATCGGGCTGGCCGAACTGGAAACCCTGCACGAAATCGATGTCGGCTTCCATCAGCGCCTGCAGCGCGTCGTCGCTTTCGACGCCTTCGGCCAGCACCATCGCGCCGGCCTGGTGCAGCATCGACACGAGGTGATGCATGATGCGGCGATCGTCGGCGGAGGCGGTCGAACGCTCGACGAGCGAGCGGTCGAGCTTCACGATGTCGGGCCGCGCCCGCCATACGCGGTCGAAGTTCGAGAAACCGGTGCCGAAATCGTCGATCGCGATCAGGAAATCGCGATGCTGGATCATGTCGATCGTGCGGGCGAGCGCGGCTTCGTCGCGCGCCGGCTGCTCGACCACTTCCAGCACGATGCGGTTCGGCGGCAGCGCGAAATGCCGGCACAGCGCCTCGACGAACTCGCGCTGTACGAGGCCCGTGTCAAGCACACGCGGTGTCACGTTCAGGAACAGCCAGCCGTCCCCGATTCCCTGCGTGACGAAGTTGGCCGTGTGCAGGCAGCGCGCGAGCCGGTCGAGCAGCAGCGCGTCGGCGTCGCCGCGGGTCTTGTCGAAGAGGGCGGTGGGCGACACCAGCGTGCCGTTGCCGTCGACGACGCGCAGCAGCGCCTCGTAGCCGACGACGCGCTTGTGCGTGATCGACAGCACGGGCTGGAACACACTGCGCAATGTCGTGGTGCGATAGGTGGCGAGCCAGCCGTGGGGCGTCGGCGTGAGGCTTTCGAGCAGCGCGTCGAGCGACAGGTCGCGGGTGGACTTCATGTCAACGGTGCCCGGGAGCGGGCGGCGGGGCGGCCGCGCACCGCCACGCCGATGCAGCCGCATGCGCAGGCGGACGCGAAAGAACGTGGGGCATCGAAACCGCCTTCTGCGGATAAGTTTTCCGAGTGTAACGGGATTGCCGCGGCGCGCGTATCAGGGTAACTCCAGACGCAAACGGTACACCGCGATTCCGGCCCGCGCGCAGCGGCGCGGCGACCGACGCCGCATGCATGCGTACGGTGCATGACCGTCGCGAAACCAAGCGCGCCGCAGCGGCAGATGACAATTCCACGACAGCGCGGCGGCATGACCGTGCGTCACTGCCGCGCGATGCGCAGGCTGATGCGGGAAATCCCGCCGGCCGGCGGCCCCCGTCAGACGAATGAGTCGAATGAGTCGAATGCCCGCGCGCCGCAGTGCGATCGGCGTCGCGTCGGCACACCCGCGTCGCCACCGGCATTGCCGCGCGACGGGCGACGGGCGACCGGCGGCGGTTCGTGCGCGCCCGGCGCGCCGATCGTCAGGCCGCCTCGCCGCCGCGCGGTCGGACGCCGGGAATCCGCTTGATCACGCCGGTTGCGAGCGCGGTGCCGACGAGCACGATCGCGCAGCCTTCGATCATCACGGCCGACACGTGTTCGCCGAGGAACAGCGCGCCCCACAGCAGCCCGAACACGGGGATCACGAACGTCACGGTAATCGCGCGGGCAGGCCCGACATGCGCGATCAGGTAGAAGAAGATGAAA
The DNA here is from genome assembly GCF_902832865.1 of Burkholderia sp. BCC0397. Classification (NCBI taxonomy): domain Bacteria; kingdom Pseudomonadati; phylum Pseudomonadota; class Betaproteobacteria; order Burkholderiales; family Burkholderiaceae; genus Burkholderia; species Burkholderia sp. BCC0397. The sequence continues at coordinate 121,172 of NZ_CADFDL010000003.1, read as the reverse complement.
TACGCGATGCCCGTGCACGCGACGCCGAGGGCGAGCACCGACCCCCATGCGTGCGCGCCGACCGGCGCGGCCGGCCACGTCGCGATCGCGAACGGCAGCAGCAGGACGGTCGAGCCGATCATGCTGCCGGCTGCATTGACGAGCGGATCGACGCCGCTGAGCTTGCGTTTCGTATAGTTGGCCGCGATGCCGTACAGCAGCGTCGCGCCGAGTGCGGCCGCCGCGGCGAGCGCGGTCGCGCTGGCGCCCGTGTCGCCGTGCGCGTTCGCGATCTGGTTCCACACGAGCGTGAGCACGCCGGCAAACCCGATGACGAGGCCGAGCGCGCGCGGCAGCGACAGCTTGTCCTTCAGCCACAGGTAAGCGACGAGCGCGCCCCACAGCGGCGTCGTCGCGTTGATCACCGACGTCACGCCGGCCGACAATGTCAGCTCGGCGAACGCGAACAGGCAGAACGGGATACCCGAATTCAGCGCACCGACGACGAACAGCGGCCACGCATGACGGCGCAGCCGGGCGCCGAGATCGGCGGGTTTGAAGCGCGTCAGCGCGAAGCCCGCGAGAAACAGCGCGCCGATGCCCACGCGCAGCGCCATCAGTGGCGCGACGCCGAAATCGACTACGCCGACCCGGATGAACAGGAAGGATGCGCCCCACAGGGCGGCGAGCACGGTCAGCAGGAAAGCGTTCTTGGGCGACATCGATCGGCGAGGGCGGGGACGGGATGCGAAGAATCTTACACCGCGTTACCACACCGTCGTTTCACGATCGGATGAAACGACAAGAAACGGGAATGCCGCCGCTTGCCCCGGCGGCGGAACGCCGGCCGCGCGCGGCGCGGCCGGTCAGTGATGACGCCAGCCGCCGCGTCCGCCGAAGCCGAAATTGAGCGACAGCGCCGGGCCCCAATAACTGCCCCATGCGGGCGCATACGCAGGCGCCGGATAGTAGTAGGCCGGGCCCGGATCGACATACACGGGCGCGGGCTGTACCGGCACCGGCGCCGCCGTGTAATAGCCCGCCGGGATATAGCCGTACGGGTAATAGCAGCCGGCAAGCGTCGCGCAGGCAAGCGCCGCGGCGACGAAGGTCCTGTTCATGATGTGTCTCCGGCGGAGCCGGCTATCGGCAGATGCTTCAAGCTTAGGCCGAGTACTAATGACACGGTATGAAAAACGGTAACCGATCATTTCGGGGTGGCGTCCGCGCCTGTTGCGTCGCCGCATGCGAAAACGGCGCTTCCGCAGTGCGGAAACGCCGTTGAACCGACTGGCCGATGGCTGGGCGACGCCCAACCGGCCGATGTCGGGCTGCTTACTTGCCGATCTGGTTACCAATGATGCCGCCGGCCGCCGCGCCGCCCAGCGTCGACAGCGCGTTGCCGCCGATCGCCGCGCCGGCGACGCCGCCGACACCTGCACCGATTGCCGTATCGCGCTGGCGTCGCGACATCGAATCGCAGGCCGACAGGCTGGCTACCGTCGCGACGAGGAGAGCGCATACCCCAAAACGCCGAATCGAGTTCATGATCGTTGTCCTTGTGGTAGTGAACGGAAGGCGCACGACCGCTTGGCGGCCGCGCATGTCCCCAATCTACGCGCCGTCCCGCGGCGCTACTGTAAGGACTTGTTAAGGCTCGCGCGGTTTCGTAATCAATTGTTTCGCCTGGGCCGGCAGGCACGCCGCATGCGCAAAAAAGCCCGCTCGAAAGCGGGCTTTGTGCATCGCGATACGAGCCGGTGCGGCTCGCTGCGCGCTTACTGACGGTGGTAGATCTCGGCGCCGGTCTTCACGAACTCGACCGCCTTGACCTCCATCCCTTTCTTCAGCGCTTCGGTTTCCGACACGCCCTGCTGCGCCGCGAATTCGCGCACGTCCTGCGTGATCTTCATCGAGCAGAAATGCGGGCCGCACATCGAGCAGAAGTGCGCGACCTTCGCCGAATCCTTCGGCAGCGTTTCGTCGTGGAATTCGCGCGCCTTGTCCGGGTCGAGACCGATATTGAACTGATCTTCCCAGCGGAACTCGAAGCGCGCCTTCGACAGCGCGTTGTCGCGCACCTGCGCGCCCGGATGACCCTTGGCGAGGTCGGCGGCGTGCGCGGCGAGCTTGTACGTGATGATGCCTTCCTTCACGTCGTCCTTGTTCGGCAGGCCGAGGTGTTCCTTCGGCGTCACGTAGCACAGCATCGCGGTGCCGAACCAGCCGATCATCGCGGCGCCGATGCCCGACGTGATGTGGTCGTAACCCGGCGCGATGTCGGTGGTCAGCGGCCCGAGCGTGTAGAACGGCGCTTCCTTGCACCAGTCGAGCTGCAGATCCATGTTCTCCTTGATCAACTGCATCGGCACGTGGCCGGGGCCCTCGATCATCACCTGCACGTCGTGCTTCCACGCGATCTGCGTGAGCTCGCCGAGCGTTTTCAGTTCGCCGAGTTGCGCTTCGTCGTTCGCGTCGTAGATCGAGCCGGGGCGCAGGCCGTCGCCGAGCGAGAAGCTCACGTCGTACGCCTTCATGATCTCGCAGATCTCTTCGAAGTGTTCGTACAGGAAGCTTTCCTTGTGATGCGCGAGGCACCACTTCGCCATGATCGAGCCGCCGCGCGACACGATGCCCGTCATCCGGTTCGCGGTGAGCGGCACGTACTGCAGGCGCACGCCCGCGTGGATCGTGAAATAGTCGACGCCTTGCTCGGCCTGCTCGATCAGCGTGTCGCGGAAGATTTCCCAGGTCAGGTCCTCGGCCTTGCCGTTGACCTTTTCCAGCGCCTGGTAGATCGGCACCGTGCCGATCGGCACCGGGCTGTTGCGGATGATCCACTCGCGCGTTTCATGGATGTGCTTGCCGGTCGACAGGTCCATCACCGTGTCGCCGCCCCAGCGGATCGCCCACGTCATCTTGTCGACTTCCTCGCCGATCGACGACGTGACGGCCGAGTTGCCGATGTTCGCGTTGATCTTCACGAGGAAGTTGCGGCCGATGATCATCGGCTCGGATTCCGGGTGGTTGATGTTCGCCGGGATGATCGCGCGGCCGCGCGCGATTTCGTCGCGCACGAATTCCGGCGTGATCTCGGCCAGCGCGTTCGCGCCGAAGGCCGCGGCGCCGAACGCCTGGCCCGGGTGCTGGCGGCCCATCATCGCGGCGAGCTTCGCGCCGTTCGGGCCGCTCGACTTCAGGCTCTCGATGTATTCGGCGCGGCGCTGGTTCTCGCGGATCGCGATGTATTCCATTTCCGGCGTGATGATGCCCTGACGCGCGTAGTGCATTTGCGTCACGTTCTTGCCGGGCTGCGCGCGGCGCGGGTTGCGGTGCAGGCCCGGGAAACGCAGCTCGGCCGTGGCCGGATCGGCCGCGCGCTCGAGGCCGTACTGGCTCGACAGGCCGGGGAGCACCTCGGTGTCGCCGCGTGCTTCGATCCAGCGCTGGCGCAGCGCGGGCAGGCCCGCGCGGATGTCGATCTTCGCGTCCGGATCGGTGTAGGGGCCCGACGTGTCGTACACGTAGATCGGCGGATTCTTCTCGCCGCCGAAGCCGGTCGGCGTGTCGGCCTGCGTGATCTCGCGCATCGGCACGCGGATGTCGGGCTGCGAGCCGGTGACATACACCTTGCGCGAATTGGGCAGCGGCGCGACGGCAGCGGCGTCGACGTGGGCGTCGGCAGACAGAAACTTCGGATTGGCGTTCATGCAATCTCCTGTGTGAGCGCCGGACAGGCGCTTCGGCGCTTGCCCGGAGCCCTTGACGAATGTGGGGCTCGAGCTAAGCAGGAGACGAGGCTTGGTGAGGCGGCGGGTTTCGTCAGAAGGATGGCGGCGAAATCCGTACGCTTCCCTGCGCTGGCATTATCCAGATCAGGTTCAAAGGGTATTTCTCACCCGCAATGCCGGTTGTTTGACCGAACGCATTGCAGGACCCCCGCGTTAGCAAGGGCACACGATACACCGGGTTTGCGGTGGTTTCAACCGGGACGGATCGTTCGCGCGCGTGCGGTTGCAGCATGGCGGGCCGCGGCGGTCCGGCGCCCCGGCCGGCGGCGCTCGCGCGGTGCAGCAACGCGCGTCTTCGTACGACCTAAAATAAATTTTGCCGCGACTGTCATTTCCCGCGACGTGCGCCGTCTATTCGGCTCCTCAAACCCATGTTTCGGAGAAGTGTCATGAAAAAAGTACTGATTGCCGCCTGCGTTGCTGCCCTCGCCACGGTTGCCACGGGCGCGTATGCGCAGAACGACGCGATGTCGAAGGACGATTCGTCGATGTCGAAGGACGCGATGGGCCACGACGCGATGGCGAAGGACGGCGCGATGAAGAAGGACGGCATGAAGAAGCACGCGATGAAGAAGGATGCGATGAAGAAGGACGCGATGGGCCACGACGCAATGTCGAAGGGCGACGCGATGAAGAAGGACACCATGAGCCCGTCGAACTGACCGATACGTGCGGGGCGCGGCCGGCTGCGGGCCGCATCGCGTCCCGGCGCATCACTCCCGGAGTCTTCATCATGCAAACCGTCCCTGCCACGGATCGCGCACCGGCGACGCCGCCCACGCGCACGATCCATCCGCCGTGGGTGCGTGTGAGTCACTGGCTCAACGCGCTCGCGGCGATCCTGATGGCGTTGTCCGGCTGGCGCATCTACGATGCGTCGCCGATCTATCCGTCGTTCACGTTCGCGCACGGCATCACGCTCGGCGGCTGGCTCGGCGGCGCGCTGCAATGGCATTTCGCGGCGATGTGGCTGCTGGTCGGCAACGGGCTGTTCTATCTCGCGATGTCGATCGCGACGGGGCGCTTCGCGCGCAAGTTGCTGCCCGTCACACCCGCGTCGGTGTGGCGCGACGTGCGCGCCGCGCTCGGCGGACGGCTGGCGCACGACGACCTGAGCGTCTACAACGCGGTGCAGCGTGCCGCGTACCTGACCGCGATCGTCGATCTCGTCGTGCTGGTGCTGTCGGGCCTCACGATCTGGAAATCGGTGCAATTCCCGCTGCTGCGCGAGCTGTTCGGCGGTTACGACAACGCGCGCATCGTGCACTTCTGGGCGATGTCGCTGTTGGTCGCTTTCTTTGTCGTTCATGTCGCGATGGCGCTGCTGGTACCGCGCTCGCTGCTCGCGATGCTGCGCGGCCGCTGACCCGCAAGCCGCGGGCGAAGGAAATCATCATGTCGGAATCCGAAAAAAACCGCAGCGAGCCGCGCTGGACGCTCGACCGGAAATCGCTCGAACTCGACGTGCGCCGCGAGCTCGAGATGCCGTCGCGGCGACTCTTCAACCGGCGCGTGCTGACGCTCGGCGGCCTCACGATGCTGACTGGCTGCACGCTGAAGGACGACGCGTCGGTCAACACGTTCCTCGAGACAGTGTCGCGCATGAACGATCGCGTGCAGGCGTGGCTGTTCAACCCCGGCCAGCTCGCGCCGACCTACACCGAGGCCGACATCACGCGGCCGTTCCCGTTCAATGCGTATTACGGAATCGACGACGTGCCGCACGTCGACGAATCGTCCTATCGGCTCATGCTGTCGGGCCGCGTGACGGGCAAGCGCGTGTGGACGCTCGACGAGCTTCGGGCGCTGCCGCACGCGGAACAGATCACGCGGCATATCTGCGTGGAAGGGTGGAGTGCGATCGGCCGCTGGGGCGGCACGCCGTTCGGCGCGTTTCTCGCACGCGCGGGTGCCGATACCGGTGCGAAATACGTCGGCTTCAAATGTGCCGACGATTACTACGAAAGCATCGACATGCCGACCGCGCTGCATCCGCAGACGCTGCTCACCTTCGACTACGACGGCCGCCGGCTGCCGCCGGAATTCGGCTTCCCGATGAAGCTGCGGATGCCGACCAAGCTCGGCTACAAGAACCCGAAGCACATCATGGAAATCTTCGTGACCGATACGTTCCCCGGCGGCTACTGGGTCGATCAGGGCTACAACTGGTTCGGCGGATCGTGAGCGGGGCGCGTGGCGTGCGCACGCGTCACGCGGATTCGCGCACCTGGAGATCGACGCGCAGGCCGACTGCCGCGGCCATGTTCACGAGCGCGTCGAGCCCGAACAGGTTGATCTTGCCGCGCATCAGGTCGGAGACGCGCGGCTGCGTGACGCCCAGCTGCGTCGCGGCCTCGGCCTGGCTCAGTTCGAGCCGCGCGATGCGATGCTTGAGCGCGATCATCAGTTCGGAGCGCAGCTTCATGTTCGCGGCCTCCGCCGGCTCGCTTTCGATTGCGTCCCAGACGTTCGCGTAACGTTCATTGGTCATCGTTTCAACTCCATCATCAGCGACCGATAGCGGCGGGCGGCGAGGTCGATATCGGTCTTGTTCGTGCGCGACGATTGCTTGCGGAAGCAGTGCAGGACGTAGACGGCTGCGGCGAAAGTCGCGACGTAGACGATCCGGAATGCGCCGCTCGCATCGCGCAGGCGAATTTCCCGCACACCGACGCCGATGGTGCGCATCGGTTTCCAGTCGTCGGGCGCGAGGCCGCGCTGCACCTGGTCGATCTGGTGGCCGGCTTCGCGTCGCGCGGGCAGCGGAAAGCCGCGGAGATCGGCCAGCGCGGTGCCGACGAAAACGACCGGCTTCGGCGGAAGAATGTCTGGATTATACAAAATTTTGTATGAGCGGTGTGAGTGTCGGAGAAAGGCTGCGCGCGCCCGCAGGCGGGCATGCCGTCCGTCACGATAGACGCGACGCGAGCACCGGCGCGCATGACTGGTCGTCAGGCCGATGCTGGATCAACGGCTGCGCATGGTGACGCCGGCATGCTCCCACTCGCCGGCAATCCCCGCATTGCGTATCCGGCCCTGGATTTCACCGATCCGTCGCCCGAAAAATGTCGCGCCGAAACATCAGTCGATATGCTTTCAGACATGTCCGACGATGCTTTCGAATCCTTGATGCCATAATGCCGAGCGTGTGCAGCCGACGCGGTTGCGCACGTTTTTTTTGCCCCGTTTTTTGCCCTTTTGCCGCCGCTTGCCGGTTCTCTTTCGTCGCCGTTCGCACTGCCATGTCGTTCCGCACGTTCGCTCTGCCTTCCCGGTCCCGCGTGGACCGTTTGCCGGCATTGCCGGCGTCTTTCAGCGGAGCACGCGGCGTGACGTGCGGGCGGGCTGCACGATGACGCCGCTCGACCGCCTCCTCGATTTCCTCGCCCGCTTTTCGTTCCGGATCCGCCTGCCGCAAAGCCGCGGCGGCCGCGTGGCGCTGGCGCTCGTCTTCATCTATTTCGTCTGGGGCTCGACCTACAGCGGGCTGCATTTCGCGCTGCAGTCGTTCCCGCCGCTGCTGCTGTCGGGGCTGCGCAACCTGCTCGGCGGGATCGGCCTGTTCATCTTCGCGCTGCGGCGCAAGCCCGAATGGCCGACGCTGCTGGAAATCCGCAACTCGGCGATCGTCGGCACGATGCTCGTCGCGTTGTCGTCCGGCACGATCGCGCTCGGCATGCGCACGGTCAGCAGCGGTTCGGCCGCGGTGATGGTGGCCACGGTGCCGCTGTTCGCGACCGTGATCGCGGCGGTGGCCGGGCGGCCGGTGACGAAGGGCGAATGGGCGGCCGTCGCGCTCGGGATGGTCGGCATCGTCGTGCTGAATTCGAGCGGCTCGGCCGTCGCGAACTCGGCGCTCGGCACGATCTGCGTGCTGGCCGGCGCGCTGTTCTGGGCGGGCGGCGCGCATCTCGCGACGCGGCTCAAGCTGCCGTCCGACCTGTTTCTGTCGACGTCGCTGCAGATCGGCCTTGGCGGGCTGATGTCGACGATCGTCGCGTGGCTGCTCGGCGAACGCGTCGAACAGCTGGCCGTCGGGCCGGTGTTCGCGTTCGTGTACCTGATGGTGTTCTGCACGATGGCCGCGTACGTCGCGTACGGCTACCTGATTCGCCACACGAGCCCGATCATCGCGAGCAGCTGCATGTACGTGAACCCGATCGTCGCGGTCGCGCTCGGTGCGCTGCTGCTGGGTGAACCGGTGACGATGGCGACCGTGGTCGCGACCGTCGCGATCCTCGGCAGCGTCGGGTTGTCGTTCGTGTTCGATCCGGCGCGTCGACCAGCGGCGGCAGCCGCGGCTGCCGGTTCGCCGGCCGTGGCGGCCGAGCAGGCGGTGACGGCGGACGTTTCGTCCGTCGCCGAGCCGATCGCCGCGCCGGATGCGGCGCCGATCCTCGCGCCTTCCGCTGTCCCGCTCGCGGTGCCGACGCCCGCGGCGGTGATGGATCCCGCCGCGGTGATCGACCCGGCCCCGGCGTTCGCGCCGCCGCCCGCCGCCGCCGAGCCGGCCGCCTCGCGCACCGACGCGTGACGCCGCGGTGGCCGGTCGCGCTCAGCCGCGCCGGCCGCCGCGATGGTGGGACCAGCCGGCGAGCGCGGTAAACAGCAGGCCGGCCGCGCACATGCCGGTCCAGCCGAACGCGCGCCATGCGGCGACGCCGGCCGACGAGCCGAGCGCGCCGCCGATGAAATAGCACACCATATACACCGTGTTGACGCGGCTGCGCGCGTCGGGCTTCAGCGCATAGATGCGCGACTGGTTCGAGATCTGCGCGGCCTGTACGCCCACGTCGAGCACGATCACGCCGATCACGAGCCCGACGAGGCTCGAACCCGACAGTGCGAAGATCACGAACGACAGCGCGAGCAGCGCGATCGCGAGCGAGATGATCGCGCGCGGGCCGCGCGTGTCCGCGAAGCGGCCCGCATACGGCGCGGCGAGCGCGCCCGCGGCCCCGACGATCCCGAACAGACCGGCTGCCTGCGGGCCGAGATGGAACGGCGCGCCGGCGAGCAGCAGCGTGAGCACCGGCCAGAACGCGCTGAACGCCGCGAACAGCGCGGCGCCCGTCAGCGATGCCTCGCGCAGCCCGCGCAACTCGACGGCCAGATGCCACATCGAGCCGAGCAGCTTGCCGTACGACAGCGTCGACGTCGGCGAGCTGCGCGGCAGCCGCAGCACGATCACGACGGCGAGCGCGACGAGCGCCGCGACCGATGCGGCGAACACCGCGCGCCAGCCGAAATACTCGGCGACGAAGCCGGCGGCGGTACGCGCGAGCAGGATGCCGAGCAGCAGGCCGCTCATCACGGTGCCGACCGCGTGGCCGCGTTCGGCCGGCGGCGCGATTTCGGCGGCGAACGGCACGGCCTGCTGCGCGATGGTCGCGAGGATGCCGATCGCGAGGCTTGCGACCGCGAGTACGACGAGCGACGGCGCGGTGGCCGCCGCGATCAGCGCGATCGACAGCCCGGCGATCTGCAGCAGGATCAGCCCGCGGCGATCGAAACGGTCTCCGAGCGGCGCGAGCAGGAACATGCCGGCCGCATAGCCGAGCTGCGTCGCGGTCGGTACCGCGCCGATCCATGACGCGCCGTCCGGAAAGGACGAGCGGAAGCTGTCGAGCAGCGGCTGGTTGTAGTAGATGTTCGCGACCGACACGCCCGCGATCGTCGCGAGCAGCAACAGCAGGCTGCGCGAGTAGTGGGGCGAGGCGGCGTCGGTCGGACGGTCGGTGGAGGCGGTGGACATGGCGGCGGGCACGGAGTGGGGCGGCGCGGCAGGCGGCGCACGCATCGGGTGCGCAGGTAGGCCGGGCGCCGGTCGAGGCTGCCGATCATACCGGAGCGACGTGAATCCTGCCGGCGGCAAGCCGGCAAACCGACACGACGGCAGGCGCGGCGACACGACGGCACAACGGGCCGGCCGCCGCCCATCACGGCACGCGCTTCACGTCGTCAGTCGACCAGTTCGCCCGTCGGCTCGTAGAACGGATACGGCCCCGCGCCTTCGTCCACATAGACGTGATGCGACGTCATCCCCGTATCGGGTGCATGACGATGGACCGCGAACGCCGGCGGTTCGAGCCGGAAGGCGGACGGCGCATCGCTCCGCAGGTCGAAGGCGACCTGGTGCGCGGGCGACGGCACCGCGGACGCGAGCGTGCCGCCGAAGCGCGTGAACATCGTTCGATGCACGTGACCGCACAGCACGCGCTCGACGTTCGGATGGCCGCGCAGCAGCGCGTCGAGTTTCTCGGCGGCGGCGGGCGTGAGACGCAGCTTGTCCATGTGGCCGATGCCCGACACGAACGGCGGGTGATGCAGCGCGACGATTACCGGGCGGTCGCGCGCGGCGTCGAGCTGCGCGGCGAGCCACGCGAGCCGGGCGTCGCACAGGTCGCCGTGGCTCGCGCCCGGCACCTGCGAATCGAGCGCGAGCACGCGCACCGCGCCGACGTCGAGCGCGTACTGCACGAATTCGCCGTCCTGCAGCTCGGCGCGATCGGCGAATGCGCGGCGCAGCCCGGCACGGTCGTCGTGATTGCCGATCATCAGGTAGTACGGAATCTCGAGCGCCGCGAGCAGCCCGCGCAGGTTGCCGTACTCTTCGTCGTGGCCGAAGTCGGTCAGGTCGCCGGTGACGAGCACGGCGTCGGGGCGCGGCACGAGTGCGTTCAGCTTCGCGATGCAGCGGGCGAGCGCGGCCGCCGTGTCGACGCGCCGGTACGCGAGCTGGCCCGGCCGCTTGATGTGGAGATCGCTGATTTGAGCAAGCAGCATCGTCGTTCCTCGGAATCGTCTGGTTGTTGTCGCGGCGGCGTGCGCCGCCGTGGGGTGCTGCATGGATGATGCCCGAACGACCGCTTACGCGCCGAGCGCGATCAGTCCTTCCGGCGCGATCGTGAGGCCGACCGCCGTGCCGCGCGCGAGCGCGATGCGGCCCGGTACGTCGATCACGAGCGCGTCGGGTGCCGCATGCTCGATCGTGAGCCGCGTGCGCTCGCCGAGGAACGCGCACGCGCCGACCGCGCCGCGCAATGGTGCATGCGCGGGATCGGCGAGCTGCGCGTCCTCGGGGCGGAAGAACCATTCGTCGGCCGCATGCGGCGTGGCGATCGCGCCGCCCGTCGTTTCGAGCGCGCCGTCGCGCCACTGGCCCGCCAGCCGGTTCAGCGTGCCGATGAACTGCGCGACCGTGCGGTTCGCCGGGTGGTAGTAGATCTCGCGCGGCGTGCCGATCTGCTCGATGCGGCCCGCGCCCATCACGACGATCCGGTCGCCTAGCTCCATCGCTTCGGCCTGGTCGTGCGTCACGTAGACGGTCGTCACGCCGAGCGTGCGCAGCAGCGTGTTCATGTCGCGGCGCAGCACGTCGCGCAGTTTCGCGTCGAGCGCGGTCAGCGGTTCGTCGAGCAGCAGCACGCGCGGCTGCACCGCGAGCGCGCGCGCCAGCGCGACGCGCTGACGCTGGCCGCCCGACAGTTGATCGACCGGTTTGTCCGCATGCGCGTTGAGCCGCATCATCGCGAGCAGTTCGTCGACGCGCTCGCGCAACGCGCGCGGCTCGGTCTTGCGGATCTTCAGCCCGTAGCCGACGTTGCCGCGCACCGTCAGGTTCGGAAACAGCGCGTAGTTCTGGAACACCATGCCGACCTGCCGGCGCTCGATCGGCAGTGCGGTGACGTCGTCGTCGCCGAACGCGATCGTGCCGCCGGCATCGGGCGTGTCGAGGCCCGCGATCAGGCGCAGCGTGGTCGTCTTGCCGCAGCCCGACGGCCCGAGCAGCACGAGCGTTTCCCCGGCGCCGATCGACAGGTCGAGCGGTTCGAGCACGCGTGTGCCGCGGAACGTCTTCGCGCAGCCGGTCAGGGTGATGGGAGTGGAATCGAGTTTCATGTCTGCAAAAAAGTCAGCGCGGGCGCTTCTTCAGCGCGCGCGTACCGGACGGATCGACGCCGAGCCACTGCATCGCGACGAGCAGCGGCAGCGTCATCAGCAGGAACAGGATCGTGTACGCGCTGCCGACTTCGAGGCGCAGCGACGCATACGTATCGGCGAGCCCGACCGGCAGCGTCTTGGTGTCGGGCGTGTGCAGCATCCACGTGAGGTTGAATTCGCCGATCGACAGCGTGAGCACCGCGAGCGCGCCGGCGACGATGCCGGGCCGCAGGTTCGGCAGCACGATCGTGACGAAGCGCGTAACGAACGATGCGCCGAGGCTCGCCGCGCCTTCCTCGAGCGTGCGCAGGTCGGCGCCGGCCGCGACGGCCGCCACCGCGCGCACCATGAACGGCAGCGTGAACACGACGTGGCCGACGACGATGAACCACAGGCTCATCCGGAACGCGGTGAAGCCGCCGTACACGACCAGCAGCGCGAGCGCCGAAGCCAGCCCCGGCAGCGCGACCGGCAGCACGAGCGCTTCCTCGATCGCGCGCGCGAGGCGGCTCTTGCTGCGCGCGAGCGCATAGCCGGCCGGCACGCCGACCGCGAGCGTCGCGAACGCGACGTAGAGCGACAGCGCGACCGAGCCGTGATACTGCTGCCATACCTGCTCGAGCCAGCGCAGCGTGAGGCCGCTCGACAGGCCGCGGAAATAGTTGACGGTCAGCCCCGCGAGCACCGACATCACGACGGGCACGATCAGGAACGCGCACAGCAGCATCGTGACGCCCCATTGCAGCGCGGCGATCGCCCGCGCACCGGCGACGCGCGGCGCATGCCGGGCGGCACGCTTCGCGTGCAAGGGGGCCGGAGCGGGTGCCGGCGACGGCGCGGAAGAGCCGGAAAGCGATTGCATGCGGAAATCCTCAGGCCGCGGCAGCGGCGGTGTGACCGGTGAAGCGGCGCGCGAGCGCGAGCACGGCCCAGGTGACGATGCCGAGCACGATCGACAGGCCGGCCGCCGTCGCGATGTTCGCGTTCAGCGTGAACTCGGTGTAGATCGTCATCGGCAGCACGTTCAGGTCGGTGGCGAGCGTGAACGCGGTGCCGAACGCGCCCATCGCGGTCGCGAAGCAGATCGCGCCGGCCGCGATCAGTCCCGGCGCGAGCGCGGGCAGCACGATGTCGACGAAGATGCGCCACGGCGACGCGCCGAGCGAACGCGCGGCTTCCTCGAGCGACCCGTCGAGCTTCGACGCGGCCGCGATCACGGTGACGATCACGCGCGGAATCGAGAAGTACAGGTAGCCGACGAACAGGCCCGTCACCGAATATGCGAAGACCCACTTGTCGCCGGTGAGCTTCGCCGACAGCATGCCGATCAGCCCCTGGCGCCCCGCAAGCATGATCACCATGAAGCCGACCACGACGCCCGGGAACGCGAGCGGAAACGTCAGCAGCGCGAGCAGCACGCGCTTGCCGGCGAATTCGCGGCGCGCGAGCAGCAGGCCCGAGATCGTCGACAGCGCGAGCGTAGCGAGCGTGACGCCCGCGGACAGCGCCACCGTCTCGCCGAGGCTCTTCATGTAACGCGCGTTGCCGAGCAGCGCCGCATAGTGCGAGAAGAAGGCGCCGTCGGCGGACACCTGCACGAGCGACGCCATCGGCAGCAGCCAGAACGCGGCGAATACCGCCAGCGCCGGCGCGACGAGCGCGACGCGCCAGCGCAGCGGAAAAGTCAGGTCGAGCATTGGTAGCGTCCCGCGGCTTACTGCATGACCTGCAGGTACTGCAGGCCGAACGCTTGCTGGCCGGCCGCCATCTTGCCGAAGTCGACCGGTTTCGCCCGCGCGTATTCGCTCGCCGGCAGGAACTTCGCGGCGACGTCGGCGCCGAGCGCCTGCGCGCGCACCGGGCGCAGATACGCATTGGCCCACAGCTTCTGGCCTTCGTCGGACAGCACGAAGTCGAGCACCTTCTTGCCGTTCGCGTCGTGCGGCGCGCCCTTCACGAGGCTCATCACGTACGGCACCGCGATCGTGCCTTCCTTCGGAATCACGAACTCGACGTTCGCGCTGTCCTTGTATTTCGCGCGATACGCATCGAAGTCGTAGTCGAGCAGGATCGGAATCTCGCCGGACAGCACGCGCGCATAGGCCGTCTGCTTCGGTACGATCGGCGCGTTCGCCTTCAGCTTGCGGAACCAGTCGAGGCCCGGCTTGAAGTTGTCGAGGCTGCCGCCGAGCGCCTGGTTGACGGCGACCGCGCCCGCGTAGCCGACGAATGCGCTCGACGGATCGAGATAGCCGACCATGCCCTTGTATTCGGGCTTCAGCAGGTCGGCCCACGAACGCGGCACCGGCTTGCCGTCGAGTGCGTCCTTGTTCACGAAGAAGCCGAGCGTGCCCGAGTGGATCGCGAACCAGTAGCCTTGCGGGTCCTTCAGGTTCGCGGGGATGTCGTTCCAGTGAGCGGGCTTGTACGGCGCGATCACGCCCTTGTCCTTCGCCTGGAACGCCGACGATACGCCGAGATAGACGACGTCGGCCACCGGGCTCTTCTGCTCGGCGATCAACTGCGCGATCGCCTGGCCCGAGTTCTTGTTGTCGAACGGTACGCGGATGCCGGTCTTCTGCTTGATCGCCGCGATCTGCGCGGCCCAGTCGGCCCATTCGGGCGGGCAGTTGTAGCAGATCGCCGTTTCGTCGGCGTGGGCCGCGGGGGCGCCGGCGACGAGCGCGGCAAAGGCGAGCGGCGCGGCAAGCGCGCGCAGCAGCGAGGTCAGGCGAAAGGACACGGTGGGTCTCCGGGCGAGAGTGGGTGTAGCGCTGGGGTGGTGTGGGGTTCGGTATGCGTGGACGTGCGGCTGGCGATCACGCCTTGCGCAAGTGCAGCTCGGTGGCCGGCGGCGCAACCGTCGCACCGTCGCGCACCACATGCGGCAGGATCATCGACGTGCGGTCGATCGCCGCGCCGCCGATGGATTCGACGAGACGCTGCCAGGCGTGGCGGCCGATGTCGCGGTTCGGCGTCGCGACGCTCGCGAGCGGTGGTGCGAGCAGCTCGCCGATCGCGATCCCGTCGAAGCCGAGCACCGACAGGTCGTCGGGAATCGAGAAACCCGCTCGGCGCAGGCCGCGCATCACGACCATCGCGAGCAGGTCGTTGCTGCAGAAGAGGGCGGTCGGGCGCGTGGCGTGCGCGGTGAGGTGCGCGAGCACCGCATCGGGCAGTTCGGGCGCGTTGAAGTCGACTTCGACGGGCGGCAGCGGCGCCACGCCGCTTTCCTCGAGTGCCTGCGCATAGCCGAGATGGCGCTGGCGTGCGCGATCCGACGCGGCGAGCGAACCGGCCAGCATCAGCACGCGGCGATGACCGAGCGCGGTCAGCAACTGCACGCCGTCGTAGGCGGCACGGCGGTTGTCGACCGACACCGACGGACGGCGCTGCGTGTCGTTGTGCATCAGCACGTAATGCGGGCCGTCGCGGTCGAGCATGTCGAGCAGCGGGTGCGTGTCCGCATCGGCGACGGTGAGGATCAGCCCTTCGACGCGCTGCTCGCGCAGCGTCTCGATCGCATGACGTTCGCGCGCCGCGTCGTATTCGGTCGTCATCAGGATCAGCTTGAAGCCGGCCGCGGTCGCGAGTTCGTCGATGCCTTGCAGGCAGTCGGCGAACACCGGGTTCGACAGCGTCGGCACGACGACGCCGACGAGCCGCGTGCGCTCGCCGCGCAGTTGCCGGCCGAGCGGGCTCGGGCGGAACTGCAGCGTGTCGATGGCGGTGCGGATCGTTTGCAGCGTGGCGGGGCTGACGGTATGCGGCGCGTTGATCGCCCGCGAAACGGTGGCGATCGAGAAGCCCGCGAGGGCAGCGACGTCCTTGATGGTCGAGGTCATGAAATCACGCGATGTAAACGTTTTCGGCCGGGGAATTATCGAAAACGTTTGTGACTTCGCGATGACGCGCATGTGTGTTTCGTAAAAAGCACGATACAAACATCAGACGGTTGGGGCCGTCGGACGACGCGCGGTCGATTGTATCGGCGGATGTTGCGGCGCGGGAGGAAATCGGCGATGGGAGTGGCAACGTCGTCGGTTACGCCATATGAATTCGGCCGCGGACGGGGCCGCCAAATGTGCTGCATCGCGATGCATTGCGCGGGAATCAGGGAACGCATGCGCCAAGCAATGGTAGAATCGCGTCCGCCCTTTTGCCGGGGTGATGAAATTGGTAAACATAGCGGACTTAAAAGATTGAGTGCCCGGTCGGAAACGGCCGGTGCAGAACCCTTCAAATTCGGTGAAACCCCTGATGTGCAACGTGTACATCGAGGCAACGCCGAGCCAAGCCTCGCGGTACGACTGCAGCGAGGAAGGTGTAGAGACTAGACGGGGGGCGCCTAAGGCGCACGGGCAGCGGTCACGCCCGCGCGCGACGGTGAAGGCATAGTCCAGCGCACGAACGGCGTCGTTCCAACGACGCCGGCTTTGAAAGAAGCAGTGTGACGAAAATCCGCCGCCTTAATTGGCTTGCCGGTTCAAGTCCGGTCCCCGGCACCAAATGATTGTCTGGTACCGTCTGAGGTAACCTGAAAACCCTGCGAAAACATCTGTTTTTGCAGGGTTTTTTGTTTTGAGGCGTCTAACGGGATCTGATTGCATCCAGCGTTTCTGATGGTATATGGTTGGTACCACACGCAGTTTCGCACCATTCTGGTGGTACCTGACGATGCATCTTACCGATGTCGCCGTCCGTAACGCCAAGCCTGCCGAGAAGCCCACAAGCTGACCGACGGGAGCGGGATGTATTTGCTCGTGCAGCCGAATGGCGCTAGGTACTGGCGGATGGCCTATCGCATGCGTGGCAAGCAGAAGCTGCTGGCCCTTGGCGTATATCGCCATCTGAAGTTACGGCATACCATTCGGTTCACGAACGGGCCACATGTGCTCCTAAGAACGAAAACGAACCGTCGGGGTGTGGTATGCGAACGCAACTTTTGGTATCCAGTTGGGTGATGTCATGCGCGATATGGGCATCGACCGCCTATGCTGATGGTGATCCGTCGGTCGGCTGCTTTGCTGCTCTATCGGATAATCCTGCAATTGGCGCCATCCAGGGCAAGGTGGTGACGAAGATCGGAGGCCATCCCGATCTATCAATGCTCTCGAATGATCGCCGACCAACAAAGAAAGAAAAGGACGCTCTGTCAGCTTGGGTCACCGAGGGCGAGCGCTGCTACGAGCTCGGGCGCGACTTTCGTGCGGCGAACTATCCGCCTGTCGTCGCGGCTCTGATCGACGAGAGTTTGCATGCCCTCGAAGCCTTGGTAGCGAAGCTCTACAGCGGCAAGCTAACGTACGCGCAATTCAACGAGCAGCGGCAGGCGAGCGACGATCAGTACCGTGCGCGAATTGCCGGTACACTCCAGGAGCTTCGGACCCAGCAAAGCCGCGATCAAGCCGAGCAGGAGTCTCAGCGGCGCGCGGCAGAGGCTCAAGAAGCAGCCGCTCAGGCGCAGCGCGATGCTACTGAGGAGGCGAGGCAGCAAGAGAGGCGGGCGCTTGCGCTACGAATGTTGTCGAACATGAGGCCGACCTATGTACCACCACCTCCGCCGATACCAACGCAGCACATTCAGAACACCAACTGCTCCACATTCGGCAATCAGATGAACTGCACGACGAGCGGATATTGAGCCATAACCGGTGTTATTGGTGAACCAGAAGAACATCAGGAAGACCTCTCCAAAATGGTTACTTTCAAGCGAAACGGATCTTGGATTCTGCTCTGGCTCGTGGCTGCCATTGCTCTGATATTGGCTGGGTGCGGCGGGGACGTCAGCTCAGAAGGTGCCGGCAATGGAGGTGGGGGAAGTGGCGGCGGATCGCAGCCTCCTCCACCTCTTATCACGCTCGGGAGTGTCGGAAAGATGCTGGCTGCTGATGGCGATAGCCTGCTCTACGTCGCGGCGGACGGCTCGGCCCGTATGAGGAATTTCGGCAGTCAGACCGAAGTCGTGCTGAATGGCTTTGCGTCCTTGCAGAACGCCGGAAATTGGCAGCTTAGCGGCGGCTACGCATACGTCTCTGCGGTAGATGCCGACTGCCCACAGCCGTTGCCCTTTCATTGCATCTACCAGTGGGACCCGAAAGGCGTGAAGACGAATATGTCGATACTCGCCGGGACAGCCGGTCACGCCGATGACCTCGCGCCATCCGCGCATGATGGGTACCTGATCTGGAACAGTTACGGAGGCGGGACCCTTTATAACCAGTCGACAAAGACTTTCACGAGTCTTCCGCCAGGGCTGAGTGCTTCCGTCAACAGTTTCAGTGTTTCCAATGGGATTGTGAACTACTACTACTGGGTTCAGTTGCCTGAGGCCTTTTCCCCACAGCAGGTATACATGTGGTCTTCGCAGACGCAGGCGTCGACAGCGTTGTGGCAAATGTACCCGGGTGGATCCGTTCAAACGGACGGACAGTCCGTCGCTTGGCTTAGCGGTATCTCTGCTCAGGGTGGGACGCACATCCAAATGTTGTATTGGCAGGCAGCAACGGGCGGACCAGTTTCCACTTCTCCCGGCGAGGTCGGGGCGGATGCCTACTTCCTTTTGTCGGACGGGGTGCTCGCCTGGGTGGAAACGCAACAGACTTTCTCTCGCCTCGATCTACGGGCGGTGGTGGTGTCGACCGGGAAGATCAACACGCTGTCGACTGACCTAACTGCTCGCCTACTCGGTAATGCAGCCGGAAACGTGATCTACCAAGTACCGTCGGTGAACAAGGTTTATCGCTGGCAGGCCACAACAGGCGCGGTGACCCAACTGCTCGATTCAGTGCCGAACCAACTGATCCAGTCCGGGACGTACGTGTACTACACGCAGGGAAGCAATAACGACGTTTATCAGATTCGGTTGCAGTGAGGATCGGTGGTGATGGTCGATGTGCCGATCCGCCCAGTGCTGCACATCCTCCTGCGCTCGGGCAGGAATTCGGCGTCCACGTACGCCGCGGTGACTTGATTGTGTTCGGCATGGGCGAGCTGTCGATCGACGGTGTCTCGACCGTTTCGTTTGGATGAGGTTGTAAATTCGCGACACTTGATTGAGATCCGCTGTTATGCGGTGGCAGTACCCTCGAGCCTCTCAGATGTGTTGGTATTTCTGTTGGTATATTTCTTGTGCGGTAATGACCGATCCTTATAAATATTGAGGTTGGTGGCCATATTAGAGTCCGGTCCCCGCACCATCGATTGCGTTGACGCGATTCGATTCGATGACGGTGTAAAAAACCCGCGAGAAATGCAGCGCTCGCGGGTTTTTTGTTGGGCGCGCCGCATGCGTCGGCGCGGCGACACGGCTCGCGGGCGCGCTTCACTGCGGCGAACACGACGCCATGTGATACTGGCACGCACGTCGCACCGGATACCTTTTGCCGCCAGCGGCACATGCGTTCCGTCGATCGTCTTCAACGCAGTTTGCCTCCCGCAAGACCTCCCGTCATGACCGATTCGACCCATCACTATTACGAACCGTCGCAAGGCCACGGCCTGCCGCACGATCCGTTGAACGCGATCGTGGGCCCGCGCCCGATCGGCTGGATTTCCTCCCGCGGCAGCGACGGCACGCTGAACCTCGCGCCGTACAGCTTCTTCAACGCGTTCAACTATCGCCCGCCGATCATCGGCTTTTCGAGCACCGCCGCGAAGGACAGCGTGCGCAACGTGCAGGAAACCGGCGAGTTCGTATGGAACCTCGCGACGCGCGATCTTGCCGAGCGGATGAACCAGACCTGCGCCGCCGTGCCGTACGACGTGAACGAATTCGAACTCGGCGGCTTGACCGCGGTGTCGTCGCGCCTCGTCAACGTGCCGCGCGTCGCGGAAAGTGGCGTGAACTTCGAATGCAAGGTGACCGACGTGATCCGGCTGCGCGATCATCGCGGCGTCGAAACGCCGGCTACGCTGGTGCTGGGTGAGGTCATCGCGGTCCATATCCGCCATGACCTGCTGAAGGACGGCATCTTCGACACGTTCGGCGCGGGCATCATTCTTCGTGCGGGCGGCCCGTCGGCCTATGTGCACGTGAAGCCCGACAGCCGCTTCGACATCTTCCGTCCCGACGCGTGATCGATCGCGCGCCGCAGTAAGCCGGCAATCGGGCGCACGAGCGTCCGAACCCGACGAAAGACCCCGAGATCCAGGATTTCGCGGGGTCTTTTGCTTCGTACCCTCACATGATCGGGACGACGTCGATCCCGTCCGTCCCCCCGATGCCCGATCGTCGCCGCCGGCCCGGCGACCCCGCACCGCAGCAAAACCCGTCCTGCTGACTCCGTCCGCCGCACTCCCGCGCCGCCGCGATCCGCCATGGCAAATCTGCTCACCACGAACGAGCGGCTTGGGCATCGACGTCCGCCGCTGCAAGGCATAAATTTTCAAGGTTGACGTGCTTATCCGCGCGTCAGCTCGCGCGCAGGCCGGCAACCGGCCCGCGCGTTCCCAAACAGCGTGAGACACAATCGAGCGTGGAGACGACACGATGAGCCTGTCAGAGCCATTGCGTCTGCATGTGCCGGAGCCCACCGGGCGCCCGGGCTGCAAGACGGATTTTTCCTATTTGCATCTATCGCCGGCCGGCGCCGTCCGCCGCCCGCCGATCGACGTTGCCGCGGCGGACACCGCCAATCTCGCCCGCAGCCTTGTGCGCGTGCTCGACGACAGCGGCAAGGCCGTCGGCCCGTGGGCCCCCGATCTCGACGATGCGCGGCTGATCGCCGGGCTGCGCGCGATGCTCAAGACCCGCATTTTCGACGCGCGCATGATGATTGCGCAGCGCCAGAAAAAAATCTCCTTCTACATGTTGAGCCTCGGCGAAGAGGCGATCGGCACCGCGCACGCGATGGCGCTGCGCGACGGCGACATGTGCTTTCCGACCTACCGGCAGCAGAGCATCCTGATCGCGCGCGACGTGCCGCTCGAGCGGATGATCTGCCAGCTGATGTCGAACGAAGGCGATCCGCTGAAGGGGCGCCAGCTCCCGGTGATGTACTCGGATCGCGAAGCCGGCTTCTTCTCCATTTCCGGCAACCTCGCGACGCAGTTCATTCAGGCGGTCGGCTGGGCGATGGCGTCGGCGATCAAGGGCGATACGAAAATCGCATCCGCATGGATCGGCGACGGCGCGACGGCCGAAGCCGATTTCCACACCGCGCTCACGTTCGCGCACGTGTACCGCGCGCCGGTCGTGCTGAACGTGGTCAACAACCAGTGGGCGATCTCGACGTTCCAGGCGATCGCGGGCGGCGAGGGCACGACCTTCGCCGGGCGCGGCGTCGGCTGCGGGATCGCGTCGCTGCGGGTCGACGGCAACGACTTCCTCGCGATCTACGCGGCATCGAGCTGGGCGGCCGAACGCGCGCGCCGCAATCTCGGCCCGACGCTGATCGAGTGGGTGACCTACCGGGCTGGCGCGCATTCGACGTCGGACGATCCGACCAAGTACCGGCCGAGCGACGACTGGTCCCATTTCCCGCTCGGCGATCCGATCGAGCGCTTCAAGCGTCACCTGATCGTGAAGGGCATCTGGTCGGACAGTGCGCACGATGCGTTGACGGCCGAGCTCGAGGCCGAGGTGATCGCCGCGCAGAAGGAAGCGGAGAAGTACGGGACGCTGGCCGACGACCGGATTCCGTCGCCGGCCTCGATGTTCGACGATGTGTACAAGGAGCTGCCCGCGCACCTGCGCCGTCAGCGCCAGGAACTGGGAGCATGATCATGGCCCAACACGAAACGGATACGGCGACGCAGCCGATGACGATGATCCAGGCGCTGCGCTCCGCGATGGACGTGATGCTCGGGCGCGACAGCGATGTGGTCGTGTTCGGGCAGGACGTCGGCTACTTCGGCGGCGTGTTCCGCTGTACCGAAGGACTGCAGAACAAATACGGCAAGTCGCGCGTGTTCGATGCACCGATCTCCGAAGGCGGGATCGTCGGCGCGGCGGTCGGGATGGGCGCGTACGGATTGCGGCCCGTCTGCGAGATCCAGTTCGCCGACTATTTCTACCCGGCCTCCGACCAGATCGTGTCGGAAGGCGCGCGGCTGCGCTACCGGTCGGCCGGCCAGTTCACCGCGCCGATGACGATCCGGATGCCGTGTGGCGGCGGCATCTACGGCGGCCAGACGCACAGCCAGAGCCCGGAGGCGATGTTCACGCAGGTATGCGGGCTGCGCACGGTGATGCCGTCGAATCCGTACGACGCGAAAGGGCTCCTGATCGCGTCGATCGAGAACGATGATCCGGTGATCTTCCTCGAGCCGAAGCGGCTGTACAACGGGCCGTTCGACGGCCATCACGAACGGCCCGTCACGTCGTGGCTCAAGCATCCGGCGAGCGCGGTGCCGGAAGGCTATTACACGGTGCCGCTCGATACGGCCGCCGTCGTGCGGCCCGGCAACGACGTGACGGTGCTGACGTACGGCACGACGGTGCACGTGTCGCTCGCCGCGGCCGAGGAGACGGGCATCGACGCGGAAGTGATCGACCTGCGCACGCTGTGGCCGCTCGATCTCGACACGGTCGTCGCGTCGGTGCGCAAGACCGGGCGCTGCGTCGTGGTGCACGAGGCGACGCGCACCTGCGGCTATGGCGCGGAGCTCGTGTCGCTGGTGCAGGAACACTGCTTCTACCACCTCGAAGCGCCGGTCGAGCGCACCACAGGCTGGGACACGCCGTATCCGCATGCGCAGGAATGGGCGTACTTTCCGGGCCCGACCCGGGTCGGTGAAGCGTTGCGACGCGTGATGGAGGCGTGAGATGGGGATTCATGTCATCAAGATGCCGGATATCGGCGAAGGAATCGCCGAGGTCGAGCTGGTGGCCTGGCATGTGGAAGTCGGGCAGACGATCAAGGAAGACCAGCCGCTCGCCGACGTGATGACCGACAAGGCGGCGGTCGAGATTCCGTCGCCGGTGACGGGCAAGGTGATCGAACTGGGCGGCCGGATCGGCCAGATGATGGCGGTCGGCAGCGAGCTGATTCGTCTCGAAGTCGAAGGTGACGGCAACCTGAAGGCCGCGGCACCGGTGCGAGAAACCAAGGTAGCAACCGCACCGGTCGCGGCGGCGCCGTCGAAACCGGCGGCCGACGCGCCGGCCGAACCGCCTGCGCAGCCTGCGGCGAGTCGCGCCCCGGCGAAACCGCGCCGCGACGAACCGGCCGCGCCGCCGCGCGCGGCGCTCGCGCCGGGCGAACGGCCGCTCGCGTCGCCGGCCGTGCGCCAGCGTGCGTGGGACATGGGCATCGAGCTGCGCTACGTGCGCGGCACCGGCGAAGCCGGGCGGATCCTGCATGCGGATCTCGATGCGTATGCGCGCACCGGCGGCGGCACGACGCACGGGTCGCAACCGCGCGGCTACGACGAACGCCACGACGAAACCGAAGTGCCGGTGATCGGGCTGCGGCGCGCGATCGCGCGCAAGATGCAGGAAGCGAAGCGCCGCATCCCGCATTTCAGCTACGTCGAGGAAATCGACGTCACCGAGCTCGAATCGTTGCGCACGGAACTGAACCGCCGCCACGGCGACACGCGCGGCAAGCTCACGCCGCTGCCGCTGCTGATCCGCGCGATGGTGATCGCGCTGCGCGACTTCCCGCAGATCAACGCGCGTTTCGACGACGAAGCGGGCGTCGTCACGCGCTACGGCGCGGTGCACATGGGCGTCGCGACGCAGACGGACGGCGGCCTCACGGTGCCCGTGCTGCGGCATGCGGAAGCGCGCGACGTGTGGTCGATCTCGGCGGAAATCGCGCGGCTCGCCGACGCGGTGCGCGCGAACCGTGCGCAGCGCGACGAGCTGAGCGGGTCGACAATCACGATCTCGAGCCTCGGTGCGCTCGGTGGCATCGTGTCGACGCCGGTGATCAATCATCCGGAAGTGGGCATTGTCGGCGTGAACCGGATCGTCGAGCGGCCGATGATCCGCGACGGCGCGGTCGTCGCGCGCAAGATGATGAACCTGTCGTCGTCGTTCGATCATCGCGTCGTCGACGGTGCGGATGCGGCCGAATTCATTCAGGCCGTGCGCGCGGTGCTCGAACGCCCGGCACTGCTGTTCGTGGAGTGAGCCGATGAAGAACGAACACACCACACTGCTCGTCATCGGCGGCGGCCCGGGCGGCTACGTCGCCGCGATCCGCGCCGGCCAGCTCGGCATTCCGACCGTGCTCGTGGAGCGCGACCGGCTCGGCGGGACGTGCCTGAACATCGGCTGCATTCCGTCGAAGGCGCTGATCCACGTGGCCGACGCGTTCGAACAGGCGTGCGGCCATGCGGGCGAAGGGGCGCTCGGCATCCGCGTGCGCACGCCGGAGATCGACATCGCGAAAAGCGTCGCATGGAAGGACGGCATCGTCGACCGGCTGACGCGCGGCGTCGGTGCGCTGCTCAAGAAGAACGGCGTGCGCGTGCTGCACGGCGAAGCGCGCGTGATCGACGGCAAGACCGTCGAGGTCGTCGGCGGCGGCCATACGGTGCACATCGGTTGCGAACACCTGTTGCTCGCGACCGGTTCCGAACCGGTCGAGCTGCCGTCGATGCCGTTCGGCGGGCACGTCGTGTCGTCCACCGAAGCGCTGTCGCCCGCGACGCTGCCGAAGCGGCTGGTCGTCGTCGGCGCCGGCTATATCGGGCTCGAACTCGGGATCGTCTATCGCAAGCTTGGCGTCGACGTCAGCGTCGTCGAAGCGGCCGAGCGCGTGCTGCCTGCGTACGATGCCGAACTCGGGCGGCCCGTTGCCGATTCGCTCGCGCGCCTCGGCGTGCGGCTGTGGCTCGGCCACCAGGTGCTCGGTCTGGACGCGCACGGCGCGGTGCGCGTGCAGGCAGCCGATGGCGCCGAGCAGACGCTGCCGGCCGATCGCGTGCTGGTTGCCGTGGGCCGCCGGCCGCGGGTCGACGGCTTCGGGCTCGAGTCGCTGCTGCTGGATCGCAACGGCCGCGCGCTGCGGATCGACGACGCATGCCGGACCTCGATGCGCAACGTCTGGGCGATCGGCGACGTCGCGGGCGAGCCGATGCTCGCGCATCGCGCGATGGCGCAAGGCGAGATGGTGGCCGAACTGATCGCCGGCCGGCGGCGCCAGTTCACGCCCGCATCGATCCCGGCCGTGTGCTTCACCGATCCCGAGATCGTGACGGCCGGCTGGTCGCCGGACGATGCACACGCGGCCGGCGTCGACTGTCTGAGCGCATCGTTCCCGTTCGCGGCGAACGGGCGTGCGATGACGTTGCAGGCGACCGACGGATTCGTGCGCGTCGTCGCGCGGCGCGACAATCACCTGATCGTCGGCTGGCAGGCGGTCGGGCGCGGGGTGTCGGAGCTGGCTGCGGCGTTCTCTCAGTCGCTGGAGATGGGCGCGCGGCTGGAAGACATCGGCGGCACGATCCACGCGCATCCGACGCTCGGCGAAGCGCTTCAGGAAGCTGCGCTGCGCGCGCTCGGACACGCGCTGCATGTTTGACGTGCGCGCCTGACGGGGCCGTAATTTTTCGAGACGAGGGGAGGGTTGTCGGCGCCGCGTCGGCCGACGATCATGTCGATAGCCGGAAACCGGGCCGCCTCGGGCCCGCCAACGCAGGCTCCAAACGGAAGAACCGGACATGCAACTGCTGCTCGTCGGCGCGACCGGACTCGTCGGGCGCCACGTCCTCGAAGTCGCGCTGGCCGATACGCGGGTCGACCAGGTGATCGTCCTCGCGCGCCGGCCGTTGTCGCCGCACCCGAAGATGCGCGCACTGGAAGTGGATTTCGACCATCTGCCCGACACGGCCGACTGGTGGCACGCGGATGCCGTGATCTGCACGCTCGGCACCACGATGCGGGCCGCCGGTTCGCAGGCGGCGTTCCGGCGCGTCGATCACGACTATCCGCTCGCGGTCGCGCGGCTCGCGCACCGGCACGGCACGCCGACCTACGTGCTGAATTCCGCACTCGGCGCGGACGCTGCGTCGCGCATCTTCTACAACCGCGTGAAGGGCGAGGTCGAACAGGCGCTCGCCGGCGTCGGGTTCGATTCGCTCACGTACGTGCGACCGGGCCTGATCGGCGGCAGCCGAGACGAGTTCAGGTTCGGCGAGCGGCTGTTCGTGTTCGCGTTGAGCGCCGCCGCGCCGGTGCTGCCGGCGAAGTGGCGCGTGAATCCCGCGTCGCAGATCGCGCGCGCATTGCTCGACGCGGCGATCGACGCACGGCCGGGCGTGCAGGTCGTCGCATCCGACCGGCTCGTCTGATGCGCCGACGGTGCGACGAAAGCACGGTGTCGTGACGCTGAGTCACGACACCGACAACTTGTCTGCGCACGCGACATCGACGCCGCGCGGCACCCGTTGAACCTCCTCCTGCCGACGTCATGACGGCCGCACCCGTTCGGGCACCCCGGCCGCTCAAACTTTCATTTTTCCGACGTCTGCCTTGCGGCGAAATTGCCCCGGCATCCCCCGATCATTCGGACGATTTCGAAAATCGAGCGATTCCGGGTAATCACCGATATCTCGCAAGTTGTATATACAAGATCATCCGCTGGCAATGTCGGCACCCGTCGTGCCGGTTGCGCGCCAGCGTGCAGACCGTGCGTGCGTGGCGCATGCCGGCGATCCACGGCGCCCCGCATCCGCAGAGCCGAAAGGGCGGCTCGCAGCTTCCTGTCTCGTTCAAACCATGTGTGGTCCTGAGTATTTTGGAGATTGACCCGTGTCAACGAATTCCAGTGGAAAAGCCGGCGGACTGATCGAGGTTCGCTCGATCGACTTCATTCCCGACGCCGAGCGCCACGGCGGCCTGCTGAGCCAGTTCACGCTGTGGCTGTCGGCGAACATGCAGATCACGGCCATCGTCACGGGCGCGCTCGCGGTCGTGCTCGGCGGCGACGTGTTCTGGTCGCTGGTCGCGCTGCTGCTCGGCCAGCTCGTCGGCGGCGCGGTGATGGCGCTGCACGGCGCGCAGGGGCCGCAGCTCGGTCTGCCGCAGATGATATCGAGCCGCGTGCAGTTCGGCGTGTACGGCGCGATGATCCCGATCGTGCTGGTGTGCCTGATGTACATCGGCTTTTCCGCCAGCGGCTCGGTGCTGGCCGGGCAGGCCGTCGCGCAACTGCTGCACGTCGACGATGCGGCCGGCATCCTGCTGTTCGCGGCCGTGATCGTCGTGCTGACCGTGTTCGGCTATCGCGCGATCCACTTCGTCGGCCGGATCGCGAGCGTGGTCGGCATCGTGGCGTTCGTCTACATGTTTGCGCAGCTGTTCGCGAACCACGACATCGGCGCGCTGCTCGCGAACCGGCATTTCTCGCTCGCGAGCTTCCTGCTCGCGATGTCGCTGTCCGCGTCGTGGCAGATCGCGTTCGGCCCGTACGTGGCCGACTATTCGCGCTACCTGCCGCGCTCGACGTCGTCGGTCGCGACGTTTCTCGCGGTCGGCCTCGGCTCGGTGATCGGCGCACAAGCGGCGATGGTGTTCGGCGTGTTCGCGGCCGCGCTCGCCGGCAGCCAGTTCGCGCACCATGAAGTGTCGTACATCGTCGGCCTCGGCTCGACGGGCGCCGTGGCCGCGCTGCTGTATCTGAGCATCGCGTTCGGCAAGGTGACGGTGACGGCGCTCAACGCGTATGGCAGCTTCATGTCGATGGCGACGATCGTCAGCGGTTTTCGCGGCAAGGGCGCCGTATCGTCGAAGAGCCGCCTCGTGTACATCTTCGGGATGATCTGCGTGTCGACGCTGATCGCGCTCGCGGGCCGTCATTCGTTCCTGAAGGAATTCACCGCGTTCATCCTGTTCCTGCTCGCATTCTTCACGCCGTGGAGCGCGATCAACCTGGTCGATTATTACTGCTTCACGCGGTCGCGCTACGACGTGCCGGCGCTGTCCGATCCGGACGGTCGCTACGGCCGCTGGAACGTGATGGCCATCACGATCTACTTGGTCGGCATCCTGGTACAACTGCCGTTCATGTCGACGCACATCTACACGGGGCCGCTCGTCGATGCGCTCGGCGGCACCGACATCTCGTGGATCCTCGGCCTCGTCGTGCCGGCCGTGCTGTATTACATCGGCGCCCGCGCGTCGCGACGCAGCATTCCCGAACGCCTGATCCGGCCGCTCGAACGCGGCGAGGTTCACCACTGACGCCACGTCTCGCGCCTCGGGCCGGCACGTCGCCGGCCTGAGCGCCGAGCCGGTCGCAATCTGCGCCGGGCGCTGTCGACACAATCCCGTATCCCGCGATACCGGTGCGGCATTCACGCCGCGCCCGGCATCGTTTCAATCTCGATCCACTAAATAGTATGACTAAGCATAGTGAAGTGCGCGGCATCGATTACCGCGCGCGGCCGGTGCGCGCCGGTCTTCGCGTCACGGTGGCGATCGCCTGCCTCGCCGGTTCGGGCGCCGCGCTCGCGCAGGACGGCGTCACGCTGTACGGCGTGATCGACGAATTCGCGCAGGTCGTGAATACGGGCAACGGCTATACGGCCGCGATCAACTCGGGCGGCCAGTGGGGCAGCCGGTTCGGGTTGAAGGGCGGCGAGGAGATCGGCGGCG
Source organism: Burkholderia sp. BCC0397 (assembly GCF_902832865.1). Taxonomy (NCBI): domain Bacteria; kingdom Pseudomonadati; phylum Pseudomonadota; class Betaproteobacteria; order Burkholderiales; family Burkholderiaceae; genus Burkholderia; species Burkholderia sp. BCC0397. The sequence continues at coordinate 92,909 of NZ_CADFDL010000003.1, read as the reverse complement.
GCCAGAAGATCGAGTTCGCGCTGGAAAACGGCTTCAACCCGAACGACGGCTCGCTCGCGAGTGCCGGCAGTATGTTCAACCGGCAGGCGTGGGTCGGCATCGCGGGACAGTGGGGCAAGTTGCGCGCGGGCCGGCAGAATTCGCCGCTATTCAACGACCAGGGCGGGCAGGATGCGTTCGGCGGCGTCACGCAGGCATCCGGCATGGACAACCTGACCGTGTTCGCGTTCCGCACGAGCAACACGCTGTCGTACCAGAGCCCGGAGATCGCCGGTTTCCAGGGCGGGCTGTACTTCGGGTTCGGCGATGCGGGCGGCGTGCGCTCGGCCGGGTCCAGCCAGCAGTTCGACCTGACCTACGAACACGGCCCGTTCGGCGCATTCGTCGCGGGCCAGTGGTTGAAGAACGCCACGGCGACCACGACCGATCGCACGATCATGGCCGGCGCATCGTACGCGATCGGCAAGGCCACCGTGTACGGCGGTTTTTCCGCCGTGAAGTGGGCCGACCTCGGGATCGATTCGCGCGTGTACGGGCTGTCGGTCAAATACCAGTTCAATCCTGCCAACTATGTCGCGCTCGGTTACGCGTATCTGCACGACCAGTCGTCGCAGGGCAACCATGCGGACCAGCTCGGGCTGATGTACGAGTACGACCTGTCGAAGCGCACGAGCTTCTACGGTGCGCTGTCGTACCTGCGCAACCGCAACCGGGCCGGCTACACGCTCGCCGGTGCGGCGAACCCCGGCCTGCCGCTCGCGTACCCGGGCGCGAATGCGCGCGGCGTGCAACTCGGCATCGTGCATCGCTTCTGACGCACACACACGGCGCGACGCGCCGGGCCGTATGCGCTCGGCGCTTTCTCCGGGCACGTTCGCGCCGTTACTTCCCGAGTCGCTCCGCCAGCGAATAGCGCTGCATGCAGCGCTCCATCGCGTCGAGAAACGCATGCTCGGCCGCGTTCATCTTGCGGTCGCGATGCCACAGCAGGAACACGTCGACATCGACGAGCCCGTCGTCGGGCGGCAGCCGCCACAGCCGCTGCTGTGCGATGTCGTCGCGCACGATGTGCTCGGGCAGGCAGCCGATCCCGTAGCCCGCGAAGATCAGCCGCCGCACTTCGTCGAGGCTCGGCGACGACGCGACGATGCGCCCCGTGAAGCCCTTCTGGTCGCGGAACACGGTGAGCGGCGACAGGCTGTCGCCGATCTGGTCGCTCGTGAACGACACGAAATTCTCCGCGAGCAGGTCGTCCATCCGCAACTGCGTCTGCCCGAACAGCCGGTGATGGCGGCCGCAGTAGATCGCATAGCGCTGGCGCAGGAAGCAGCGCATCTCCAGCTTGTCGTGCGGCGTGCGGCACAGGCCGAGGCCGGCCGTGGCCGTCTTCTGCAGCAGCGACGACAGGATGTCCGACGAACGCATCACCTCGATCTGCAGGTCGATACGCGGATACGCGCGATGGAAATCCGCGAGGAACTCGTCGTAGACGGGCGATTCGATGCGGCTCACCGTCAGCAGCCGGATCGAGCCGGTCAGGTCGGCCGTGCTGTCGTCGATTTCGGTTTCGAGGCGCGAGATGCCGCCGTAGATGTCGCTCGCGATCCGGTACACGGCTTCGCCGGCCGGCGTCGGCGCGAAGTGTGCGCCGCGCCGCTCGATCAGACGGCGCTCGAGCGTCTCCTCGAGCCGCCGCAGCGCCTGGCTCACGGCCGGCTGCGTGACGTGCAGGCGGGCGGCCGCGCGGCTCACGCTGCGCTCCTGCATGATCACCAGATAGGTGCGCAGCAGGTTCCAGTCGAGGCGGTCATTCAGGAACGGGGCGAGGTCGGGGCGCATCGGGTCTCCGGGGCGGCGGGCAGACATTAGTTGAATTTATATTGAGAATAATAACTTGAAATTTGACTAATGATTTGCGGCCACCGATAAAGGAGGGGCGCCGCAGCGTGCGGCGCGAGGCCGCGACAGACGGCCGTCGTCACGATATTGCGTGTCGCGCCGCCGCGGCGCGCGTCAGGAGCCCGCATGACCCAGTCCCTTCCTTCCGCCCGCCAGCCGGCGCGCGCCGCGACGGCCGCGTTCATCGGCACGATGATCGAGTGGTACGACTTCTACATCTACGCGACCGCTGCCGCGCTCGTGTTCGGCGAACTCTATTTCCCGTCGCACGACCCGTTCGTCAGCACGATGGCGTCGTTCGCGACGTTCGCGGTCGGCTTCTTCGCGCGCCCGCTCGGCGGCGTGATCTTCGGCCATCTCGGCGACCGCATCGGCCGCAAGAAGGCGCTGATGACGACGCTGATGATGATGGGCGTCGCGACCGTCTGCGTCGGGCTGCTGCCCGATTATTCGAAGGTCGGCATGCTCGCGCCGGTGCTGCTCGTCGCGCTGCGCGTCGTGCAGGGGATCGCGGTCGGCGGCGAATGGGGCGGCGCGGTGCTGATGGCGGGCGAGCATGCGCCGCAGGGGCGCCGCACGTTCTTCGCATCGTTCGCGCAACTCGGCAGCCCGGCCGGGCTGATCCTGTCGCTGATCGCGTTCCGCGCGGTCACGTCGATGGACAAGGCCGACTTCCTCGCCTGGGGCTGGCGCCTGCCGTTTCTCGCGAGTTCGGTGCTGCTCGTGGTCGGCATCCTGATCCGGCTCGGCGTGAACGAATCGCCGGAATTCGCGCGGGTCAAGGAAGCCAACCGCACGGTGAAGCTGCCGGTCGCCGAAGTGTTCCGTTCCGCGTCGGGGCTCGTGCTGCTCTGCATCGGCGCGAACACGATCGGCATCGCGGGCGTCTATTTCACGAACACGTTCATGATCGCGTACACGACGCAGTACGTCGGCGTATCGCGCTCGCTGATCCTCGACAGCCTGTTCGCGGTCGCGATCATCCAGTTCTTCGCGCAGCCGCTCGCCGCGTGGATCGCCGAGCGCATCGGCGGCGCGCGCTTCCTGAAACTTGCAGCGCTGCTCGCGATGCTGTCACCGTATCCGATGTTCATGCTCGTGCAGGGCGGCACGTCCGCGTCGCTGATCGCGGGCATCGCGCTCGCCGTCGTCTGCATGGCCGGCTTCTATTCGGTGATCGCGGGCTTTGTCAGCGACGTGTTTCCCGCCCACGTGCGCTATTCGGCGATCTCGCTCGCTTACCAGATTTGCGGCGCGATCGCGGGCGGCCTGACGCCGCTCGTCGGCACGTGGCTCGCGCATCGCTTCATGGGCCAGTGGTGGCCGCTCGCGGTGTTCTACACGTGTCTCGCCGGTATTTCGCTGCTCTGCATCGTCGCGCTCGATGCGCGCCGTGCCGCGCAACCGGCCGCCGCCGAAGCGCTCGGCTCGCATTGACCCTCAACGAACGAATCGATCCGGAATGCATATGAACGACCTGCTGGAAATCGACGGCGCCCGCCTGTGGCAGAGCCTGACCGACATGGCGTGCGTCGGCGCGACGCCGCGCGGCGGCGTGCGGCGCCTCGCGCTCACCGATGACGACCGGCGCGGGCGCGACCTGTTCGCGCAATGGTGCCGCGATGCGGGGCTGACGGTGAGCGTCGATGCGGTCGGCAACCTGTTCGCCCGGCGCGACGGCGCCGATGCGCAGGCCGCGCCGGTGCTGATCGGCAGCCATCTCGACACGCAGCCCGAAGGCGGCCGCTTCGACGGCGTCTACGGCGTGCTCGCCGCGCTCGAACTCGTGCGCACGCTGAACGACGCGGGCATCGCGACCGACAAGCCGCTCGAGATCGTGTCCTGGACCAACGAGGAAGGTGCGCGCTTCGCGCCGGCGATGCTCGGCTCGGCCGTGTTCACGGGCGCGTTGCCGCTCGACGACGCGCTCGCGAAGCAGGACGCCGACGGCGTCACGCTCGGCGCGGCGCTCGACGCATGCGGCTATCGCGGCACGCGCGCAACGGGCGGCGCGGTCGATGCGTATTTCGAGGCGCATATCGAACAGGGGCCCGTGCTCGAGGCGAACGGCACGACGATCGGCATCGTCACGGGCGGGCAGGCGATCCGCTGGCTCGACGTGACGGTGACGGGCGTGGCCGCGCACGCGGGCACGACGCCGATGCCGTATCGCAAGGATGCGTATTTCGCGAGCGCGCAGATCGCGCTCGAACTCGAACGGATCGTCGCCGGCTACGCGCCGTGCGGGCTCGCGACGATCGGGCAGGTCGGCATCCGCAACGCATCGCGCAACACGATTGCCGGCGACCTGACGTTCACGGTCGACCTGCGTCATCACGACGATGCCGAAGTGGATGCGATGGAGCGCGACCTGCGCGACGCATGCGCCCGCATCGCCGCCGCGCGCGGCGTGCAGGTGGCGATCGATACTTGCTGGCGCAGCCCGGCGACGCCGTTCGACCGCGATTGCGTCGGGCTGGTCGCGCAGGCGGCCGCCGCGTTCGGCTACACGCACGAGCGGATCGTGAGCGGCGCCGGCCACGATGCGATCCTGCTCGCGCGCCGTTTCCCGACCGCGATGGTGTTCATTCCGTGCGTCGACGGCCTGTCGCACAACGAAGCCGAGGATGCATTGCCCGACGACGTGACGCGCGGCACGAACGTGCTGCTCCATGCGGTGCTGGCGCGCGCGGGCATCGCGGCGCGCGTCGACGCGCCGGCTGCGACGCACGGCGCCTGATACGGCGAATCGACGAGGACCCCATGAAAACCTATTTCCATCCCGAACAACTGCTGCACCATCCGCGCAGCTACCTGTCGCGCGGCCAGATGCGCGAGCCGCAGGAAGTGCCCGAACGCGCGGCGCGGCTCGTCGCGGCCGTCCGGTCGCTCGACTTCGACGTGCGCGAGCCGGCCGACCGCGGCACCGCGCCGATCGCGGCCGTGCACGACATGAACTATCTGCGCTTTCTCGAGGACGCGCATCGCGACTGGAAGCAGATGCCCGACGACTGGGGCGACGAAGTGATGTCGAACGTGTTCGTGCGCGATCCGAACCCGCTGCGCGGCGTGCTCGCGAAAGCCGCGCGCTATCTCGCCGACGGCAGTTGCCCGGTGGGCGCGAACACGTGGCGTGCGGCGTACTGGTCCGCGCAGGGCGCGCTGGCCGCGGCGGCCGACGTCAACGACGGCGCGCGCGAAGCCTACGCGCTGTGCCGGCCGCCCGGCCATCATGCGCGCCGCGACGCGGCCGGCGGCTTCTGCTACCTGAACAATGCGGCGATCGCCGCGCAGGCGCTGCTCGGCCGCCATCGCCGCGTCGCGATTCTCGATACCGACATGCATCACGGGCAGGGCGTGCAGGAGATTTTCTACGGCCGCGACGATGTGCTGTACGTGTCGATCCACGGCGACCCGACCAACTTCTACCCGGTCGTCGCGGGCTACGAGGAAGAGACGGGGGCGGGCGCCGGCGACGGCTTCAACCTCAACCTGCCGATGCCGCACGGCGCGCCGGAGTCGACGTTCTTCGAGCGGCTCGACGACGCGCTGCGCGCGCTCGCGCGGTTCCAGCCCGATGCGCTCGTGCTCGCGCTCGGCTTCGACATCTACAAGGACGATCCGCAATCGCAGGTCGCGGTCACGACCGACGGGTTCGGGCGGCTCGGCGGCGCGATCGGCGCGCTCGGGCTGCCGACGGTGATCGTGCAGGAGGGCGGCTATCACCTCGAGAGTCTCGATGCGAATGCGCGTGCGTTCTTCGGCGGGTTTGCCGCGGGGCGCTGACCGAGCCGTCGGAACCGGACCGTACGCTCAAAATGAAAACGGCCGCATGGGGCGGCCGTAAAAATGCGTGCGGAACGGGCCCCGGCAGGCCGGGCCTTGCCCGCGCTTACGAATTCGCGGCGGCCGGCGAGCGGCGGCGCTGCGTGACCTGCAGCGTGACGAGCGCGAGTCCGGCGGCGGCGATCAGCGCGCCGACGAGCGGCACCGCCGCGTAGCCGAACCCGGCCGAGATCGCCGCACCGCCGGCGGCGGCGCCCACCGCGTTGCCGAGGTTGAACGCGCCGATGTTGACGGCCGACGCGAGGCCCGGCGCTTCATGGGCCGCGCGCATCACGCGCATCTGCAGCGGCGGCACGACCGCGAACGTCGCGATCCCCCAGACCAGCAGCGTGACGCCGGCACCCGCATGCGTGGTGGCGAGCAGCGGGAACGCAGCCATCGTCGCGATCAGCAGCAACAGGAAGCCGATCAGCGTGCCGTCGAGCGAGCGGTCGGCCAGCCGGCCGCCCGCGATGTTGCCGATCGAGAAGCCGACGCCGATCAGCACGAGCATCGCGGTCACGAAGCCGGGCGTCGCGCCCGTCAGGTGTTCGAGCGTCGGCGCGACGTACGTATAGAGCGTGAACATCGCGCCGGCGCCGAGCACCGTCGTCCCGAGCGCGCCGAGCACGACGGGCCGCGTCAGCACGGAGAGTTCGGCACGCAGGTCGGGCATCTTGCCGGCTTCCCCCTTCGGCAGCGCGGCGAACAGGCCGGCGATCGCGATCAGGCCGAGGCCCGCGGTCGCCGCGAACGACATGCGCCAGCCGATGATGTGGCCGAGCCAGGTCGCGGCCGGCACGCCGCCGACGTTCGCGATCGTCAGGCCCATGAACATCGTCGCGACCGCGCTGGCCTGCTTTTCGCGCGGCACGAGGCTCGCCGCGACCACCGAGCCGAGCCCGAAGAACGCGCCGTGGTTGAGGCTCGTCACGAGGCGGGCGAGCAGCAGCGTCATGTAGTCCGGTGCGACGGCCGACAGCAGGTTGCCGATCGTGAAGATCGACATCAGCGCGATCAGCGCGGAACGGCGCGACCAGCGCGCGAGCAGCAGCGTCATCAGCGGCGCGCCGACCATCACGCCGATCGCGTACGCGCTGATCAGCATGCCGGCTTGCGGAATCGACACGTGCACGCCGTCGGCGATCACGGGCAGCAGGCCCATCGGCGAGAACTCGGTCGTGCCGATGCCGAACGCGCCGGCGGCGAGCGCGAGCAGCGGCAGCGCGGCGCCGCCGCCCGGGCGGGACGGGGAGGAAGTCGTGGGGTTCACGCGGAGAGCTCCTGTAATCGGGGAACAACGGCACGAAGCCATTGAAGACAGCGTGAAGTATGCCTGCATTACTTTTGCGGAAAAAGCAGCATCCGGACGAAATTATCTTGATTTCATGTCAACAATGCAGCGCGCGGGCGACGTATGTGGCGTGACTCATGAGCCGCACTGCAAGGCGCAACAGCAAAAAAAGCCCCGACCACAGGGGGACCGTGGCCGGGGCGGAAACGCATCCTCTCTTTGGCACGAGGGGTTGGATGCGCGCGCAGTATATTTCGGGCCAGGACGATTCGAATCGGCGTTAAACGGCCGTTTTTGATGTCAATTTGAAAATTGCGATGTCGTGGTGGCGTCCGTCGGCGTTCTGAAAGATTTTTCGGTGGCACGGCGGTGTCGTTTAGTGTGCAACAACAGCGAAAACGACGAGATCGCGGGAGGGCGATTCCGTCCGTCGGCCGGCGCTGCAAGTCGCATCGCCTGACCGCGCGCCGATGCGTCCGCATTCATTCAGCCCGGCTCGCCGGCCGCATCGCGGACCGCCGCGAGAAACCGCGCGACGACGGGCGACGGAGCCGCCGCCGCGCCGTCGAACACGAACTCGATGTCGAAGCGGCTCGCGAGTTCGTCGAGCGCGACGAGCCGGACGGTGCGCGGGCAGGTCGGCGATGCGCTTTCCGGCACGAACGCGCAGCCCATCCCGGCCGCGACGAGGCCGATCAGCGTCGGGATGTCGCTGCCGACCTGCGCGATGCGCGGCGTGAAGCCGGCCTGCTGGCACTGCGTCATCAGGAACCGGTGGTGCGCGGCGGAGCGCTGTGCATCGAACCAGACGAACGGCGCGTTCGCGACATCGGCCAGCGTGCGCGGCGCGACGAAGCGGCCGCCCGGCGGCGCGGGCATCGCCAGTACGAAGCGGTCGCTCAACAGCCGCACGCCCGTCAGGTGCGGCGCTTCCTCGCGACGCCACGCCATGATCCCGGCGTCGAGCTGGCCGCGCATCAGCGCGCTCGCCTGTTCGGCCGACAGCATCGGCGCGATCGACAGTTTCACGTCCGGGCACGCATCGCGAAACGCCTTGAGGACGTTCGCGACGACCGGCAACGGCAGGCAGTTCGGCAGCGCGCCGAGCCGCAGTTCGCCGAGCTGGCCGGCCGCGCTGCGCAACGCGCGCTCGCGGCTGTCCTGCAGCATGGCGAGCAGGCCGGTCGCATCGTGCAGGAAGCTCGTGCCGGCCGCCGTGAGCGTGACGCCCGTCGCGCGACGGATCAGCAGCGGCGTGCCGATCGCGTCCTCGAGCTCGCGGATCTGCCGCGACAGCGCGGGCTGCACGATGCCGGCCGCGCGGGCACCGGCCATCACGCTGCCGGCCTGGGCGACGGCGACGAAGTAGCGCAGGTGACGTAGTTCGATCTGGCGCATGCGGTGTCCGGTCGGGTAGGTGGGGGGGATATGCCTGCGAAGCATAACAAACGCCATTCGATGGTATTGGAAAGCATGACGGGCCTGCCGTACGATGACCGGCATTGCCGCATTGCCGCATTGCCGCATTGCCGCATTGCCGCATTCGCTTCGTCGCGAGTCGCGTGCGTTCCCTCCGTCCTCATTGTGTTCCGTCCCATGCCGCTCCATATCCCGACCCCTTATATCCGCTCGCCCATCGCGTCCCGCCGGCTCGGCAGGACCATCCGGCTGAAGCTCGATGCGCTGCAGCCGTCGGGCTCGTTCAAGCTGCGCGGCATCGGCGCCGTCTGCGAAGCGCGCCATGCGGACGGCGCCCGGCGGTTCGTGTCGTCGTCGGGCGGCAACGCGGGCATCGCGGTCGCGTATTGCGGCCGCGAGCTCGGCGTGCCGGTGCGCGTCGTCGTGCCGGAAAGCACATCGGCCCGGGCGCGCGAGCTGATCCGCGTCGAAGGCGCGGAACTCGTCGTGCACGGCGTGAGCTGGGCGGAGGCGAATGCGTTCGCGCAATCGGCGCTCGGCGAGCACGACGCGTTCGTGCATCCGTTCGACGATCGCGTGCTGTGGCAGGGCCACGCGACGATGATCGACGAGATGGCGGCGGCCGGCCCGAAGCCCGACGCGGTCGTGCTTGCGGTCGGCGGCGGCGGTCTGCTGTGCGGCGTGCTCGAGGGGCTGGCGCGCAACGGCTGGCACGACGTGCCGGTCATCGCGGCCGAGACGGAAGGCGCCGACAGCTATGCGCGCTCGCTCGCGCAGGGGCGTCCGGTCGAACTGGCGGCAATCACGAGCATCGCGACGACGCTCGGCGCGAAGCGGCCGTGCGACGCGGCGGTCGAATGGGCGACACGCCACGCGATCCATCCGGTCGTCGTGTCCGATGCCGACGCGGTGGCTGCGTCGCTGCGGTTTCTCGACGAACACAGGATCGTCGTCGAGCCCGCGTGCGGCGCTGCGCTGGCCGCGCTGGAGCGGCCGGTGCCGGTGCTCGCGTCGGCAGCGGACATCGCGGTGATCGTCTGCGGCGGCGTGACCACGACCGTCGAGCATCTGCAGACGCTGCGCGCGACGTTGCGGTAGGTGGGGTCTCGGCAGTCGGAGCGGCGCGAGTTGGCGGGTGGCCCGCGATTTTCGCTTGTTGTGACTGTGGGCATGGGCCGCGCATGGCTGACCATGACGCGTCGACGTTGCCTTTCCGTCAATCCCGCGCGGCCGGCTACAGCCGGAGGGGCGGGAACGACCTCGCGGAATGATGCGGAAGGTGTGCGTACCGTCGCGTTGCGCCGCACGCGGCCGGCGCGACGATACGGGAGCGCGATCAGTTCGCGGTGGGTGCGCTCGCGCCGGACGGCGCGGACGATGCGACCGGGTTGGCGGTGGCCGGCGCAGGCGATGCGCTTGACTGCGCCGATGCCGATGCCGATGCGGGTGCCGATGCCACTGCCGAAGGCGCGGGCACGGCCGATGACGGAGTGGTGGTGGCCGGCGCTGCTGCCGGACCCGAATGAGACGGGGGCGCGGAAACCGGCGCGGCCGTCGAACCGGAGGTCGACGAGGGGGCCGGCGCGGTTGTTGGACCAGAAGCCGGCACGGGCGCCGAAGCAGGCGCAGGCGCAGGCGCCGGACCGGCCGCCGAAGCCGGCGTAGGCGCGGACACCGCCGCGGGCGCCGCCCCCGAAGCCGGCGCCGAGCCGGACGCCGCCGCCGGCGCGGCAGCGCGCATCGCAGCCGGCGCCGCGACGGCCGATGCCGCGGCTGGCACGGCATTCGCGCCCGACCCGGGCGCGACACCCGGCGCCGACAGCGGCACCGGCGCCGCGGGCGGCGTTGGCACGACCGGCGTCGTCATCTTCATCGGTTCGCCCTGCGGCGTCGGCGCGGGCTCGGGCAGCGGCGCGACGGGTTCCTTCTCCGCGGCCTTCACGGTCGCGCGGTCGCGGCGCGCCGGGTCGATCTTCAGGAAATGGTCGACGAGCGTGAAGAAACGCTCATAGAACACGCCGGCGGGAATCGTCTCGCTCGCGGTCTTGACGAGCGCATCGTCGCTCGACCCGATCGGCAGCGACAGCGAGCCGAACACGCTCAAGCCGACGCTGGCCGACGTATTCGATTTCTTCAGCGTATAGCGGTCCTGCACCGCGTTCACGTACGCGATGCTCGACGAGCCGTCCGCATCGGCATCCGCGCACACGACGTGAAACTCGATCACGACGTGCATGTCGTTGCTCGGCTGGAAATTCTTGCTGCCGTCGACCGCGTCGTTGCGCGACGACGACACCACGTAGCCCTGGCTCAGCAGTGCGCGCCGCGCGGCCTCGCAGGCCGCGTCGGATTTCGAGTGGAACGTATGCGCATACGGGCTGCTGGTCGCGTCGAACTGTTCCTGCTGGTAGATCGGCTTGGGCGGCGACGAGCATGCCGCCAGCACGGTCGCGGCCGCGAGCGCGCACGAAACGGAAAACAGGCGAAATCGGTTGTGCATGGCGTCTTTCAGAAGGCTCGGCGAGAGGCGGCGCAAGGGTAGTGCCCGAATTGATGCGCGTGCACATCTCGTATGGCCGGGGCGACATTATAGTTTCGTTTGATGTCGCGCTCGCTTCAGACGGCCGGCGCGCCGCGCGCAGCGGCCAGCAATTGCGACGTCAGCGGATGATGTTCGCCGCGCCGCGAGCGGATCGCGTGGATCTCCTCGGTCACGTCGCCCGCCCGCCCGAGCCGCCTGAGCCCGCGCAGCAGCGACGCGTCGTTCGCGCCGAGTTCGCTCAGCGGAAACACGCCGAGGCCGCGCGCCGCGAACACGGCCATCAGCGCGCTGTCCTCGAACTCGCCCGCCACGCGCGGCACGATCCGCTCGCTTTCCAGCCACAGGTCGAGACGCGCACGCAATGCCGAATGCGCGGTCGGCAGCAGCACCGGCAGGTCGGCCAGGCACTGCGGAAAGCGCTGCCGCGCGGCCGGCGTGACGAGCGCCGCGGGCCCGTACCAGTCGACCGGCGACGCGACGAGGCGCTCGCTCGTCACGCGCAGGTTCGACCCGGACGGCGCGCCTTGGCCGGCCAGCACGAGATCCAGATGATGCAGCGCGAGTTCCGCGAGCAGCGCGTCGTGTTCGCCCTCGTGGCACAGCAGCCGCAGCGTGGGCGTGTCGAGCACCGGGGCCAGGATCGCGTGCGCGGCGAGCTTGGAGATGCCGTCCGCGAGGCCGACCGCGAGCCGCACGGTCGGCCGGCTGGCCGCCGCGCGCACGTCGTCGGGAATCAGCCGACCCATCTCGAAGATGACTTCCGCGCGCGCAAAGGCGGCCTGCCCGGCGTCGGTCATCGCGACGCCGCGCCCGGCCGGGCGCAGCAACTGGTGCCCGAGCGATTTCTCCAGCTCGCGCACCTGCGCGCTGATCGTCTGCACGGCCATGTCCAGCCGGCCGGCGGCCCGCGCGAAGCCGCCTTCCTTCACGACGACCCAGAAATAGTACAGATGGCGAAAATTCAGCATCGGAGCGCGATATATCGAAAAAACCGAACCTAAATTCAGATTCTCTCTGATTTTTCCGAAGTGTGGGGCGGCATATCATCAGGCTTTCCACTTTCGTATCGGCCCATCCCATGGACTACCTGCTGACGCTTGCCGCCGACCCCGCCGTCTGGGCCGCGCTCCTGACGCTCGTCGTGATGGAAGTCGTGCTCGGCATCGACAACCTGATCTTCATCTCGATCCTCAGCAACAAGCTGCCCGAAGCGCAGCGCGCGCGTACGCAGCGCCTCGGCATCGCGCTCGCGCTGGTGATGCGCCTCGCGCTGCTCGGCAGCGTCGCGTGGATCGCGAGCCTGACCGAACCCGTGTTCACGCTGTTCGACCACGCGTTCTCGTGGCGCGACATGATCCTGCTGGCGGGCGGCCTGTTCCTCGTATGGAAGGCGACCACCGAGATCCATCACCACGTGTCGCACGATGGCGACGGCGCGGGCGGGGTCGGCGGCGCGGCCGGCCTGACGGTGTGGGCCGCGATCGGCCAGATCGTGATGCTCGACATCGTGTTCTCGATCGACAGCATCGTGACCGCGATCGGCATGACCGAGCACGTTCCGATCATGTTCGTCGCCGTGATCGTCGCCGTGACCGTCATGCTGTTCGCCGCGCAGCCGCTCGCACGCTTCATCGACCGCAACCCGACGATCGTGATGCTCGCGCTGTCGTTCCTGGTCGTGATCGGCATGACGCTGATCGCCGAAGGGTTCGGTTCGCACGTGCCGAAGGGTTACATCTACGCGGCGATGGCGTTCTCGGCGTTCGTCGAGGGTATGAACATGCTGGCGCGGCGCGCGAAGGCGAAGCGGGCAGCGCACGTGGCGCGCGACTGAGCCGGCGCGCGTGACGTCGGCCGCTGCGGCGGCCGGCTCGCGCGCCTCATACGGAATCCGGATGAAATTCGCACGGAAAGGAGAACGCAATGAAATGTCCTGTCTGCAAGACGCCCGACCTGCTGATGGCCGAGCGCCAGTCGATCGAGATCGACTACTGTCCGACCTGCCGCGGCGTATGGCTCGATCGCGGCGAACTCGACAAGCTGATCGCCCGCGAAACCGGTGACGCGCCGGCCCGCCGCGATGCCGCGCCGGCGCGACACGATGCGCATGCGCCGCGCGACCGCGACGATGGCTGGGGTCGCGACGGCCGCTCGCACGACGAACGTTATCGGCACGACGGCCGGCGTCGCAAGAAGTCGGTGTTCGACCTGTTCGATTTCGATTGAATCTGCAGTCCGCGCGCCTGAATGCGCGCGGCCCGAGGCAAAAAAAGCCCCGCCCGGCATCGCGCCGGGGCGGGGTTTTTTCATGCGCGTCGCGTCAGGACACGCGTTGACATTTACGCGTTGCCGGCCGTCACGTCGATGCGGCGCGGACGCGTTTCCTCGCGGCGCGGGATCGTCAGCGTCAGCACGCCGTCGCGCAGGTTCGCATCGATCCGCGACGTGTCGAGGTCGGCGCTCAGCACGAACGACCGTGCATAGCGCGTCGCGCGCACTTCCGCGTGCCGCACGCGCAGGTCGGCCGGCGTGTCGAGGTGCGTCGCGGCTTCGATCGTCAGCGTATTGTCGTGCACCTTCACGTCGAGGTTGTCGCGCGGCACGCCGGGCAGGTCGGCCCGCAGCGTGACGCCGCGCAAGTCCTCGACGATGTCGACGGACGGGGTGATCGCGGGCCGGCGCGCGGCTTCGGCGGCGGCAGCGTGAACGGTGCTCGGGTGGCGTTCGGCCAGGGTCGGATTCGTGTTCATGTCGGTATCCTGAAGATTACTGAATGGTGATCGCACGCGGCTTCGAGGCTTCGCGCCGACCGACGCGAATCAGCAGGCAGCCGTTTTCGTAGCGGGCGCTGACCTGGTCGGGGTCCGCATCGCGCGGCAGTTCGACCACGCGGCGGAACGCGCCGTGAAAGCGTTCCTGCGCATACGTGCGCACGTCGTCGCCTTCGGCGCGCGGCGCCGGTTTGCGCTCGCCGCTGATCGTCAGCAGGTCCTTGTCGATCGACACGTCGAAGTCGGCCGCGGCCATGCCGGGCGCGAACGCGACGATCTCGATCGCGTCGTCGGTGGCGCCGACGTTGAGTGCGGGAAACGCGCCGGCGCGCCCCGCGCGGATGCCGGACGGACGTTCGCCGAGCAGGCTCGTCATCTGCCGCTGCACGCGGGCGAATTCGTCGAACAAGTCGTAGCCGTGATGGATACCGCTCATGTTGGTCCTCCTGAACAGGGAACGCGGGAGACGTGACGGCGCGACGCCAGCGGCGGGCGCGACGGGTGACTCCACGGGGTCGATACGGGGGCGGTGCGTTGCATGCGGCACTGCCCGACGACGCTTAGTTAGTGGCCGCCGCCGCGCATTTCAAGAGGGAATCTGCAATCTCCATCGACGCCTGCGCGCGGGATTCGATGCGACAATCGCCGCGACATATCCGCAGACCAACCACACGGGACAACCATGGACATTCGACGTATCGCGATCGTCGGCGCCGGCGTGATCGGCGCGAGCTGGGCCGCTTTCTACCTGACGCAGGGCTTCGACGTCGTCGCGACCGACCCGGCGCCGCAAGCGGATGCGCGGCTGCGCGACGCGCTCGCCGCGTTTCTCGGCGAGCGGGCTGCCGAACTTTCCGCGCGGCTGTCGTTCGACGCCGATCTCGTGCGTGCGCTGGACGGCGTCGACTTTGTGCAGGAGAACGGCCCCGAGCGACTCGACCTGAAGCGCGCGCTTTACCGCCAGATGGACGACGTGCTGCCCGCGCACGTGCCGATCGCGTCGAGCTCGTCGGGCCTGAAGATGTCCGAGATCCAGACCGCGTGCGCGAAGCATCCGGAACGCTGCCTGATCGCGCATCCGTTCAATCCGCCGCACCTGATCCCGCTCGTCGAGCTGGTCGGCGGCGATGCGACCGGCCAGGACGTGATCGCGCGCGTGAAGCAGTTCTACGATGCGCTCGGCAAGCAGACGATCGTCCTGAACAAGGAGATGACCGGCCACGTCGCGAACCGGCTCGCGGCCGCGCTGTTCCGCGAGGTGTACCACCTCGTCGGCGAAGGCGTGGTGAGCGTCGCCGATGCGGACAAGGCCGTCGCGTGGGGCCCCGGCTTGCGGTGGGGGCTGATGGGGCAGTGCCTGACCTATCACCTCGGCGGCGGCGCGGGCGGGATCGCGCACTTCCTCGAGCACCTGTCGGGGCCGATCACGAGCTGGTGGGACGACCTCGGCACGCCGTCGTTCGACCCGGAAGTCGATCGCAAGCTGAACGACGAGCTGCGCGCGATCCAGGGCGAGCGCTCGATGCAGGAACTGGCGGCCGAGCGCGACCGGCTGCTCGTCGAACTGATCGACGCGCGGCGCCGCAGCTTCCTGCCCTGAGCCTGATCCGATCGCGCGCCGCGGCGGCGCCGGTCATTGCTGCGAGGTCGCTTGCTGGGCAGGCGGCACGTGGGCCAGCCACGCGGGGCTCGCGGCCTGCACGAGTTCGCGATTGCGCGCGCGCGTCGCGGCGGTCGGCGGATAGTTGCCGTCGTTCGTCGGCAATTCGCCGTCGAGATAGGCCTGCTTGAGCTGATCGACGACTTCCGCGCGCGTCAGGCCCTGTTGTGCGGGGGCCGACGCGTCGGTCTGGGCAAAGACGGGGGACAGCAAGGCGGCTGCAGCGGTCGCGACGGCGAATCGCAGGACGTTCTTCATGGCGGGCTCCGATCAAGGGGACGGGGTGCCGGACGCGCGCGGCGATGCGCGGTGCGTTCGGATGGAGCCCATTGTCGCGAGCGGGTACTGCGCGGACGATGACGCGTTCCGGGCAAAGCTGTCAGGTGCGGGGGCGACCGCGCCCGCGCGCGGTGCGCCGTGCCGCGCCGTTACAACTCGGCCGCCGCCGCGATCAACGTGGCTTCCAGCGCGAGCGTCGAGCGCGACGCGGCCGCCGGGCGATCGATCACGTATTCGAGTTCGCCGAGTTCCGGCAGCCCCGCATCGAGCCGCGCGAGCCCGGCCGGGATCACGTAGCCGGCGAACGCGCTGACGCCGAGCCCCGCGCTCGCGGCCGCCCGCAATACCGCGATGCTGCTGCTCACGACGGCGATCCGGTAAGGGCGCCCGACGGCCTCGAGCGATTCGAGCACGCGGCGGCGCGACACGCTCGGCTCCGGATGCATCGCGAGCGGCAGCACGGCTTCGTGGCCGGTGATCCGCGAATCGGGGCCGGTGCACCAGTACAGCGGTTCGCTGCGGATCACGCGGCCGCGCCGGCTGCCGGCGATGCGCTTCGCGAACACGAGATCGTGCCGGCCTTCGTCGAGCGCGTCGAACAGGTCGCCCGACAGCCCGGTCGAGATCGCGAGCTCGACGTCCGGGTTGCGCTGCACGAAGCTCGCGAGCGCGGCCGTCAGGTGCGCCGACGCGAAATCCTCCGACATCGCGAGCCGCACCTTGCCCGACAGCGGCGGCCCGCATACCGATGTGACGGCCTCGTCCATCAGTTCGAGGATGCGCACCGCGTAGCGGAACAGCGCGTCGCCGTGCTGCGACAGGTGCACGTTGCGCGTGTCGCGCTCGAACAGCGGCCGGTCGAGCAGCTCCTCGAGGCGGCGGATATGCTGGCTGACGGTCGACTGCGACAGGTTCACGCGCTCGGATGCGGCGGTGAAGCTGCCGGACTGGGCGACGGCGACGAAGCTGCGCAGCAGCTCGGGCGGTAACGGACGCATTGCTAAATCCACTGAATCGGTTTCGACAACTTCATAAATGGCCGGATTTTGCGGCGCTAGTATCGGATCACGCGCCAGTGCGGCCTCCGCGAACGGGGGGCGCCGGACGCGTAGCCCGTGTCGCGCCGCCGGCTGTATCGGTCAGTCTAAGCCATCCGGCGTCCGGCCCGAAACCGCATCATCCCATCGACCCCGAGAACGCGCTCGCACGACGAGCCGCCGGGCCGCGGCGCCCCGCCGCAGGAGACGGACAGTCCGCCCGGGATCGGCGTGCGGGCCTGGCTCCCGCACGCGTCAGGCACCCGTCACGAAGAGACTGGAGACGACTCATGATCATCTACGGAACCGCGCTGCTGGCGTTCTGCCACCTGGCCGGACTGTTCCTCGGCGACCTGCTCGGCAGCGCGATCGGCGTGAAGACCAACGTCGGCGGCGTCGGCATCGCGATGCTGCTGCTGATCTGCCTGCGCCTGTGGCTGCACCGGCGCGGCTGGCTGCCGAAGGAGACCGAGGCCGGCGTCGGTTTCTGGGGCGCGATGTACATTCCCGTCGTCGTCGCGATGGCCGCGAACCAGAACGTCGTCGCCGCGCTGAAGGGCGGCCCGGTCGCGCTGCTCGCCGCGGTCGGCGCGGTCGCGATCTGCGCATGCTGCATTGCGGTACTTGCGCGCACGGGGCGCGACGACACGGCCTTCGCGGGCGTGCCGCAATTCGAAGAACAGTAACGGAGGCCGCCATGCTGCAGATGCTCGAAAAAACCGTCGCCCACAACGGGCTCGTCGCGTCGTTCGCGCTGGTCGGCCTGATCATGTGGCTGTCGTCGATCGCGTCGCGCAAGCTCACGTTCGGCCGCGTGCACGGCTCGGCGATCGCGATCGTCATCGGCCTCGTGCTCGCCTACGTCGGCGGCGCATTCACCGGCGGCGAGAAGGGGCTGGCCGACGTCAAGCTGTTCGCCGGTATCGGCCTGATGGGCGGCGCGATGCTGCGCGATTTCGCGATCGTCGCGACCGCGTTCGAAGTGCAGCCGACCGAGGCGCGCAAGGCCGGGCTCGTCGGCGTCGTGTCGCTGCTGCTCGGCACCGTGCTGCCGTTCATCGTCGGCGCGTGCGTCGCGCGCGCGTTCGGCTATACCGACGCGGTCAGCATGACGACGATCGGCGCGGGCGCCGTCACCTACATCGTCGGGCCGGTCACGGGCGCGGCGATCGGCGCGAGCTCCGACGTGATCGCGCTCAGCATCGCGACGGGGCTCGTGAAGGCGATCATCGTGATGGTCGGCACGCCGGTCGCGGCCAACTTCATGGGCCTGAAGACGCCGCGCTCCGCGATGATCTTCGGCGGCCTGGCCGGCACCGTCAGCGGCGTGAGCGCGGGGCTCGCCGCGACCGACCGTCGGCTCGTGCCGTACGGTGCGCTGGTCGCGACGTTCCATACCGGCGTCGGCTGCCTGCTCGGGCCGTCGCTGCTGTTCTTCACGACGCGCGCGCTGGTCGGCGCGTAGGGTGTGCGATGCGGCCCGCGCGCGGGCCTTATCCATCGCGGCGTCCTCTGAGTCGCATTCTGCAACATCATCAATCGGCGGCGGCGCCAGGCTTAGAATGCCGCTGAACCATCGAAGCGGAGAACTGTTCATGACCGGATGGAATCACGCGCGGCAGGCGCGCGATGCACGCCTCGCGGCCGGCGCGGCTTACGCGCAGGGCAAGCGGGTCGATGCGCGCGACACCGTCGCGTTGCTCGAAGCGGTGCTGCGGCCCGGCGACCGCGTCTGCCTCGAAGGCGACAACCAGAAGCAGGCGGACCTGCTCGCGACGGCGCTCGCCGACGTCGACAGCGCGAAGATCCACGACCTGCACATGGTGCAGTCGGGCGTCGTGCTGCCCGAGCATCTCGACGTGTTCGAGCGCGGCATCGCGAAACGTCTCGACTTCGCGTATTCGGGCCCGCAGTCGCAGCGCATCGCGAAGCTGCTGTTCGGCGGCAAGATCGCGCTCGGCGCGGTGCATACCTATCTCGAACTGTTCGCCCGCTACTTCATCGACCTCACGCCGCAGGTCGCGCTGATCGCGGCCGTGAGCGCCGATCGCGACGGCAACCTGTACACCGGCCCGAACACCGAGGACACGCCGACCGTCGTCGAGGCCACCGCGTTCAAGGACGGCATCGTGATCGCGCAGGTCGACCGCATCGTCGACAAGGTGCCGCGCGTCGACATCCCCGGCGACCGCGTGCATTTCGTCGTCGAAGCCGGCCGGCCGTTCTACGTCGAGCCGTTGTTCACGCGCGATCCGGCCGCGATCACCGAAACGCAGATCCTCACCGCGATGCTCGCGATCAAGGGCATCTACGAGCCGTACGGCATCAAGCGCCTGAACCACGGGATCGGCTTCAACACGGCCGCGATCGAGCTGCTGCTGCCGACCTACGGCGCGAAGCTCGGGCTGAAAGGCAAGGTCTGCACGCACTGGGCGCTCAATCCGCACCCGACGCTGATTCCCGCGATCGAATCGGGATGGGTCGAGCAGATCCATTGCTTCGGCTCCGAAGTCGGGATGGACGACTACATCCGCGCGCGCTCCGACGTGTGGTTCACGGGCCCCGACGGGTCGCTGCGCTCGAACCGCGCGTTCTGCCAGACGGCCGGCCTCTATGCGTGCGACATGTTCATCGGCTCGACGCTGCAGATCGACCTGGCGGGCCATTCGTCGACGGTCACGGCCGAGCGCATCGCCGGCTTCGGCGGCGCACCGAACATGGGCAGCGACGCGCGCGGCCGGCGCCATCCGAGCGAGCCATGGCTGAAGGCCGGCGCGCAAGCCGACCCCGACACGCCGGCGGCGCTGCGGCGCGGCCGCAAGCTGGTCGTGCAGATCGGCGAGACGTTCGGCGACAAGAACGTGCCGATGTTCGTCGAGCAGCTCGATGCGCTGAAGCTCGCCGACAAGCTGCAACTCGACCTCGCGCCGATCATGGTCTATGGCGACGACGTCACGCACATCGTCACCGAGGAAGGGATCGCGAACCTGCTGATGTGCCGCGACAAGGACGAACGCGAGCACGCGATTCGCGGCGTCGCCGGCTATACGGACGTCGGCCGCGGTCGCGACCGCAGGATGGTCGAGCGGCTGCGCGAGCGCGGCGTGATCCGCCGCCCGGAGGATCTCGGCATCGATCCGCTCGATGCCGACCGCCGCTGGCTCGCTGCGCGTTCGATCAAGGATCTGGTGCACTGGTCGGGCGGGCTCTATGCGCCGCCGGCCCGGTTCCGCAACTGGTGAGGAAAAGGGCATGGAACAGTTGAACTATCGCTTCACCGCGCGCGAACGCGCGAAGGGCGAGCAGGCCGCGGCGCTCGTCGGCGTGGTCGCGTCCGGCAACCTCGAGGTGCTGGTCGAGCGCGTGCTGCCGGGCAACGAATGCGAGATCGACATCCGCACCGCGGCCGTCGGTTTCGGCGCGGTCTGGCAGGCGGTCGTGTCGGATTTCGTCGAACGGCGCGCGCCGGGCGGCCTGAAGCTGTCGATCAACGACGGCGGCGCGCGCCCCGACATGGTGTCGCTGCGACTCGCGCAGGCCGTGCGCGCGATCGAGGGAGACGCATGATGAGCGACGTGATTCACGACGCGCCGGCGTTCGTCGCGAACGCGGCGAGCTGGTACGAAGCGTCGGCGCGGCAGCGCATCGACGGGCTGCTCGACGCGGGCAGTTTCAGCGAATTCCTCGGGCCGGGCGAACGCGTGACGAGCCCGCACCTGCCGCTGTTCGACCTGCCGCAGCAGTTCGACGACGGGATGGTGGTCGGCCACGGCCGGCTCGACGGCCGGCCGGTGCTGGTCGCCGCGCAGGAGGGCCGCTTCATGGGCGGCGCGTTCGGCGAAGTGCACGGCGCGAAGCTCACCGGCTTGCTGCGCGCCGCGCGCGACGTCGGCAAGCCGGTGCTGATCCTGTTCGATACGGGCGGCGTGCGGTTGCAGGAAGCGAACGCGGGCGAGCTCGCGATCGCCGAGATCATGCGCGCACTCGTCGACGCGCGTGCGGCCGGCGTGCCGGTGATCGGGCTGATCGGCGGGCGCGCGGGCTGCTACGGCGGCGGCGGGTTGCTCGCCGCGTGCTGTTCGGCGCTCGCGGTGTCGGAGCAGGGGCGCATCAGCGTGTCGGGCCCCGAAGTGATCGAGACCAATCGCGGCGTCGAGGAATTCGACTCGAAGGATCGCGCGCTGATCTGGCGCACGATGGGCGGCAAGCATCGGCGCCTGATCGGCAGCGCCGACCGCTATGTGGCCGACACGCCGGACGCGTTTCGCGCGGCCGCGCTCGAACTGATCGGCCGCGCGCCGGCGTTCGATGCGGCGATGCTGCGCGCGGAACAGGCGCGTCTCGAAGCGCGGGTCGAACGGTTCGGCGCCTGCAAGGACGCGCTCGACGTGTGGCGCATGCTCGGGGCCGACGCGCCGGAAGCGATTCCGGGCATGGCCGACGACGCGTTCGCGAAGCTCGCCGATCAACTGCAGGAGTCCCAGCATGACGCTCGATGAAGTATTGAACTCGCTGTTTCCCGCGGGCCATTCGATTGCGCGTAATGGCGGCCTGCTGACGGGCCACGCGGAACTGGCCGGCGCGCGCGTCGACGTGATCGGTGTTGCCGACCGCTTGCCGTTCGGCATCGACGAGGCGCTGACGCTCGCGTCGCGCGTGCTCGACACGGTCGCGCGCGGCGGCGACACGCCGATTCTCGTGCTCGTCGACAGCGATAGCCAGCGGATGAGCAAGCGCGACGAATTGCTCGGCCTGAACGAAGGGCTGTCGCATCTCGCGAAATGCCTGATGCACGCGGATCTCGCCGGACATCGGACGATCGGCGTGCTGTACGGCCACACGGCCGCCGGCGCGTTCATCGCGACCGCGCTCGCGACGCGCACGCTGCTCGCGGTGCCGGGCGCCGAGCCGGAGGTGATGGACCTGCCGTCGATGTCGCGCGTGACCAAGCTGCCGATCGACGTGCTGAAGGAGATGGCGCGTTCGACGCCGGTGTTCGCGCCGGGGCTCGACAATCTCGTGAAGATGGGCGCCGTCGACGCCGTGCTCGATCCGTCCCGCGCGCTCGACGCGCAGGTCGGCGAATGGCTCGGCAAGCCGGCCGACCGCATCGACCGGCGCGCGGCGCGCGGCCGGCCGGTCGCGACCGACGTCGCCGGCCGCGTCGAGGCACTCGCGCGTGCCGCACGCTGAGCGGCCGCTGCGCCGCCACACGCTCGTCACGCTGACGGCGGCCGGGTGGGGCGCGGCATTCGCCCGCGACCCCGCGCTCGCGGGCGATCCGCTCGTGCGGGAATGGGCCGAACGCGGCTGGCCGCTGATCATGCGTCGCGCGTCGCCGGATGAAGCCGATGTCGGCCGTGTGCCGCTCGGCCTGCCGCTGCCGCCGTCGGCGGGCAAGCGGCGCATCGCGCTGAACGTGGCCGCCGACGCGCTCGCGACGGTCGGCCCGCTGCCGACCTTGACGGACGTGCTCGCCGCCGCGCCCGCGGCATGGCAGGCGCCGTTGCGCGAACTCGATGCGCTCGGCGCGCGCTGCGGCGTGCAGGGCCGCGTGTTCGGCAGCCTCGCCTGGCAGGCGCTGACGGGCGAGTCATATCTGAGCGCATCGTCCGATCTCGACATCGTGTTTCCGCTGCCG
Organism: Burkholderia sp. BCC0397; assembly: GCF_902832865.1. Lineage (NCBI taxonomy): Bacteria > Pseudomonadati > Pseudomonadota > Betaproteobacteria > Burkholderiales > Burkholderiaceae > Burkholderia > Burkholderia sp. BCC0397. Next base: position 70,542 of record NZ_CADFDL010000003.1, on the reverse strand, counting down.
GACGCCGCGTCGCTTGCGCCGCTGCTCGACGGTCTTGCGGCGATCGACGCGCGCGCGCCGATGCGCATCGACGGCGAACTGTTGCGCGACGACGGCGCGGGCGTCAATTGGCGCGAGCTGCACGCGCGCTTGCCCGAAGTCGCGGTGAAGACCGCGGTGGCCGTCGAATTGATGCGCGCCGACGCCTTCACCGGAGGCACGCGATGAACGCACGGGCTGCGTGCCGCTTAGCCGCGCCGTCCGAGGCCGAGCGCATCGCCGCGCTGGCCGAGCACAGCCTCGTGCTCGAGATCGACACCTATCCGAAGCCGGGCCTCGTCAGTCACGTCGATACTGGCAGTCATACGGACATGGACGCCGCGACGTTCGCGCGCAGCGCGGCCGTGCTGCGGCCGTACTTCGCGGAACTCGCCGATGCGGGCGCACGCAACGCCGACATGGCCGTGCTGCGCAAGATCGGCCTGCGCGCGGAACACGCAATGCTCGCCGCGACCGGCGGCGTCAATACGCATCGCGGCGCGATCTTCGGGCTCGGGCTGCTGTGCGCGGCCGCCGGCCGGCGCGCGCTGCCGGGTGCGATGCCGGCCGGGACGACGCTCGGTGCGTTCGTGTCCCGCCGCTGGGGCGTCGAGATCCTCGGCGGCCCGCGTTTGCCGGACAGCCACGGCGAGCGCGCCAGCCGCCGCTACGGTGTCGGCGGTGCGCGTCGCGAGGCCGCCGACGGCTTCCCGACCGTGTACGCGGTTGGATTGCCCGCGCTGCGCCGTGCACAGCGCGACCTGCCGGACGATCCGGAAGCCGCGCGCGTCGCCGCGTGCTTCGCGCTGATCGCCGCGCTCGACGACACGAATCTGCTGCACCGGGGCGGGCAGGACGGCCTCGATTTCGCCCGCGCGACCGCCCGCGCGTTCGTCGCGCGCGGCGGCGTGCGGGCGCGCGACTGGCGGCTGCGCGCGGCGGCCGCGCATCGTGCGTTCGTCGCGCGCCGGCTGAGCCCGGGCGGCGCGGCCGACCTGCTCGCGATGAGCGTATTCGTCGATGAGCTCGAAGCTGAGGGGCACGCGCGATGACGCTGGCCATCCTGTGCTCGGGGCAAGGCGCGCAACGCGCCGACATGTTCGACCTGACCGGGTCGGCGCCGCAGGCCGACGCACTGTTCGCGCATGCGGGCCGGCTGCTCGGCGACGATCCGCGCGCGTGGGTCCGGCAGGCCGGGCCCGACGCGCTGCGGGAAAACCGCGCCGCGCAGATCCTCTGCACGGTCCAGGCGCTCGCGGCGGCCGCGCTGCTCGACGCGGTGTGGCCGCGCCGGCGCTGCGTCGCGGGCTACAGCGTCGGGGAGGTCGGCTCGTGGAGCGTCGCGGGGATGATCGACCCGCACGCTGCGCTCGACCTGGCCGCCGCGCGTGCACGCGAGATGGATGCCGCGAGCGGCGGCGACGAGCGGATGGTGTTCGTGCGCGGCCTGACGCGCGCGCAACTCGCGCAGCTGTGCGACGGTCGCGACGCGGCCATCGCGATCGCGAACCCGGGCGATGCGTTCGTGGTCGCGGGGCGGCACGCCGATGTCGATGCCGTGGCCGACGACGCGGCGCGCGCCGGCGCGCAGCGCGTCGCGCCCGTCTGCGTGCGGATCGCGTCGCACACGCGCCGGCTGGCGGCGGCCGTGCCGGCATTCCGCGCGACGCTGGCCGCGACGCGCGTGCGCCGGCCGTTGCCCGGCACGCGGCTGTTCTCGGGGATCGACGGCGCGTCGGTGCTCGATGTCGACACGGGCCTCGACAAGCTCGCGCGGCAGATCGCCGAGCCGGTCGAGTGGGCGGCCTGTCTTGCCGCGTGCGTGGAGGCCGGCGCAACCGCGTTTCTCGAACTCGGCCCCGGGCGCGCGCTGGCCGAGATGGCGGGCGGCGCGTATCCCGCGCTGCCGGCGCGCAGCCTCGCGGATTTCCGTTCCGTCGACGGCGTGACGAGCTGGCTCGCGCGCGTCGCGGCCGGCTGATCGGCGGGTTGAAACCCGGCTTGAAACACAGCCGCCGGGCCCCTGTTTCGCACTGTGTGTTGCGCCGGCGCAGCAGCGTCGCAGCCGCCCCTTGCCACGCGAATTGGCGTCGCTACAATGGCGCCCGCCATGAGACCAGCCGCCTTCCTGCTCGCCGCGTTCTGCTGCGCGACGAGCGTCCACGCCAGCCAGATTCCGTCCGACGCCGCATCGGTCGGCACGTACTTTTCGTATGACAACGCGGCGGCCGACGCGACCGTCGATCTGATCGAACAGGCGCAGCGCCGCGTGCTGCTGGCCGGCTATACGCAGGTGCCGCCGGCGGTCGCGAGCGCGCTGCGCGCGGCCCGCGCACGCGGGATCGAGGTGCGCGTCGTGCTGGTGCGCCCGCCGCGTGCGGGCAGGTACAGCGGCGCCGGCTATCTGAAATCCGCGGGCATCGACGTCGCGATCGATTCGCGGCACGGCGGCCCCGCGTCGCGCTTCGTGATCGTCGACGACAGCGTCGCGCTGACGACGCTGTCCGACGGCGCGGCCGAGCACGCCGATACGGTGAACGTGTTCCGGCGCGCGCCCGAACTCGCGCAGTCCTACGCGCAGTCGTTCTGGCGGCTGTACCGGCAGGCTGGCGGCCTCTGACCCTTTGCTTCGGCGCATCGCGCGCCGGTGTGACCCTGCTTGCATCGGCGCGAGCGATGAACCATCCTCGTTGACAGGTGCCGGCGCGGCTTTCGCGCAGTCGGCGCAACGGCAGGGAGCCGATCGTGACCGAAAGCAGTTTTGCCGATCGCGCCGATGCCGGCCGGCAGCTGGCCGACGCGTTGCGCGAATACGAGGGGCGAAGCGATGTGGTCGTGCTCGCGCTGCCGCGCGGCGGCGTGCCCGTCGCGTATCCGGTCGCGTGCGCGCTGCGCGCGCCGCTCGACGTGCTGGTCGTGCGCAAGCTCGGCGTGCCGTTCGACCCGGAGCTCGCGATGGGCGCGATCGCGACCGGCGGCGCGACGCATCTGCAGCGGTCGGTGATCCGCACGATGGGCGTATCGGATGCGCAACTCGCCGACGTGATCGCGCGCGAGACGGCCGAACTGCAACGCCGCGAAGCGCTGTACCGCGGCGCGGCGCCGCCGCTGGCGGTGGACGGACGCATCGTGATCGTCGTCGACGACGGTGTCGCGACCGGTGCGTCGATGCGCGTCGCGCTGCAGGCGCTGCGCGCGCGCCACCCGGCGCGCATCGTCGCGGCGGTGCCGGTCGCGCCGGCGGGCGCGATGCACGTGTTCGACGGCCTGGCGGACGCGTTCGTCACGGTGTCGCAGCCGCTGCGGTTGTTCGGAATCAGCCAGTTCTACGCGCGCTTCGAGCAGACGAGCGACGATGAAGTGCGCGCGCTGCTCGACGCGGCGCGCCCTTGACGCGTCGTCACGCTCACTGAATCCGGCGCGGGCGCGGTCGGCCGGCTTCCGCCAGCGCGAACACATGCTGTAGCGCCGGATGGACGTTGCCGTGCCAGCGTGGCCCCGTAAACAATCCGTAGTGGTCGCAATCGTCGATATCGACGCGATGGTGCTCATCGGCCGAGAGGCCGCTGCACAGGCCGAGCGCCGCATGTGTCTGGCCGGCGCCCGTGACCGCGTCGCGGGCGCCTTCGACGGTCAGCAGCGCGACGTCGCGCAACGCGGCCGGTTCGACGCGCCGGCCGCCGACGCGCCACGCGCCGGTCGCGAGCAGCATGCGCTGGAACACGACGTCGACCGTGTCGAGAAAATAGTCGGCCGGCATGTCGAGCAGCGCGGTGTATTCGCGCAGCGCCCGCCGGGCGTCGGCGAGTCCGGTCATGTCGAAGCGGGAAGCTGCCAGCGCGTAGGTTTCGATCAGCGTCAGGAAGCGTTGCGGATACAGGAGCGCGATCTCGCCCTGTTGCAGATAGGTCGGGAACACGTGGCGGCCATGCCCCGTGAAGCCGGGCGGCACGATGTCGATCAGGTGGCGCCGGCACCAGTCGAGCGAATGGGCGGCGGCCGCGGCGCCGAGCGCGCTCGGGTTCAGGCGCGCGTCGAGCGGGCCGCCGATCAGCGTGATACTCGCGGGCGGCGCGAGGCCGCGCGCGGCACGCAGCGCGAGTGCGCCGAGCGCCGGCACGGTGGCCTGGCACACGGCGACGACGTGCAGCGGCCGACCGTCGCGCTGGAGGGTATCGACGAAGCCGTCGAGCATCGCGACGTACTCGTCGAGCCCGAAACGGCCTGCCGCGAGCGGCACGTCGCGCGCATTGCGCCAGTCGGTCACGCAGACGTCGCCATCGGCGAGCAGCGTTTCGGCGGTTTCCCGCATCATCACGGCCGCATGCCCGACGAGCGGCGCACACAGCAGCACCGTGCGGCGCGCGTCGGCGTGCGCGAAGCGCCGCAAGTCGCAAAACGGCGTGTGCGCGACGACCTGCTCGTCGACGGCCGGCCACGCGAGGTCGAAGCCCGGCGGCGCGGCCTGCGGCCCGAGCAGCGGTTCGAACAGGTCGTCGTAGCACGACGACGCGGCGTGCGGCAGCGACGCCGCGGGCCATGCATCGAACGCGTATCGCGTCGCCGCGCGCCAAGCGCGCATCCATTCCCGCTGCTGCTCGACGACGGCATACCACATGGCGGACCCTGGGGCGGAAGGAGCGTGAACCTGCATTATGGTCACAGTGGACGGGCAGTGCGAGCCCGATGCGCGGCTGGCTGATGCGCGTCAAGCGCACCGGCGCGCTAGGCGCTGCCGCGCGACGTTGCTACAGTCGTCGGTCCCATTCCCTCGAGGCGGAGCGTTTGCGATGAAGCTGATCGGCTTGCTGGATTCCCCGTTCGTGCGCCGCGTCGCCATTTCGGCGAAGCCGCTCGACCTGCCGTTCGAACACGAGTCGATCTCGGTATTTCGTCATGTCGAGCAGTTCAGGACGGTCAACCCGGTCGCCAAGGCGCCGACGCTCGTGACCGACGGCGGCGCCGGACGGTCGCACCCCGCTGTTGGCCGCCGCGCGGCCTTGTCCGGCAAGCCGCTGCCGATTGTTCTCGGCGGCTGACAAGTGACTTCGCATTCGCGCTGTTTATCCGGACGCGACCGATCCCTAGAATCCACTCCATCAAATTACGTATTGCCAGATGGAGCCGATGATGAAAGCCCTGATCGAATCGAGCCTGTACCACCCGTCCGTCGTGTTGCCGCTTGCCGCGCTGGCGCAGCTGATGGTCGAGCGCGATTTCAATCTCGGCCAGGTCGGGCTGATCGTCGCGGCGCGCGGCGCGCAGGCGGCCGTGTCGCGGTCGCGCGCGCTGATCTTCTGCCGTCACGGCGAAGCGCACGCATGAGCACGTTCGCGGCACGCGGATGAAAAAAAGCCCGGCCGGCGCAAGCCGGTCGGGCGGATCGGGTTCGATCGGGCCCCGGCTTCGGCCGGGGCTTTTTCATTGAGCGACGCTCACGCGCGGGCGGGAGTCGCGACGCCGTAGATTTCCGATTCGTCGTCCTCCTCGCGCAACTGGCGCGCGAGCTGGTGCGCTTCGCGGCGCGTCGCGACGGCCGGCGGCGAGCCCTTCAGCGGCTGGCGCGCGGTTTCGGCGAGCGCGACGACCGACACGATGCCGATCAGCGCGGCGCCCATCATGTAGTACGCGGGCATCATCAGGTTATGCGTGACGTCGACGAGCCATGCGGTGACGAGCGGCGTCGTGCCGCCGAACAGCGACACCGACACGTTGAAGCCGATCGCGAGCGCGCCGTACCGGATCTCGGTCGGGAACAGCGCGGGCAGCGCCGACGGCATCACGCCGGTGAAGCACGACAGCAGCACGCCGAGGATCAGCAGGCCGCCGAACACCGACGCCGTGGTGCCCGCATGGATCAGCATCAGCGACGGGATCGACAGCACCAGCAGGCCGACGCAGCCGGCGAGCATCACCGGCTTGCGGCCGACCTTGTCCGACAGGCGGCCGGCGTACAGCGTCATCGGCATCATCAGCACCATCACGATCAGCACCAGCACGAGGCTGTGCGATTCGTCGAAATGCAGCGTCGACGACATGAAGCTCGGCAGGTACGACAGCACCATGTAGTCGGTCACGTTGAAGATCAGCACGAGGCCGACGCACAGCAGCAGCGCACGCCAGTTGCGCAGCAGCGTCTCGCGGAAGCGCGCCTTCGGCACGGCCTTGTCCTGCGCTTCGCGCTCTTCGGCCTGGCGCTTGAACGCGGGCGTTTCCTCGAGCTTCATCCGGATGTAGAGACCGATCAGGCCGAGCGGGCCGGCGATCAGGAACGGCACGCGCCAGCCCCACGACAGCAGCGCTTCCTGCGACAGCGACGCGGTGAGCAGCGCGACGACGCCCGCGCCCAGCACATAGCCGATCAGCGTGCCGAACTCGAGGAAGCTGCCCATGAAGCCGCGACGCTTGTCGGTCGAGAACTCGGCGATGAAGGTGGCCGCGCCGCCGTATTCGCCGCCGGTCGAGAAGCCCTGCACGAGGCGGGCGACGAGCAGCAGGATCGGGGCCATGATGCCGATCGACGCATAACTCGGGATCAGGCCGATCGCGAAGGTGCCGACGGCCATCAGGATCATCGTCGCGGCGAGCACGCGCTGGCGGCCGATACGGTCGCCGAGCGGGCCGAACACCATGCCGCCGAGCGGGCGCACGAGGAACGCGGCCGCGAACGTGCCGAAGGTCGCGAGCAGCTGCGCGGACGGGCTGCTGGACGGGAAGAACACCTTGCCGAGCGTGACGGCGATATAGCTGTAGACGCCGAAGTCGAACCATTCCATCGCATTGCCGATGGCCATCGCGCTGACGGCGCGCTTGAGCAGGCTCTGGTCGACGACGGTGATGTCGTCCACGGCGAGCGGAGCTTCGCCGGACGACGAAGCGGAGGAAGAGACAGCGGTCGGGCTGACGTGTGTTGCGGTCAAGGTCATGCACTCCTTTGACAGCGCCGGAACGGGCGGGCCGTCCGACACGGTTTGCCGGCGAGCGCGGTGTCGCGTGCTGCGCGTCGGGGCAGACCATTAAGCACTTACTGCACAAAGGGCAGCAAAGGGCCAAGGGGCTGCTTCGACGCGGGCCCGATGGGCCGTCGCGACTGTGCGCTCATGAAGAATGGGCCGCGTGATGCTGGCGGCAGATGCCGGTGCGGACGATGGGTCCGGCGTTCCGGCAACGCCCCGGAGGGGCAACGAAACGAGAAAAGCGGGCCTGTCGGGCGGGCTTTCCTGTGGATGCAATTTCGATCGAGGCACCGGCCCGCAGCGTGCGGACGGACTTCTCTCAAAATCGAAAAGACAGAGATTGAATGTTGAAACAGGCGACATGATAGCACGATGACGGATGATCGTGCAAATTGCCGGGGATCGCCCGTCTGGCGGGGCATTCGGCGCGGCCCGCTCGGGTATGATCGGCGGCGCGCGGCGCGGCCGTGCCGCCCGTCGCGACGGGGCGGAATTCGCGAGGAACCGGATGACCGAACTGATGAGGATCGCGGCGCTGTTCGCCGCTACCGCGCTGGCCGAAATCGTCGGCTGCTACCTGCCGTGGCTCGTGCTGAAGGCCGGGCGCCCGGCCTGGCTGCTGGTGCCGGCCGCGCTGTCGCTCGCGCTGTTCGCGTGGCTGCTGACGCTGCACCCGAGTGCGGCGGGGCGCACTTATGCCGCGTACGGCGGCGTGTACATCGCGGTGGCGCTGATCTGGCTGCGGGTGGTCGACGGCGTCGCGCTGACCCGCTGGGACGTCGCCGGCGCGGTGCTCGCGCTCGGCGGGATGGCCGTCATCGCGCTGCAGCCGCGCGCATGAGCGCGGCCGCGGCGCGGGCCGCGTGCATCAGGCTGCTTCGGCGGTATCCGTATCGGCGGACTGGCGCCACACGCAGGTGCCCTTGACCGACTTGTCGAGCTCGTCGAGCTGCGCCTGGTGCGCGGCAAGCTCGTCGTCGCTCGCCGCCACCACGGTCAGGTCGAGCGCGGCGAGCGACACGCGCTGGCCGTTCCCGGCGCCGCCGTCGGCGCCCGCGTCGTCGAGCATGTCGATCACGAGGCTGTCCTGGCCGCGCGTCATCGCGAGATACACCTCGGCGAGCAGCTCCGAGTCGAGCAGTGCGCCGTGCAGCGTGCGGTGCGCGTTGCTGATGCCGAAACGGTCGCACAGCGCGTCGAGCGAATTGCGCTTGCCCGGGAACATCTGCTTGGCCTGCACCAGCGTGTCGATCACGCCGCCGCAATGCTCGGTGAACGGCGGCTGGCCGAGCCGCGCGAATTCGGCGTCGAGAAAGCCAAGGTCGAACGGCGCGTTGTGGATGATCAGCTCGGCGTCCTTCACGAAGTCGAGGATCTGGTGGGCGACTTCCGCGAATTTCGGCTTGTCGCTGAGGAATTCGGTCGTGAGGCCGTGCACCGCCAGTGCGCCCGGATCGCTGTCGCGCTCGGGGTTCACGTAGAAGTGCAGGTTGTTGCCGGTGAGCCGCCGGTTCAGCAGCTCGACGCAGCCGATTTCGATGAGGCGGTCGCCCGTGCGGGCGTTCAGGCCGGTGGTTTCGGTATCGAGAATGATCTGGCGCATGTCGGGAAAAGCAAGGAAAACAGGAGAGGGCGGCCGGTGTTCAGGCGGCCAGCGATTCGACGCCGCGGTTCGCGAGCGCGTCCGCGCGCTCGTTCTCGGGATGGCCCGCGTGACCCTTGACCCAGCGCCACTCGATCTCGTGCTGCACGACGAGCGCGTCGAGCCGCTTCCACAGGTCGGCGTTCTTCACCGGTGTCTTCGCCGCGGTGATCCAGCCTTTCTTCTTCCACCCGTGGATCCATTCGCTGATGCCTTTCTGCACGTATTGCGAGTCGGTATGCACGATCACCCGGCACGGCCGCTTCAGCGCTTCGAGCGCGGCGATCACGCCCATCAGCTCCATGCGGTTGTTGGTCGTGTTCGGCTCGCCGCCGAACAGTTCCTTTTCCTGATCGCCGTAGCGCAGCAGTGCGCCCCAGCCGCCGGGGCCGGGGTTGCCCTTGCAGGCGCCGTCGGTATAGATGTCGATGGTGTCGGTTGTCATGAACGTTCTTGGTGGGTGGTCGGGGAGGCCGCCGGCGTCAGGCCCGGCGCGAGCACGGGCTTCTTCATCTTGATCTGGCCGACGAGGCGCATGCCGCGCACGCGCTTGACGGCCGTCACCATGTAGACGGCGCCGAAGATCGGCCACCAGCGGTCGCCGGCGGCCTCCATGAAGCCGTAGCGGGCCAGCCACTGGTCGGTGGCGAGCGGCGGCCGGTAGCAGCCGAAGCGGCCGCGTTCGAGGTCGAAACCGAGCAGCTTGATCCAGTCCTTGAGCCGGATGAACGCGATCTGGTCGCGCGTGGCCGGCACGAACGGACGGTTCGCCATGCGCCCGAACGACTGCCGCATGCCCCACAGGCTGAGCGAGTTGAAGCCGGTGATCACGAGCTGGCCTTCCGGCATCAGCACGCGCTCGGCCTCGCGCAGCAGGCGGTGCGGGTCGGACGTGAATTCGAGCGTGTGCGGCATCACGATCAGGTCGACGCTCTGCGACTCGAACGGCAGGTCGAGCAGGTCGCACCAGGTCGTGCTGCGATCGGCGGGCGCATGGGCCGCCGCGTGCGCTTCGCGCGCCCACGGATACTGATACGGCGCGCTCGCGCCGCTCGCCGGGTCGAGCACGAGGCCGCGATACGGCATGCGGTTCTCGCGCAGCGCATCGAGCTGCGGCAGGCCGAGCTGCAGCGCGTGGAATCCGAAGACGTCGGACACGATCCGGTCGAGCTGCGCCTGCTCCCAGCCCAGCACGTAGCGGCCGGGCGGCGAGTCGGTCCAGGCGGGCCAGTCTATAATTTGTGGATCGGACATAACGATGATTGCGCGCCCATGAACGAGCTGGAATACGTGCCGGTACCGGCATTCGAAGACAACTATATCTGGCTCGTCTCGGACGGCCGCGATGCGATCGCCGTCGACCCGGGTGAAGCCGCGCCCGTACGCCGGGTTCTTGCCGAACGAGGCTGGCGGTTGACCGCTATTTTACTCACGCACCACCATGCCGACCACGTCGGCGGTGTCGAGGCGCTGCGGAATAGCCAACCGGACGATGCTCCGCTCGCCGTTTACGGCCCCGCGGCCGAAGCGATCGGCGTGGTCACGCGGCCGCTTTCGGGCGGCGATCGCGTGACGCTCGACGCGCCGGCCGCCGCATTCGACGTGCTCGACGTGCCGGGTCACACGCGTGGCCACATTGCGTATTTTCAGGCGGCCGGCCAAGGCGCGGCCAGTCAAGGCACGGCCGGGCAGGGCAACGCGGTGCCGCACGTATTCTGTGGCGACACGCTGTTCTCGTGCGGCTGCGGCCGCCTGTTCGAAGGCACGCCCGCGCAGATGCTCGCGTCGCTCGACGCGCTCGCGGCGCTGCCGGGCGACACCCGCGTGCATTGTGCACACGAATACACGCTGTCGAACATCCGCTTCGCGCTCGCGTGCGAGCCCGGCAATGCGGCGCTCGCCGCGTGGCGCGACGACGCGCAGGCGCTGCGTGCGCGCGGCGTGCCGACGCTGCCCACTACGATCGCGCACGAGCGTGCCGTCAACCCGTTCATGCGGGCCGACAGCGCGGCGATCCACGCGACGCTCGAGGCCGAGCTGCACGAAACGGTGACGGATCGTCTGGCGGCATTCACGCTGATGCGCGAATGGAAAAACCGGTTCCGATGACGTTTTTCGGAGGACTCCAAAGCTCAAGCGGTGTCTGTAAAAATTGCTCCAAATGTAGGATTTCACTGAGTTTTCGGTGTTTTTATTGACGTGAAGCACGCACTTCCGTAGTATCGCCTGCAATTTCCAGCCGTCGGAAGCCGAGATTTTCATGCGACTTATATTGAGTGCGATGGTGGTGCTGCTACTCGCCGCTTGTGCGAGCCAGCCCCCTGTCGCCAACAACGCCGCCGATTCGCAGGCGACGTCCAACTACCTCCGTAAATCAGCCACCGCCAAAGAAACTGTCGACGTCGACAAGCAATCCGTCGGCGACCTGACCAGTGCAGACTCCGATCTCTGGGCGCGCATCCGCCGCGGCTTCCAGATGCCCGACCTGCAGAGCGATCTCGTCGACATGCAGACGACCTGGTATACGCAGCGGCCCGATTACGTGCAGCGCATGACCGAGCGCTCGCAGAAGTACCTGTATCACATCGTCGAGGAGCTCGAGGCGCGTCACATGCCGACCGAGCTCGCGCTGCTGCCGTTCATCGAGTCCGCGTACAACCCGCAGGCGCTGTCGGTCGCGAAAGCGGCCGGCATGTGGCAGTTCATGCCCGGCACCGGCCGCACGTACAACCTGAAGCGCAACATGTGGCAGGACGAGCGCCGTGACGTGCTCGCGTCGACGAGCGCCGCGCTCGACTACCTGTCCCGCCTGCACGACATGTTCGGCGACTGGTATCTGGCGCTGGCCGCGTACAACTGGGGCGAAGGCAACGTGCAGCGCGCGATCGCGCGCAACCAGGCGGCCGGCCTGCCGACCGACTACCAGAACCTGCGGATGCCGAACGAGACGCGCAACTACGTGCCGAAGCTGCAGGCGGTGAAGAACATCATCGCGAGCCCGCAGCAGTACGGCCTGGCGCTGCCGGATATTCCGAACCACCCGTATTTCGTGACGGTCACGACATCGCGCGACATCGACGTGGCGGTGGCCGCGAAGCTCGCGAACCTGCCGCTCGACGAGTTCCGCTCGCTGAACCCGTCGTTCTCGAAGCCCGTGATCCTCGGCGCGACCGAGCCGCAGATCCTGCTGCCGTTCGACAACGCGTCCGCGTTCGAGAAGAGCCTGAAAGCCTACAACGGCCAGCTGTCGTCGTGGACCACCTACACGGTCAGCGAGCGTGCACGCCCGGCCGCGATCGCCGAGAAGATCGGCGTCGACGCCGATACGCTGATGTCGGTCAACAAGATTCCGGCCGGCATGCGCCTGAAGCCGGGTTCGACGATCGTCGTGCCGCGCGGCGATGACGACGACGAGGACATCAGCGCCGACGTCGCCGAAAACGGCGCGCTCGCGATGGAGCCGGACGTCCCCGATACGCGCAAGATGCTGATCCGCGTGCGCCGCAAGCAGTCGATGGCGGCGCTCGCCGGCCGCTACGGCGTGTCGGTCGGCCAGTTGAAGGCGTGGAACCGCACGCACCGCGATCTCGTGATGCCGGGCCAGGCGCTCGTGCTGCACGTGCCGGTCGGCCGCGCGGTGCCGGCGGAACCCGGTCCGGAGCGGATCGCGACGTCGACGGGCGGTGCGCACATCGAGCGCGCGAGCCTGGCGGTGGGCAGCAAGTCGCACGGCAGCAAGCGCGGCGCCGCCAAGTCGTCGGCGAAGGCCGCTCCCGCGAAAGCCGCGCCGGCCAAGGCCGCCGCGCACAAGGGCAAGAAGAAGTAAGCGCGGCTGGCGCGCGCCGCGTCGCGGCCGGTGAGGCCCGTACGATTGCGCTATCATCCGACGAATTCGACGAAACGCCGTCACCGAGGTGACGGCGTTTTCGTTTGTGCGCGGCGCTGCGTCGCGCGTCTTCATATGACAAGGGGAAGCGATGTCGTCGGTGCAGGTGAGGGTGCTCGCGCTGTTTTCGGTCGGGTATTTCGTGTCGTATGTGTTTCGCGGCGTCAATCTGGGCTTCGCGCCGCTCGTCACGCATGAGCTCGGGCTGTCGGCCGCCGATCTCGGGCTACTCACCAGTCTCTATTTCCTCGGCTTCGCAGGGGCGCAGATCCCGGCCGGCGTGCTGCTCGACCACTTCGGCCCGCGCCGCGTGACGGGCGGCATGCTGCTGTTCGCGGCGGCCGGCGCGGCCGTGTTCGGCGCGGCGCACGGCATCGGCACGATGATGGTCGGCCGGCTGCTGATCGGCGTCGGCGTATCGGTGTGTCTCGGCGCGGCGTTCAAGGCGCTCGCGCAGCATTTCCCGGTCGGCCGGCTGCCGCTCGTCAACGGCCTCGTGATGGCCGTGGGCGGCCTCGGCGGCGTGATGGTCGGCTCGCCACTGACCTGGCTGCTCGGCTGGGCGAGCTGGCGCGCGATCTGTTTCGGCCTCGCGGTGCTGACGGTGGTCGTCGCAGCATCGATCGGCTTCGGCGCGCCCGACTCGCCGCAGGCGCGCCACCAGGGCGGGCTCGTCAGCCAGTTCAAGGGTACGTGGCATATCCTGAGCAGCCGCGCGTTCTGGAAGATCGCGTCGTTCTCCGTCGTTACGCAGGGCGTGTTCTATGCGATGCAGTCGCTGTGGGTCGGGCCATATCTGCGCGATGTCGGCGGGTTCGATGCGCCGCATGCGGCGCGCCTCGTGTCGGTGCTCGGCTTCGCGATGATGGCCGGCTGCGTCGGCTTCGGCGCGGCGGCGCGCGTGCTCGAGCGGCGCGGCGTGTCGGTCTACGCAACGTGCGGTATCGGCATGGCGCTGTTCGTCGCGACGCAGCTCGCGATCGTCGCGCGCGTGCCGTTGCCGCCGGCCGTGCTGTGGGCCGCCTACGGGATGTTCGGCGGCGTGGGCATCCTGACCTACGCGGTGATGGCCGGACATTTTCCCGCCCATCTGATCGGCCGCGCGAACACGACGCTCACGCTCGTGATCTTCCTGCTGATCTTCGCGTTCCAGATCGGCGTCGGCGCTGTGCTGTCGCACTGGCCGGCGGTCGACGGCCGTTATCCGGCGGCCGCGCACCTCACCGCGTGGGGCGTGCTGCTCGCGCTGCAGCTCGCGAGCGCGGTCTGGTACGTATGGCCCGCGCGCAGCGCTGGCCAAGCGCACTGATCCGGCGGTACGCTGACGGGTAGGGCGGCCGCGGAAACGGGGCCGCAGCACCGCGCGCGGCGCCGCCGGGCGCGGCGCGCGCATGATCGGGCGGCCATATCCATTGAAGATAGGCCCATTTTCAGGCTATAATTTGAAAGTTTGTGCTGATCAACCTCGCACCCTAGCGCCTACCTCATTCATCCCGTTCATCCGCCGCACGCCGCCTGCCGGGCGATGCCGCGAAGCCTCGTGCGCCACGCGCCGGCTTCGCGTCTCGACAACGCAGGCCGCGTCCAGCTAGCGACCGCGCGCGTCCACGCAGCGCGGCGCTCGCGCGGCAGGGTAAACAGGTCGGCAGCAGGGTGTTCCCCAAGGAGCCTCCCGTGTTGCCGTCTTTTTCTCCCGCCTTGCTTGCACTCGCCGACGGCACGGTCTTTCGTGGTTATTCGATCGGGGCCGAAGGCCATACGATCGGCGAAGTCGTGTTCAATACCGCGATCACCGGCTATCAGGAAATCCTGACTGATCCGAGCTACTCGCGCCAGATCGTCACGCTCACCTATCCGCATATCGGCAACGTCGGCGTCAACGCCGAAGACGTCGAAGCCACGAAAGTCCATGCCGCCGGCCTGATCATCCGCGATCTGCCGACGCTCGCATCGAACTTCCGGATGGACCGCACGCTCGGCGACTACCTGCGCGACGAAGGCGTCGTCGCGATCGCCGGTATCGACACCCGCAAGCTGACCCGCATCCTGCGCGACAAGGGCGCGCAGAGCGGCTGCATTCTGGCGGGCTCCGACGACGAGGCGAAGGCGATCGAGCTCGCGCGCTCGTTCGAGGGCCTCGCCGGCATGGATCTCGCGAAGGTCGTGTCGACCACCAAGCCGTTCGAGTGGAAGCAGACGGAATGGCGTCTCGAAGGCGGCTACGGCATGCAGGAATCGCCGAAGTACCGCGTCGTCGCGTACGACTTCGGCGTCAAGTACAACATCCTGCGCATGCTCGCGGAGCGCGGCTGCCACGTGACGGTGCTGCCGGCTCAAGCCAGTGCGGAAGATGCGCTCGCGCTGAATCCGGACGGCGTCTTCCTGTCGAACGGCCCCGGCGATCCGGAGCCGTGCGATTACGCGATCGCGGCCACGAAGGCATTCATCGAGCGCGGCGTGCCGACCTTCGGCATCTGCCTCGGCCACCAGATCATGGGCCTCGCGGTCGGCGCGAAGACGCTGAAGATGAAGACGGGCCACCACGGCGCGAACCATCCGGTGAAGGATCTCGGCGACGGCCGTGTCGTGATCACGTCGCAGAACCACGGCTTCGCGGTCGACGCCGATTCGCTGCCGGCCAACGCGCGCGTGACGCACGTGTCGCTGTTCGACGGCACGCTGCAGGGCTTCGAGCTGACCGACAAGCCGGCGTTCTGCTTCCAGGGCCACCCGGAAGCGTCGCCCGGCCCGCACGACATCGGCTACCTGTTCGACCGTTTCACCGCGCTGATGGACGCGGCGAAGCAGCGCACCGCTTAACGTCATCGACGCAACCGAAGGACGGGAGATTCACATCATGTTCGGCCACGCACTCGGCATCACGGATATCTGGACCTACGTGTTCGGCGTGATCTTCATCATCCTGCTGCCGGGGCCGAACTCGATGTACGTGCTGTCGCTCGCCGCGCAGCGCGGCGTGAAGGCCGGCTATCGCGCGGCCTGCGGCGTGTTCGTCGGCGATACCGTGCTGATGGTGCTGTCGGCTGCGGGCGTCGCGTCGCTGCTGAAGGCGAACCCGCTGCTGTTCTCCGTCGTCAAGTACGGCGGCGCCGCGTACCTGCTGTACATCGGCACCGGGATGCTGCGCAGCGCGTGGAGCAAGTTGCGCGCGCGCGGCGATGCGCCGGTCGAGGCGCCGCAGGCGGTCGACGGCGAGCGGTCTTTCGACAAGCCGTTCCGGAAAGCGCTGATCGTGAGCCTGCTGAATCCGAAAGCGATCCTGTTCTTCATCTCGTTCTTCATCCAGTTCGTCGACCCGGCATTCCCGCATCCCGCGCTGTCGTTCGTCGTGCTCGGGGCGATCGCGCAATGCGCGAGCTTCCTGTACCTGAGCACGCTGATCTTCGCGGGCGCGCGGCTCGCCGAGCACTTCCGCCGCCGCCGCAAGCTCGCGGCAGGCGCGGCGAGCAGCGTGGGCGGCCTGTTCATCGGTTTCTCGGTGAAGCTGGCGCTCGCGACCCTGAGCTGAGCGCCGCCGGCCGACCCACGACAACGATTACTTATTGAATTCACAAGCCATGCCAAAACGCACAGACATCAAGAGCATCCTCATCATCGGCGCCGGCCCGATTATCATCGGCCAGGCGTGCGAGTTCGACTATTCGGGCGCGCAGGCTTGCAAGGCGTTGCGTGAGGAGGGCTACAAGGTCGTTCTCGTCAACAGCAACCCGGCGACGATCATGACCGACCCGAACACGGCCGACGTGACCTACATCGAGCCGATCACGTGGGAAGTCGTCGCACGCATCATCGAGAAGGAGCGCCCGGACGCGATCCTGCCGACGATGGGCGGCCAGACCGCGCTGAACTGCGCGCTCGACCTGCATCACCACGGCGTGCTCGAGAAGTTCGGCGTCGAGCTGATCGGCGCGTCGCCGGAAGCGATCGACAAGGCGGAGGACCGCCAGAAGTTCAAGGACGCGATGACCAAGATCGGTCTCGGCTCCGCGAAGTCGGGCGTCGCGCACTCGATGGAAGAGGCGACCCAGGTGCACGCCGAGATCATGGCGCTCACCGGTGGCAGCGGCTACCCGGTCGTGATCCGTCCGTCGTTCACGCTCGGCGGCTCGGGCGGCGGCATCGCGTACAACCGCGAAGAGTTCGAGGAGATCTGCAAGCGCGGTCTCGACCTGTCGCCCACGCGCGAGCTGCTGATCGAAGAGTCGCTGCTCGGCTGGAAGGAATACGAGATGGAAGTCGTGCGCGACCGCGCCGACAACTGCATCATCGTCTGCTCGATCGAAAACCTCGATCCGATGGGCGTGCACACCGGCGACTCAATCACGGTCGCGCCGGCGCAGACGCTCACCGACAAGGA
This sequence comes from Burkholderia sp. BCC0397, assembly GCF_902832865.1. Taxonomy (NCBI): domain Bacteria; kingdom Pseudomonadati; phylum Pseudomonadota; class Betaproteobacteria; order Burkholderiales; family Burkholderiaceae; genus Burkholderia; species Burkholderia sp. BCC0397. The sequence goes on along the minus strand of NZ_CADFDL010000003.1, from coordinate 53,662 downwards.
ATACCAGATCCTGCGTAACGCATCGCTCGCGGTGCTGCGCGAGATCGGCGTCGACACGGGCGGCTCGAACGTGCAGTTCTCGATCAACCCGAAGGACGGCCGCATGGTCGTCATCGAGATGAACCCGCGCGTGTCGCGTTCGTCGGCGCTCGCGTCGAAGGCCACCGGCTTCCCGATCGCGAAGGTCGCCGCGAAGCTGGCGGTCGGCTATACGCTCGACGAGCTGAAGAACGAAATCACCGGCGGCCAGACGCCGGCGTCGTTCGAGCCGACGATCGACTACGTCGTCACGAAGATCCCGCGTTTCGCGTTCGAGAAGTTCCGCGAAGCCGATTCGCGCCTGACCACGCAGATGAAGTCGGTCGGCGAAGTGATGGCGATCGGCCGCACGTTCCAGGAATCGTTCCAGAAGGCGCTGCGCGGCCTCGAAGTCGGCGTCGACGGTCTCGACGAGAAGTCGACCAACCGCGACGAGATCGCGATCGAGATCCACGAGCCGGGCCCGGACCGCATCTGGTACGTCGGCGATGCGTTCCGCATCGGCATGACGGCCGAGGAAATCTTCGCGGAAACCGCGATCGACCCGTGGTTCCTCGAGCAGATCGAGCAGATCATCCTGAAGGAAAAGGCGCTCGGGGGCCGCACGCTCGCGTCGCTGACGTTCGACGAACTGCGCTACCTGAAGCAGAGCGGCTTCTCCGACCGCCGCCTCGCGAAGCTGCTCGGCGCGACGCCGGAAGACGTCCGCCGCCGCCGCGTCGAGCTGAACGTGCGCCCGGTCTACAAGCGCGTCGACACCTGCGCGGCCGAGTTCGCGACGAAAACGGCCTACATGTACTCGACCTACGAGGAAGAGTGCGAGGCGCAGCCGACCACGAACAAGAAGATCATGGTGCTGGGCGGCGGCCCGAACCGGATCGGCCAGGGTATCGAGTTCGACTACTGCTGCGTGCACGCCGCGCTCGCGATGCGCGAGGACGGCTATGAAACGATCATGGTCAACTGCAACCCGGAAACGGTGTCGACCGACTACGACACATCCGACCGCCTGTACTTCGAGCCGCTGACGCTCGAAGACGTGCTCGAGATCGTCGACAAGGAAAAGCCGGTCGGCGTGATCGTCCAGTACGGCGGCCAGACGCCGCTGAAGCTCGCGCTCGACCTCGAGGCGCACGGCGTACCGATCGTCGGCACGTCGCCGGACATGATCGACGCGGCCGAAGACCGCGAACGCTTCCAGAAGCTGCTGCAGGACCTCGGCCTGCGCCAGCCGCCGAACCGCACCGCGCGCGCCGAAGACGAAGCGCTCGCGCTGGCTGACGAAATCGGCTATCCGCTGGTCGTGCGTCCGTCGTACGTGCTGGGCGGCCGCGCGATGGAAATCGTCCACGAGCCGCGCGACCTCGAGCGCTACATGCGCGAGGCCGTGAAGGTGTCGAACGATTCGCCGGTGCTGCTCGACCGCTTCCTGAACGACGCGATCGAGTGCGACGTCGACTGCATCTGCGACGGCGAAGCCGTGTTCATCGGCGGCGTGATGGAGCACATCGAGCAGGCGGGCGTCCACTCGGGCGACTCGGCATGCTCGCTGCCGCCGTACTCGCTGTCGAAGGAAACCGTCGCCGAGCTGAAGCGCCAGACGGGCGCGATGGCGAAGGCGCTGAACGTGGTCGGCCTGATGAACGTGCAGTTCGCGATCCAGCAGGTACCGCAGGCGGACGGTTCGAAGCAGGACATCATCTACGTGCTCGAAGTGAACCCGCGCGCGTCGCGCACGGTGCCGTACGTGTCGAAGGCGACCAGCCTGCCGCTCGCGAAGATCGCGGCGCGTGCGATGGTCGGCCAGAAGCTTGCGCAGCAGGGCGTGACGAAGGAAGTCGAGCCGCCGTACTTCAGCGTGAAGGAAGCGGTGTTCCCGTTCGTCAAGTTCCCGACCGTCGATCCGGTCCTCGGGCCTGAAATGCGTTCGACCGGCGAAGTGATGGGCGTCGGCCAGACGTTCGGCGAAGCGCTGTTCAAGTCGCAGCTCGCGGCCGGTTCGCGCCTGCCGGAGTCGGGCACGGTGCTGCTGACCGTGATGGATGCGGATAAACCGAAGGCCGTCGAAGTCGCGCGCATGCTGCACGACCTCGGCTACCCGATCGTCGCGACCAAGGGTACGGCTGCCGCGATCGAAGCGGCCGGCGTGCCGGTGAAGGTCGTGAACAAGGTGAAGGACGGCCGCCCGCACATCGTCGACATGATCAAGAACGGCGAGATCGCACTCGTGTTCACGACGGTCGACGAGACGCGCCAGGCGATCGCCGATTCGCGTTCGATCCGCATGAGCGCGCAGGCGCACAAGGTCACGTACTACACGACGATGTCGGGCGCGCGCGCGGCCGTCGAAGGCTTGCGCTACCTGAAGGATCTGGAAGTCTATGATTTACAAGGTCTTCACGCTCGCCTAAACTAAGCAGTCAGTTACCTGTCGAAGCAACACGTGCCGCGATTAGGCGGTGTTTCCAGTGCATCGGAAACGCGCTTAATCGCGGTGATTTTTTTTAAAGCCGTTTTTAGCGATTGAGCCGTTTATGAGCACCATTCCGTTGACAAAGCGTGGCGCAGAGCAACTGCGCGATGAATTGCAGCGCCTCAAGTCGGTCGAGCGGCCGGCCGTGATCAACGCGATCGCGGAGGCCCGCGCACAGGGCGACCTGTCCGAAAACGCCGAATACGATGCCGCGAAGGAAAAACAGGGCTTCATCGAGGGTCGCATCGCCGAACTCGAATCGAAGCTGTCCGCCGCGCAAGTCATCGATCCCACGGTGCTCGACGCCGATGGCCGCGTGGTGTTCGCCGCGACCGTCGAACTCGAGGATCTCGAGTCGGGCGACACCGTCAAGTACCAGATCGTCGGCGACGACGAAGCCGATATCGATCACGGCCTGATCTCGGTCAGCTCGCCGATCGCGCGCGCGCTGATCGGCAAGACCGAAGGCGACGTCGCGGCCGTGCAGGCGCCGAGCGGCGTGCGCGAGTACGAAATCATCTCGGTCAGCTACGTCTGAAGCGGGGCGACGTGATGCCGCATCGCGTGTTCCGTCTGCTGTCGGCCGTGTGGGTCGGCAGCCTGCTGACGATCGGGTATGCGGTCGCGCCCGTATTGTTCAAGACGCTGGAGCGGATGACGGCCGGTTCGGTCGCCGCCCAGCTGTTCCGTATCGAGGCGATCCTCGGCGTCGTGTGCGGCGTGCTGCTGCTCGCGTTGTCGAACCAGCAGGTGCGGCGCGGCAGCAACGACTATCGCCGCGTGCGCTGGATCGTCGCCGCGATGGTCGGGTGCGTGCTGGTCGGGTATTTTGCGTTGCAGCCGTTCATGAACGCGCTGCGGGTGGCCGCGATGGAGGCGGGCACCGATATCGCGAATTCGCCGTATGCGAGCCGCTTCGGGATGCTGCACGGCGTCTCGAGCGTGTTCTATCTCGTCGAGAGCGTGCTGGGGCTGATGCTGATCTGGCGTCTGCCGGCGCGCGACGCCTGAGCGTCGCGCCGGGGCAGGGCGGCACGGGAAGCCGTGCCGCGCAAGCGTTTTACTTGCCCTGGAACGGCCGCTTGGTGCTGGCCTGGCGCTTTTTCGCGCGCTTCACGGTGCCGCCTGCGGTCACGCGTTCGTTGCCGCGCACCGTGACCTTCACCGGCTTCGGACGGCGCACGGGGCTCGCGTTCGGCGACACCTTGACGACCTTGACAGTGCGCGGCGCACGGCCTTTGCGGTCATCGACGGCTTCGGCCGCGCTCGGCAGCGCACCGGCACGACGGCCGCGGGTCGGGGCCGCGACCGCGGCCTCGGGCTTCCAGATCACCAGCAGCTTGCCGATGTGCTGGATCGGCGCCGCGCTCAGGCGGTCGCAGATTTCATCGTAGATCGCGATGCGCGTGTCGCGTTCGTCGCCGAACACGCGGATCTTGATCAACTGGTGCGCGTCGAGGTGCACCTTGATTTCCTTCAGCACGGCGTCGGTCAGCCCTTCGGCGCCGATCAGCACGACGGGCTTGAGCGCATGGGCCTGGGAGCGCAGCGCGGAGCGCTCGGCGGGAGAAAGCGAAAGGGCGGGCATGGAAATGTCGAAATCTAAATAAGGGCGCGCTGACTGGATAGCGATCGCGGAACGTTACCGCGTCAGCCGTGCGCCGAAACCACGTAAAATCGCGGCTTGGGCCTGAAAAGGGGCCGCAGCCGCGCGAAGAAGACGCGTATTATCCGCTAAAAGCGCGGCTTCACGAAGCAATTGGCAGCAATCTCTCTCTCGAATGGCAAAAAACCGCTTCAACCAGCACTGGCTGCACGACCACATCAACGACCCGTACGTCAAAATGGCGCAGCGGGAGGGCTATCGCGCGCGCGCCGCGTACAAGCTGAAGGAAATCGACGAGCAGGACAAGCTGATCCGTCCGGGCCAGGTGATCGTCGATCTCGGCGCCACGCCGGGCAGCTGGAGCCAGTATGCCCGCAACAAGCTCGCGCAGGGCAAGAAGCGCGACGCGGAGCGCGAAGGCGGCATCGACGGCACGATCGTGGCGCTCGACCTCCTGCCGATGGAGCCGATCGCCGACGTCCACTTCCTGCAGGGCGACTTCCGCGAGGACGACGTCCTCCAGCAGCTCGAAGAAGTGCTCGAAGGCCGCGAGGTGGACCTTGTTATTTCCGACATGGCCCCCAACCTCTCTGGCGTGGCCTCGGCGGACGCGGCGCGCATCGAGCATCTCTGCGATCTGGCGCTCGAATTCGCGCAGAACCATCTGAAGCCGGACGGTGCGCTGCTCGTGAAGTGCTTTCACGGCAGCGGCTACAGCCAGATCGTCGAGAAGTTCAAACAGCAGTTTAAGGTTGTCGCGCCGCGCAAGCCCAAGGCATCCCGCGACAAATCGTCCGAAACGTTCATTTTGGGTCGGCAGCTGAAGCATCCGCGCTGATGCGGAGCGCGGTGCCGCAAACGGGCTCCGGCCCTTGCCAGACAAGCGAAGCGCTATCGCGGCGGTTGTCAATGCTTATGGCGGGGGTGGTCGGACTGGATTAGAATGACCGAGGGGCGCCGCAAGGAAAATGTAGGCGCTCGTCTACGAGTGAAGGAGTGGTGCTTTGAACAACAATATGTTTTCGAAGGCAGCGGTGTGGCTGGTGATCGCACTGGTGCTGTTTACGGTGTTCAAGCAGTTCGACAAGCCCCGCGTCCAGGAAGGCGTGTCCTATTCGCAGTTCATGGACGACGCCAAGAACGGCAAGGTCAAGAACGTCATCGTTCAGGGGCGCAACCTCACCGTCACTCCGGCTGATGGCCAGAAATACCAGATCGTGTCGCCCGGCGACATCTGGATGGTCGGCGATCTGATGAAGTACGGCGTGCAGGTCAGCGGCAAGGCCGACGACGAGCCGAACGCGCTGATGTCCGCGCTGTACTACCTCGGGCCGACGATCCTGATCATCGTGTTCTGGTTCTACATGATGAGGCAGATGCAGGGGGGCGGCAAAGGCGGCGCATTCTCGTTCGGGAAATCGCGTGCGCGGCTGATCGACGAGAACAACAACGCGGTGAACTTCTCCGACGTCGCGGGCTGCGACGAAGCGAAGGAAGAAGTGTCCGAGCTCGTCGACTTCCTGCGCGATCCGCAGAAATTCCAGAAACTGGGCGGTCGCATTCCGCGCGGCGTGCTGCTGGTCGGTCCTCCGGGTACCGGCAAGACGCTGCTCGCCCGCGCGATCGCCGGTGAAGCGAAGGTGCCGTTCTTCAGCATCTCGGGTTCGGACTTCGTCGAAATGTTCGTCGGCGTCGGCGCGGCCCGTGTGCGCGACATGTTCGAGCAGGCGAAGAAGCATGCGCCGTGCATCGTGTTCATCGACGAAATCGACGCGGTCGGCCGTCATCGCGGCGCCGGCATGGGCGGCGGCAACGACGAGCGCGAACAGACGCTGAACCAGATGCTGGTCGAGATGGACGGCTTCGAGGCGAACTCGGGCGTGATCGTGATCGCCGCGACCAACCGTTCCGACGTGCTCGACAAGGCGCTGCTGCGTCCGGGTCGTTTCGACCGCCAGGTCTATGTCGGCCTGCCGGACATCCGCGGCCGCGAGCAGATCATGCGCGTGCACCTGCGCAAGGTGCCGATCGCGAACGACGTCGACGCGGCAGTCATCGCACGCGGCACGCCGGGCTTCTCGGGCGCCGATCTCGCGAACCTCGTGAACGAAGCGGCGCTGTTCGCCGCCCGTCGCGGCAAGCGTATCGTCGAGATGCAGGATTTCGAGGACGCGAAGGACAAGATCTTCATGGGTCCGGAGCGCAAGTCGGCCGTGATCCGCGAGGAAGCGAAGCGCGCTACCGCATACCACGAGTCGGGCCACGCGGTGGTCGCGAAGCTGCTGCCGAAGGCGGACCCGGTGCACAAGGTCACGATCATTCCGCGCGGTCGCGCACTGGGTGTCACGTGGCAGTTGCCGGAGCATGACAACGAGACGTATTCGAAGGATTACCTGCTGGACCGCCTCGCGATCCTGTTCGGTGGCCGGGTAGCCGAAGAGCTGTTCATGAATCTGGTCAGCACCGGCGCATCGGACGACTTCAACAAGGCGACCCAGACGGCGCGTGCGATGGTCGCCCGGTTCGGCATGACCGACGCGCTCGGGCCGATGGTCTACGTCGACGACGAGAATGATGCGTCGCCGTTCGGCCGCGGCTTCACGCGCACGATCTCGGAAGCGACGCAGCAGAAGGTCGACTCGGAAATCCGCCGCGTGCTGGACGATCAGTACAACCTCGCGCGTCGCCTGCTCGAAGACAACCGCGACAAGGTCGAGGCGATGACGGCCGCGCTGATGGAGTGGGAGACGATCGACGCCGATCAGATCAACGACATCATGGAAGGCCGTCCGCCGCGCTCGCCGAAGAGCTCGCCGGCTGTCGGCGGCGATTCGTCGGGCGGCGGCAGCGCCGAGGTCAAGCCCGGCAGCGCGCCGGCGCCGGCTACGCCGGCGGCATAATCTCCGCTTTAGTACCGTTCACGGGCTGGTGTGGCTTCACACCGGCCCGTTTTGCATTCATCCACGCCCGTTGCTCGTGTCCGATTCCGCAGTGTTCCCGTTCATTCCCGCGCCGCTCCGGTGCGGCCGCTTCGAACTGACGTTCGAACGCCCGCTCGTGATGGGCATCCTCAACGCCACGCCCGATTCGTTCTCCGACGGCGGCCGCTTCCTCGCGCGCGACGATGCGCTGCGCCAGGCCGAGCAGATGATTGCCGACGGTGCGGACCTGCTCGACATCGGCGGCGAATCGACGCGCCCCGGCGCGCCGCCCGTGCCGCTCGACGAGGAGCTCGCGCGCGTGATTCCGCTCGTCGAGGCGCTGCGGCCGCTGAACGTGCCGCTGTCGATCGATACCTACAAGCCGGCCGTGATGCGTGCGGCGCTGGCCGCCGGCGCGGACCTGATCAACGACATCTGGGGGTTCCGCCAGCCGGGCGCGATCGACGCGGTGCGCGACGGCAATAGCGGCCTGTGTGCGATGCACATGCTCGGCGAGCCGCAGACGATGCAGGTCGGCGAGCCCGACTACGGCGACGTCGTGACCGACGTGCGCGATTTTCTCGCGGCGCGCGCCCAGGCGCTGCGCGACGCCGGGGTGGCGGCGGAGCGCATCTGTGTCGATCCCGGCTTCGGGTTCGGCAAGGCGGTCGTCGACGACAACTATGCGCTGCTGGCCGCGTTGCCGGATACGGCGCCCGCGCGGCCCGACGGTCGCGCTTATCCGATTCTCGCGGGCATGTCGCGCAAGTCGATGCTCGGCGCGGTGATCGGCGGCAAGCCGCCGATGGAGCGCGTCGCGGCGAGCGTGGCGGCCGCGTTGTGCGCGGTCGAGCGGGGCGCCGCGATCGTGCGCGTGCACGACGTCGCGGCGACGGTCGATGCGCTGAAAGTATGGAATGCCGTGCGCGCAGCCGTGCGGCAACGATAAGCAAGTCAGAAAGACGAAAGACGAAGGAGGAAAGACCCCATGGGACGTCGATATTTCGGCACGGACGGCATTCGCGGCACGGTGGGCGAAGCGCCCATCACGCCGGACTTCGTATTGCGCCTCGGCTATGCGGCCGGCAAGGTACTGGCCGGCTCGGCCGACGTCGCGGCAGGCTCGCGTCCGACCGTGCTGATCGGCAAGGACACGCGCGTGTCGGGCTACATGCTCGAAGCCGCGCTCGAGGCCGGATTCTCGGCAGCGGGCGTCGATGTGATGCTGGCCGGCCCGATGCCGACGCCCGGCGTCGCGTACCTGACGCGTGCGCTGCGTCTGTCGGCCGGTGTCGTGATCAGCGCGTCGCACAACCCGTATCACGACAACGGGATCAAGTTTTTCTCGGCTGACGGCAACAAGCTGCCCGACGACACCGAAGCCGCGATCGAAGCATGGCTCGACAAGCCGCTCGAATGTGCGCCGTCCGACGGGCTCGGCAAGGCGCGCCGCCTCGACGACGCAGGCGGCCGCTACATCGAATTCTGCAAGAGCACGTTCCCGGCTGCGTTCGACCTGCGCGGGCTGAAGCTCGTGATCGATTGCGCGCACGGCGCCGCGTACCAGATCGCGCCGCACGTGTTCCACGAACTCGGTGCGGACGTCATTCCGATCGGCGTTGCGCCGAACGGCTTCAACATCAACGACGGCGTCGGCGCGACCGCGCCGGACGCACTGGTGCGCGCGGTGCGGGCGAATCACGCCGATCTCGGCATTGCGCTCGACGGCGATGCCGATCGCCTGCAGGTCGTCGATGCGACCGGCCGCCTGTACAACGGCGACGAGCTGCTCTACGTGCTGGTGAAGGACCGGATCACGACCGACGGCAAGGTCGACGGCGCGGTCGGCACGCTGATGACCAACCTCGCCGTCGAAGTCGCGCTGCAGCGCGAGGGCGTGAAGTTCGTCCGTGCGGCGGTCGGCGACCGCTACGTGCTCGAGCAGTTGCGCGAGCACGGCTGGCAGCTCGGCGCGGAAGGGTCGGGCCATATCCTGTCGCTCGACCGGCACTCGACCGGCGACGGCATCGTGTCGGCGCTGCTCGTGCTGGCCGCGCTGAAGCGCAGCGGCCGCACCCTCGCGCAGATGCTCGACGGCGTCACGCTGTTCCCGCAGAAGCTGATCAACGTGCGGATGAAGCCGGGCGCCGACTGGAAGGGCAGCGCGTCGATTCGCGCCGCGATCGATGCAGCCGAAGCCGCGCTCGCCGGCAGCGGCCGCGTGCTGATCCGCGCATCGGGCACGGAGCCCGTGCTGCGCGTGATGGTCGAGGCGCAGCAGGCGGCCGACGCGTTGCGCCATGCGGAGACGATTGCCGACGCGGTGCGCGCGGCGACGACCTGACCCGGCTCTCGATGAATATGCGTGCGGCGCCCCTCGGGCGCCGTCGTTTTGTCAGACGCAAAGGTTTGCCCTACCTAATAGAAGCACTTTCGGCAAACGCATTCTTCCGATCGAATCAGACATCCGACCCCGGAATCATGCCTGCTGCCAGGCCGGGCTTTCCGTCCGGCTGATGGTGCGCTACGATGCGCCCGCACGCCCGTGAAAACGGGCGTTCATCCCGCCCTCCGAGCCAGGCAATTCTTGCCGCAAGCGCCGCTCCGGCGCCCCGACGCGCCGCCCCGATACTCCCTTTCAACCAGTCATGTTACTGTCACGCCAGTTTCATCGATTGTCACATTACCGTCATGAGCAGCCCCTAACCTTCGCGGTGCCGTAGTCATCCGCTCACACACTGGAGGTCTCATGAAATTGATGCAAACCGCGATTGCCGGCCTGGCTGGCGCGCTTTTCGCCGTCGCCGCCCACGCTGCCGACATCACGGGCGCAGGTAGCACGTTCGCGATGCCGATCTATACGAAATGGGCTGCCGACTACCAGCAGTCCGGCGGTTCGAAGGTCAACTACCAGGGCATCGGCTCGTCGGGCGGCCTGAAGCAGATCGTCGCGAAGACGGTCGATTTTGCCGGTTCGGACGCACCGCTGAAGGATGAAGACCTCGCGAAGGAAGGCCTGTTCCAGTTCCCGACGGTGGTGGGCGGCGTGGTGCCGGTCATCAACGTGCCGGGCGTGAAGGCCGGCGAACTGACGCTGTCGGGCCCGGTGCTCGGCGACATCTACCTCGGCAAGATCAAGAAGTGGAACGACCCGGCGATCGCCGCGCTGAACCCGAAGGTCAAGCTGCCGGATACGGACATCGCCGTGGTCCGCCGCGCTGACGGTTCGGGCACGAGCTTCATCTGGACGAACTACCTGTCGAAGGTCAACGACGAGTGGAAGTCGAAGATCGGCGAAGGCACGACGGTCAACTGGCCGACGGGCACGGGCGGCAAGGGCAACGACGGCGTCGCGGCCTTCGTGCAGCGCCTGCCGGGCGCGATCGGCTACGTCGAGTGGGCGTACGCGAAGAAGAACAACATGACCTACACCGCGCTGAAGAATTCGACGGGCACGGTGGTCGAGCCGAAGACGGAAACGTTCAAGGCCGCAGCAGCAGGCGCGAACTGGTCGAAGTCGTTCTACCAGATCCTGACGAACCAGCCGGGCAAGGAAGCCTGGCCGGTCGTCGGCGCGACGTTCGTGCTGCTGCACGCGAAGCAGGACAAGCCGGAGCAGGGCGCGGAAACGCTGAAGTTCTTCAGCTGGGCGTTCAAGAACGGCGAGAAGGCTGCCGACAGCCTCGACTACATCTCGCTGCCGGCGACGGTCGAGACGGAAATCCGCAAGCAGTGGAAGACGAAGGTGACGGACGCTTCGGGCAAGCCGGTCGCCGCCGAGTAAGCATGCAGCGGTTCGCTGCCCGGCCGTGCCGGTCGGGCAGTGTGTGCGGTAAAGCCGGGCGTTACGGCGCCCGGCAATCAAAAGCAGGCACCCATGTCTGATATTTCATACACGTCCTCCCGATCGCCCGACAGTGCGCAGCGCGCGCCGAGCCGTCTCGGGGATGTCTTGTTCGGCGGCCTTGCACGACTCGCCGCGATCGTGACCCTGCTGCTGCTGGGCGGGATCATCGTTTCCCTGATCATTGCGTCGATGCCAACCATCCAGAAGTTCGGCCTCGGCTTCCTGTGGCAATCCGAGTGGGATCCCAACTCGGACATCTACGGCGCACTCGTGCCGATCTACGGCACCATCGTGACGTCGATCATTGCGCTCGTCATCGCGGTGCCCGTCAGCTTCGGCATCGCACTGTTCCTCACCGAGCTGTCGCCCGTGTGGCTGCGCCGCCCGCTCGGCATCGCGATCGAACTGCTCGCGGCGATTCCGTCGATCGTGTACGGCATGTGGGGGCTGCTCGTGTTCGCGCCGATCTTCGCCGAGTACTTCCAGAAACCGCTCGGCCGCCTGCTCAAGGACGTGTGGGTGCTCGGCCCGTTGACGTCCGGCGCGCCGATCGGCATCGGCATCCTCGCGGCCGGCGTGATCCTCGCGATCATGATCATCCCGTACATCGCGTCGGTGATGCGCGACGTGTTCGAGGTCACGCCGGTGCTGCTGAAGGAATCGGCCTACGGAATCGGCTGCACGACCTGGGAAGTGATGTGGAAGGTCGTGCTGCCCTATACGAAGACCGGCGTGATTGGCGGCGTAATGCTCGGCCTCGGCCGCGCGCTCGGCGAGACGATGGCCGTGACCTTCGTGATCGGCAACACCAACCTGCTCGACAGCGTGTCGCTGTTCGCGCCGGGCAACAGCATCACGTCGGCGCTCGCGAACGAATTCGCGGAAGCGCAGCCGGGCCTGCATACGTCCGCGCTGATGGAGCTCGGCCTGATCCTGTTCGTGATCACGTTCATCGTGCTGTCCATCTCCAAACTGCTGCTGCTTCGTCTCGAGAAGGGAGAGGGCAAGAAATGAGCGAGCCCATCATGAATTTCCCGGGGCCGGACGGCGCCGTGCTCGACGCGATGCGCAACCGCCTGCAGCGCAAGCGCAAGGCCGTCAACGCGATCGCGCTCGCCGCGGCGCTCGGCGCGATGGCGTTCGGCCTGCTGTGGCTCGTGTGGATTCTCTACACGACGATCCACCTCGGCGTCGGCGGCCTGTCGCTGCAACTGTTCACGGAATCGACGCCGGCACCGAACACGGAAGGCGGCGGTCTCGCGAACGCGATCGTCGGCAGCCTGCTGCTGTGCGGCTTCGGCACGCTGGTCGGCACGCCGATCGGCATCCTCGCGGGCGTCTATCTCGCCGAATACGGCCAGAAGAACCTGCTGGCCAGCACGATCCGCTTCATCAACGACATCCTGCTGTCCGCGCCGTCGATCGTCATCGGCCTGTTCGTGTACGCGATCGTCGTCGCGAAGTCGGGGCGCTTCTCGGGCTGGGCCGGCGTGATCGCGCTCGCGCTGCTGCAGATCCCGATCGTGATCCGCACGACCGAGAACATGCTGAAGCTCGTGCCGAATGCGCTGCGCGAAGCGGCCTTCGCGCTCGGCACGCCGAAGTGGCGCATGGTGCTGAAGATCACGCTGCGCGCGTCGATCGGCGGGATCACGACGGGCGTGCTGCTCGCGGTCGCGCGGATCGCCGGCGAAACGGCGCCGCTGCTGTTCACCGCGCTGTCGAACCAGTTCTTCTCGTGGGACATGAGCCAGCCGATGGCGAACCTGCCGGTCACGATCTACAAGTTCGCGATGAGCCCGTTCGCGGAATGGCAGTCGCTCGCATGGGCGGGCGTGTTCCTGATTACGCTCGGGGTGCTCGGACTGAACGTCCTGGCGCGCTCGATCTTCTCGAAAAAGTAACGGCGGAGCGATCCGATGAATATGGCAGAAAGCCACCTGAATCCCGTCGAGCGCACCGCTGCGCCCGCCGGCACGCAAGACGCGGCGAACGGCCGTCCGCTCGCGCCGCTGAACGCGAAGATCGAGGTCAACAACCTCAACTTCTTCTACAACAAGTTCCACGCGCTGAAGAACATCAACCTGCGCATTCCCGAAGGGAAGGTGACGGCGTTCATCGGCCCGTCGGGCTGCGGCAAGTCGACGCTCCTGCGCACGTTCAACAAGATGTTCGCGCTCTATCCGGAGCAGCGCGCCGAAGGCGAAATCCTGATGGACGGCGAGAACCTGCTGACGACGAAGCGCGACATCTCGCTGCTGCGCGCGCGAATCGGCATGGTGTTCCAGAAGCCGACCCCGTTCCCGATGTCGATCTACGACAACATCGCGTTCGGCGTGAAGATGTTCGAAAAGCTCACGCGTTCGGAAATGGACGACCGCGTCGAGTGGGCGCTCACGAAGGCCGCGCTGTGGAACGAAGTGAAGGACAAGCTGGGCCAGAGCGGCTACGGGCTGTCGGGCGGCCAGCAGCAGCGTCTGTGCATCGCGCGCGGCATCGCGATCCGTCCGGAAGTGCTGCTGCTCGACGAACCGTGCTCGGCGCTCGACCCGATCTCGACGGGCCGCATCGAAGAGCTGATCGCGGAGCTGAAGAGCGACTACACGGTCGTGATCGTCACGCACAACATGCAGCAGGCCGCACGCTGCTCGGATTACACGGCCTACATGTACCTGGGCGAGTTGATCGAGTTCGGCGAGACCGAAAAGATCTTCATCAAGCCGGTGCGCAAGGAAACGGAAGACTACATCACCGGCCGCTTCGGCTGATGACGGAGAACAACAGTCATGTCGGATAAACATCTGTCGAGCCAGTTCGACGCGGACCTGAATGCCGTGTCGTCGAAAGTGCTGGAAATGGGCGGACTCGTGGAGTCGCAGATCGTCGGCGCGATGCACGCGCTGAACGAATTCGATCGCGATGCGGCCGAGAAGGTGATCACGGCCGAGGAAACGCTGAACGCGATGGAAGTGGACATCGACCAGGAGTGCGGCAACATCATCGCGCGGAGGCAGCCTGCAGCGCGCGACCTGCGTCTTTTGATGTCGATTTCGAAAACGATTACGAACCTCGAACGCGCCGGCGACGAGGCCGAGAAGATCGCGAAGCGCGTGCGCCGCCTGGTCGACGAGCCGGCCGCGCGTGCGGTCAACATCGCCGAGATCAAGGTGTCGGGCGAGATGGCCGTGACGATCCTGCGCCGCGCGCTCGACGCGTTCGCGCGTCTCGATACGGTGGCCGCCGCGCAGATCGTCAAGGACGACAAGGAAATCGACATGGAATTCCGCGCGTTCGTGCGCAAGCTCGTGTCGTACATGCAGGAAGATCCGCGCACGATCTCGGTCGGCCTCGATTACCTGTTCATCGCGAAGGCGATCGAACGGATCGGCGACCACGCAAAGAACATCGCCGAATTCATCATCTACATCGTGAAGGGCACCGACGTCCGGCACCAGCCGCGCGACACGCTCGATCGCGAAGCCAACAGTTAATCGACTCCATATAGGAAGAATAGAGGTGCCGATGCCCAGCAACATTCTCGTCGTTGAAGATGAGCCCGCGATTTCCGAACTGATCTCGGTGAATCTCCAGCACGCCGGTCATTGCCCGATCCGTGCGTACAACGCCGAACAGGCGCAGAACCTGATCAGCGACGTGCTGCCCGATCTCGTGCTGCTCGACTGGATGCTGCCGGGCAAGTCCGGTATCGCGTTCGCGCGCGACCTGCGCAACAACGAACGGACCAAACATATCCCGATCATCATGCTCACCGCCCGCGGCGACGAGCAGGACAAGGTGCTCGGCCTCGAGATCGGCGCGGACGACTACGTGACGAAGCCGTTCTCGCCGAAGGAACTGATGGCGCGCATCAAGGCCGTGCTGCGCCGTCGCGCGCCGCAGCTGACCGAGGACGTCGTGTCGATCAACGGGCTGCGCCTCGACCCGGCCACGCATCGCGTCGCCGCGCACGGGGACGGCAGCGAGATCAAGCTCGATCTCGGCCCGACCGAATTCCGTCTGCTGCATTTCTTCATGACGCATCCCGAGCGCGTGCACAGCCGCACGCAACTGCTCGACCAGGTGTGGGGCGACCACGTGTTCGTCGAGGAGCGTACCGTCGACGTGCACATCAAACGATTGCGCGCGGCCTTGAAACCGGCCGGCTGCGATGCGATGATCGAAACCGTGCGCGGCAGCGGCTACCGCCTGGCCAAGCACGCGTAACGTATTCGGGCATGCCGCGTGCCGCGGCATGCCGTTCATTCTTTCGGACGCTGAATCATGAACATCATCTGGGCGCGCTTTCTAGTGTCGCTCGTGCTGCTCGTGCTGATCGGCGTATTGGTCGGCGTCTTCGCCGGCCCGATCGCGGGCCTCGTGTTCGTGGTCGTGATGCTGGTCGCGCAGGGCTTTTTCAGCACCTTCCATACGCAGCGTCTGTGGCGCCTGCTCGATGCACCCGTCTACGGCGAGGTGCCGAGCGCGCCGGGCATCTGGGGCGAGATCTACTATCGGCTGCACAAGCTCGCGAAGCAGTGGCATGCGCAGGTGCGACAGGTCGAACAGCAGCACTCGCGCTTCATCCAGGCGATCCAGGCGTCGCCGAACGGCGTCGCGATGCTCGACGACCACGACCAGATCGAGTGGTGCAACGCGATCGCCGAAGTCCATTTCGGCCTCGATGCGAAGCGCGACCTGCGCCAGCACATCACGAACCTGGTGCGTCATCCCGATTTCGTCCGCTACCTGAATGCGCAGCATTACGACGAGACGCTGTTGATGCGCGGCATGGGCGACTCGCGGCAGAACGTGCTGGCCGTGCAGGTGTTTCCGTACGGCGAGAACCGCAAGCTGCTGCTCACCCAGGACATCACCGAGCTCGAGCGCACCGACGCGATGCGGCGCGACTTCGTCGCGAACGTGTCGCACGAGTTGAAGACGCCGCTCACCGTGCTGTCGGGCTTCCTCGAGACGATGCGCGAGCTGCCGCTGAACGAGGAGGATCGCGCGCGCTATCTCGACATGATGGAGCAGCAGGCGTCGCGGATGCGGCACATCGTGACCGACCTGCTGGTGCTCGCGAAGCTGGAAGGCGAGAGCAAGCCGCCGGTCGATCACGCGATCGACATGCGTGCGGTGTTCGATCATCTGAAGGAAGATGCGCAGACGCTGTCGAGCGGGCATCACGACATCGCGTTCTCGATCGACGAGACGCTCGGTGTCACGGGGGCGCAGACGGAGCTGTTCAGCGCGTTCGCGAATCTCGTCACGAACGCGATCCGCTATACGCCGGACGGCGGCAAGATCGTCGTGTCGTGGCGGCGCGAAGGTGCGCAGGGCGTGTTTTCCGTCACGGACAGCGGCTTCGGGATTCCGGCCGCCGACCTGCCGCGGCTCACCGAGCGCTTCTATCGCGTCGATCGCAGCCGTTCGCGCGATACGGGCGGCACGGGCCTCGGGCTCGCGATCGTCAAACACGTGCTGCAGCGGCACGACGCGCATCTGTACGTGCAGAGCGAGGAAGGGCGCGGCAGTACGTTCACCGCGCGATTCCCGGGTTCGCGCATCATCGCGATCCGGCCGGCTGCTTACGAAGCCTGATCGCGTCGCGGCCCGGCGTTAAAAAAGCAGCCCGCGGGCTGCTTTTTTCATGGTGAAGCGGCGCGCGACCCGCATCGCGCCGACGGCTCACGAGCAGAACTTCGCGAGCAACCCGAGCTGCGCGTTGCGGCTCGTCTTGCCGGTGCGGCGCCGGCGATAGTGGCCGTCGCTTTGCATCAGCCACGCCGACTGGTTGTCGCCGAGGCACACCGACAGCCCTTCGGCGATCACGCGGCGCTTGAGCTTGCGCTCGCGGATCGGGAACGCGACTTCGACGCGGCGGAACAGGTTGCGGTCCATCCAGTCGGCGCTCGACAGATAGACGTCCTCGGCGCCGCCCGCGTGGAAATAGTAGATGCGGTGGTGTTCGAGGAAGCGGCCGACGATCGAGCGCACCGTGATGTTGTCCGACAGCCCCGGCACGCCGGGCTTCAGCGCGCAGACGCCGCGCACGATCAGGTCGACCTTGACGCCGGCCTGCGACGCTTCGTACAGCGCGGCGATCACCGACGGCTCCAGCAGCGCGTTCATTTTCGCGACGATGCGCGCGCGCTTGCCGGCCTGCGCATTGTCGATCTCCGCGCGGATCGAATCGATGATGCGCGGATGCAGCGTGAACGGCGACTGCCACAGCTCGTGCAGCGTCAGTTCGCCGCCGATTCCGGTCAGTTGCTGGAATACGTGATGAACGTCCTCGCAGATCTTCTGGTCGGCCGTCATCAGCCCGAAGTCGGTGTAGAGGCGCGCGGTGCGCGGATGGTAGTTGCCGGTGCCGAGGTGCACGTAGCGGCGCAGCGACGCCTTGCCGGCCTGCACGACGCGCCGCACGATCAGCATCATCTTCGCGTGGCACTTGTGGCCGACCACGCCGTACACGACATGCGCGCCGACGGCTTCGAGCTGCGACGCCCAGTTGATGTTGGTTTCCTCGTCGAAGCGCGCGAGCAACTCGACGACGACGGTCACTTCCTTGCCGTTGCGCGCGGCTTCCATCAGCGCGTCCATCAGCGGCGAGTCGGTGCCGGTGCGGTAGATCGTCTGCTTGATCGCGACGACGCTCGGGTCTCTCGCGGCCTGCTGCAGCAGTTCGAGCACGGGCTGGAAGCTTTCGTACGGGTGGTGCAGCAGGATGTCGCCGTTGTCGATCGCGTCGAACATCGTCGGCGCGTTGGCGATGGCGGCAGGGGTCGATGCGGTGAACGGCGTGAACTTCAGGTCGGGGCGGTCGACGAGATCGGGAATCTGCATCAGGCGCACGAGGTTCACGGACCCGTCCACGCGATAGCAGTCCTTGTCGCTGAGTTCGCTTTCCTCGAGCAGGCGCCGCACGATGTGCAGCGGCGTGTCGGCCGACACTTCGAGGCGCACCGCGTTGCCGAGGTGGCGCGCGGGCAGTTCGCCCTGCAGCGCGACACGCAGGTTCGTGATTTCGTCTTCGTCGACGAACAGCTCGCTGTTGCGCGTGATGCGGAACTGATTGCAGCTCTTCACGACGAGTTGCGGAAAGAGTTCGCCGACGAAGCGCTGCATGAACGAGCTCAACAGCACGAAGCCGTGCTCGAAACCCGACAGCGCATGCGGCATGCGCACGACCCGCGGCAGCGCGCGCGGCGCCTGCACGATGCCCATCACGGCCTGGCGGCCGAACGCGTCGCAGCCTTCGAGCTCGACGACGAAGTTCAGGCTCTTGTTCAGCACGCGCGGGAACGGGTGGGCGGGATCGAGGCCGATCGGCGTCAGCACGGGCAGCAGCTCGTCGAGGAAGTAGCGGCGCGCCCATTCGAGCTGCTCGTCGTTCCACGCGTCGCTCGCGTGGAAGTAGATGCCTTCCTGTTCGAGCGCCGGCAGCACGGTTTCGTGCAGCATCGTGTACTGTCGATGGACGAGCCGTTGCGCGCGTTCGACGACGAGATCGTAAGCGTGCTGTAACGACATGCCGTCGGGCGTCAGCGCGCCGGGGTTGTCGCGGATCTGCTCCTGCAGGCCGGCCATCCGGACTTCGAAGAATTCGTCGAGGTTGCTGCTGGTGATGCAGATGAAGCGCAGGCGCTCGAGCAACGGGACTTGCGGATCGGCCGCCTGGGCCAGCACGCGCTCGTTGAAACCGAGGATGCCGAGTTCACGATTGAGAAGCGGATAACGGACGGACATCGGCAGAGTAGGGGGTGATTCAGGCGATGATTCGAAAGGACGCTCGGAAACTCTCACGGTACGATGACGTGCTGATGACAATAATAGTTTTATATCGGGAAATTCTACGCCCTAACCCTTTCGTCGCATAAATGTTTTCGGCTATATGGAATCGAGCCGTGTGCATGCCCGTGAAGCGTGGCAACGGCAAGCGTTCCACGCTTAAAATGTCGCCTTTGACTGATCGCCTGCGGTGGCCGGAACGGCTGCCGCGGAAGAACGCGCACGGAGCCCCCTTCTGATGGTTACAACTCCCCACTTGCTGGCTGCCGTGGATCTCGGCTCGAACAGCTTCCGGCTGATCGTCGGGCGCGTCGAGGAAACGCCGGCCGGCAGCCAGATCTATCCCGTCGACGCGCTGCGCGAGCCGGTTCGGCTGGCCGCGGGCCTGTCGAGCGACAAGATGCTCGATCGCGCGTCGCAGGAGCGTGGCTGGGAGGCGCTCAAGCGGTTCGGCGAGCGCCTGCGCGATTTCCATCCCGATCATGTGCGTGCGGTGGCGACCAACACGCTGCGCGTCGCGAAGAACGCCGCCGAATTCCTCGGCGAGGCCGAGGCGGCGCTCGGGTTCCCGATCGAAGTGATCGCGGGCCGCGAAGAGGCGCGCCTCATCTATGCGGGCGCCGCGCACTCGGTGCCGGCGAGCGCCGGCAAGCGGCTCGTCGTCGATATCGGCGGCGGCTCGACCGAATTCATCATCGGCTCGCACTACACGCCGATCGTGATGGAGAGCCTCTATATCGGCTGCGTGAGCCATAGCCGCACCTTCTTTCCGGCCGGCAACGTCGACGAATACACGATGCGGCAGGCCGAGCTCGCGGCCAAGCGCGAGATCCAGATCATTTCGAGCGAGTACAAGAAGGCCGGCTGGGACCAGGCGATCGGTTCGTCCGGGACCGCGCGCGCGCTCGCGGAACTCGTCGAGGCGAACGGCTTCAACGATCCGGGCATCACGCACGGCATTTCGCGCGGCGGCCTCGAGCGGCTGAAGCGTGCGCTGATCAAGTCGGAGAACGTCAACCGGCTGAAGCTGATCGCGCTGAAACCCGACCGCGTGCCGGTGCTCGCGGGCGGCCTCGCGATCATGCTGGCGGTGTTCGAGGAACTCGGCGTCGACTACGTCGATACGACCGACGGCGCGCTGCGCCTCGGCGTGCTGTACGACCTGCTCGGCCGGACGCAGCACGAGGACATGCGTGCGGTGACCGTCGAGGGGTTCACGCGCCGCTACGGCGTCGATCGTGCGCAGGCCGAGCGGATCGGTGCGCTCGCGGTGCGTTTCTACGACGAGCTCGAGGAAGACGACGAGGAAGCGCGCGAGGAAGGGCGGATGTTCCTCGGCTGGGCGGCCGCGTTGCACGAGATCGGCCTGTCGATCTCGCACAGCGCGTATCACAAGCATTCGGCCTATATCGCGAGTAACGCGGACATGCCGGGTTTCTCGCGTACCGACCAGGCGCGGCTCGCCGCGCTCGTGCTCGGTCATGCAGGCAAGCTGGGCAAGCTGTCGCAGGCGCGCGAGGTCGAGTGGCCGCTGCTGTTCTGCCTGCGGCTCGCGGCGCTGCTGTGCCGGCGCCGGACCGATGCGGGGCTGCCCGACATTTCCGTTTCGCAGATGAAGAAGGGCGGGTATGAGGTGCGTCTGCCGAACGCCTGGGTCGAGCAGAACCCGTTGACCGACTACAGCCTCAGCCAGGAGGCGGCGGAGTGGGAGAAGGTCGGTATCCCGTATCGCGTGGTGTATACCGGCGCGTGACAGGGCGATAGCGGGGCCCGGAGGGTGTTCCGGGCTGCGGGGGATGTGCCGCGCTGGCGGCACCCGTCGGACGCCGCGCCGTACGATCGTTACGGGCCGCGCAACGCGGGTGCTGACGGTCGGCTCAATCCGACGAGCAAACGATCGCGGTCAGGAACGGGAACGCCTGTTTGACGGTTGCGTCGCTGCCGGCCTTGCGCACGGCTTCCTCGACCGCGCTCTTCGTGCCGCGCACGACGACACCGTAGGCCCAGTCGCCGATCGGCTTGCCGTCGCCCGGACGGAAGATCGGGTCATTCGCCTGGTAGCCGAGCACGACGTAGACGCCGAAGCCGTACGCCGTCAGCGAGCGGTTCGTGCGGAACGCATTGACCGAATTCGATTCGACGTGCATCGGCTCCGACTGGATGTCGCCGGCCGCGAGCAGCGGCGCGACGAACTTGTGGCCGGTCGAATGGCAATCGAGCGCGTCGTCGAGCGCTTTCGCCGACGCGGTGCCGGCGGTGGCGAGCACGAGCAGCGACGCGCAGAGGGCTGGCTTGAGAATGTTGTTTTTCATGCGCGGTTGCAGGTTGTTCACACGTATTATCGCGTGTTCGAGCAAGTTCCGTGCGCGGGCTGCGGTAGAGATCGATGCATGGTCGCGTCGACGCCCCGGTTGATCCCTGCAATGGACCGAATCGCGGCGAGCCGGGATTTAAATCATAAGTCATTGATTTTGTGTGAAATTTAAGCTCATTGAGATTTTGCGATCCGACCCGCTACGCTATATGTTGTAGCAAAACGGTGGCAACGATGAGCGAAAACGAGAAGAAGCAGCGTGCAGGCAAGGATGGCCGAGGTAGTGGTGTGTTAATTTGCCGTCGCGCTCAGGAAGCAGAGGCGTCACGGTTTTTGCGTCTCTCGAAGAAGGCGTTCATGAACTGTGTTGGCTCGCCTGTCTCAAATGAGTCTCGAAATGACTGAATGCTGACTTCGACGCTTGCCGAAAGCGGTAACTCATCCCATTGGTTCAACAGTGCCTTCTGCGTCCGCAGCACGCATGCACTCGAATCGACGAGCTTTGCCACCAATTCGTCAACGGCCATATCAAGTTGCGAAGCATTGACCATTTGCTCGACCAACCCCCATTCGAGCGCCTGCTTCGCATCGATACTATCGGCAACCAGCATCAGCCAGCTTGCGCGACCGCGCCCCATGAGACGAGGCAGCAGGGCGGCGTGAATGACGGACGGGATGCCCATACGTACTTCAGGCATGGCGAAGTTTGCATTGGAACCCGCAACGCGGATGTCACACGAAGCAGCGACTTCCAGCCCGCCACCGAGGCACCATCCCTGGATACGTGCAACGACAGGCGTCGGAAATGCCCGGATGGCATCGCACAGCGCTTTCAAACGACGGATAAACGCCTCCGCTTCGGCAGCCCCCAACCGGGCCATCTCTTTGAGGTCGGCGCCTCCGATAAATGAATTTTCGCCGTTGCTGGCCAGCACCAGCACCTTCAGCGACTCGTCCTTCGCAAGTTCATTGAGCGTTTTGATCAGGCCATCCATAACCGGAGACGAGAGAATGTTCGCCTTGCCTGCGTTGGCGATTGTGAGAGTTGCAACGCCTCGGTCGTCCCGAGTCAACGTAGAGAATTCGTTCATAGAGATGTGAGGTGAAACTCAGGTATCAAACAGTGCGAACCACGCCTTGCGCCTCGAGTTGTTCAATGTCGGCAGGCGACAGTTCGAGCGTCGTCAGAACTGCGTGCGTGTCTTCGCCGAGCAGGGGGGGCGCTTTGCTCCCGGAAACATCGACCATGGCGACCGGATTGCGCACGGTCGGGACGCTGACGCCCTGGTGATGCGTGAGCGTCTGCGCCATCTTTCGGTACTTCGTCTGCGGACTGGCGAATACCTGCTCAAGCGTATTGATAGGTCCCCAAGGGATGCCATTAGCATCGAATGCATCACCCCACTCGTGCTGGGTACGACCCAGGAGCGCTTCGCCCACGGCCTCACGCAGCGAAGCGCGATTTTTTAGCCTGTCCTCGTTGGTCACATAGCGCGAATCGGCCACCATTTCCGGTCGTCCGGCTACCTTGCAGAAACGGGCGAACTGTTGGTCATTACCTACTGCGAGGACGATGTATCCGTCTGCGCACGGAAAGATTTCATACGGGGCGAGATTGGCATGGGCGTTGCCCAATCGCTTCGGTGATTGGCCGGATATGAGATACGAGAGGTTATTGTTCGCGTTGATCGCGATTGCAACATCTGACAACGCGAGGTCGATATGCTGACCTGTTCCAGTCTGCGTCCGCTGGAACAGGGCACCGAGCACTGCGACGGTGCCGTACATGCCAGTGCTGACATCGATAATAGATGCGCCGACACGAACAGGCCCCGCTCCTGGTTCGCCCTCCGGCCAGCCGGTGTAGCTCAGAAGCCCACCGGCACCTTGGAAGACGTAGTCGTAGCCGGGGCGACCGGCCATCGGTCCTTTTTGCCCGAAGCCCGTAATCGACAAATAGATGACGCGAGGATTTAACGCACTGAGCGTCTCATAGTCAAGTCCGTACTTCGCAAGTGAGCCGGACTTGAAGTTCTCAACGACGATATCCGCCTTCGACGCAAGGTGACGTACGATGGCGGCACCTTGCGCCTTGGAAAAATCTATGGCAACGGACTTCTTTCCGCGATTGCAACTCGCGAAGTACGCGGAAAGACGCGTTTCATCACCGGGAAAATCGAGGTAGTGCGGCCCCCATTCGCGCGTGTCGTCGCCACCATCGGGATTTTCCACCTTGATGATGTCCGCACCCATGTCGGCCAGATTCTGCGTACACCAAGGCCCCGCCAGAATACGCGAGAGGTCGAGGACCTTTACGCCTTTGAGCGCACCGTCAAGCATTGTGTCGTCTCCCATTTCATCGCTTCAGAGTAGCGTCGCAGTATAGGAGGCGATCTTCTCTGAGCACGAGTCGAATGATTCGAACAATGCGTTAGACGCTGTCTAATCCGCAGCGTCTCCTTGTCGTGGTTCCTTGAGATATTCAACAAACTCCCGAACGAATTCCGGCAGAGCATCGAAGTCAATTGCAATCACACTCTGCTTGCGCTTCGCCCACGCCTCGGTCAGTTGTATGCCGGCGACTCGCCCTGCCTGAATGGCGCGCACGGCGACACTTCGAGGCACGATGGAGACGCCGACATTCTCTTCAACGAGGCGCAACACCACAGGAAAACTATGGACGTTGACCCGGACCTTCAGGCTGCGTCCAAGGCGGTCGGCCATTTGGGTAAGGAACTGAGTGTTGCTGCTGCGCTTGCTCAGCGTGATGAAGTCGGCATCCAGAGCCTCTTCGAAAGAAAGTCGCGAACGCGAGCTGAGGACATGGGGTACCGGCGTGACCAGGATGAGCTCATCTTCTCCATACCCCATGGAGGAAAGCTTGTCGGTCATCACGTCGCCAGCGAGAAGACCAATGTCTGCGCTCTTGTCTGCAACGGCCCGCACTATGTCTGCGCTTAGTCGCTCTTCCAACTCGACGTTGATGTTCGGATGGGTGCCAAGGTAACGGCTAAGCGCCGAGGTGAGACCTTCCATGCATGAGCTGTTTGCCACCATCTTGATGTGGCCTTTTACGCCGTTGCCGAATTTCGCGACATCGCCCTGCATGTGCTGAATAGCCGACAGGACGGTCCGAACATGCGAGAGCAGAACCCGTCCTGCAGGGGTCAGAGACATTCCTTTCGGACTCCGTATAAACAAATCCGCGCCGATGGCCTGTTCCAGATTTTTCAATCGATAGCTTGCCGATGGTGCTGAGATATGTATGACAGAGGCGCCTGCAGACAGGCTTTCTGACTCCGCCACGGCGAGGAACAGCTTCAGGTCCGTCAGTTCGTATCTCATTTCGTCTTCCTCTTGTGACTGCGGGACGCAGCGTTAGACAGATACGAAGGCACCTTTCGAAACATTCGACTATCGCCTGCGCGAACGCGCTTTCTATACTCCACCATCCGTACGAGCCGTCGGTTGCAGCCAAGTTCGCGCGGTTCTCTCCCAACCCTTAGATACTCTCGGACGCGATGGAGACACACGAAAACATCAGCCCACAAACGTATTATCTAGCGGAGCAGCGATTTTTCGAAGACTTTCGAGTCGGAGAGCGGTTCGCACTTCCATCGCGCACACTAACCGATGCCCTTTTCGCGGCATTCCAACTTGCCAGCGGCGACAACCATCCGGTTCACTACGACGTGGAGTATTGTCGCGCCCGCGGCATGCCCGGGATGCTGGCACATGGATTCCAGGTCGTCATTCAGACTGCAGCCGGCGCTGGTCTCTTTCCGCACATGATCGAGCATTCTCTGATGGGATTTATCGAACAGAACAGCAAGTTTCTGAAGCCGGTCTTCATGGGCGACACACTCTACAGCGCGCTCGAAGTCAGCGAACTGCTCGAACAACGCACAACTGGCGTTCTGACAATGTCGTCGACCGTGGTGAATCAACGCGGCGAAAAGGTACTTGAGGGGATGCAGCGCTATCTGCTCCGCAAGCATCCTACCAAGAACAACTGAGCCCTCTCGCTCAAGACCATATCCAGGAGACAAGCTTGAATCAAGCCACCATCAGTGACGGTGCGGAAGACTCGCGCCTTGAAGCGAGAGGAGTCGTCTTAGTTGACGAGGCAGCGCTTTTCCGAAAGATCGCGCTCCGCCTAATACCGTTTCTGCTGCTCGCCTACGTACTGTGCTACATCGACCGTTCGAACGTCAGCTTCGCTTATCTAAGGTTCAAGGCCGATGTCGGACTCACCGATGCTTCGTATGGTCTTGGTGCCGGCATTTTCTATCTTGGGTACGTCATTTTCGAGGTGCCGAGCAACATGTTGCTCGAGAAGCTCGGCGCTCGAGCCGCTCTGTTGCGCATCATGGTTGTGTGGGGCATTGTGTCGGCCAGTACAGCATTTGTGAGCACGCCGACGCAGTTCTACATCGTGCGTATTCTTCTGGGTGCCGCCGAAGCTGGCTTCTTCCCCGGCCTGATTCTTTACCTCAGCTACTGGTTTCCGGCGAGCCGTCGGGCAGGTGCGACTTCGATGCTGATGGTTAGCCTTTGTGTGGCCGGTATTGTCGGTGGCCCGCTATCGGGCGGCATCATGCAGTTTTTTGGAGACGAGTATCTCCTCAAGTCATGGCAGTGGATGTTCCTCATCGAAGGATTGCCTGCGTTGGTGATGGGCGTGGCAGCATTTTTCTATCTGGACGATAGTCCTGAAGACGCGCGCTGGTTAAATCAAAACGAGAAGCACTACCTTCGCGAACTGCTGAACCACGAGCAAGCTGGCAAGCAGCACATGCATGGCACCAGAGCCGTGTTCGCCAAACTACTGCGTGACCCCCGTATTTATCTCCTGTCGCTCGCTTACTTCTTCAGCCCCTGGGCACTGAGCGTGCTTAACTTCTGGGGGCCTGCCATCATCAGGCAGTCCGGCATTAGCAGTCCTCTCGTCATTGGCCTTCTGACAGTCATCCCGAACGTCGCAGGCGCGATTTCCATGATTACGGTGGGACGTCGGTCAGATCGCATGCAGGAGCGACGCTGGCACTTCATGGCAACCGTGTCGATTACTGCCATCGGCTCGTTGTTGCTCGCGGCTTTCCATAGCAGTTGGTTGCCGGCCATTGTCTTCCTCACCTTCGTCAGTATCGGGCAGTATGGCGCGTTCTCGGTCTTCTGGTCGATTCCGCCGACCTATCTCTCAAAGAGTACGGCGGCCATCGGCATCGCCATCATCAGCAGCCTAGGGCAGATTTCCGGCCTGCTGTCTTCATGGATGCTCGGGGTTCTGAAGGACTTGACGGGCAGTATGGTGACCGGACTCTATGTGGTTTCGATCATCCAGGTTACAACGGGTCTCATCGTTGTTTTCGCATTCCGCCGGCAGCTTCCGTGATGAGTGAAGTTCGGCAATGACTTTGAAGTGACCCTGAGCCAGGGTCACATTGACCACTGATGCCCTATTATCCCGTTTATCTTCGCTCAGTTGAGTTCGAGGACGATCTTGCCGAAGGTACCGCGATCGAGGTGATCGAGCGCCGCCGGAAGCTCCTCAAGGGTGTATTTTTTGTCGATCACGGGTATGAGACCGGTCCGGTCGACTGCGGCGACCAGATCCTCCAGCGCCCGGCGATGGCCGACGCCGATCCCCTGGATGGTTGGGGATTTGAGCAGCAGAGGGTGGGCCAAGGCCGAGACCTCGAACCCGTCGAGCGTTCCGGCCATTGCGATATGGCCGTGTATCGCCACTGCCTGGACCGCCTTGCCGAGATGCGCGCCGCCAACCACCTCCAGGACATGATCGACGCCGCGGTCGCCGGTGAGCCGCCAGACGGCCTCGACCCAATCTTCCGCATTGCGGTTGATGCCGTGATCAGCACCCAGTGCCTTGGCGCGCGCGAGCTTGTCTTCACTGCCGGACGTGATGACCACCTCAGCGCCGTGCGCCTTGGCGATCTGCAGACCGAACAGCGAGACGCCGCCGGTACCTTCGATCAGGACGGTCTGCCCGGCATGGAGGCCGCCGCGCTCGACCAGCGCGAACCAGGCGGTGAGACCCGCGCAGGGCAAAGTGCTCGCTGACGCGTCGTCGAGAGACTTCGGCGCGGCAACGAACCAATCCTCCGGGAAGGCAACATACTGGTACGCGATCAGGTACGCGCTGGCGCGCTAGTGCCGGTTCTCGCCGACCAGCCTAATCTGGTCATCGAGACCTACGCGCTCTGGCCTCAATCGCCCCACCTGCCGCAGCGCGTCCGTCTTGCCATCGATGCGCTCGCCGACGCGCTTTCGGACAATACCGAGTTTTGAGTAGCGAACGATTCAACTAGGCTGGTGCAGTTCGGGAGCTTCTTTTGTCGCCAGACGTGAAGTTGACGCAGTCGAGATGGATCAACATGGATTGATCCAGACTGAACCGGGTGACATAGCGGTTACATGGAGCCAGGAACGGAAAAAGGGGTTACACGCTTTTGGCATGTAACCCCTTGATTCCTTTGGTCGGAGCGATAGGATTCGAACCTACGACCCTCTGATCCCAAATCAGATGCGCTACCAGGCTGCGCTACGCTCCGACGAGCCAAAGATAATAACGTCGAATGGCCGATTCGGTCAATCAAGATATGCGGGTAAATGCCGCGGCCGCGAGCCGGCCACGATTTGCGACAATTCCCGTGATGATCGGCCGGTCCGCACGCACACGCGCGCGACCGCTCGCCGAAGCAAGGAGAACATCATGATGAACCTGATCCTGTGGCGTCACGCCGAAGCCGAAGACTACGCGACGAGCGATCTCGCGCGCCAGTTGACCGTCCGCGGCCGCAAGGACGCGCAGGCGATGGCCAAATGGCTGCGCGGCCGGCTCGAGACGAATGCCGTGATCCTCGCGAGCCCGGCGGCGCGCACCGTACAGACCGTCGAGGCGCTGACCGACCAGTACCGCACCATCGACGCGCTCGCCCCGGGCGGTAGCGTCGACGACGTGCTGGCGGCGGCCGGCTGGCCGGAAGGCGTCGCGCCGACGGTCGTGATCGTCGGCCACCAAC
This sequence comes from Burkholderia sp. BCC0397, assembly GCF_902832865.1. NCBI lineage: Bacteria > Pseudomonadati > Pseudomonadota > Betaproteobacteria > Burkholderiales > Burkholderiaceae > Burkholderia > Burkholderia sp. BCC0397. Next base: position 25,625 of record NZ_CADFDL010000003.1, on the reverse strand, counting down.
CGACGCTCGGCAGCGTTGCCGCGCAACTGATCGCCGGCGGCGACGACAGCTGGAGCATCAAGAAGGGCGGAATCGTATGGCTGGCGAGCCGCACGCGCGACGGTAGCCGGCAGGCCGTGCTGCGGGCGGTACTGACGCCCGAACTGGTGTGAAGCCCACCTGAATGGGTTTGTAGGGATTGATCATACGGTTTCGCGAGCTTTCTGCTAAAGTCAATTCGGCGACACGTCATTGAAAGGACACGGTCGTGCCACATAACGGTCACGGCCGATTACTACATTGGCGGGCATGTCGCCCTATTCCTTACGACCAGGAAAGCCTAATGCGAGAACTGCCGACGCCTACGCTCCCTTTTGCCTCGCTGCCCCTCGACACGTCGCGGCGCCACCTGCCGCGCGCCAGTGAAACCGTCACATCGGAGTATCGCCTGCGCGCCGCATGGGCGCGTACGGAAGACGAATTGCGCGAAGCCCAGCGCCTGCGCTACAGCGTGTTCGCCGAAGAGATGGGCGCGCAGGTCAGCGGCCCTTCCGGTCTCGACGTCGATCCGTTCGACGCGTATTGCGACCACCTGCTGGTCCGCGATCTCGACACGCTGAAAGTCGTCGGCACGTACCGCGTGCTGCCGCCGCACCAGGCGGCGCGTGTCGGCCGCCTGTACGCCGAAGGCGAATTCGACCTGTCGCGGCTCACGCACCTGCGCGGCAAGATGGTCGAGGTCGGCCGCTCGTGCGTGCACAGCGACTACCGCAGCGGCGCCGTCATCATGGCGCTGTGGGGCGGCCTCGGCGCGTACATGATGCAGAACGGCTACGAGACGATGCTCGGCTGCGCGAGCGTATCGATGGCCGACGGCGGCCACTACGCGGCGAACCTGTACCAGTCGCTGTCGGCAGGCTCGCTGACGGCGCCCGAGTATCGCGCGTTTCCGCACACGGCGCTGCCGGTCGACGAACTGCAGACGGGCACCGTCGTCGCGCCGCCGCCGCTGATCAAGGGCTACCTGCGTCTCGGTGCGAAGATTTGCGGCGCGCCGGCCTGGGATCCCGACTTCAACTGCGCGGATTTCCTGACGCTGTTCCGCCTGTCGGACATCAACGTGCGCTACGCCCGCCACTTCCTGGGCTAAGCGGTCCGCATCGCGTCGCGCCCACCGGGTGCGACGCGCGCAAGCCAACGCCGTCGCGCGGTAGCTGCCGCGCGACGGCGTTCGTATATCCGGTTCAGGTGTGACGTATCAGGCCCTGATAATTTCAGCGATACGCAACTATCGCCGTGCCGCGAGGCGGCACGTTCGCGACGGCCCGGGGAGGGCCGGACGACCGCGACGCGCTCAGTGCTTGCGCCGCCAGTCGAGCAGGTGGTGTTCCGCCATCCAGTGGTGGATCATCCCTTCGCCTTCGTGGTTGCGCTTGTATTCGCGCGACTCGAAGTACGACAGTGCGACCAGCACCATCAGGCCGATGACCAGGCCGATCAGGCCCGCAATTTCCTCAGACGACATGGCAGCCTCCTTTCAACGGCACAGCGCCATGCGTACATAGTAGGACATGCGCGGCGCAACCCTGAAACCGGATTTCCGCTAGACTCGGCGCGGTCCCGGCGTGCGATGGGCGCGCCGTTTTCCGGAGCCTTACCTGATGACCCGTTTCATGCTGGCCGTGCTGGCCGCATCCCTTCTTGCCGCCTGCACCAGCGATCCTCGCCAGGCGCGCCGCGGCCACCCGCCGGAAGATCCGGCCGACTATCGCGGCGTGCCGACCGACATGACGCCGCCGTCGATGCTCGACGCGCCGTCGCCGAAACCCGTGCAGTAACGGTCGCTCGGGCCCGCTGTCACGTGCGGGCCGCGGACGCGGCCTGCGGGTCGGTGCCAATGCGCCGCAACAGCGCAGGCAGGTAGCGCACGAGCGTCGCGCCGCGCGCCGCCATGAACAGCAGCAGCGCGAACCAGAGGCCGTGATTGCCGAACGTGCCGACTGCGGCGAGCGTGGCCACGATGAAGATCGACAACGATACGACCATCGCGCGCATCAGCGATTGCGTCTGCGTCGCGCCGATGAACACGCCGTCGAGCAGGAAGCCCCAGACCGACACGATTGGCGAGATCGCGGCCCACGGCAGGTAACGCAACGCGACGGCGCGGATCTCGGCCTGGTCGGTCAGGCGCGCGACGATCCAGCCGCCCGCCGCCCAGTAAACGAGCGCGAACAGCAGCGCGCCGAGTGCCGACCAGAACAGTGTGACGCGCACGGCTTGCCCGAATGTGCGGCGGTCGCGCGCGCCGGCCGCCGCGCCGACGAGCGCCTCGGCCGCATGCGCGAAACCGTCGAGGCCATACGCCATGAAGGTCTGGAAATTCAGCAGCAGCGCATTCGCGGCGAGCGTTGCGTCGCCTTGTTTCGCGCCGAGATGCGCGAACCACCCGAAGGCGCCGAGCAGGCACAGCGTGCGCAGGAAGATGTCGCGATTGAGCACGATCAGCCGCTTGAGCGCGACGCGGTCGGCAAGCGCGCGTACGGCGAGCGGTGCAAGGCCGCGCGGCCGCAGCCGCCACAGCACCCACGCGCCGAGCGCGAAGCCGCATGCGTCCGCAGTGGCGGTCGCGGCGCCGATGCCGGCGATGCCCCAGCCGAAACCGTACACATAGAGCAGCACGGCGCCGATGTTCACCGCGTTGATGAACACCTGCGCGACGAGCGCGAGCCGGACGCGCTGCACGCCGAGCAGGTAGCCGAGCACCACGTAGTTCGCGAGCGCGAACGGGGCGCTCCAGATCCGGGCGTGGCTGTAGGCGAGCGCCGTCGCGTGGACGGCATCGCTGCCGCCGAGCGCGGACAGCGCGAGCGACAGCAGCGGCACCTGCAATGCAAGCACCACGGCGCCGAGCGCGAACGCGACGATCAGCGCGCGCAGCAGGTTCAGGCGGATCCCGATGGCGTCGCCGGCGCCATGTGCCTGCGCGACGAGGCCGGTCGTCCCCATCCGCAGGAAGCCGAAGCCCCAGAACACGAAATTGAAGAACAGCCCGCCGAGCGCGACGCCGCCGAGATATTGCGCCCCGTCGAGGTGGCCGGCGACGGCCGTGTCGACGGCGCCGAGGATCGGCTGGGTCAGGTTCGCAACGACGATCGGGAACGCGAGCGCGAGGACGCGCCGATGCGTGACGGCGGTAGACGCGCCGCCGGCCCCGTGCGGTAAGGCGGATTCGGACATGGCGGACGCGTCAGGCGCGTTCCTGCACGCAGACCCACGGCGAGACGACGACCGCCCACAGCTCCGGATTGCGCGCCGCGTAGTCGGCGGCGGTCTCGGCCGGCATGCGCGCGACGAGGCCGGACGACAGCCAGCGCGTGACCTGTTCGGCATCGTCGCTGGCGACCGCTTCCGCGACGCTGACGAGATCGAGGTCGCGCGCAACCGACAGCAGCTTGCCCTGCGCGAAGAAGCGTTCGAGATCGCACCAGTCGATCTTGGCGGTTTCGCCGAGGAGTTTGGCGTAGAGCGGGCTGTGCGACGCGCCCGCGGCGGCGTGTTGATCAGAGGACATCGGTTTCTTGGAAAGGCTGCGTGGCGCCACTATAAACTATCCGGCCGGGCGGGCCGAGCGGGGGCGGGGCGCTCACGCGTCGCGCAGCGCGCGGCGCACTATCTTGCCGGTGGCGGTCATCGGCAGGCTGTCGACGAACGCGATCGCGCGCGGATACTCGTGCGCGGCGAGCCGCGTGCGCACGTGTTCCTGCAGCGCGCCGACGAGCGCAGCGTCGCCGACGTGGCCGGGGTTCAGCACCACGAACGCCTTGACGATCTCGGTGCGCGTCGCGTCGGGCACGCCGACGACGGCCGCCATCCGCACCGCCGGATGCGTGAGCAGGCAGTCCTCGATCGGACCCGGGCCGATCCGGTAGCCGGCGCTCGTGATCACGTCGTCGTCGCGGCCGACGAAGCGCACGAAACCGTCGGCGTCGATCGTGCCTGTATCGCCGGTGAGCAGGTAGTCGCCCGCGAACTTGTCGCGCGTCGCGCCGGGGTTGCGCCAGTATTCGAGAAACATCACCGGATCGGGGCGGCGCACCGCGATGCGGCCTTCGACGCCGGGCGGTAGCGGCGTGCCGTCCGCATCGACGATCGTGACCGTATGACCGGGCACGGCCTTGCCGATCGCGCCGGGCTGCGCATCGAACAGCGCCGCGCACGACGACAGCACCATGTTGCACTCGGTTTGCCCGTAGAACTCGTTGATCGTCACGCCGAGCGCGTCGCGGCCCCACGCCGTCAGTTCGGTGCCGAGCGATTCGCCGCCGCTCGCGACCGATTTCAGCGACAGCGCGTAGCGCTCGCGCGGCGCCGCGACGGCGCGCATCAGCTTCAGCGCGGTGGGCGGCAGGAACGCGTGGGTGACGCCGTGCCGCGCCATCAGCGCGAACGCCGCATCGCCGTCGAATTTCTCGAAGCGGCGCGCGAGCACCGGCACGCCGTGATGCCATGACGGCAGCAGCACGTCGAGCAGCCCGCCGATCCATGCCCAGTCGGCGGGCGTCCAGAACAGGCGTGCGTCGCGCGGGAAGCACTGCTGCGACATCTCGACGCCCGGCAGGTGGCCGAGCAGCACGCGATGCGCGTGCAGCGCGCCTTTCGGCTTGCCCGTCGTGCCGGACGTATAGATGATCACGGCCGGATCGTCGGCGGCCGTATCGGCCGGCACGAAATCCGGCGCTTCGGCGGCAAGCGCCGCGTCGTAGCGCAGCACGCCCGGCGCGTCGGGCGCATCGTCGCCGATGCAGTAGACGGTATGCAGCGCCGGCAGTCGTGCGCGCAGCGGCGCGATCTTCGCGTAGCCGGCCGCGTCGGTGACGAGCGCGGCGGCCTCGCTGTTCGCGAGCCGGTACTCGAGGGCATCGACGCCGAACAGCGTGAAGAGCGGCACCGCGATCGCGCCGAACTTGTACGCGGCGAGATGGGCGATCGCCGTTTCGGGGCCCTGCGCGAGAAAGATGCCGACCCGGTCGCCGCGCCGCAGGCCGGCGCGCGTAAAGCTGTTCGCGAGCCGGTTAGAAGCATTCTTCAGGTCGTCGAACGTGATGCGGGAGACGTCGCCTTGCGCCGTTTCGTGGATCAGCGCGAGGCGCCCGCTGCCGTCGGCCCATTTGTCGCAGACGTCCACGCCGATGTTGTAGCGCGCCGGAATGTCCCAGCGGAAGCGGGAGAGGAGGTGATCGTAGCGGTCGGCGGCGGGCAGCATCGCATGGTCTCCCGGGTGTGGGCATGGCGTCGGGTGAACGGCTTACATCAGGATTTCACGCAGACGAATCCACAATGGTGTGTGTTGATAGGGAATGTTCGGACTCGTCCAATAGCCACGGCTCAGTGCACGATTCCACAATGACGCATAAGATCAAGACAAAACAGTGGTGTGACCATGGATTTGCTTCTGATAGCTGCGGGGTTCAGCCTGATCGGAATCGGTGTGCTGGTGGCGTTTGCTCGTCATGTCGATCCGTTGTCCGGCCGTTTCACCGGACGTCTGCGCAAGCGCTGACTCGATTTTTTCCGTTTTCGCCACGACGGCACGCGATGCGCGCCGGCGTCGCGTGCCGTCTGTCGTGCGCTTAGCGCGCCGGCAGGTAGCGTGACGGATCGATCGAGCGGCCGCCATAGCGCAGCTCGAAATGCAGCGCGACACGATCGCTGTCGCTGTTGCCCATCTCGGCGATCGATTGCCCTTGCGTGACCGACTGGCCTTCCTTCACCAGCAACGCGCGGTTGTGCGCGTAGGCGGTCAGATAATCGGCGTTGTGCTTCAGGATGATCAGGTTGCCGTAGCCGCGCAGCCCGTTACCGGCATAAACCACGACACCCGGCGCGGCCGCGATCACCGGCGTGCCCGGCGAATTCGCGATGTCGATGCCCTTCGATTTCGAGCCGTCGAACGTGCGCACCACGTTGCCGGCCGCCGGCCAGATCAGCGCAATGCTCGTGGCCGGCTTCACGGCCGATTCGACCGGCGCGGAAGGGGCCGGGCGCGCGCGGCCGGCGCTGCCGGTGCCGGTGGTCGACGGCGTCGATGCGGTGGCCGTGCCGGGCGACGGCGCGACGCGCAGCACCTGGCCGACTTCGATCGCATCGGGGTTCGTCATCTGGTTCCAGCGCACGATGCTCTGTACCGACGTGCGGTTGTCGCGCGCGATCTTGTAAAGCGTGTCGCCACGCTCGACGCGATAGAACCCGGGGCCGACGGGCGCGGAGCCGCACGCGACGAGCAGGGCGGCGCAGGCGGCTGCGAAGAGTCGCTTCGTTGTTGTTCCGAACATTGAACCTCGCAAGACCCTGCCGCGCGTGACGCGGCAGGCAACACAAAACGTCCGATTTTAACGGGTTCGACCCGTGCACCGCAGTTTCGGTCGCTGGCGGGCCGCCGCGCCCCGGTTCGATGCGGGCCGAATCAGCCGGCGAGCGGGGCGACGCGGATCCGCAGCGCGGCCGTTTCGGTCGCGCCCGGTGCGAGCATGCGCAGCCCGAGGCCGTTGTGGATCGCATCGGGCAGGCCGAGCCATGGCTCGACGCAATAGAAGTCCGAATCCAGTTTTTCGGTCCACGTCGTGACCGCGTACCACGGGATCGAGCCCGGCACGTCCAGCGCGATCTCGATCGTGCGGCGGCGGCCCGGCATCACGATGCGCACCGGCGCGGACGGCTCGCCGTCGAGGCAGTGGAAGCGGTCGAGGATGTCCGGATCGTCGAGGCGGTAACGGGCTTCGCCCGGTTCGAGCGGGCTGATCGAACCGTCCGCGCGCTGCTGGCAACGGTGCGTCGGCGGCAGCTCGAGGAGGGTATCGGCGCGCTCGCCGTGCGGCAGCGCGAAATAGAAATGGTGGCCGGCGTAATAGGGCAGCGGCGTGTCGCCGCGATTGGTCGTCGTCAGCGCGACTTCCAGCGTATGCGCGTCGGCCACCCGGTAGGTCGTTTCGAACCGGAAATCGAACGGGTAGCTCGCGCGCAGCGCGTCGTTCGCGTCGAGCGTCATCGTCAGCGCGGCGCCGTCGGCCGACGGGTGCGCGTCGAACGGCAGATCGCGCGCGAAACCGTGCATCGGCAGATCGCGAACCACGCCGGCGGCGTCGCGCCAGCGACCGATTTCACCGTCGACGCGGTGGCGGCCGAGGAACGGGAACAGCAGCGGATTGCCGCCGCGCACGCGGGCGAGGTTGCTCCAGTCGGCGGTTTCCGGCCAGAAGATCACCGGTTCGCCATCGACGTGCCAGGACAGCAGGCGGCCGCCGAATGGCGGGGCGACCCGGACGAGCGACGGGCCGGCGTGAAGTTCGTGAATGTCGTGTTGCTGGAAGATCGGCATGGCGAATCGGGTTGGGCGGGTGACGGGAGCAACGTGCGTTCCATTATCGGGCCGCGGCCGATCGGGGAAAACCCTTCTCGGGAAATTGCGAGTTTTTAACACTGTCGACGGTCTGGATAATGCATCTAAACCGGTGATGTTGCCGGGTCATGACACTTCGTGGAGGGGGCCATGGATCTGGCAATGGCAATGGGAATCGCACTGTTCGGCATGTTTACCGGTAGCACGGTATTATTTTTCTATCAGCTCGGCCGCTGACGGCAATTTCTGCCGAAGTCGACAAGCCCGCCATGCAAATGGCGGGCTTTTTGCTTTCTGAGTGCTTACAAGTTGCAAGCGTTTGTGTGCATTGCCGCAATATCCTGCCAAATGCCTTGGCGCAGTAATCCGGGCTCGGCATAATCGGGGCGCGTTTTTCAGGACGCGCATCGCGTCGTCCGCCTTCCTTCCCGCTTAATCTTCACTAAAAGGACCGACGCGTGAGCCTCTGGTTTCTGGTATTCCTGAGCGTCCTGCAGGGCGTCACCGAACTCTTCCCCGTCAGCAGCCTCGGCCATACGCTGCTCGTGCCGGCGCTGTTCGGCATGCACATCGACAAGCACGCGCCGCAACTGCTGCCATTCCTCGTCGCGCTCCACCTCGGCACCGCGGTGGCGCTGCTGTGGTACTTCCGCGCGCGCTGGATCGCGCTGATCGGCGGCTTCTTCGCGCAGCTCGGCGGCCGCAAGAACGACGACGGGCACCTGATGTGGGCGCTGATCATCGGCACGATCCCGACCGGCATCGTCGGGCTGCTGCTCGAGAAGCGCATCGAGCGCGTGTTTCACGATCTGCGGATCGTCGCGATCGCGCTGATCGTCAACGGCGTGTTGCTGTGGCTCGGCGATCGCATCCAGCGCAGCCGCGCGCACCAGCCGCCCGAGAAGATGACGTTCAAGCAGGCGTTCTTCGTGGGCCTCGCGCAGATCGGCGCGCTGATTCCGGGCTTCTCGCGCAGCGGGCTGACGATGATCGCCGGCAACGCGGCCGGGCTGACGGCGGAGAAGGCGGCGGAATTCTCGTTCCTGCTCGGCACGCCGATCATCTTTGCCGCGGGCGTGCTCGAACTGCCGAAGCTGTTCCATGCGCGCGACCAGCTCGCCGATGCGCTGCTCGGCGGCGTGCTGACGGCGATCGCCGCGTACCTGAGCGTGCGGTTCCTGATGCGCTATTTCGAAGGGCGCGGCCGGCTTGCATCGTTCGGCGTGTATTGCGTGATCGCCGGCGTGTTCTGCCTCGGCTGGTTCATGCTGCATCCGCAGCCGGTCTGATGCCGCGGGGGCCGCTCTCGCGTGATCCGGCGCGATGATCGGGTATAATTTCGGGCTCGGCTCCTTGCCGGGCCCGTTTTTGTTTCGGGGCTTTGAGTGGTTGTGGGCGGTGTGGCTGCCGCTCGTTGCTCAAAAGCCCGATGCCGAATGCGGTCCCGTGTCAGGCCGTGTCTTTTCTCCCCGACCGCCCTTAGCTCAGTTGGATAGAGCAACGGCCTTCTAAGCCGTAGGTCACACGTTCGAATCGTGTAGGGCGGGCCAGAATTCCTTCTGAATCAATCACTTATTCGTGCGAGCGACTACGGTTAATCAGACTCTATTCGTACTTTGGTGTGAATGGAGTGTGAATGGATTCTAGCCGCTAGGTTGGGGTTCAACCGCGTGAATGAGCTTCGATTGCCTTCAGGAACCTTTCCCGCTCGCTTTCGTCGGGGTCGTTCTTCTTTGCCTCGAAGTACATGTCCAATAAATCGCGAAGAATGGCGGTAGCGGGGCGTCCCTCAACGAATGATGCAGCCTTCAGCATGTCTGCCTGAGACTTGAGCACGCGGACTTGCATCGATACAGTTTCTTGACCTGTCTTGACACCGTTGCGGATGGGGTCCGACTTAACGTGGGCCTTCAGAATTTCTGTAAGTTTTCGCGCGCGGTCCTGACTGTCCGACAACATGCCGGCAATCTTCTTGTCGGATTCAATTTGTGCCTGCGTCTTCTTCATATGACGACCCTCCGCGCTTGGTGTGCTGAAGCATTATAGCATGGTCGAAAAGTGAGCCATGGTCAGGCCCTTTATTTTCTGCTTGTGCTGTACTTAAGCTCTGATGCATACTCCGTTCCATGCTGTACTTAAGCTTTGGTGTAACACGAGTGACGGCGTAACCGTCCGGGTGCCCCTTGCCCGTCAGAACCTCCTCAAGGAAAGCTTGCCTTGGGCCGGGATAGCAGAAAGGGAAGAGTGCAGCAGGTTGCGCGGGGTCTGAAACAGTGGCCCTCGGCCGGGGAAGGGCAATCACACCCGGCTGATAAAACGCAAGCAACCGTAGAAACTACCCAAACAAGGGTAGTTCAATGGAGGGATTACCTTTAGTCCCTCTTTCGAACTACTTTACGGAGCTACGAATGAGGGACCAACGAGCAGCATTAGCAGTACCCCGCGTGGAAATTCTCCCGCCGAGCGCACGCAAGCCGATCCGCAAGACGAACCACGATGGAAGCCGATGCCCTGCATATGGTGAGAATCAAACCAAACTTGCGAGTACCGTTGAGCACAAAATCAGCACCCGGTGCGGCGGCCGGGTATGGTTGCCCCTCTGCGACTTCCGAGGCAGCCAGCAACGCAGCCTGAGTCAACACACGCACCTCCGGAGGCAATTGCGGCGCGCCGAGTTCAGCAAGCATCGTTACGAGCGGTTTGGTTACGACCGGCACGAGCGACGTAACACCCTGTGCTTGAGGCGGATAGACGAGGTTCGGGGTCGTGTTCCCGAGAGGTGCAACTACTGACTTGACCTCGCCGCCCTCCGCAACCCATTTCGAAATTGCACCCCCGTCCGCAAATGCAACGGCAGTGCGCAGCGCCTTCGCGGTTCGGACGGTCTTTCTCCCTTCGTAGACAGCCTCAATAATTTCCAGGTTGCGGAGCGGCGGCTGGTCAGCCAGCTTCCCCGCCCCCCGGTACGTCTCGGTTTTCTTTTCGTGTGTATCGATAAGGTCGAGTGCTTTAGCTACAACCGGGAATCGAGCTTTGCGAACATCGCTCGGGAGCGACTTTGCGATAGCAAATCCAATTTGCTCTGCGGGGGTGAGTTTCGAAAGAATCGCTGCATTCATATTTTGTATTCCTTATTTTATAGATTGGATAGTTCCGGCCTTGTTTGCACCGGTCAGCCCGTAGACCGAGTTAAGGCGGGCCGCCTACGTTCAAGCTCGTTAGTCCTTCGGCGGCTCGGGGTCCGTGACAAAGACAATCGGCGCGCTTGGATCGAACGATGACGTATCTTTGAAGTGGAATACCGCTGTCACCCCGCCGCCAAGTGACACGCGGCATGAGTTCGTATGTACCGACTCCGGCGGAGAAGGTCGGCCGAAGATGCGCGATAGCAGTTTTCTCATGCTTTTGCCTGCGTACGGTGCTGGGCGAGATATAAGCGGATTGCATCCTTGAATACTGCCGCCACGCTGGCATCTTTGTTCGCCGCCAGTTCCCGCAGCGCGCGGTGTGTCTCCGGTTTAACACGTGTGCTAATGACGCGTTCGGCCGCATACGGCTCGGCGGGTACTTCGTGCTTATTCATGAACCTCCTTGTTGTAGACAAACAGCCAAACAAAAGGGCCAGCATCCCCGAAGAGACACCGGCCCTAGATGTAGTCCTAAATAGTTTAGGACAGAATGAACGACTCCACCTTGATAGCAGGATCGACCGGGAGAATCTTGGCTAGCTCGCCCAGGGCCTCCGCCATGTCGCTGGCGCAGTACCGCACGTCAACGGACACGGATCGGGAATCAGCGACCCGCGTAGCTTGTCGCAGGATACGAAAGCCGTAGTCCCGCAGCGCGAGAATCACAAGCTTTCGCGCCTCCCGTGTATGGCTTCGCATCTTGATATGTAGCGTGTAGGCATTCGAACCCGTCTCAGATGCCCGGTTTTCCACAAATTGCCGCCGGTCTGTCGCGTGCATACGCGAAAGTCGATCAACGTTGCCGACTACGGTCCGCACCGGGTTGCGTTCCGTGCTTTCCGTGAGTCGGCTGGTTCTAGCCTCGCCTTTTCTGATGTTTTGCTTAACGCGGATAACGATGGGAACGTGATTTCTTTCGTGCAAACCAACCTCGAAAACGCTGCAAATAATGCGATCGACGCCGCGATGGTTGCGAGCTTGACGGCGGCGGCGGGAACGGCACAAACGACCATCAATGCAGCCTTTGAAGCGTTCCACGGCGACCTCCGTAGCGCGGGCTGGGTGGGGAACCCGCAAACCCTTGCGAAGCTCCGTAGCGCGCAGGAGCAAAACATCGGGCCGCGCGGCGGTACGTTCTACGACCTGCCGGCACTCGCCGTATTGGCGATGCCTGAGGGCGTACTGTTTCTCGTGGACGCACAGCGCACCGCCGTTTTTGATGGCCCTCAGATTATCGAGCGAAGCAACGAGGCCGATATCGTGATGGACACCGCGCCGAGCGGTAGCAATACCACGGTAACGCGCCTGTTCCTGACCAACCAAACGGCTTTCAAGATTACGCGGTACGCCGACTACAAGCTTATGGTCAATCCGGTCGCAGTGACCGTGGCCTAACTCCAACGGAGTGGGTGTGGCGCTCACTCCAATTTAATAAGTAATCCATATGGGTATCATGAGAAAAATTTTTACTCCGAAGCCGCCGCGTAGCGTCGCGGATCACATTCAAAGTGGCGGGGCCGTTCAGTACCACTTTTCCCAATCCGACTATATGAGGTGCCCTGACGGTAGCGTCAAGTACGTTGGATCGAACCCGCCGCCAACATTGGAGGCTGCTTTATCTCGGATTAAGACGGAGGTCGCGGAGCTTCGTGGGAAGTCTATTTGTAGTGCTCGAAGTGCACGCGACTTGCGCAAGCTTATCGCGCGGCAACAGGAAGTCACAAGCAAGGCTAATGCGCATCTGGAGCGCATGGCAATGCAGGCACGGGCCGGCGTCATTGATCCGTCCGCCGTGGACGGACCGCACCGCGACGCACAAGCAGCGCGTACGGTGGCATCCGAGCTTAGCCGGGAACTTGCTGAGCGCATGAAGGCTGACGAAGCAGCGGAGCAATTAGCCGCGCTTGTAAATGACCTGCGCGTGTGAAGCCGGCGAGGCGCTATAGATTCGCTTTATCGCGGCAATCGGTGAGGCGACTACATCAGTTGCGGGAGGAGACGGGATACACCGCAGCCAACGAATTTAGACGTTTAGTCCACTGTCTCGCTGACGATAAGCGGCCAAAATTCGAGGTGTCAGGCCGCAGGACGAGCTATACCTACAGTGTGACGATGACCGCTGAGCAGTACGCCGGGTTGGTTATCGTAGCCGCGCGTTACGGCGTGCCGAAAGAGTGTATCGGGGAGATGGTGCTTAGCTATTACCCGAAGGATTACTAATCTAAGAGGATTGACTATGTACGAAATGAACAAGAATGTTACCGAGTTGCAGGCAGAGCTTGAACGCGAACGCGAGCTTTTCCGTACCGCAGTCGCTACAGGTACGGACGGCAGTGCGCATGCCCGCCGTTACGAAGAAATCCAGCGCAAGCTTACCGCGCACCCGTCGGAGGAGGCGTGAGAACCAATCCGCTGTTGGTCGAGCTGGCCCAGGCGGTAGGCATTCCCACACACCGACGCGGTGCAAATCGCCCGATACAGCTTACGAGCACTGAGCTTCGCCTAGCCCCCGCCCCATCTCGGCTTCGATCTGGTTGCCCCATGTCAGTGCATCCGCTCGGGTGGCGAATGTTTTGGACTTGTTCGGGTAGCCCTTCTTGCGGATTTGACAGAGCCACCCCGAGGGGACCTTGCTTATTGTTGCCATGCAACCTCCTAGGAGGTCGCTCGCTGTGAATGGGGTGTGAATAGGAAGGTCTCAGTTGGATAGAAGGCAAGCCCGACAAGGGTTTGCCGCCCGCCAGCAACGGCCTTCTAAGCCGTAGGTCACACGTTCGAATCGTGTAGGGCGGGCCAGTCAGATCAAGGGTTTGGCTCGTTATCGGTCACTCGCTCGTCGATTTCCATGCAGGCTCTGTGTAGGCATTTCGATGCGGCTTCGGCCTGACATTGAATCTTCGTTGTTTCGGGGCCTTTCGAAGTAGCACATCACATTGGCGGTCGAGCTTACGTTGCGCATAATGTCGGCCGATCTGTTATCAGCATCAGGTGGCAGCACGATAGAATGATCTGATCAAACAATGTGTCGAGTCGATGTCAGAATCGAAGCGACGTATACGAAATCATAGATATATGCCAACTGCCGAGCGGACATGGGGTCGGTACCTACCGAGGACTGTAAAGCTCTATAGCTAGCCTCGAATGGTGCGGTGCTCACAGCCATCGCTGGTGGGTAATGCCGGGAGCAATTGTCGTTGGAAGATGGCGTTGGCTTTGCGATTATGTCCCTGGGGATCGAATGGATGCGAATGATTGTGGGTGGAGCGCGGTGCTCGATGTATTTCGACGGAGTATGCGAATGCCTCCACAAAACTCGAATGGGAGCGCCGTATCAGGCATCGTCGGCTCGCGAAGCCAAATACGATTCGCAGAGGTCACTGGTGTCAACAGTGTATTTTCCTTGCGATGGCTACGGATCCAAAGCAGATTCGGAAATGCCGTTATCTTCCGGTGAGCGCTAGGAGCGGATTGGAGCGAGCGTAAAGTTTACGTCATACTCTGCAGGCCGCGTAAGGTATGGTAAAGCATGTCGGGAAGTGTGGGTACAACATTCAACATCGGGAAAAACAGTGGCCAGTAAAGCACATAAGTTCAATTACTTCGCGTTGGTGATTGGTCTGTGCGTAGCCATCGGTACGCTGATTTCGCTCAGCGACCGGCTGACCTTCATCAAATCTTCGGTTGCAACGCAAGGTACGGTCATTCGACTAAACCACGGCGAGCGTCATCCGGAGATTTCTTTTGTGACACAAGCTGGCGAACACGTATCGTTTCCCGGGAGCTTTGTCTCGGTGGAAGTCGGGGATTCTGTTCCGGTCCGTTATGTTCCGACCAAGCCGCGGGAAACAGCGGAAATCGACACGTTCACCAACATGTGGCTTGAAACCCTTATGTTAGCTGCGTTTACGATCGCGTTACTCTATGCAGGGCTGACAGGCCAGTCATTCCGGCCGAGATATGGATAATCCATGTGGATAAAGACACTGAGAGAAAGCAAGTGGGCTTACGACACTGGAGCGGGCGGTGGTGGTGGCCTTGACCTGCTTCTTGCTTCGGGCGGCGTCATGGTGTTTGATCCACCATCGGGGCAGCCCGAGCAGTTCGTATACGCGGGTGTAGGGGCGGGATTATCACTTCCCATTCTCAAATGGTTCAAGCTGGGTAAGCTTGAGCTGCCGAAGCTCAATATCCGTGGGCGTAGCATAAGTGGAACCGGTGCGACAAAAGGCTTTGACAGCAGTGGCACGGTATACATGACCGAAGCATTTCGCGGCCAAGAATTGCAGCTCAAGAATTTTGAGGGCGGCGTACTCTATGTCGATTTGTCATTTGGGTACCTCGCTGGTTGGAGTGGCACGTTTATGCTTGCCGGAATCGATTCGAGTCTAATGAAGCTTGCCATGGTTCCCTTGGCCGGGGCGGTATTCATGCGACAAGTAATCATGTCGGCCCCGATTTTTATCAGAACGCGCGGTCGAATGGAGGGGTGGACGGATTCTTTCGGCGGTGGACTCATGTTCGGCCAAATGACGTATCAAGGCAAGGAACCCATTCCAAAGCAGGGGCCGATCGGCGAACTGCCGGGTGTGAACTGATCCTCGAAGAACGGATCGGTTGACGCAGATCGACAGGCCCCGTCGTTGCCGATTGACTAGAGTACGGGGCGTATCCCTGGTTGAGTGGGGCAGCGCAGCAACTCCGTCCCACTTTTCGCCGACCGGAGGACGACTTGCACGTAGTTATTCGTCGGCGCGTAGGGTGCGAAGAATCGATCAAGCACCCGTGCGAACAGGCTCAGCGTGACGTCGCGTAGTGCGCTCTCGTCCAGTGACACGATGATTTCCACTCCGCGTACGAACGATGGAAATTGGTTGCCGAGCGACATCCATTTGATAACAGGCTGGTGGTCAAGTCCGGTAATTGCGTCGATGCTGCGCTGTGCGATGACACTCGCACGCGGTGCGTGCAGGCGGAGAAAATCCTTGAAGGCTTTCAATCCTGTGTGAGTCAGGTCAAACGGATGGAGCGACATGCCGGCGAGAACTCGCCACAGCGAGTCATGTCCGCAGGGCAGCCTACTCGGCAAGGTCGGTCGTGTGCGAAGTCGGATGGGGCACGCTAACGCGGCACCGTCGTACAGTAGATCACTATCAGGCGCACCGATCGGCAAGCGAGATGGCAATTCTCCATTGGTTGCCATGACGTCTACTTCTACTTGCGGGCGTTTCGAATGGACAGCGTTTCCCGCCAAACCGACCAGTGACAGCAGAAGCGGCGAACGACATGCACCGGCTGCTGCGTGGTGATCTCGAAAGGCTGTCCAGTAGGCAACGGCTGGATCGGTCTGTCGGCTGTGACTAAACGCATGATACGGCAGGACTGTGGTGCGCGAGGTCTGGCGAGCCACCGCAACCGTGTCCTGATCAGATTGCGTTCGATCACCGAGATAGACGGCGTCGATCGAATACACATCGAGGGGAACGCCTGTTTGTAGCGGGACGGGCGTTACGGGGTACGCCGTGTCGGCGCACGTCAACTGGATTGGCGTTGTATCTCGCTTGAAAAGATTTACGACTGGGGTGCAGAACAGCTGGAAAGCGGTAGCGTCCAGGCCATCTATTGCTTGGCCTACGCTTGATTTCTCGGCCGGGCCGCGGATCGCGACATGCAGCGTTAGCAGCCGTGCTTCAGGTGCGCGTGCAGCGCGTCGCATTCGTCCTAGATCGACGTCGACGAAATCGAATTTCTCCGGGAACGCGAAAGATTCGATTAAGTATTGGAGAGCCGCGGAAGTGTTGATGGGCTCCTTCGGTAGCAGCTGTTCGTTCTCGTCGAAGCCCACCACCTCGATTGGAACTTTGGACAAAGCGTTCCACCGGCCGCTTTGGTCGACCTCAACGAACGCAGCGCAGGCGTGCTGCAGCAAAGCGTCGGTCAGCGCGGCGACCAGCGGTCTATCGCCGGACAGGTGTGTGCGAACAAGGCCGGATGGGATCGCAGCATCGAAGGTTTCAGACGGCGTCGCGCTGGCGAACGCGATCGAGACGATGCCGGTGACGTCGGTTGGCAACCGAACTGCGGCAGGAGTCAGCGTAGCTGGTGCATAGCGTGCCGAATGAACGCATAGCGGCGACAGTATTACGTCATAGACCGTTCGAAACCGGCACGCTGCAGCATTGGCGTCGAGCGATGTGCCGCGCGCGACAGTGAGTGGCGTCGTCAGTTGGTTGAACAGGGCACTCGGGTCGAATTGTGCGATCGCACACGAAGGTACCGTGCGCAAGTACTGCGGGTACAGTGTTTCGAGCAACGCTTCGGTAAATTCAGGATAACTGTCCTCGAGCTTCGCGTCGATCCGCGCTGCTAGTAGCGCGAACGTTTGGATCATCCGGTCGACGTGCAGATCACCGTGACCATTCCCGATCCCGAGCCGCGCACCGATCTTCGGGTAACGGTGGGTAAACTCAGTCAGGCCGCGTAACAGCAGGCTGACCTCGTATTCGTAGTGAGGCAGCAGAGTTTCCATTCACGTTCCGTACAACTCCGTCCCCAATATTAAAGACACAAGAATCGTAAAACTTGAGTCAGACGGGGGCAAGCAGTTTAAAATCCACCGACGAATAATATCCTGCCGCATTCACTGCGGGGTTCCGAGGCTGCCATGCAGATGTCAGATATCGCGAGTTTTTTTGGTCTTCAGATCAACAGGCTTTTCACCATTCAGACGCCAATGAAAGGGCGGTCCGATCTGGTGCTTGTCGATTTTCAGTGCGCTGAGGGCTTATCTCAAAATTTCGAGATTCACGTCCGGCTCGCATCGCAAGACCCGAATATCGAACTGAAAAAGATGATCGGTCAATCTGTGACGATTACGTTACAGCTGACCGATGCGCTGGCGAGTTCGGAGGAGCGGTACTTTCACGGTTACGTTGCCAACTTCACCCACCTCGACAACGATGGCGGTTTCACGGTCTATAGCGCGGTCATCGTGCCGTGGCTCTGGATGCTGTCTCGCCGTCGCGACATTCGCGTTTTCCAGGAGGAAAACACCGAAGACATTCTTTCAAAGGTATTTCAGGAGTACGGGAAGATCGCGTCGTTCGAGTTCCGACTGTCGAAAGGTACGAAGAACCGCAGTTACTGCACGCAGTATCGTGAAACCGATCTCGAATTCGTCGAA
Organism: Burkholderia sp. BCC0397; assembly: GCF_902832865.1. Lineage (NCBI taxonomy): Bacteria > Pseudomonadati > Pseudomonadota > Betaproteobacteria > Burkholderiales > Burkholderiaceae > Burkholderia > Burkholderia sp. BCC0397. The sequence goes on along the minus strand of NZ_CADFDL010000003.1, from coordinate 7,882 downwards.
CGGCTGATGCAAGAAGATGGCCTGTTCTTTTTCTTCGAGCATGCGAAGGATGGTCACAAGTTGATCATCACGGATAACTCGATCGCAGCGAAGCAGATCGACGGCCGCAGCCCGGTACTGCAGTACACGAAGGACGAGGCGCTCGACAATCTGGCGGTGGTGACGTCCTTCCAGGCAAGCCGGCAACTGGAATCCAATAGCGTCGGCCTGAAGACATTCGACTACAAGGTTCCGCATGCGCGCCGGTTTGTATCGGGGGGCACCGAGGTAAATCAGGGCGAAGTGCCGTCGTACGAGGTGTACGACTACCTTGGGGAGCACGGTTTTGCCGACAGCGACCGAGGAGAGGAGTTGACGCGCTTCAGGACACAGGCGCTCGCAGCTAACAGCAAGGTCTTCGTCGGGACGAGCACCAGTCGGCGGTTGTCGCCGTGCCGGTATTTCGAGCTGGACGATCACTACGACCACGGCGATGCAAAACCGGAGGAGCGTCAGTTTCTGATTACATCGGTGACGCACAGCGGCACGAACAACTATCAGGCGGGCGAGGGCTCGGGGAGCTACCAGTGCAGCTTCACCTGTATCCGCAAGAAGATTCCATATCGTCCTGTCTTTACGATTGAGCGGCCGTCTATCATCGGACCACAAACTGCGATCGTCGTGGGTCCTGAGGGCGAAGAGATCTACACGGACAACCTCGGTCGCGTGAAAGTGCAGTTCCATTGGGATCGTCTCGGCAAGCGCGATCAGAGCAGTTCGTGCTGGGTACGTGTCGGGCAGCCGTGGGCCGGGCGCGGATTCGGGATGATCCAGATTCCGCGAATCGGCGACGAAGTGGTCGTGATTTTCCTGGACGGAAATCCTGATCGCCCGCTAATTATCTCGAGCGTCTACAACTCAGGGAACATGCCGCCGTGGGGACTTCCCGCCAACGCGACACAGAGCGGGATCCTGACGCGTTCGACCAAGACCGGTAACGTCAACACGGCCAATGCGATTCGCTTCGAAGACAAGAAGGGTGAGGAAGAGGTTTGGCTTCACGCCGAGAAGGATCAGCGCATCGAGGTCGAGCACGACGAGTCGCACTGGGTCGGCAACGACCGTACCAAGAACATCGATCACGATGAGACGGTGCACGTCGGCCACGATCGCACGGAAACCGTCGACAACAACGAGACGATTCACGTTGGCGTGGATCGCACCGAGACCGTTGGCAACAACGAGACGCTGACGGTCGGCGGCAACCGAAACGAGACGATACAGGGAATGGAGAATCTCCTGATTGCACTGACGTCGACGGAGACGGTGGGACTTGCGAAAGCACTGACCGTGGGCGGCGGCTATCAGGTGACGGTGGCCGGAGCAGTCAACACGTCGGCCGGGCTTGCCAGTGCCGAAGAAGTGGGCCTGTCGAAGACCACGATGGTGGGCAAGACGTACACGATTACGGCCGGCGACCGAATCGAGCTGAAAACCGGTAGCGCCGTCCTCATCATGGAGTCCAACGGGCACATCACGCTGCGCGGCACGCAGCTGCTGATCGAGGGCTCAGGGCCGGTGCAGATCAACGGTAAGGATGTTGACGTCAATTGACGGGAGCGGCGATGGAGTTCTCCAATCACACGCCTTTTCCGGCATTGGCGTTCGAGTCGTTTGCGCCGGATGGCGCATCGTTCCATACCGTTGTATTGCGGCAGACTTTCGAACTGCGCAATGGCTCGTTGGTGCTGGCGCAGGAGCAGACGCCGCTCGCGACATCAGATCGTTTCCACGGCGAGCCGAACCAGTCCAGCGTGGCGGAGGAAAGTGATCTCGCGCCATATAAACCGCTTTGCGATGTACTGATCAACGGGACGGCCTACGCGCCGCAGGGGCGATCGTTGCCGCGCTTCGTGGCGGGCGTTCGAATCGTGTCGGCACCCATGCGATCCGACGACGACGCGGGTGTGCCGACGACGAAAGTCCTGCTGGATCGCAGGCTGTTCGTGACCGGCCAAAGGTACTTTGCTCGGCGGTCGATGCTTGGTCGAAGCATGAATCGACTCGTGAAGATCGCCTCGCTCGGCATCGTGCGTCCCGTCGACTGGTGGCTGACGCCGCCCGAGCCAATCGCAGCGCTGCCTATGCGTTACGAGTACGCATGGGGTGGTCAGTGTCGTGTCGACGCACATGACTCCGGTGCGAAACGGGTGCCGAAGGCATCCCGGCTCGATGACAAACAGCAGGCTCTGCATCCCGATCAAGATAACGTTCCGGTGGCGCATACGGCGTGCGAAGACAATCCGATCGGTCTTGGGTTTGCTGAGCGTTGGTTCCTTACCGCGACGAAGCAGCAGAAGGTCGCTGCTCCGCAGATCGAAGCCGGCAGCGAACCCATCTCGGTACAAGCATGGCTAGCAGCTTCGAATGGGCAGGCCCATCCGTCGCTGTATCCGGCTGGCTTCGGTATCGTCGGGAAAGCGTGGCGATCGAGGCGTGAGCTTGCCGGCACTTACGATGACCAGTGGCTCGCTGAGCGCCATCTGGGCTTACCGGACGATTTTCAGTTCAGATACTGGAACGGCGCGCATCCGCTGATGCAGGTGCCGCACCTGAAGGGTAACGAAACGATCGTGCTGACGAATCTTGTTCCCGTCGGCACGCCCGGATCGACTCTCGACGAGCGGGGCAATACGATCCTGCGCATCGCTTTGCCAGGACATCTACCGATGGGATGGGTCTACACCGACCAGTCGCTCAAGTTCGCGCCGCTGCTGCTCGATACGTTGTCTGTCGACGTGTCGGATGCGGCCAAGCCCGTGGTGACATTGGTGTGGCGTGCGACGCTGATGAAGTCCGTGCGTGCGCAGCGCTTCGAGGCAAGGTTTGTGAACCATGCCGACTGGGAGCGGCTTGCCGTGCGTTCGCCGGCGGGCCCGATCGGACCAGCGGGAGTGCGGCATGGCTGAACCACTAACGTTCACCATCACCGGTGACGCGGGCGATGTTTTCCGTGAGCACTTCAACATCCAGAGTGTCGAGCAGGCCCGCGACGCGGTGAAGAATCTGGATGCGCTATGGAACACACCGAATCCGTGGAGCCACCGTTCCGACTTGCGGGATATATTTGACGAGGCGGGGAAGTCAGTTCAAAGGCGCTTTGAAACTGGCGTCTATAAGCCGCAGGATAAGGCGCAACCGTCCGATCATTTCTCCACGGGCAATCGGATTGCGTCGAGACAGGACGGTAGCTTCAAGGCCGTCAGTAGCACGCCTGATGTCTGCAAGACGCCGATGGGCAGTTCCACGCCGCCGGTGCCCTATCAGGTCATCTCGGATCTGAGCGGGTCATCGGGCATCGTGCCAAGCGTGCGATTCAACGGAAAGCCGGCGTACGTGCTCGATCAGAGTGTGGTCCCGACATGTACGGGCGACGAAGCGGGCTCAGCCGATGGGGTGCGCTCCGGCACCGTGGGAGGCGAGACCAAGCCGACGAAGGGAAGCACGACGGTTCGCGCGGGCGGCCATCCCGTTATTCGTGACGGTGACCCGTGCACAATGAACTCCGGCAACTGTACGGGCACTTACGTAACCGCGCCCGCGCCGGGAAGCTCGGTGGACGCGAGCGGGAACGTCGTGGGGGATGCTAATCCGCCACCCGAGAAGGGCGTCATGCATCAGGTTGGCGGGTTCTTCAAGGGGGCCGGCGGTGCGGTGTGGGACATGGCGAAGGGCTTGGGCGGGCTGGCGGTCGGAGCGGCCAAGTTATCGCCAGTGTCGCAGGCTGCTGAGGGTCTGTCTGATCTGACAGGGTTATACGACTACCACGGGTACTCGCAGACGCTGGACTCAGCAGGAAAGACGGCGCAGGCGATCTACGATCATCCTGGCGCGATCGTCGATGGCATCACCAAGCCGTATATGGAGGCGTGGAGCCAAGGCAACTATGGCGAGGCGCTGGGGCGCGGCGCGGTCGACATCGGCGGCTTGTTTGTTGGCGGTGTCGGTGCTGCCGGCAAGGTCGGCGAAGTGGGGAATGTCGCGGGCAAGGTCGGAGAGGCGGCTAACGTTGGCGGTAAGATTGGTGAGACCGCGAACGTGGCCGGCAAAGTGGGCGAAGCCACGAACGCAGCGGGCAAAATGGGGGAGACGGCCGATGCGGCAGGCGCAGCAGGTCGAACGGGAGACGCTGCGAACGCCGCAAAAGCGGCAGATACTGCAGCTGAGTCGCAATTGGGCCGAGGAGCCATTGGCGACGATGCGACAACAGCAGGTACGAAGGCGACGGGTGATGCTGCGGGGACCAAAGCTCCGGTTGTCCCCAAGAGCGAATTCGATAAGTTGGCAGATATTTCCGGAGATGGGATTCGTGTCAAGCCTTCCGGAGGAGCCTGGAAGTATCCGCCGAACTGGAGTAGCTGGATCAAGAAGGGCGGGAAAATTGTCACCCACGAAGATGGTTCGGTGACATATATCCGCAAGGATGGTGTGCAGGTCACTTACAACAAGGAAGGATTTCCCGATTTCTCGCCGCATGCTACCGAGTCGGTCAAGATTGACGATATGCAGTTTAACCACACGAGTGACTTCAGAAAGGCCAACGAGAAGATAGGACTGACAGGAAGCGATCCGCCCGATGGATTTACGTGGCACCATGTGGAAGACGGCAAGACAATGCAATTGGTGCCACAATCAATTCATAACGTTGCCGAAGGTGGCTTTCCTCATGCCGGCGGTGTGTCTGTTGGTGGTGGTGGGTAGGTTATCCACAGAACTGAACATTTGATGGTGAAGGAAAATGAGAGAGTTGACGTATTCAACACAGAGCCATTCGTCAGTGCGGTACGACGGTGCCGCCGACGATACGATTGATTCGTTTTTTTCATCGCACGAACTGATATGTCCGGCAGACTACAAGGTTTTCTTGCAACGGTATAACGGCGGTTGCTTCAACGAGGGCTATCTTCAGGACACCCCGTTGGGTCCATTGTTGGCTTCCTATTTTTCCACTCTTGCGCCCAGCAAGAATCGGCATATTCCTACGCAGATGGAAAACCTGGATGAATATATTCCGGTTGGCTTTGTGCCTATTGCTGATGATCCAGGTGGGAACTTATATCTGTTGGATTGTGATCGAAATTTGGATCGAAATGGGAAAGTGTATTTTTGGAATCATGAGGGCGCCGAGCCGGCGGAGGATCCCACATTAAGCAGTTTCAAAAATATAACGCTGCTCTTTGATTCATTCTCGCAGTTCCTGGATGCATTGAAAAGTAAAGATTTAGCTTGATAGGTTGGATTGTATTTTTTAAGGAATGAAGATGGACTATCCTCTGTCCGGTGACGCGGAGGCTGCTGCAGCATCTCTACTCAATGCCTCCCCACAGCCTAAGAAGATCGGGGCGAAAACGGTAAATGCGATTGAGCGCGCTGACGGTGCGGTAACGGCTTTTTCCGAAAACGGAAAGGTGTATTCTGTTCGTATAAGGAGTCCATTTTCGGGTGATGTTCGTGGAATCAAGATCGGTTACACGAAAGACGCGGTCGTTCGTGTCTTGGGGAAACCGGATAGATTGTGGCCAGTTCATGACGGTATCGATCGTTGGTTTTATGATGCGAAGACCTTCATGAGGGTGGATTTTAACCCGGATAGTGATTTGGTTGAGTTTATATATGTTTGAGTGATATAAATTGGAAAATTAATCAGAGGAGACTGAGATTGGCGTGGGAAGGAAGGGGGAAGTCACAGGTGTGAATCTGGGTGAGTTGATGTCCGACTAACGGCATATTGACTCCCGAGCGTGTTTTTGATCGGTCAATCGGTTGACTTCCAGATTCGGGAGGGTGCAAAGGGGGCGAGTGGGATTTGAGCGTCATCGGGCATTGTGCAGCTTCCCGCTGTAAGCCGTATTGTGAACGGTTGGCGGCTATCAACTTCCTGACGCCGTCTTTGCCGCTTCGTCGCTCGCGTCAGTTCGGCAACAGGCGTAAGGAGATGGCCAAGGCCTGCTTGTTGATGCATCCACGATTCAATTTTATCGTGCCACATGCGCAAAAGATCGAGTGGTCGCCGGCGATAGTGTTTTTCGGCCAACGCAGACGGCTTGTGGCCTTGGATCTGCGCAACAACACCGACAGGGACTTCAACCCATTCTGAAAGCGTACCGAACGATCGGTGCAGTCCGTGCAATGTAAGGTGAGGCAGGCCGGCGGCTTCGATTGCACCATTGTGGGCCTTTCGGGGCTCGGCGATCTTTCCGTCCTCTGATCTGTTGCTGGTGAACACCCATTCAGAAGGTGACCATGACTTTCCTTGTTCGGTGAGGCTGGTCAACTGCCGTCTGTTCGGCGGCATCTCGTTCATCTGCTTGAGATGCATCAGGAGGCTGATATGACTCCCGGTGTCAATCGGGATCGGTTTTCGAGTTCATATTGCTGGAATTCCCTGAGGGCGACGTAGCAGTACGTCTCGACGGTGGATCAAGCTGATATCCGCGGGTTGGGTACCGCATTACAGAGGTCCGCCCAATGAGCCTGCCGCTATCTAGCACCGCAAGTCGGATGCAATCCGTTGCGTAGCCTCAGCGCGGGTTGCTCGTGTGCCGGGCTACGCCGCCTTCAGGAAACTCCTCCTCCAGTCATCAAGTTGGGAGCAAGGGGTTGCTCGATTTTCGCATCACGCCGCGAGCCCTTCGCGCGGCGCAGCAAGCGCCATCGCGAGCTGACTGATGTCCCGGATGAAACCGGCCAGTTCGCGGGCTACTGCGACCACCGCGATGTTCTTCTGCTTGCCTGCGAAGGATGCCATTTCGAGCGGCAAGGGTGACGCTTTGATGAACGTCAAGCTGGAACCTTGTCGCGGAAAGGGAATGAGATGAGAGACGAAGATTTTGAGTGGTTTATCGAGAATTTTGGGGAGGCGACGAGCCGAGTCGAGGTGCCTCAAGCCAGCTTCGAAAAATTCGACAAGAAGCTGCCTGCTCAGCTTCTGAAATATTGGTCCGAAGAAGGGTGGGCGAGCTACGCGGACGGCTTGTTCTCGATCGTGAATCCCGACGAGTACGAAGACGTTCTAGATATGTGGCTTGAGGACACGATCTTCGAAGAGGTCGATAGCTACCACGTCATCGCTCGGACCGCGTTCGGGAAGTTGTATGCTTGGGGTGAGAAGACCGGGCCGAGCTTGACGGTGTCATGCCCGACGCATTCGCTTATCGCCTTGGAGAAGGACTTAAAAGGCCCGCTGAAAAATCCGGACTTTCGTATACAGACTTTCTTCGGCGCCAAGACACGGAACGAATGCGACTTCAAGGATGATTCGAAGCAGCTGCTGTTTGCTCGGGCGCTTGGAAAGCTCGGAAGGATCGAGCCCAACGAGATGTATGGTTTTGAACCTGCACTGGTTGCTGGCGGGCAGATGAACCTCGATCATCTGAAACGAGTGAATCTTGATGTTCATTTGACGATCTTGCGGCAGCTCGCACCGCCGAAGATTCCCTTCCTAAACGTCCCAACCTGATGGCGGTCGCAGGCCAAAGGCCGAAGGGAAAGTGCGGCACCTGATCGCAAGCAAGTTCGTCGACAGGACCGAGTTGCTCGGTGCCCTGCCGACTACGGCACGGGAGTTCTGTTGATCGACGGAAACCCAATCGAACGTGAATGCACAACCGCATGAATAAATATGCTCATGTCGGTCGGTGGACTGTCGGCTTCGACCAGGCATCGAATGGCATCTGAACCGAAACGGCCATTCGCGATCTCTTTACCGCGAGCTCAGGAGCGCAGCGCTTTGAGTGCAGTGGCCCATTAGAGGTGGCCTCGCTCATTCGGACAGTTTTCTGAGATTTTTAAGTGGAACGTCCGAGGCAATCATGCTGCCGATTTGATCGCAGGCAGCGTCGCG